>NZ_DAMAUN010000067.1:0-33978 GCF_032078915.1 Lacrimispora sp. | reverse complement strand
GCAGCACTTAAGCCAATTCCACTTGTTCCTCCTGTGATTACTGCTCTCATTTTTGATCTCCTTTTCTCAGCTTTCTTTATTGTTTTTCCTCCGCCATTATTTTTAAATGATAATGGGGAGATGTTCCTGTATTCCTAAGTAAAATTGTATTTCTCCTTTGATTCACCGGATTGTCCAAGGTTTTTAAGAGGTATAACTGGTGACCCTCAGCCAAATCGATCCATATACTCCACTTTACATCTTCTGCCCCGGCTCGCAGCACTACATGGTTTTCTTTTGTTTTTACACGTTTGGTTTCAAGGATATGCTGATAGCCATTTTTTTCAAATCCCAGGTTCCCATCTTCCAGATCCAGATCATATTCCAGGCTGAGAGCGGATTCCAAATGGAACACATAATCAAAGATTCCATTTATTCCGCTTTTCACCCAAAAATCATCAGTAAAGGTATTCTCTGAGATCTGTATCGTCCTGGTATAGTTAACACCTTCGTAGACATCTCTTGCAGCTGCAGTCACCTTATTTTTATCATAATGCAGGCATTCTCCCGGACTTACTGAGGTAATGTCCATTCCATTCCAGCAGACAGTATTGTGAGACAGGGTTTTCCGGTGCCATTCATTGCACAGACGGGACCGGTACCCTGCATTTGACAAGTCTCTGGATATTCTGTGATTCCCATACATCAGTTCCACATTCATGATGTCCGGATGGGCGTGTGATTTTCCATTTAATCCATATTTCATAAACCCATTCCATTTGGCATTTCTCAAAATCGCATAATTGGATTCAGGAAAGTTGTTTGACTGCTGCTTAACCGGGGTGAATTTCTCATAATCAAAGTCAATATTAAACAGCAGTTGTTCCAGACAAACGCTGTTTTTGCAATAATACGGCTCTGACAAAGGCAGAGGAGTACGAACGGAATCGGATGCTTCAATGTTCTTCACAAGATTGCCGATGGGGCTGTCCTCTCCCATAGCCCTGGCAGCCGTATGGTAGATATAACTGAAGGTGCGCAAATTCAGATTGGGCCAGCCATCGTTGGGATTGGGCAGAAATTGATTGTCAAATGCATAATTGTATGCCTGTACAAACATATTCTGCAAAATTTCAGTCCCCGTTTTCCCAAACGCATAACCGTAATCCTTACTGAACAAAAACAGATACGTGATGCCTTCCAGCAAAAAGAAATTATAATGAATGGATCCTTCATACCAGAAAAAGTCTTTCGTTACTCCTGTTTCAAGCTGCTTTCTTACATTGAACTCACTGTTGAACGCAAAATCAATCATTTCCTGATCCCGGAATGCCAGCCCCATAACACCGATAGCGGACAGATTCCAACAGCTGATATTATGAATCCTGGTGGCCTGAGGTGCCAGCAGATAATACATTTCCCGGAACATATTGTGATACACCAGATCAAGAAATTCCGGACTTAATTCATCTCTTAATATCTCGATGGTCTGGACAAAACGTATGGCAACAATGGATTCATTCAGCCCCTGAGGCATCATTCTTCCGCATCCCCAGGGCATTGCATCATAGGAATCTGCGGTCAGATTTTCTTTGTTATGCAGCAGAAACTCCTTATAATGACGGGCGTAATATTCCATTACTGACACAGAATAATCAAAATACTTCTTTTCCTTTGTGGCTTTATAAACAAACGCAGATACCAGCGCCATGATCACCGCTTTATTGCGGTAAAAATAAACCCAAACGCCATCTAAAATCTCACTTTCATACACTTTTTTGCACACTTCACACCGATGCCGGTCAGGGGAGTTTATATCAAAAATCAGCCGTCCTCCGTCATCGTCACAAAAATAGTAGTGCCCCCAACGGCTTAACCGGTCAGGAGAGTCAGAAAAATAAGGAAGAAACTCATCTACCTCTCTTTTCATTTCCTGTATCAGCTCCCGGTTCCTGTCCTCTCCATTCATCCGTTCATAAAATCTGTCATTAACATACTTCATTCCCATACCTCACTTTTCCCTGTTTTACGGAACCCGGTAACTTTTTCTTTCTCCACTGTTGCTGCAGACCTCTATGATATTTACAGTCATTTCATCTCCAAAAATCAACTGATAGTCTTTGTCTCCGTGTCTGACATGAAGGGTATCACCTTTAAAGGTAATCTCCGTATTCATTCCGTCTAAGGTAAAGCATTCGATCAACGTTTGTCTTTTTGTGGGAGCTGCTGTTTGAAATGACAACGTATTGATAAAAGATCTGCAAAGCTTATCCGGCTCCTGGGATGTCATCACACTGACAATTTCCTGGGTGTACTGATCCGCACAGATTTCCTGATCTGAAAAAACAGTATATGTAATACCTCCGGTCTCCATTGGATAATAGTAGGTATGATCGTTCTGCTTTTGTGCCGGCATATCCGTATTTGAAATAATACGGTAAATATGATCCCTGTCAGACACACACACGTCAACGAACAGGAAAAAGAATAACTGATCGGTAAATAACAGCCGGCTTACTTCTTTCATGCCAAGGGCTTCCGGATATATGCCGGAGGTTTCGCCTTTGTAAATCACCATGGAATCATCAAGCTCTAAGTAAACCACATCTCCCCGGTATCTTTCTTCAATGGGATAAAGGGTATCTTTTTCCAGCCTTTTCCCGGCACTGCTCATATAAATATCATTTACATTTTCCGCATCCGAGTATTGATTGTCTACCAGAATTACATTGTGGTTATCCGGCATAAGGTTCCGGTTATATCCGTCTTCGCAGGTCAGATATTCACTTCCCCTTGCAAAAATATAAGAAAGATTATCTGAATGATGGTGGGAAAGGGAAAGACAATCCAAACCTTCCCTGCGGTATAAGTCCCAGCCATTCATCCACTGCTTTCTGCCCCCGGGACAGCCGCATTTTATTGTCAGAACCTTGCTTCTTCTGCTCCAGTCTTCTCTCACTGACAGCAAACCCAAATCTTCAAAGTACCTGGCTTTTGGAAGAAGAGAAAGGGGCTTCTCTGACACCTGCGGATCATACCATAGAAATTCAAATACGGCTTCCGGTAAGATGCCCGGTTTGATTTTACTCTTTTCTGCTTCCGCCATGAGGAATTCATCAAGAACAAGATTGGCAAAAGTCTGAGCAAAACTATCCCCATACTCGGCAGCTACCTTATAATAGACACAGGGGGCATGTCCGCTGTGGCGGTCATGACTGTCACCAAAATTCAACTGCTGCTCAAAATCGCCGCAGGATTGATATAAGCGGTAATAAAAAGTATTCTTCAGATAATTGCTTCTCTGAAAATAATCCATACCTTCCTGTATTTTAAGCAGATGGGCATATACAAACAGCCACATTCCTCCGTATCTCCAGTAGGGAACACCTTCATAATTTGAACCGTCATCTGCAAGGAGAGAAAACACTCTGCCAAAATTCTTTTTTGCTTCATCTGTATATTGGCCGGCCTTGTCATAAGTCTCTGAAAGCACATATCCTGCAGCTGCCAGACCTGTCATATTGATCCAGTTGTGGTTCTGATAATAGCTGGTTGACCAGCCATGGCCGTATGTGTCCAATTTATACTGGTACATAATATCTGCGTGATGTCTGATCTTAGCCAAAATTTTCTCTTTTTCTTCTTCCCCTAAAAATGGCTTCAGCCAGTCGTATCCCAGGGATAACCCAAATAAGATCCACGAAGCCGATAAATCCACATTCACCAAATGGGCATTCCCCCATTGCTCATAGGACAAAACCGCCCCAATGAACCGCTTTGCCTGGGAAAGATACTTATCCTCCCCGCTCAAACAATAGGCAAGAGCAAGATTCATAATTGCGACCCCCATATATGTGGTGCTCTCTTTTGGATGGTGTGCAGGCAATTGATACGCCTCATACCGGTCGGCCTGCTGAAGCAGTCTTTGATACTGCTTTTTTCTCACGCCTCTGATCTGTTCTTTGTAAGGCCCTATATCACCAATAAATACAAGATTGCTCATGCCTCTACTTCTCCTCCTTCTTCCTCATTTCGGCCACTGTATCCATCAATCCGGTCAGCAAGTAATAATAGATGGTATAAATCACAGCAAAGCCAATGGGTTCTCCCGGAATGGTGACCGTTCTTTCCGGAAGGTGAAGCAGTCTCTCCAGCAGCAGATTTACGCTTTGGTAAGTCATATAAACCAAAAACACAAGAACCATATTTTTTAGGATTTCAGCCAGCTTTAAAACTGCATTTTGCCAACCGCTCCGTTCAAAATAGTTTTGATTGTAAATTTTCCCTTTTCTTACTATATCAAACATCCGGTAAGCAACCGGATTATAAAGAAACAGTGTTGCAAGCCCCAACCCCAGCCCAAGGAAAAAAATCATATCCAGGGGATCGGCAAAAATTCCGGACTGGGTGCCAAATCCAATAAAAAAGTAGCACATACCTGCGATCCACCACCTGAAAACTCCTGCTTTCACTTTGTCTGAAATCTTCTTTTTTCCATACTTTCTTTCTCTGCCTGTCATGATCCCATCACCTGTTCTTAATTAAATCAGCAATCAGCAGAAGGCCGGAAATAACATAAGCCAAAATGATTGCCATACTGAAAACTACCGCACGATATACCACACCCACATCAAGAGAGCGCTGCACTGAAATCGCATCCCGGTAAATCATGACCAGATATAATCCTAATCCTGCTGTTACAAAACAAATCAATGCGGTAAAAATCCGTTCTGCTGCTTCTTTTTTCTTTATGCGGGTCGTTTCAAATAATGCCACCAGTCCCATCAGAACAAACAGGAACATTATAAAACCGCACATCTCATGTTCCAGGAGCAGAAGAGCCTTTACATGAATATTGGTAAAAATCAGATGCGCCACAGAAGAAATTATAATCATTGCTTTCGCTATACCGGTTAACTGTTTACTCATCATTCTCCCCCGCCTTTGCATGCATCAGCAATTCTGTTGTCTCCTTATCAAAAAAATAGATATGTTCCATACCAAAGTGGATATTGACCTGCCCGTCAAAGCTGTCCTCCATGCTTTCGACCTGGCATGTCAGGACCGATTCTCCGATTCTTACATATAAGATATAGCAATTACCTAAAAACTCTTTGTTTTCCAGTTCTCCTGCAATCACATTGATATCTTCCCCATTGGAAATGGAAAACTGCTCCGGCCTGATCCCCAGTATGAGTTCCCTGTCAGAATATTGTTTTAAGGGATCCGCGATTTTCTGCGGCAGGAAAAGTGCATGGGAGCCAAACACAAACCGGCTGCCCACCACCCTTCCTTCAATAAAATTCATCTGAGGCGCTCCAATAAAACCTGCTACAAATAAATTGCAGGGTTCATAATAAATTTCATTTGGGGTTCCTGCCTGCTGGATTATTCCGTCCTTTAATACCACCATACGGTCCGCCATTGTCATGGCCTCTGTCTGATCATGAGTAACATAAACCGTCGTAACCCTTAATTCCCTCTGAAGCTTTACAATTTCAGCCCTTGTACTGGTTCTCAGCTTTGCATCCAGGTTTGACAACGGCTCATCCATAAGAAATACCTTTGGCTTTCTTACTACGGATCTGGCCAGAGCCACTCTCTGTTTCTGTCCTCCGGATAATTGTCCCGGCAAACGTTTTAACAGGCTTCCGATTCCTAAAATACCGGAAGCTTCCTTCACCTTATCATAAATAACCGTGTCTTTTTCATGTCTGACACGCATGCTCATCCCAACGTTGTCATAAACCGTCATATTGCCATACAGCGCATAATCCTGGAACACCACAGCAATATCCCGTTCTACCGGCGGACATTTATTGATTACCTTATCATCCAGAATCAGATCTCCGTCAGATATCTTTTCCAGCCCGGCAATCATGCGCAGGATGGTTGACTTTCCACAGCCTGACGGTCCCACAAGAACAATAAATTCTCCATCCTGAATCTCTAAATTGAAGTTATTGACCGCACAAAATCCATTTGCATATGCTTTACTTATATTTTTAAACAGGAGTTTTCCCATATTTTTCACCTCATCCTAGCTGGCATCTGTCTGCTTTAACTGTTCCTGAAGCCTTTGTCTTCTGTTGGAATGCTTCAAACTGATGAAGCCGGCTATAAGAAGCATGAGTCCTCCCAAAAGATTTGCAGCCATGATCTCCGTGTGCCTGGCATAGGGCTTCAACACAAGGGGAACCAGCACAGACATTCTTACCAGCATGTAAATACCAAGAAAAACAGCAATGACCGCCCAAATTTTATGATAGATATTGACCTTTACGGCACAGGTAAAAAGTACAAACAATATCACAATGTTAATCATTACCGTAACTCCCATCAGGTAACTTACAGGTATCACATCCAAAACCATGATATCATAGATGAGTTCAGCCAATATGGCACATAGTATCAGTGTATATGGCAGCACATCCTTTTTATATAATGACACGTATGCCTTTTTTTCTTGTTCAAGCAACCGATTATCCATTCCTTGTGCTCCTCTTTTTCTGATTCTTCTGGAATTTAAAATGGCTTCTGCCAATGGCAATGATATAAAAAGCACAGCAGAGAATATAGGAAATGTAGATTCCCAATCCAATTCGGAACGTGGCAAAATGAGGCTTATAATCACCTGCACTTTCTAACCGCAAATACTGGAAATCCAGGCCGGCATAATAGCTTTCTATGGCCTGAAGATTAAACAAGGCATAGGCGGAACATGCGCAGCAAAGAAGAAGTGACAGCTCCATTATGATTAAAGCAAATTTATCCGGTATCTTACCGAAGATCTCCAGCAGAAAGGAAAGTAAAATCACCAGAACTCCAAATACTGCAAAGGCAAAAATCTGTTTATTAAATATCTGCAGGATGTAATCATGGAAAAAAGAAATCTGATCATTCTGTGTTAATTTCAACCCGAACAAATCTTTATACTCCGTCATGAAGCAAAGAGTATAGATGAATACAATGATAACGGTCCCGGTATATATTCCTGCTGCTAATTTTTGAGTTTTAAAATACTTCTGCATCATCAGCTCCCACCTTTTTATAAGGGAGGAGAAAACCTCCTCCCCCGGTTTAACTACTGTTTATCCAATTTCATAACATCATAGGCGGCTTGATAAGTTTCTTCATAAATATCAAGTCCCCGCTTCTTAAATTCTTCCGTATACTCTTCATAGCTTTTTGCTACTACCGCTCCCTGAGGCGCATTGCCTTTTGCCTGATAGCGGATGATATTAAACATGAATTCTACAATATCTTCTGTATCAAGGGATGTGGTATCTGAAATCGTTTCTTTCTGCCTGGAAGTCAGGGAAAAGACCGGCGGAACCATTTTATAATAATTTGGATTATCCCCGCTTACTCCTTTTCCCGCATAAGTTGCAAAGTTGGTTGTGGAGTTTTGCAGCAGCGCCCAGCCTTCAAATCCCCGTTCAGAAGTATACTGATACTCAAAACCGATTTCTTTCTGATATCCAATGGGGATCAGACAGCCCAGCCAGTCTCTTAAGAACGTAGATAAATCTCCTTTTGCCACTTTGCCTGAGGTTTCATATACCCAGCTGGTGAATAAGGGGTATTTTAAACCATCCGGTCCTGCATAATCTTTTCCTTCCTCCAGATTCATAGGTAAGCCATAATTCTGCAATCTGCTTCCTTCCTCTGTAAAAAGGTAATCCATAACTGCACATGCTCTGTGGATCTGATCATCCGTAGAACCTGCTACAGAAACAGCCCAGCCATCCGGCTTAATGGCTCTTCCGTTATCCAGATAATACTGCCATGCACCATTCACCTTGGCAACCGGAGGCAGGATCACAACCGTATCAGGATTTAAGGAGTCAGAAGTAGATGAAGCAATCCAATCGTAAGTCATAAAGCCAAAGGAAGGGGCTTCTCCGTCATCAGTTCCCCATAAGGTGGAGCGGTAATTGGTTTTTTCAGTCAGATCATAAGCATCGGAATAGATCAGTCCTTCCGCTTCCATCATGGATAAATACTGTAAGACATTGTACACTCCTTCTTCTGAATAGGAATACTGGATATGCCCGTTCTCATCAATATACCACCTTGAGGTATAGGAGTCTGCTCCATGGACCTTCACGCCGTCAAAATATGTAGATAACCGAAGCAAATCCTCGCGGTAGTTGGACTGTCTCACAAAGAGAGGCCATACAACATCAGCTTTCCCCTTGGTCAGCAGGGCCGGATTGGCTTTAATGCAGCGCATCAGCGCAATCATTTCATCAATGTCATAGGCTGCCTTTTCCCCAAGGAATAATTCCGATGGACTGCTGTAACCGTAGTTGTCTTTAATATACTGAATCAACGCCCTGGTTAAGGTTTCACCATTTTTAACTTCCAGTGCATTCTGAATTTCAATAATATCCTGGTCGGTTTTCTTCACAATATCTATTCCTTCTTTGGGAGTAACCGTGCCCCCGTTTTCCCCTGTTCTGCGGTTATTTTCCACATAAAATCCTTTATAATGCACATCAAAGGGATTTTTATCATAGGCTGCGCCTTCTGCATCTAACAGCCCGGTGACCCAGGATTCCCGGATAACAAAGGTCCTTGCGATCTGATTCAGTTCCGCAATATAAGGCACATGATAAATATTTCCGTCATAAGCGGTAATCGCAGTCTTAACGTCAGGATTCTTTGATAAATATTCCTTGAAATTAGGCATATAGCCGGTTTTCATCATTTCGGTCAGATTCACAAATTTTCCTTCCGTCCCATAAAACATAAGCCGTTCTGCAATTGATTCGCCTCCAAAAATATTGGCTCCGGAAAAGTTTGATGTAGATTCTATCTGAATCATATCGCTGGACTTCACATCCTGTACCGTCACATCGGAAAACTTGCTGTTTAATTCCTTTTCCATATAAGACCACATTGGTTTTAGCATACCGGCTGTTACAACAGTACCATCCGGCAGGGTCAATGGAGACTCCTGATTATAAGTCATGGTTCTTGACTTATTTCCATTGGCAATATTAAACTTTAGCTCTACCGTCTCTGTTAAATCGGTTTTATCACCTGCTGCCTCACTGGTTTCCTGCTGCGTTTCTTCTGCTGCCCTGGTTGATGCCTGATCCACAACGGAAGTACCGCATCCGGTCAATGCCGATGCAAGTATCGCGGCACACAGGATACCCCCTGCTACTTTGTTCCTCATAAAATCCTCCTTCTGCCTTTATGGCGAATAAAACATTTATCCTTTAACTCCCCCCATATTCACACCTTTTGCAAAGTACTTCTGAATATACGGGTAAATAACTAACACCGGGATGATCGAACATATAATAATGGCATAAGCCAGGCTGTCTGCGGAATATGCAAGATTAACCGGAGACTCATCATATAGTTTCTGATAATTTTCAATCAACTGCCTTAAATATACCTGCAGCGGCTGCTCATAGGGGTTTGCCAGCAGCATCCTTGACCAGTAATAACCATTCCACCTTGAAATGGCATAGAATAAGGTTACTGTTGCAATGCTGGCAGTGGACATTGGTATGTAAACTTTTCCAAGCATCTGGAACTCATTGGCCCCATCCATGATTGCAGCTTCTTCTATTTCTTTTGGTATGCTGCTGAAATAGTTTCTGAGGAGAATAATGTTATATGCCTGGACACCGAAGGCTATAATCATTCCCCATCGGTTATCCACATGCATGGTCTTATAATTCAGGTACAAAGGAATCATTCCGGCACTGAACCACATGGTAAATACCAGCAGAAAGTTCCATTGCCGTCTGAACATCAGCTTTGTTTTCTGCAATGCATAAGCACCTGTAATGGAAATTGCCATACTCCAGGCAGTACCAAGCACGGTATAGAACAGGGTATTGGTATACGCAATCCAAAAGCCTTTGTTGTGCAGCACCATATCATAGGCCTGAAATGTCACTTCCTTTGGCAGGAGTACAATCTGGCCGCTTTCATATGCTACCTTTCCGCTGATTGAAACGCTGAATGCGTACAAAACCGGATACAGGGCAAGCAATGCAAAGATGATAATCATCGTATAGGAAAACACCTTAAATATCTTTTCACTTCTGTTTAAGCGCTCCATCGTTTCCGCCTTTCTAATCTACCACAGGGATGTTTCTGATATATTTCTGCTGATTGTATTGGCACCGATCACCAGTGCAAACGCAATTAAGGAATTGAACAGGCTGACCGCAGCTCCGATTCCATAGTTGCCTGACAGAATACCAATTCTTTGTTCAAAGGTGGAGAGCACATCTGCTGTCACATAAATATTGGCATTGTATAAAAGCAAAACTCTTTCGTATCCAATGGTCAGCATACTTCCGATCCTCATAATGATCATGATGATCAGAGTAGGAGCCATGCCCGGAAACGTGATAAAGCGGATTTCCTGAAATTTATTGCCCCCATCCACCTTTAAAGCCTCATACAGTGTAGGGGATATCCCCATAATAGCTGCAAAATAAACAATGGAATTATATCCGCTTTCTTTCCAGATCCCTACCATAATATAGAGAGGCCTGAAATAATTGGATTTCTGCATGAACGACACACCCGGATCAATCAATCCTATCTGCTGGAGCAGAGAGGCGATAATTCCGGTTGAGCGGACACCGCTGTATACCAGCATGAGGGCAATTCCCGTAATAGTAACCTCTGAAAGGAAATGAGGCAGATAGGTTGCGGTCTGCGTAAGCTTCCTCACCGTATCATTTCCTATTTCAGCAAATAATAAGGCCAGTATAATCGGTACAGGGAATCCAAATATCAGGCTGTAAGCACTGATAATAAAAGTATTTCTGAATGCCTGCCAAAACTCAACCTTATTGACTCCGGAAACAAGGTTGATAAAATTGTCAATTCCTTTAAATTCACTTCCCCAGACCCCAAATTGAGGATCAAACCGTTTAAACGCAATGAGAAGCCCTCCCATTGGCTTATAAGCCCACATCGCAAACCAGATCACCAGGGGAAGCAGGAGTACATATAAACGCCAGTCCTTCCTCACAGCTTTCCATATCTTTTTTGTCTGGGGCTCACGCATTTTAATCTCTTCCGTTTCCATACCCTTCTCCTTCCATGTCAGTAAAATAATATCTCATATCACAAATCAGCCCTTTCCGCGTTTGCAGCACACTGCACACAATGATATTGATCATCAAGGTGAAAAATGTTGCCCCAAAATAATCCTTAGCTCCTGTTGTTTCTCCGGTTAATAAAAATATGGCAATTCCCTTTCCCGCCGACAGACTGCAATGGGAAAGAAAAATATAAAGGAGCAGAAAAACATGTCCGTCAGCAATGGTGTCTCTGTTCCTGCTTCCGTAAACCATCATAGGAATCCCAATAAATGCATTTGACAGGCCATAAAATAGAATTCCGGACCAAAAGGGCATTGGGGAAAACAGAATACTGGGAATTCCTCCGATCATGGCCACTGCAGCTCCGGCTGCTCCCCAGCGGATCATGGATATGAGGCAGAGAACCACGGAAAAGCTGAAATAGAAGCTGCTGTTCCAAAATTCCAGCATCTTATAACTCATAATTTCTGAAACAACGGCAAGTATGGAGAAAAATAACAAATCCAAATATGGAAACAAAAAAATCTTTTTCGTCCTGTTCATAATTAAGAACCTCGTTCACGATATTTTTTATTAAATAAGATCTCTTTCATAGAGATCTTTAATCACAAAAGTTCATATATAAGAACCAAGTTTTCAATATGAGCATATTATACATTTCATTTTAATTCTTGTCAACATAAATGTGCACTTTATATTTTTGATTTGATTATCATAAATATAGTTTTTAAAAATCATACAATAAAAAATGCGAGAATGCCCTCTTTGCCGTATTACATCATCGGAAACAAAGGGGTTGTTTCTCGCATAATATTTAATCATCAATAATAAGATTAAGTCATCAGGGATTGGGATGATATCCTAAATTTTTTGATATATGAAGTGCTGCTTCTCTAAGTTCTTTAGCAACCTGCTCATCATCAAGGGTTTCATCATAGATATCCGACAAAGAAACAGCGGCTACCACTCTTCCCGTATAGTCAAAAACAGGTGCTCCGCAGCAGCTGGTTATGTCCTCTAATTCCCTTTGATCCAAAGAATACCCCCGTTCCTTTGTTTTTCTTAGTTCTTCCAGCAGCTGTTCTTTGGAAGTAATGGTATAGTCTGTTAATGGCTTAAAATCTATCTTATCCAAAATTGCACTCTGTTCCTCTTTCGGTAAAAATGCAAGAATTGCCTTTCCCAGAGAAGTTGCATAGGCATCCTTTCTGGTTCCAATGGCGCATGAAGCTAATCTTGCATTCTGAGCCACATATTTATGCACATATACGATCTTGGTTCCATTTAATACTGCAACAAAAGCTGTTTTGTTATACTTTTCAGCTATGGGCTGCAGATTTACGGTACATTCTTTTATCAGGCTCATATCATCTACATATTTCATACCTAAGGAAAAAGTCTCTATCCCTAAACAGTATTTCTTATCATTATCACGGAGTGTTGTAATATAGTTCAGCTCCAATAATGACTGTACGATGACAAAAACACTACTCTTAGCCATCCCCATCTCATTGGTAATCTCCTGTAAGGTTATCCCCCTTTTCCTGTCAGCGATCAACTGCAATATCATAAATGTACGTTCTACGGTTCGATTCATTTCATACCTCCGAAAGTTTATATATACGAATTAGATTCATAATTGGATTGATTGTATTCTATTTTTGCCTTAGTGTCAATATACATATCCCAAACTTTGACGAAAATGAATTGTACCAACTCCTGCACCATCTCACTTACCGCAAAAATGCTGCCAGCTTCATTACGACGAATAGGCAGGGGAATTTAAAAAAAGAAGTGGACGCCATCCCGCATCCGCTTCTCCGTTCAATCGAAATAAAAACCATCAATTCGGTATATCATAATTTCAGCTTTAAGAAAGAATCCAGTTCCCGGTTCAGAGTCTCTATGTCTATATTTCTTCCAATAAAAACAATCTGATTTTCCCTGTCACCGTCCTTCTCATCCCAGCCTTCCAGCAGCTCCGGGTATTCCGCCAACAGTTCCTCTCTCTCGTTTTCCGGATAAGACACAATCCACCTGGCTCCCGGAGTGATGGCAATGCTGTTTCCCGCCTGTTCAAATAAAACCCCATGGTCTTCATCTCCTGCAAACCACAGATATCCCTTGGCGCGAATGATTTCTTTTGGGTAATGATTCTTTATCCATGCATCGAATTTCTGCTCATCAAATGGTTTCCTCCGCTTATAGCAGAAAGCTTTTATTCCGTAATCCGGTTCATATTCACTGTTTTCCCCCATTGACCATGCCTTTGAGAGAACAGACGCCTGATTCATTTTCTCATAGTCATACAGCTCCCGGTTGAATATGATGCCGGAATCCACACAGCCGTTAGATGTTTTTATAATCTCGGTTTCCGGTGCCAGGCTGTGAATCAGCTCTGCAACCTTCTCCACCTGCGTTTCTGTCAGTATATCGCATTTATTAAGGATAATGATGTTGCTGTATTCAATCTGCTCCATCACAAGATTAATGATGTCCTGTTCTTCTTCCTGGCCGTTGTCATGATCCGGTGCTGCGCACCCCTTAAACTCATCCATGAATTCCGTGTAAATACGGTTTGTGTCAGCCACGGTGACAATCGAATCCAGCCTGGCCGGAAACTCACTGCCTTCCTCTTCAAAAGCATCTGCTATATTAGCCGGACTGCTGACCCCTGAAGCTTCCACCAGTATATAATCAAATCTGCCGTCCAGTGCCAGGCTCTCAATTCCATGAATAAAATCTTCCCGGAGGCTGCAGCAGATACAGCCATTGGTCAGTTCCAGCAACTGGTCCTTTTTATACCGGATTCCATTGTTCTTAAGCAGCCTGGCATCCACATTTACGGCGCCTAAATCATTGACAACCAGGGCGATCTTAAATCCCATGGGATCATTTAGGATATGATTCAGCAGGGTCGTTTTCCCTGCTCCCAGATATCCGGCCAATAAAGTAACCGGTATTTTTTTCATTTTTTCTCCTCTTCCTATTTTGTTTCTTTATGAAGCGTATATTTTTTAAGCCTTGGGCAATATTTCATAATCTCCATTCGCTCCGGGTGCTTTTGTTTGTTTTTGGTGATCGTATAATTCCTGTCATGGCACTCCGTACACTCCAATGTAACTTTTACTCTCATAATCATTCCTTTCCGGGCATAATAATCCTCATCTGCGATGGTTATGGTTTGCCAGTTTCTGTACTTTCCCGGTCAGTCCGCGCCGGATCGTCTTCTTAAAAAGCCTTTTTCCTATAATCATCAGTATTAAAAAAATCACTCCTACCAGCACAATGGTGCCACCCGGCTTTAATCCCAGGTAATAAGCCGCAAACAATCCGATTATCATAAATATGACATTCAAAGCCACCGCATAGAAAAGTGTCTGGCGGTAACTCTTCCCGAACTGCATGGCACAGGCCACGGGCACCACCATCATGGAGGATACGATCAACGCTCCCACCGTTCGGGCGGCAACGGAAACCGTCACTGCAATTAAAATTGTAAATATAAAGTTCACAGTCCGGACCGGCACCCCTGCCAGCCTGGCACTCTGTTCATCCAGGGATACGTAAAATAATTCCTTATACATCAGCAGGAACAGCAGCAGCACCACAACGCTGACCGCCACCACAAGATACAGTTCCGTATCACTGATTGCCACGATACTGCCGAATAAAAAGCTGTTGAAGTTGGCTGCACTCTTCACAAATCCTGACAAAACGCCTGCCAGGCCGATTCCCGCGGACATCATGATGGCAATCGACATCTCTGAAAATCTGGGCAGCTTCCTGCGGATCCACTCAATCCCAAGAGAAGCGATCACACAGGCGGCCGCTGCGGCCACTATCGGATTCATTCCAAAGATCAGTCCGGCAGCCACTCCGGCAAGGGAAGTATGGGATAACGCATCTCCAATCATGGACATACGCTTGAATACAATCACAATGCCGATACAGGGAATGACCGCTGCCAGCAGGATCCCGACAATAAAGGCCCGCTGCATAAATGCATAATTAAATATCTCCATTGCCATTCTCCTCCTGACCTGTTTTAATCAGTTTCATGGTTCCGTCCTCCAAAATCCAGATATCGTCAGCGAATGGTTCCAGACGTTTCCGGTCATGAGTGACCATCAGCACCGTTACGCCCTGTTCGCGGTTGATATCTCTTAGGAGCCGGTAAAAATCTTCCGTACTTTTCTCATCCATACCAGAGGTTGGTTCATCCATAAGCAAAAGCTGCGGTTGGTTTACCAGGGCTCTTGCTAGGAGGATTCTCTGCTGCTGCCCGCCTGACAGCCGGCTGATCAGCCGCTTTGAAAAATTTTCCATTCCAACCTGGATCAGCGCCTGTCTGACCAGCTCCTTTTCTTTTTTTCCGGCAAACCGGAACCGCCCGATCCGGGCGTATAAATTTGCCTGGACAATCTCCTCCACAGAGGCCGGAAAGTTTTGAAAGGATGCCATGCCGCTCTGAGGAACATAGCTGATCTCCTGCCAGTTTTTGAACTGCCGGATATCACGCCCCAACAGCTGTATACTACCGTCTGTCCCGTTAAGAGTAAGTTCTCCCAGCATGAGCTTTAGCAGCGTGCTTTTCCCAGCTCCGTTTTGTCCCAGCAGGACGGCAAACTTACCTGCGGCAACGGTAAAATTAATATGATTCAGTACCTGAGTGCTTCCATAGGAGAAGTCCAGTTCCTTAACTGCAATGGCATCCATTATCAATACTCCTGTCTGTCTTATTTCAGTGCTGCTTCCAGCTGTTTTAAGTTATCTCTCATCACGGAGAAGTAATCAGCACCGTCTTTCATTTGATCATCGCTTAAGCCTTCCAGGGGATTTAAAACCTGGGTAGCCGCTCCCGTTTCCTTTGCTATGGTTTCAGCAACTTTCGGGCTTACCAGCTCCTCAAAAAAGATGACCTTTACATTGTTATCCTTCACAAAATCAATGACTTCCGCCATTCTTGCCGGGTCCGGCTCAGAATCCGGAGACAGCCCTTCGATTCCTATCTGATTTAAGCTGTAAGCGTCACAAAGATAGCCGAAAGCCTCATGAGATACTACAATATCCTTATTTGGCAGAGCGGATAAAGTATCCTTATATTCCTGGTCCAGTTCATCAAACCTGGCCACATATGTTTCATAGTTGGATTCATAGTAATCCTGATTGTCAGGGTCCGCCTTTATGAAAGCATTCTTGATATTTTCCATTTCCTTCTTTGCGTTTACAGGGCTGAGCCACACATGGGGGGCATACTGACCGTGGTCATCCTCTTCTTCCTCTTCTTGCTCCTCATCCTCATGGCCTTCCCGAAGGGTGACTCCCTGGGATGCCTCAACAGATATCAGTTTTTTATTTTCAAGACTGGCAAGCACATCTTCGACCCAATGCTCCATTCCCGCGCCGCTGTAAACAAACAGGTCAGCTTCTTCCATATTTTTGATGTCAGTGGCTGCCGGTTCCCAGTCATGAGGCTCTGTGCCGGGCGGAACCATATCAATCACTTCAACTTTGTCACCGCCTATCTTGACCGCAAAATCATACATGGGGTAGAAACTTGCCATCACCTTCAGCTTCCTGCCATCTGAACCCTTTTCTCCCGTTCCGGCGGAAGACTCTTCACCTTTGGCGGAGTCCGCAGCCGGGCTTTCACTTATATCTCCTGAAGCGGAAGTACTTTCCGTCTCAGATGTTTCCTTTACAGCTGCTGTTCCGGAGCAGCCTGTAAGCATAGCAACCGAAACAAACGCCATCACAGCCAGCGTACCTAATGTTGTACTTATATTTTTTTTCATAAAATGATCCTCCAGGTTGTGTTTTTCTATAGTGTGACCTCTGTCTTACGGACAGATTGGAAAATGGATGCACAAAAACAAGGTAGACTTCTACCATGGATATATCATACAATCCTGTCTTGTTACGAGAAAGTTTCAATTATCTAAACGGATTTTTAAGCTGACCAAAGAAACCGGGCACAAATAAAGTCGGGACGGATAAGAAGATAAGAGTTTTTGAATTGCAATATATGCAAAGACGATAACGGCTCCTGCCCCCACGGCTTCTGCCAATAAACCGATGGTGAAAACACAGGATTCAATTTCCACACAGACAAAACAGCCCTCACCTGTGCAGTCATGTTCCACATGCGTGACAATAAAAAGGCCGGAGAGAAACAGTACAGCGGTCACAAAGAATGCTGTAAGAAATGCAAAGATTCGTTTATTCTTCGTAAAACAGCTCACTTCGCCTCCTCCTTTTCTGGTATGCTAATTTGGAATTTAAAATCATTTTCATATTATAACAATTTTTTTCGTATTGTCAATATGCTGTTTTATGATTTGGAAGCCGTCATTATCCTTATCCCACAGCCATTGCGGAATGGAACACAGACAGATTCCCGGCTTCTGTCCCATATCTCCCTATCTGACAGCCTTGGTCCTACTGAAGGAAACAGGATAGGCTTGCATGATCAGAAGTCCCTGCCATACAGGGAGCCGGAATCTGTAACAGAAGTAAAGTATTTTCGCCTTGTACATCAAAGGATCAATTATTTAGGGGTATTTTTAGGTGAATTAAAGAAACAGGGCAGATAAACAGGCCTTGGTATAAAGATGTATCTTTATAATTTTCAGACTCCCTGGGACCTGGAGCCGTTCTCTTTGCCGCACCCACAATAGCCATATAAGACGGTGTGCTGTTCATCCATCTCAAAACCATGTTCCTCATAGATATGTTCCAAAAAATCAGCCATTTTGGAACATTCAAGGGGGATGAACCGGCCGCACCTCAGACATACTAATTTCCCTGGTTTGTTCAGTTCTTCCTTATCAGCATAACAATACCGTATCTTGGAGCCGTCTTCAGTCGGGAGCTTCATAACTCCCCCCTCTTCGGCCAGGCGCTCCAGGACCCTGTATATGGTTGTCTGCCCAACCTGCACTCCTTCCTCCTGAAGACAGTCCATAAACTGATCCACTGTAAGGAAGCGTGATCTTTGCTTTTTCAGGCAATTTAAAATGATCTCCTGCTGTTTTGTTCTGTATCTGCCTCTCTCTGCCATACGAAACCTCTGAATTTGAATTTGAATTTTATTTTTATATTATAACAATTTTTTAGACATTGTCAAGGTATCATATTAATCTTATTGAGGATAAATGTATCGTACATTTACTGTCGATCCCAGGACTGACTATTTTATATTACGTGAAGATCAGCTCTATGATATGTATATAAATGGGGAGTATGTTGTTACAATATCTATCTCAGAAGAAAAGCCTGCTAATCAAATAAAGATTCGCCGGCTTTTTTCAAATTAACTTTTTATAAGGAAGCTAAGCAAGATAAACGCGTAAGCACAGGTGAATTCAAGCTTCCATCTGAGAGCCGCCAAGGAATACTTATATTTATACACGAAGCATTATAGTGATGAACAATATATTTTAAGGCCACATGCGGAACGTTTTGTCATAAGGTCATAACCATGTGTGAAACGACTCTTCTCTGTATATCAAACTTATCTATCTTGCTCATGAAACTTCCCCATATAATGAATCTTATTCTAAATTCATTATATGGGGAATGGTTGATCCTTTGCCGAACACAAGCCAATAAATAATTTCATCAGAGGGCTTATCCACTTGTTTTTGTGATAGCCGCATACCGCAGAAATTGTTGTGTCTGTCAGCCCTGTTGGAATTTCAGCAAGTACTCTTTCGTCCAACTCTGCCTGTACTGCAAATCTTGGCAAAAAGGAAATCCCGACATCATTTTTTACAAGGTTTTTAATGGTTGGGATGCTCCACAGTTCTATCGTGTGGTCAAGCATGATTGACTTTTCCCGCAGATACTGCTCAAATATCTGCCGGAATACGCAGTTCGGTTCGTTGATGATAAAGGGAACAGGTATCTGCTGATCCGAGGTAATGAAATCAGGGTAACAGTTTCTCAATTCCGGTGATGCCACCAACACAAGGGGATAGGTTCCAAACGTATGAGTGGTGAGACTGGAACCGAATCCGCCCACATCCTCGTAGAACACGCCCAAGTCCAACGCGCCGCTCTTTAGCTCATCACGGATGTCGTAACAGTTCATAGAGCGAAGAAATAGACGGGCTTTGGGGGCTTGCTTATGGAACTCTTTTAGAATAGCCGGCAGTTGGTAACACAAAAGCGTTTCTCCAATGCCGATGCGCAGATCCCCCTGGCACTCGGCGAGATCATCTTCAAAGCAGCGAAGCCTTTCAACGGAGGAGAGCACTTCGTCTACATACGGAATCAAGTGCTCTCCTGCCTTGCTCAACACCATCTTTCTTCCGATCTTTTCAAAAAGTCTGCTTGAAAGCTCCTGCTCCAACTGGCCGATCTGAAAGGTAATTGTGGACTGTGTATAGTTTAATCTTTCGGCAGCCTTTGAGAAACTGCCCTCCTCTACGATCACACGGAACGTGTTCAGATATTTCAAGTCCATAACGAAGCCTCCCTTATATTTCAATAGTATTGAAATTTATTTTCAATTATTTCAATTTGTTTTAATGATCTTCTGGTTGTATCATAGACGCAAGGGAGGTGAAATGCAAGTGCTTTTTTCAATTATTGTTTCGTATTTACTATACACATTGGTCACAGCTTTTACACCGGGCCCAAATAATATCGTCGCACTTCACGCGGTCAGCCAGCATGGTTGGCGAAAAGGAAAGAATATTCTGCTGGGTATCGCCGCCGGTTTTCTCTGCGTGATGATCATCTGCGCGTTATTCTGCTATGAACTGGCCAAGTATGTGCCATCAGTGGCAAATGTACTCAAGTATGTGGGCGCTGCCTACATCGCATATCTGGCAATCCATGTGGCACATAGTAAACCGGATGGCGGTGAAAGTAATCAAATGTCGTTTATGAAAGGCTTTCTGCTTGAGTTTGTTAATGTGAAGATTATCCTGTATGCCATTACGGTCTATACTGGATATGTATTGCCGTATGAAAGCAGCCTTGGTTCTTTGCTCATCCACGCTTTTTGCCTGACAGCCATAGGCGTAGCCGGAACCGTCACATGGGCTGCAGCTGGGGGAGTTTTCCAGAAGCTTTTGAAGAAGTACTACCGTCCGTTTAATATCTCCATGGCATTGGTATTGCTTTGGTGTGCCGTATCGCTGGCATTCGATATATGAGGAGGCCAATTTACTATTGACTTTCGCATACTCTTGACAATCATTATAGAAAGGATACGATAGTAGTAGTAGATAAAGTTGATTAGGTGCAAGTTTATACCTAAAGAGTGAACCCCTGGAGATGATATTCTCTAGGGGTCCACTTTGGCTAACTGTCGCTCCCATCTCGGCCTGACCATTTGTATATGTAATAGCTAATTACATTCACCCGTTTCGCTCAATCCATCCATCTTGGAACAGCACTGCCTCCATGAATTCCTTGGGAGAGCTCCCGGTCATCTTTTTAAAAACAACACCGAAATATTTATAATCTGAGAATCCGCATTTGATAGAAATATCATTTAAAGTATTCTCTTTTTCCTTCATAAGCTCCATCGCCTTCTGAACGCGATAACGAATCAGATATTCGTTAAATGTCATACCTGTCTCTGATTTAAATTTCTTGACAATAAATGACTCGCTGTAATGAAAATGCTTTACTATATCCTGTATCAATATCTTCCGGCTGTAATTATTTTCAATATATTGCAATAAGCTCCTTATCAATGACTCCATAACCACATTTGTTTCCGTTTTCCTGATAAGAGTCTGGTTTAACAGGCTGTCAGACTGAATTGTTTTCGTTAAGTATACTTCCCGTACCCTGCAGTGGTTCTTTGCCTGATCAACCGCCCGTTTCAGCTCTGCAGCACTTAATGGTTTTATCAAGTAAGAAATGACGCCCAGATCAATCGCCTTTTTTGCATATTGAAATTCAGAATATCCCGTAAGAATAATTGCGGAATAACTTAACCCCCTTGTACGGGCAAGCATCTCCAAACCACCCACCACGGGCATAGAGATGTCAGCAAGCACGATATCCGGCTGCATCCTCTCAATCATCTCTATTCCCTCTATTCCATCACCGGCTTCTCCCACCACGCAGCAGTCCATTTCCGCCCAGGGCACAGAATAAACCAGTCCTTTCCTGATCATTTCTTCATCTTCCGCTATCAGCACCTTATACATAATCAACAGTCCTTTACTCCTGCCTGCACCTTCACCACAATCTGAAGTCCCTCGTTTTCCAATCTCCTTATCAGGATACCGCTTTCTCCGCTATACTTTAAATACAGCCTTCTCGCAATATTCTTAAGCCCCCTGTGCTCAGGGTCCGGCCCCTCTGATAGCAGACCAGCATTCAATCTCTCGACCTCCTCCTGAGTCATTCCGCTTCCATCATCTGTTACGGACAGATACAACACCTCGCCCTGCGTATAGCCATCCACCCATATATGCAATTTCTGCCGATTTATAAAGCCATGCTTAATAGAGTTCTCCACCAGTGTTAATAGTATGAGTTTCGGCAGCCGGCAATCAAGGCAACTGGTCTCGGGTTCAATTTCATAGAACAGTCTATCTCCATAACGGTACTTTTGAATTTTCAAATAACTTTCCAAATACTCCAGATCTCTACTCAAAAACACTTCTTCTTCCGTACAATCAATACTGTATCGCAGGATGCGGGTAAGGTTTAATATAATACTGTCTGCCGCCTCTGTATCAAAGATAAATGCATTGCGTAGATTTTCCAACGTATTATACAAAAAGTGGGGATTGATCTGAGCGGTAAGCTGATTGATTTCCGCCTGTTTTTTCAAATTCAGCAATTCCATATTGCGTGCGTTAAGCGCCTGTATGCTGTCAAGCATACGATTGATATGCTCACCCACCACTGCAAACTCATCGCCTGTATCCATGGAAATTCTATGGTCTGAAGCACCACCCGAGATAATATTTATTTCGCTCACCAACTTCTTCACTGCATATGCATTTTCAGAAGCCATTGCCTGTGACATCCCCATAGTCAGCTGCAACAAGCTCGCCCCCATAAGCAATATGATCGCTCCCGTCAGAAAATAAAGGGCGTAGCTTTTCGGGAAGTACACCAGGGAATAAATGATTATTTTTTCACCATACATACCGGTGGTTATGATATAGCGCCCATCTTCCCAGGTAATAATTCCCCTTGTCTTCTCCGGATAAAATTTTCGCTTCCCTAAGGTAATATTCTGGCGGTTGGTATAAATCACCCTGCCAAGAGAATCCGTAATTACGCCGTCAAAATTTGCCTTCGCCAGCTGATGTTCCCAGCTCACGCCTGATAAGTACAGACTCATAAATCCAATAATATGTCCCTCATCAAAAACCGGATAAGAAATAACAAGCTCGGACTTTTCTCCCTTTATATAATATACGCTGATATATGGCTCGCCATCCTTACAGGAAACCAGCTCATCACAAACTGCCCGGTTAAAACTGCTCTTATGCATATTAAAATCAGTGTAATGAAAACTGCTATATGCAATTGTTTTATCGATATCGCTTACGATTAGATTCGCCTCCATTGTCCAGGAGGCATTTAATTCGTACAAAGGATAGGATAAAATTGCGGCCTCATCTTCATTCTGGATTGCAATTTTACATAATTCATTTGTCTCTTTGCTGGTGATAAAAGAAGCGGCCCGCCTGTAAACGTTATCAAATGCATTCCTGTAAATCAACAAATTTTTATCTGCATTTTTATAGGAGGTCATGAGAGGAATCAACGATATCCCAATAGCAAACAACAGTGCGCATACAGTTACGATCACAAATATGCGGCGGTAAACAAGTTTCTGCAGCCTGTCCTGAAATGAAACGTATCTTGATGCCTCTATCTCCTTACTCATTTTCTGATACCTCAAACAGAGATTCCCTATATCTTTTTTTTAATTCAGTTTTGCTTTTACTATAAGATTCAAAATCTGGCAATACAGAAGGAATAGAATCTTTGCTGCTTAAATAACCACTGATCTGTGCAACGATCCTGACCGGTCTCGCAGTCAGAACCGTACCAAATATATCCTGCATATCCTTACTGATCAGGAAATCTATAAAAAGTTCCGCATACTCAAGATGAGACGCATCATTTAAAATGGCAGCATTTTTTGTCATGAACAGACTGCCTTCCACAGGATAAACAATCGCAATATCAGCGCCCTCCTTAATCAGGCCTGCGCAAACCTCGTCATAGGCCAGACCAGCCACATACTTCCCTTTTGCCACGCCTGAATATACTTCTTCCGCAGACATCTGCACCTTGGACTGTTCCAGGAAAGATTTATAAAAATCCCATGCAGTTTCGTTGTTACTTCCCCCTGTAATTTCAAGTATGTTTATCATATGAGAAAATCCCATCATTGAATAATAGGGATCAGACATCGCGATCCTGCCGGACAGTTCGGGCTTTAATAAGTCGGTATAACCTGTAATATCAATATCCCTTGCCAGAGTTTTATTTACAACGATGCAATTTCCAGAGAGAAGATAGACCGTAGAAAAATCATTTTCCTGTTGATATGAAACTGATATGTATTGATGATTCCTGGAAACATATCTCTGAAAAAGAGCCTCATTCCCATACAGTTCTAAAGGCGACACTCCCATCAGAACATCAGCAGAAGGCATACCTTTACCATCCTTTAGTGTTGTTATCAGTTCCTCATTTTCTCCTGTAACCAGCTTAACCGGTATATTATACTTTTCTTCAAATAGAGAGAGGACACAATCCATAAACTCCGTGCGTTCAGAAGAATAAACAACTAATTCTTCCTTTTCACCGGATTCGGACCTTTTTAAATTAGGCAGTGGATTAATCAGATAAATCATGACCACAGCCGATGCCAAAACTGAAAGAAAAAGCAAATGAGCGAACCACCTTTTAAAAACCATGTTGGTTTCTTCCATCATACATCACCTGTGCATAATCTTAACATATGCACCATAATTTGTCGATAATATCAGGCGGATTCCCACAGGGACTCCGCCTGAAAATCAGATGTATCTTTAAGAAGGATTCTCCGGCTCATACCAGTGAGGATGCAAAAAATCCATATGACAAATTTCTCCCTCGTTTGGCCCCTGCACCCGGCGCCCCTTTTGTACCCGGATCTCAGTCCCTTCTACATCTACACAATAATCTATCATTTCACCCAAAAAGGATTTCCTCTTAACAATGCCTGGCACCCCGCCTTCCGATATAAAATTTATTTCCGAAGGTCTGGTGGCCAGAACAACCCGACCGCCCTTTATGATCTCAGTTTTAGGAGCTGATGAGTATTTGATAAATTCTCCTTCCCCTGCTTTTACCAGGCCCTCCGATACATATGCATCAATGAAATTTGATAAACCAATAAAGCTGAATACAAAACGGTTCACAGGCTCATGGTATACTTTCATGGGTGAGTCAATCTGCTGCACCACACCGTTTTTCATTACCAGAATCCTGTCTGAAAGCGCCATCGCCTCCGACTGATCATGTGTCACATAAATAACCGCGAAACCATATTCTTTCTGTAAGTCTTTGATCTCAAAGCGCATTTCCTCACGCAAATGAGGATCCAGGCTGCTGAGGGGTTCATCTAATAGCATTACATCGGGATTTATAGCCAGTGCTCTTGCAAGCGCCACACGCTGCTTGCCGCCGCCTGACAAATCCATAGGGCTGATTTTTGCACTGTCAGAAAGATTTGTATGCTCAAGGGCATTTTTCGTGCGCTTCTCCACTTCAGCAGAAGAGAGCTTTTTAATCCTCAACGGAAATGCAACATTTTCATAAACAGACATATGGGGCCATATGGCAAATGCCTGAAATACCATTCCGAAGTTACGCTTCTCAGGGGGTAAATAAAAACCCTTTTTTCTGGAACTTAAGAGACGGTCGCCGACGAATATTTCTCCCTCATCCAGATCTTCAAAGCCGGCGATCATCCGAAGAGTGGTCGTCTTGCCGCAGCCGGAAGGCCCCAGCATGGAAAAGGATTCCCCTTTCTTTATTTCAAGATTCAAATTTGATACGGCGGTCACATTACCAAACTTTTTAGTGACGCCCGCCAATCGTACATAAGACATGTGACACCTCCTTTAACTCGCTGGCTGGTTCCGCTCGAGTACCGTTTTAATAAACACTTGACCTATCACAATGATGATCAACGCTATGCCTGCAAGAGCTGCGGCACGGACGGTATCACCATCTTCATTCAGCGTGTATATGGCAACCCCCAGTGTTCTGGTCGCAGGCGAATATAACATAACAGATACCGTAAGTTCACGAAGAGAGGGCAGGAATATCAAAAAGAACGCCGATATCATGCCGGGCCTTGCAAGCGGAAGAACGATGTCTAAAAGAGCCCTGCCCATCGTTGCCCCGGAAGCCCTGGCCGCTTCTATGAGAGAATCGTGGATCTGAGACAATGCGGCGGAATTGGACTTAAGAGAAAATGCCATGTATCGTGCAATATATGCAACCAATATGATCCATACCGTATTATATATATTGATCCCGAATTTACCGCTCCACGTAAGTATGACACCCAGCGCAATGACAGAACCTGGCACTGAAAACGGCAGCATACCGAGAAACTGAAGAATCCATTTGCCTCTTACTTTCATTTTTACCAATACATAAGATATAATGACGCCTGCAAACATGGTAATAACAGCAGCACTGAAGCCAAGGACAACGCTGTTAAAAATAGAATCTTTGGTCATTTCCCATTCAAAAAGTACATATTTGTAATTGTCCAGACTTAAATTCTCCGCAGTGAACGGCAGACCATAGGTTTTAAGCCCTCCCACAAGAAATATGATTACTGTGGGAAGCACGATTGTAATTAATATATATATCACACATAGGACAAAGAGCGGCCAGCGCAGCCCTCTCAGCTTCATCTCAACCGGGCGGAAGCTTTTGCCCGAAATGATTTGATATTTTCCTCCTGAGACCACTTTATTTTGCAGCCATAGGATCAATGCTGCCACAATAATAAGAATGGAAGCGAGAATGGTACCCGTGCGAATGGAATCAAAGCTTCCTGCGCTGGCATTAATTTTCTCATATATAAGCGTAGGAATGTTATAAATGCCATTGCGGACACCCAGTACAGCCACGGTTCCAAAATGGGCCATGGAATACAGCATAATAAGCAACGATCCCGATATTACACTGGGCAGCACCAGAGGCAGTGTGATTTTTCGGGTGATCGTAAACAGCCCTGCACCTGAGATACGGGCGGATTCCTCCAGAGTCGGATCCATTCTCTCTAACGCACCGGATACCTGTATAAAAACAAATGGAAACAGGTACATCGTTTCAACCAGCATCATTCCCAGGAATGAATACACATTAAAAACCGAACCGTCAAAACCAAGTACATTCATAAAGAAACGATTTACATAACCGGAACGGGGATTTAGCAGCATTTTCCACGCCAAAGCCCCTATAAAAGACGGAAACATAAAAGGCACCAAAAACATCAGCTTCATATATTTCTTTAACGGTAAATCCGTCCTTGTTACCAACCAGGCAAAAAAGGTACCTACAATTGTGGAAAAAAATGTTGTACCGCTTGCTATAATAAGTGAATTGGACAAAGCCCGATACGTTTGCGGATCAGATAATATGGTTTTAATATCTTTTATATTAAAACCATCCGTTCCAAATAGGGCAGTCACCAATATTAGGAGTACGGGGAAAGCGACGAAAATCACTAATATTGCAATCGATAAAGCAAGAATCAACGTCGTGACAGAAAACCGGCCTTTCCTTGCAGCGGCAGATTGATGGTTCATACCTTACACCCCTTTCCCTTTATTTGCGTCAAACAGATTGACTCCGTACAGATGAATCACACATTCATCTCCTTCCTGCAATAGCAGACTCTTCTCGGATGCCTCATAAGCGTTCATTTGCGCACGAATGGTATGTCCGCCTATTTCTATCAGATAATCCAAGTCTGCGCCAAGAAAGCTGGACCTTAAGACCTTCCCCCTCGTTCCTTCCCCAAAACGTGAAATACTCACATCTGTAGGGCGAAAGGCGGCATAACAATCTTTAGTCTCCGGAATACCGGAAGCCTCCATATAAATCCTTTCATTTCCGCAGAAATAATCTTCCCCATCCCTTCTGACCGGAAGGAAACTTGACACCCCCAGAAATTCAAACACGTAATCATTAACCGGATGCTCAAACACTTCTGCAGGCTCGCCCACTTGTATGACGGCACCTTCTTTATCCATTATGGCTATCCTGTCGGAGATCGCCATGGCGATCTCCTGGTCATGAGTAACATAAAATATAGTAATGCCAAATTTCTTTTGCAGATCTTTTATCTCAAAGCGCATTTCTTCCCTCAAATTAGCATCCAGATTATTTAAGGGCTCATCTAAGAGCAACAGGGAAGAATCGGCAACCAGCGCTCTGCCAAGAGCAACTCTCTGCTGCTGGCCTCCTGACAATTGAGATGGCAGTCTCTTTTCGAGGCCGTTTAAGTTCACGGTATCCACAATATGCATAACCTTTCTGTCTATTTCCGCCTTACTTTCTTTCTTGATTTTCAGCGGATAGGCAATGTTATCAAATACTGTCATATGCGGCCATACGGCATATTCCTGGAATACCACGCCCAAATCCCTTTGATCCGGTGAAATGAGCGTACCGCTTTCCCCATCAGCCACAAGGCGGTCACCAATATAAATCTTCCCTTTATCAGGAGCCTCAAAGCCAGCTATCATGCGCATAAGCACACTTTTTCCGCATCCCGACGGCCCCAGGAGTGTGAAACACTCCCCATCATTGATTGTCAGGTTTAAATCACGGTGGATCTGATGTTTCTCATAGGCCTTGAAAATATTTTGAAGTCTAATAGAAGCCAACCTTTCTCACTTCCTTTCCAATGAATGACAAAATCAATTTCCCTGCATGATTTTTAAGAATGCATCCACCCTTGCTTCTTTCTCAATCATCATCTTCTGATAATCTACCTTGATTCCCCGCTTCAATGCTTCATCAGCCGGAGGAATATTATATTTCTCCGGAACTTTAACTGTAGACAACACGGGCAGCGTCCCATTTTCTGCTATGATTGCCTGTGCATCTTCGGTAATCATATAATCAACGAATCGTTTGGCAGCATCAGGTTTTTTGGTATCCTTGAAGATGGCTATAGGGCTTGGAATAACCAGCATTTCCTCTGGATACGCCATAGCAAGTGTAGCCCCGCTGTTTACTTTATCAAAAGTTATGTAATCCACGGCCAGGCAGCCATATATTTCACCGGAAGACGTGTCATCCACTACCTGACCGGACCCCTGCCCCACCAAAGCTCCATTGGAGCGCAGATCTTTAAAAATTTTATCGGTAAATTGTGATTCAAGCATCGCCACACTTACATATGAGGTACCGGATTGAGATGGATTTGCAATGGCAAAAGCATCCTTAAAATCAGGCCCGCACAGATCCGACCATGCTTTGGGAGGATTCTTGACAAAGGAAGTATTATAAGCGATACCAAGAGTCCCCAACCGAGCCGGTATAAAGTAATCCTCAGTATCTTCTAACGGGTTGAGTACCTGATCTGCTCCGGCCGGCTTATACTGCATGAGAATTCCTTCCTGCTTCATGCTGAAGAAATCCGGCACCTCACTTGTCCATATTACATCTGCCATAATCTGGCCGCTCTCCCGCTCGGTAGCAATTTTAGCCATAAGCTTCCCCGCTCCTGCAGACTGATAATCTGTGGAAATATCCGGATTTTTAGCCATAAAGTCCTTGACTAACTGGGATATCATAGATTCTTTGAGTGACGTATAGATAATTAGCTTGCCGCCTGAATCAGTAGAAATTGCCTCTTTTTCTACCGCCCCATCCAAGCTTCCGCCTGTGGTTGGATCTAAAACCTGCTTTTTCTGACAGGCGGTCATTCCCAGACACATAATACCTGCCAATAACATAACTATCATTCTCTTTCTCATAAACTACCTCCTCACCTTTTTTGAAACAACAGTTATCAGATGTTTATATGCTAACATATTTATCAAAAAATGGTACCGATTATCTCGTTTGTTTGGCAAATATCACGTACAATTATAAGAAATAATTTAGAGAGACCTATTACAAACCAATTCTGCTGCAGTAGAGGTGAGCACAGCCACCAGCGTGGTACACTCCAACCAATCCCGGATTTTAAACAGCTTTATGGACCAGTTTAAATATTAATAATTAAAAAGCCGCTTCATAATAAATGATTCATGACTAATAAATAATCATCATTTATTATGAAGCGGCATTAATTGTATATTCTTTTTCCACCGGCTCAATTGCCGGTCAACATTTTCCACAGATTCCAGACTTTATTTAACAGGAGGGCTGCAAATGCACTGGCTATTATGGCAACCGCATCAAAGCCCAGAAGCCCTATGGCAGGGCAACCCACATAAATCCAGACAAAATAAAAGCCCCAACCCCGCAGCTCTCTGTCTGCAAAACCGGAACTTTTTTCGTGCGCCTTCGGGGGCTCGAACCCCGGACAAATAGATTAAGAGTCTACTGCTCTACCAACTGAGCTAAAGGCGCATGTCTTTTGTTTTTCTTTTACTGTGCTCTCGTCTTGAGCACGTGTGTAATTATATAACTGTATCCTACAAAAGTCAACACCTTTTTTACAAAAAATTTACAACTTTTTCGAATTTATTTATTATTCTTATTTTTTTGTGCATTTCCGCCTAATGTTTTGTTCACTTCTACAAAAGATTTGTTCCAAGACAGCATTTTCTTATTTAATTCCGTTTTATCACTGGTCGCCTGAAGAAGCTTGCTTGTAACCTTGTCTTTCATTCCCATAACTGCTGCTCCCGCATCCGCTTTTGCTTTATTATATGCAAAACCGGCATCACGGTTATTAAATCCTGATGCCGGTTTTTAAAAACATTATTTTCTTCCTGCGATCAATTTATAAATAGGGTTCCCCTGAGAGGAAAACTTCTCTTCATACTCAGTCATCACATTACCCTCTCCCATCTGATTATGATGAAGGTCATAGGTGAATTCCTTAACCTGCCACCCAGCTCTCGGGATTGCTTCCAGGGAATAATCAAACAGACCCCTGTTGTCAGTTTTAAATTCCACAGCACCATCAGGCTTTAAAATCTGGTCATAAACCGCCATAAAATCCTCTGATGTAAGCCTGCGCTTTGCATGGCGGTCCTTGGGCCAGGGATCGGAAAAGTTTAAGTAGACCTTCTGAACCTCTCCCGGAGCAAATATATCGGCCAGATTTTTTGCATCCACACACATAAAGAATATATTATCAAGTTCCATCTGAGCCCTTTTTTGTAAGCCTCTTAAAAGGACACTGGGATACCTCTCAATACCAATATAATTGATTTCCGGATGAATGGCAGCCAGTTCCATGATAAAACGGCCCTTTCCCATTCCAACTTCTATCTCTATGGGATTTTCATTGCCAAACACTTCCTTCCAGCAGCCCTTTTTCTCAATAGGATTCTGAACAACATAGGGGCTGCCCGCGATTTCCTCCTCCGAGCCTGGTATATGACGTAACCTCATATTAAAATTCCTCCAAATAAATTCATCTTAATGAAAACATGCATCAACTGATCGATTGTATCATATATGGGGCAGGGAACGCAAGTTTGCGGTTTGTAAGTTTCCAAAAAATTTCTTCTTTTCTTACACTGACATTTACGGGTATTACAGTGCCCCATTTTCATTTGGATTCCGTTTCATCGGTGCCGTTGCCATCCTGCCATTCTGCCATTCTGATCCAGGTCATGAAAATCAGCCTTCAATCCTGAGATTGTGAATTATTTGAAAATTCATGTATATACTCATGATTCATTAGGATAAAAATATGAATATAAACCCGGGATTGTCCCTGGTGAAAGGAACCGCCTCTTTCACAAACTGTTCACATCTTCCACAACTTTTCTACATAACCGACCGATATATTAATACTTGTTACAGGTAATATCCTTTTAGATAAACTTTTTTCATACAGCCGGCAGGATTCCTCCCATCTTGCCGGCTACTCTCCTTCATGGGGATATTGCTCACGGTTCTCCTTTGATGACTTTTTCAATTTATCCCAGCTTTAAGAAAAGAAAAAACTACCAACTCAAGGTTGATAGTTAATGCTTTTTGTATTCGTTTTACTTTGAATCAGGTTTTAAGAATACCTATAAAGCTACCGCAATTCTCATGAACAAGAATAAAAACTGTATGACAACGCACAGCACTGATACGCCCAGGCAAGAAGGCATCGGGCTCTTAAGCTTTGGAGAAATCGATCTTTTAATAACAAACACGCCTCCCATGGTACCAACTAATATTCCGAAAAGACCGCTTAGAATCCAGCCGATTATGATAATGGCAGCTGTGAATCCATATGCCCAGCGGGGTATTTCATTAAGCGGTACGTATGGTTTTTTTGAATTTAAGTAAACATCATCCACAGCCAAATCCACTTTGGAACCGATTGCCGTAAGATGAAGTGTTTTTCCCTCTAACTCGATCGGTTCATCAAATACCCGGATAAACAGGCTTGTACTTTTAATAGGCGTAGAAACACCATCCACGACCTTCTTTCCACGAAAGGCGCCAGGTTTAAAAGCAATCTCATGCTCTTTGCCGTCAATCATTACATTCCATTTCTTTTTCATACTTATGTCCTCCAAAACATGGTAATATTTATATAGAACAGAAACCCGGGTCCCGTTATTTGATACCCGCGGCAACCAGCTGAAGCTTCGAAGCTGTCTGCCTATCCAGATCAGCTGTGTAGCCAAGTTCACCGGGTGACTGATCGTATAACACCTGATACAAAACACATGCAGCCAGATATGTCCCCGCCTGTGACGGGTGATTTCCGTCTTCATCCCAGAGTTCAATTTCCGGATAATCGGAAGAACACCGCATAAATGCAATACCAGCCGGTGCCAGCAGCGCATCCAGTTCAGAGGCAATGCTCATATAGTTTTGAGCCATTTGAGTCTGCATTTCTTCTCTTGTATTATTGAACTCCATTCCTAATAAGGGTAAAGAAAAGCCCTCTTTATAAGCCCACGTCATAAGAAACACCGATTCGCCATTTGCTTTCCGGACCATACTGTCAAGCGTTCTTGCGGCAGGATACATGTGCTCTTCTGCTCCCATTGTAGAAATACCGCTTTGTTCCTGCAAAATCACATAATCCCAATCATAATTGTTCAGTGCATCACACGCCTGTTCCCCGACTTCATCCGTTTCATCCGCAAAATATTCAAGACGGTATGAACCTTCCGTCAATTCATATACCTCCGCGGCGAATCCTCCGCTCCGGCTTAAATTTAAAAATACCGTCGGAAGATCATTAAAATATGTCATACTGTTTCCAAGAAACAAAATGGCCGGTTCCGTTTTCACCTGTACCGGTTTTCTTAAATTTAACTCCTGGTCAAAATCCATTACCTGGATTTTGAAACCCTTTAATGCACTGGAGATCAAAAAAAATACAGTCAAAAAAGCAATAACCAAAAATGCTAAAATTCCTATTGCTACCTTTACTAATCCTGAACGCTTCATACTTCTGCCTTCCCCCTTGTTATTCATAAATTATATCGGATGAAATTGGTAATAAAATAGTTCATTTTCATTTTTTTGTCAAATTTTAGTAACTATATACAATAAATATTCTTATTTTTATGCTTTATCGTATAATCTTAACACTTATAATTCTAATCTTTCCGATACTAATGGAGTGTGGTTGTTGGATAAATGCATACCAGATCCCTAAACCCATACTGATAGAAAATATTGCAATATAATAATTCAAATTTTCCCTTATTAATCATGATTTTCAAATACCGGATATCCGCCTTTGTCAATGAAACAACATTTACTAGCTATCTTTATAAATATAATAGAAATTATAAACGTGCACTGTTTATTAATGATAAGTACATCCGATAATGCAGCTGTAATTCAGCTACCATCAAGGAGGAGTTAAAAATGGAAATAATTGATTATATTTTTTAAGCAATCAATTATTTATTATTGATTACAGTCGTTGTTTTGATTGTAAAGTTTATCAAAAAAAATAAGAGCTAAATTTTGCTCTTCGCTTATCATCACCTGGGTATTTAAGGAACATAAGTAGCCTAAGAATTTCGCAGCGTTATCCTGATCCGGTATAAGCTTATCGATCATCGTTCTGGTTTATAACTTATTTTCTCAATCTACCACTGCCCTTTTTCATTAAAATACCTATATACTTGTTACCATTATTGATATAAGATATTTATAATGAACAGGAAGGAAGAGAATATGACTGAAAATAATAAAAACAAATTACCACACTCTGGATTAGCTATTGGTATGAGCTTAGGATTGATATTTGGATTACTATTTGATAATCTTGCCCTTGGCCTATCATTAGGCTTGTTGTTTGGCTATGCGGGGGATCAGAAGATACTTAAAAAGAAATAAAAACAATTTTCACACTTGAATATTGATTAGTGATAATTCACGCAGCAAAATAACATACAAACCTTTGTATTCAAAAGGGAACATACTCGCCTTATGTTTTTCCTCTAATCCCGCCATATCCAGACGCCTACCTATATTCTATGCTGCAATCATCCTTATTTTTTGCAAAAATTCCTATTTTTGTAATATTTTAACAGTAAGTATAATATAATAAAAAAGGCAATCGCCACAGGGTGGTTGGCTAATTAGAAAAGCAAAAACCTTCCCAACCGGCCAAAGTACAGGGAAGGATTTTTGTATTTAGCGACACGTCATTAAGACGAATGTCAGCAGTGCCAGAAAGAACATGCCAAAAGACATTAAGTCCTTAAAGTCAAAATACTTCATGAGCAACACCTCCATT
>NZ_DAMAUN010000066.1:20299-34657 GCF_032078915.1 Lacrimispora sp. | reverse complement strand
CAGGGTGGACTAGGGACTTTCACCCATTAGAACGTGCGCCCGCTGGGCACACTACGAATAAAGCGCGTTCCCATTTCCTGGAAACGCGCTTTATCAGTATTCTTCATATTCACTTATCCAACGATATAAAGAGTTATAATGAACGGAAAGTTCTTTTCAAATGACTTTTAAGTTTGGTATTCTCATAACGATTGCCCCTCAAACTCCCTCCGCGCCATGCTAAGGTTATTTGTTCGTGTTCGGCAATCGCCATTCTGCAGGCACTACTATCTGTACCGTTATACAATAAGTAATTCGTTTTCCTGCTCCATATACCGGCAAAATATAAAGATGCCGCACAGAAACTCGGGACAAAACTCCTCCGCTGCTTCAAGATTCCAGCCACCAGAAAAGATTCCCCTGTGTATGAGTGTGAGAATCACTTTACCAGAGGGGTCGGTCAAGCGGTAACTTTGACTGTTGATCATTCGGAGAAGTCCGCTACGATCCTGAAACATGAGTTCAACGGAACTTACCCGTGGCATCCTGTAGATGAACTGCCCCTGCCCCACAATGGAGGGATCGTTTTCGTCCGCATATCTTGGAACGCCGGATAACAGAATCTCGCCGTCAGAATTTTTCAGCAGGTATTGCCTGGAGCCGGCACCAGGAATTTGCTCTTCTGTGAGAGCCTTCGTCTGGATTTGGGTGAGGAATTGCTTTTCTCCTGCAATGATTTGCTTTTCTAAACCGAACAAACGGTTGTGAATGTTGGCCAATGCCGGACCGGCAGCCTTATTGTCTGTCCGGTACAGGGTGCCCGACTTTAAAAGAAGGTTCATCTTATCGCCTCCATAATGAGCTAATAACAGAAAAGATACATATCACCGACGCATACCATGACAAGAACAGAATTCATAAATAAATAGTATTTTATATACGGAACTGTCAGATGGTAAATATATCGCTGGGCTGAAAAGATCTGTTTTCCGCCAGGCGCACCTGTGTGTCATTGTAAAGATATAGTCGGTAAATCAGTACACTGACTTCTTCCCCGACAGCGAGAAATTCATCTTCCAAGGAACGGTATGCAACCAGCTTAATCCCGCCGACATTTAATCTCAACTCTAACATATTGCCGCGAAAAAAGCTGTCTTCCACGATTGCACGTTGAGAAGCGTGTGGATAAACCTCTTTTTCCAGTCTTGTTACCCTTATAAATTCAGGACGAAAAACGGCTTTTTCATAGCCTTCTTCAAATTCAAAACCACTGAGCCGGCTGTAATCCTCTACAACAATGGATTCACCAATAAATCTCGCAGCAAAAGGTGTAGCCGGATTTTTATAAATCTCCACCGGTGACCCGATTTGTTCAATATGGCCTGTATTCGTGATGATGATTTCATCCGCTACCTCGACTGCTTCCTCCTGATCGTGAGTAACAAAGATACTGGTGATTCCAACCTTATTTATAGTCTCTCTCAGCCATGTGCGCAATTCTTTGCGAACCTTCGCATCAATAGCGGCAAAGGGTTCGTCAAGCAGCAGCAGATGAGGGTTCGGTGCAAGCGCCCTGGCAAAAGCCACACGCTGCTTCTGCCCTCCGGAAAGTTGATGAGGATGACGGTTTTCCAACCCTTTTAACCCGATAAGCTCGATGAGTTCGTTTACTCGCTGTTTGGTATACGCCTTATCTTTTTTCTGTACCTCCAGGCCGAATGCAATATTATCAAAAACAGACATATAACGAAAAAGGGCGTAATTTTGAAATACAAAGCCGATACCGCGTTTGCTGGCAGGAAGATCGTTTACACACTGACCATCGATAAAAATATCACCGCTATCCGGTGCTTCCAGTCCCGCAATCATACGTAAAATAGTAGTTTTCCCGCTCCCTGAGGGACCCAGCAGCCCAATCAGCTTTCCTTTTTCAATGGAAAAACTGATGTCTTCCGCTGCCTGATAAGAACCGAACTTTTTATTGATATTTTTTAGCTGTACATACATAGGCTCTACCTCTCTTCCCGTTTGACACGGTACTCCACAATGTTGCGCAGGATCAGGATCAATACCGCAATCAACACCAAAATGGAGGAAACGGCAAACGCCGCAGTCAGTTTAAATTCATTGAACAGAATTTCCACATGCAGTGGCAAGGTGTTCGTCTTACCTCTCAGGTGACCGGATACCACCGACACCGCCCCAAACTCGCCCAGAGCGCGTGCTGTGCAGAGAATTATGCCGTACAAGAGTCCCCACTTGATATGCGGAAAGGTAACCTTGCGAAAAATCCGCAGTCCCTTCGCACCCATCAGGGCAGCGGCTTCTTCCTCATCGCTGCCCTGCGCCTGCATCAAGGGAATCAGCTCACGGGAAACAAAAGGGAAGGTAACAAAAATCGTTGCTAATACAATTCCTGGTACGGCAAATACAATTTTGATATTCCATGCCTCCAGCAGAGGGTATGCCCAACCAATTCGCCCGAATACCAGTATAAACACCAACCCCGCGATGATGGGGGAGATAGAGAATGGAATATCGATTAGCGTAGTCAACGCCTGCTTTCCCCGGAATTGGAATTTAGAAATAGCCCAGGCAGCAAAGACACCAAATAGTGTATTCACAGCGACAGAAATGACAGTAGTAAACAGCGTCAGCTTTAGTGCTTTCACTGTATAGTCATCTGTGACGGCCTGGAAGAAAACCTCAAAGCCTTGACGCAATGCATATACCAAAACGGTGGCAAGAGGCAATACAAGCATGATGCCCAGAAACGCCACTCCAAGTAAAATCAAAAGCCATTTTATGATTTTCTCTTTCATTCGCTCTTACCCCCTTGCAATTTTTTGAATACGCGCCTGAATCAAGTTGATACCGAACAGGAGCAGAAACGCAAATACCACCATTACGAAAGCAATTGATGTTGCAGCCGGATAGTTGAACTGTTCCAGCTTATTCATGATGATGAGCGGTACGATCTGTGTTTCGTAGGGGATATTTCCTGCGATAAACACCACGCTGCCGTATTCACCGATGGATCTGGCAAACGCAAGGCCAAAACCTGTCAGGGCAGCCGGCAGAATTTCAGGAAGCACTACTTTAAAGAACGTATAGGAGCGGCTGGCTCCTAAAGCCTGTGCCGCTTCCTCATACTGTGGGTCCAGCTTTTCCAGAACCGGCTGAATGGAGCGTACCACAAATGGAATTCCGATAAAAATCATGGCAATCACAATTCCAATTTTCGAATAGGAAATCTCCACTCCAATTTTTGCAAACAATTTGCCGATCCAGCCCTGTTCAGAATATAACGTGGTCAGCGCAATTCCTGCCACAGCGGTGGGCAGGGCGAAAGGCAGTTCAATCAAGCCATCCAATACCCGCCGCATAGGAAATTGATAACGAGTTAAAATCCAGGCCAGCAAAATGCCGAACACTACATTAACGACAGCGGCAATTGCAGAGCAGCTTAAGCTGACCATGTAGGCCGCTACGGTTTGTTTATCAGTAATCACTTTCAAAAAGTCGCTGAACGTAGAATCGGAAAGAAGCAAGAATACAGAAAACAAAGGGATTAGCACAACCAGACTGAGCATCGTGATCGTGATACCGATGGAAAGGCCAAATCCTGGTATCACTCTGCTTTTCCGTTTTAAAAAAGTTTTTTCAAAATTACCCATAATTCCCCCTGCACCCGGCGATTACAACCGTGTTACTTCTGATAAATCTGATCAAAAATTGCTCCGTCGGCAAAAAATTTCTCTCTGGCAGAAGCCCACCCTCCAAAGTCATCATTGATATTGACCAGCTGGATATTGAGATCAAAGGTATCGCCAAATTCTTTAAGGATGTCAGGATTCGAAGGACGATAATAATTTTCTCCTTCCAACCGCTGTGCGTCGTCTGAATAGAGATAATCAAGATAAGCTTTTGCAATCTCCGCCGTTCCATGTTTTTGGGCATTGACGTCTACCACCGCAACTGACGGCTGCGCCAGAATGCTTAAGCTGGGAGTTATAATCTCAAATTCACCGGGATGCTCTTCCACGGAAAGAAATGCCTCGTTTTCCCATGCTAACAGCACATCTCCTTTTTTGTTCTCTACAAATGTAGTGGTTGCTCCGCGAGCGCCGGAATCCAGTACCGATACATTGGCGTAAAGCGCCTGTAAAAACTCCATGTTTTTTGTTTCGTCCCCGCCATATGCTTTATCGGAGAAGGCCCAGGCAGCCAAAAAGTTCCACCGGGCACCGCCGGAGCTTTTAGGATCCGGGGTGATGACTTCAACACCAGTCCCGACAAGGTCATCCCAATCCTGAATGTTTTTCGGATTCCCTTCTCTCACCAGGAAAACAATTGTGGACGTATAGGGGGCGCTGTCCTTTGGAAATTCTTTTACCCAGCCGTCTTCAATCAGTCCAGCGGTACGCAGTTCATCCACATCGCCCTCCAGGGCCAGTGTTACCACGTCGGCCTCGTTGCCCTCCAACACTGATCGTGCCTGCTTTCCTGATCCTCCGTGTGACTGAGTGATTTCCACTGTTTGCCCTGCTTTCTGCTCCCAATAGGTTTGGAAGAGCTTATTATATTGTTCATATAACTCGCGGGTAGGGTCGTAGGAGACATTTGTAATAGATATCGTTTCAGGGGCTGCACTATCAGCGTTAGAAGAGACAGCCTTACCAGAGCATCCGGTCAAAACGCCAAGGACAGAAACTAATAGGATGGTCGGCCCTAAGACTCTCTTGGAAAATATATTGTTACATTTCATAATTGATATACCTCATTTCACCACGATATTTTTATGCCGCATCTTGTTTTTTTAAATCTGAAATCACATTCCATCTTTCATGCCACAGGTTTTTCCAGCGGCAAACTGACTAAATTCATAACATCGGCAATATACAATCATACGCAGAGCAGGTTTTTTACGCATTAGTTTCACCCCCGTTCCAATTACATACAAAACTAATATGTTTACTATGTATTATACGAATCAGATTCAATTTCTGCAACGGGAAATTAAGCAAACGTTTGCTTTTATTGCTTCAAGTCTAACCATCTGTACATGTGCCAGTGGTTTTCGATTCACAAATATAAAAAAGAACCATCATAATTGACGGTTCCTTTTTAAAACAATTTTCAATTTTCAAAGAGAGCTGTGGAAAGATATCGCTCACCATTATCCGGGAGAATGACTACAATAACCTTATCTGCGTTTTCCGGACGTCTGGCAACTTCTGTTGCCGCCCATAATGCGGCGCCGGAGGAGATGCCGACCAGAAGTCCCTCGGTATGAGCAATTTCCCGTCCCGCTTGAAAAGCGTCTTCGTTTTTCACCGTAATTACTTCATCATAAACGGAAGTATCCAGTGTCTCTGGTACAAAGCCTGCGCCAATGCCCTGAATTTTGTGTGGGCCGGGGCGGCCTTCGGAAAGAACGGGGGAATCTGCCGGCTCTACCGCAATCACCTGCAAGGCAGAATTCTTCTTCTTCAGATATTCACCCACTCCGGTGATGGTACCGCCAGTGCCGATACCGGCCACAACAATATCAACCTTACCATCAGTATCTTCCCATATTTCCGGTCCAGTCGTTTCCCGATGCACCTGTGGATTTGCAGGGTTGACAAACTGCCCGGGAATAAAGGAATTTGGTGTCTTTTCCGCTAATTCCTGCGCCTTAACGATTGCTCCCCTCATGCCCTTCGCACCCTCGGTCAGCACTACCTCAGCGCCATATGCGGCGAGCAGCTTACGGCGCTCTACACTCATAATCTCTGGCATCGTCAGTATAATACGGTACCCGCTGGCTGCCGCAACAGCCGCCAGTCCAATGCCGGTATTGCCGCTGGTTGGCTCAATGATAACAGAGCCGGGCTTTAACTTGCCGCTCTCCTCTGCATCGCGAATCATTGCCCAGGCAATACGGTCTTTTACACTCCCCGCCGGGTTATAATATTCGAGCTTGCCGAGCAGCACAGCGGAAAGCTCCTTTTGCTGCACATATCGGTTCATCTTTAATAGTGGAGTTTTCCCGATTAACTCTGTTAAACTGTTTGCAATTTTAGACATCTTTATAACCTCCCAGTACAATATAGTAAATTGATATGATATCTATGATATTCCGTTCGACCTGTAATGTCAATATTATAGATATGTTTAGTATGTATTCAACAAATGTTTCAGTTAATATGGAAGTAATGCACCACAAGGGTGTTCTCTTTTACTGTGGTTTTAAAGGCACCAATAAACATAAGGCAGCTACTGTCCGCTTTGAAAAGAACCATCCCTTATCCTTGACATTATATTCATCAATTCTCTCCCTGATCAAATCATTCGGCAATATTTTGCAGGAACATCTGCCGGATATCGGAAAGCGTAAGCAAACAGTGATGGACAGGCTTTACCATAAAACCATCTGATATAAGCCGTCTTTCCATACTCGCCTCTTGGTTCCCCAGAATATCCTCCCGCATATGCTTACCGGCCGTTAAAGTCAGAGGGACAAGCGTGATATTGGAGTACGCGTTTTGCCGGAAGAACCGCACCGATACGTCCAAATTGGGCTGGCCCTCTAAAACGGCAACCGATGCCTGTAAAAATCCCACCTTTTTCAATGCTTCCGAGAGACTCGTATACACAGCTTTGCCGGCAGGATGACTGGAACCATGCCCAACAAACAGTGTTGGCTTACCCCCGTATTCATTATGGAGAATCTCTGCAAAACATGTAATTGCCTCCTCGGAATACAGAAGAGGCTTACCGAACTCAATATTTTTCGAGTAACAGGAAATTTCAGCAAGCAGCTTTTCATATTCAAAACCCGGCAATAAATGTACCGGCTGAACAAAAATATTGTCTGACTCCAGCTGTTTTAACCCTGCCTGTACGGTCCGTGCAGAAAAGACCCGGCAGCCGGGAAACAGAAATCTCACCTCGTCCTCTAATACCACCGAATCACCGAAACCGACAAGCAGGACAGCCGATCGTAATTTACTTTTCATATATACATTCCTTCATTTATATTGAATACGCTTTCCCGCCGCATCAACTTATTGGGCAGGTATAGTTTCAGTGGAAGCCGATGTTGTTTGTGAATGCGGCTGATCAGAAGCTGCACCGCCATGCTTCCAATTTCAGCAATTGGCATTCCTACTGTTGTCAACATGGGAGTAACATAGCTGGATAATTCAATATTGTCCATACTGATTATGGAAAGCTGCTCCGGGACCTTGATTCTCGCCTCTCTGAAACGGCGCAAGGCAGCAATGGCTGACACATCGGCTGCGCAAAAGACTGCGGTGGGCAACCCAGCTCCCCCGCGCAAAAGCAGATCCGCCCCCCGGTATCCCCCCTCACCCGTGTGGGGGACATTACAAACCAGACGTCGATTGTCTTCCAGTCCGCATTTACAAATCATATCACGATACGCCTGGTACCGTATTTCATCGCCTGTTTCACCGATATAGCCAATCCTCCGGTGGCCATAGGACACAAGGTGTTCTATGGCCATTTGTGTCGCCTCATAGCCATCGCAGATCACCTGATCCCATTCCGCATGAATTAAATTCCGTCCTACATAAACTATATTTTTGTAATGACACTCCAGGAATGCTGTTGCTGCCTCACTGAACCGTCCCAACACAATAGCGCCATCCACATTCGCCGATTCAATTTTTTCAAGGGTAGGGATCATTTTGATATCAAGAACTGAATAAGAGAGCCGTACCGGATAATTTCGTTCCATCGCCTGCTGTTCAATGACTTGCGCAAGCTGAGCAAAAAAGGGGTTATCATCCAAAGTCTTCGCTCTCCCTAAAATGCAGGCAAACGTTCCGGCCGGTATTTGCTGTACCCCGGTTTTCCCCCTTTTCAAATTCCTCGCACTCTGGTTCGGCATATAACCTGTTTCCTTTATGACAGCCCATACCCGGTCTTGGGTCTCCTTGCGGGCGAAACTCCCGTCCGCTGAATTGATAATTCTGGAAACGGTGGACACAGAAACCCCGGCGAGCGCTGCAACTTCTTTTAATGTCATGCTGTTCCCCCCCTTCTTTAACATATTATATCTATATGTTTAGTATGATATACAATTCAATATTAAAAATCAAGATAAATTTTGTGTAACGTTTGCGTTAGCTTATGCCATGATTTTACTGATTTTCTTGTGTAACGATTGCGTAATTTGCTCTGGATTTTCATCTTTAGAGCAGGTAAAATGATTCATATCATATATTTCCCATAGATAAAGTAGGTGATTTCGTGAAACAGGTAAATAAGATTCTTCATACGGAATATTTAGAAACAGATTTTTTGATCATTGGCGGCGGCACGGCAGGGTGTTATGCTGCCTTGACATTCAGTGAACAAAGCTGCGGCCGCATACTGATTACCGATAAAGCGGATATACGGCGCAGCGGCTGTCTGGCCGCAGGAGTCAACGCAATCAACGCATATATCGTACCGGGAAAAACGCCTCAGGATTATGTGGATTACGCCCGTAACGACGCACAAGGGATTGTGCGCGGTGACTTACTTCTGACAATGGCTGAGAGACTGAACCGGACAGCGCAAAAACTGGAAGGATTGGGGCTTACGATACTCAAGGATGAGCAAGGCGGGTATGCCATACGGGGCAATCGAAATATTAAAATAAACGGAGAAAACATAAAACCGATTTTAGCTGATGCCGTATCAAAGAAACCGGGAATTACAGTGATGAACCGGGTTAACGTGTTTGAGTATCTTGTGAAGGATAATCGCATTCAGGGCGCCTATGCTGTCAGCATAGATGAGCCGGTACTGTACGTCCTTACGGCCAAAGCAGTACTCTGCGCCACCGGCGGCGCGGCAGGCTTATACCGCCCCAACCACCCCGGATTCTCCCGGCACAAAATGTGGTATCCGCCCTTCAATACCGGCGCCGGGTATGCCATGGGGATTTTATCAGGTGCTGAGATGACCACTTTAGAAATGCGCTTTATCGCCCTGCGCTGCAAAGATACGATTGCACCTACAGGAACACTGGCTCAAGGTGTTGGTGCAAAGCAGATCAATTCACAGGGAGAGATTTATGAACAGAAATATGGATTGACCACCTCTCAGCGCCTGCATGGAACGGTGACAGAAAACCGGGAAGGCCGCGGTCCATGCACCCTGCATACCATGGGGATCACAGCAGAACAGGATGAGGATTTACAGAAAGCGTATCTCAACATGGCGCCAAGCCAAACTCTAAGATGGCTGGAAAGCGGTGAAACACCCCGCATTAAGAATGTAGAAATTGAAGGAACCGAACCCTATATCGTCGGAGGACACACAGCCAGCGGCTATTGGGTGGATACCAATCGCGAAACTACCATAAAGGGGCTGTTTGCTGCCGGAGATGTGGCCGGAGGGTGTCCGCAGAAGTATGTAACCGGTGCATTTGCAGAAGGGGAAATCGCAGCAAATGCAGCGATTTCTTACATAAGCAGAGAGGGGACACTGCCGGACGCCGGGCAGGTCCGCGAAAAAAGGCTCTGGCTGGAGCAATTTCTAAACAAGAAGAAAACCAGTGTTACCACAGACGAGTTGGAAGAAAAAATGCAGTCCGTCATGGATCAATACGCTGGAGGGATTGGCTCCGACTACCGGTTTTCGGAAGACTCTCTCCGCATTGCCGATGAAAAGGTTCAGGAGATCCAAAGGCAGGCAAACGCTCTGGCAGCGTCGGATATGCAAGAACTTGTATACATTCTGGAGCTGCGCGAACGATTAATCCTCTGCCGGTCAGTGATCGCCCATTTAGCAGCCCGCCGGGAGACCCGCTGGCACAGCTTTGCAGAAAACACCGATTACCCGGACATCAGTTCCGAAATGGAATGCTATGTCAATTCCAGGCTTGAGAACGGCAATTTAAAGATTCTCTTCCGGCCGCTTGTTGGGGAGGGAGAAGCATATGAGCATTGAAATAAGGTCAGAGCAATGTATTGGATGCGGCCGGTGCCGCAGCGTCTGTCCCGGCAGCCTGATTCACCTGCAACGGGGAAAGGCGGAAATTTTACGGCCGGAGCGTTGCTGGGGCTGCGCTTCCTGTCTCAAGGAATGTCCGGTACAGGCCATTGCGCTCTATCTGGGCGAAGATATGGGCGGGCTGGGCGGCCGGTTTACCATCCAGCGAACCGGTACCCAGATGCACTGGACACTCACAAAACCGGATGGCAGCACAAAAACGCTGACGGTAGACAGCCGCAGCGCCAACAAATACTAAACGCTTTTACCTGTTTTTTTGTGACACAGGTAAGCGGACAATTTATCCGTAAGAAAACTGATTATATCAAGAGAGGAGAGATCCCCATGTCTCTGACACATTTAGATCAATTGGAAGCTGAGGCGATCTATATTTTTCGTGAGGTAGCCGCTGAGTGCGAACGTCCGGTGATGCTTTACTCTATCGGAAAGGATTCGTCGGTGATGCTTCATCTGGCCCTGAAGGCTTTCTACCCGGAAAAGCCGCCTTTCCCATTCCTGCATATCGACACCAGCTGGAAATTTCGTGAAATGATCACATTTCGTGACCGGCGCGCAAAGGAGCTGGGCATCAACATGCTGGTCTACCGAAACGAAGAGGCGATCGCGCAGGGAATTAATCCCTTTGACCACGGCGCCGCATACACCGATATTATGAAGACACAGGCGCTCAAAGACGCGCTTACCAAATATCAGTTCACGGCTGCCTTTGGCGGCGGGCGGCGGGACGAGGAAAAATCCCGGGCAAAGGAGCGGATCTTCTCTTTCCGGAACGAATACCACGCATGGGATCCCAAAAATCAGCGCCCCGAGATGTGGAAATTATACAATACGCAGATCGGTAAAGGTGAAAGCATGCGTGTCTTCCCCATTTCCAATTGGACAGAGAAGGATATCTGGCAATATATCCGGCGGGAAAATATCGACATTGTGCCATTGTATTTTGCAAAGGAACGTCCTGTTGTTTATCGGGATGGAAACATTATCATGGTAGACGATGACCGGATGCGTTTAAGTCCAGGGGAAGTTCCGCAGCTCAAAAAAGTCCGCTTTCGCACACTCGGCTGCTACCCGCTCACCGGCGGAGTGGAATCCGAAGCCGATACACTTGATGCAGTAATTAAGGAGACTCTGGCCTCGGCCACAAGTGAACGCACCAGCCGGGTCATTGATAAGGAGGCGGCGGGCAGCATGGAGCGCCGGAAACGGGAGGGATATTTTTAATGGGCAGTACAGAAAACGGGCTTTTGAAATTTATTACCTGCGGCAGTGTGGACGACGGTAAATCTACCTTGATCGGGCATATCCTATACGACTCAAAGCTGCTTTATGCGGATCAGGAGCAGGCGCTGATTCTGGATAGCCAGGTGGGAAGCAGGGGCGGCGCAATCGACTATTCTCTGCTGTTAGATGGTCTGATGGCGGAACGTGAGCAGGGAATCACGATTGATGTTGCTTACCGTTACTTTACAACCAATGCCCGCAGCTTTATCGTAGCCGACACGCCGGGCCACGAAGAGTATACCAGGAATATGGCAGTGGGCGCCTCTTTTGCAGAGCTCTCGGTCATTCTGGTAGACGCATCCCAGGGCGTGCTGGCGCAAACCCGCCGGCATACCAGGATCTGTTCTTTGATGGGGATACGCTTTTTCGTTTTTGCCGTCAACAAAATGGATTTAATTTCCTATAGCAGGAAAAAATTCAACGAGATATCCGAAGATATCGTGACTCTGTGCGAGGAATTGTCGCTGGAACATGTGGTCATCATCCCAGTTTCAGCAACAGAAGGAGACAATGTCACCAGACATTCGGAAAACATGCCGTGGTATCAAGGCAAAACACTGCTCTCCCATCTGGAAACAGTGGATATTTCCGATGAACAGCCGGAAGAAGGCTTTTATATGCCAGTTCAGCGGGTTTGCCGTCCCGACCATAGCTTTCGAGGGTTTCAGGGGCAGGTGGAGGCAGGCCGGGTATCCGTTGGCGATCAGCTGACTGCCTTGCCAAGTGGAGAACATGCTCTTGTAAAATCCATTTCCATTGCCGGGAAAAATGCGGCCTCGTCGTCTGTGGGGCAGCCGGTAACCATTCAGCTTGACCGGGAAGTGGATGTCTCCCGCGGCTGTGTACTGGTTAAAGGCGCGGGTCTTAAGCTGGAAAGGACCTTTGTTGCCACGCTTCTATGGATGGATGAAGAAAAGCTGATTCCCGGGAAGGAATACTTACTCAAACTGGGTACAAAGCTAAGCCCGGCCGTTGTGACGGGGATCCAGCATAAAGTGGATATAAACAACGGCGCTTTGCTGCCCGCCGAATCAGCGGGCAAGAACGAAATACTGCGCTGCGAACTCTCATTGTCAGAGACTGTTGTATTGGATAAATTCAAACGGCATAAAAGCCTGGGCGAGTTGATATTAATAGACAGAGTGAGACACGCTACGACCGCCTGCGGCGTCATTGAAGAGACAGACGAACAAAAACAAGAGGATGTCCTCCTGCACGATGGAGAAAAAAAGCTGGCCATCCGGCTGTTTGATTACTTTTATTACCATCCGGGCATTCATGCTGTGCTGCGCCACAGCCCTGATCCGGCAGTATATAAAGTGGGAGATGCTCTTCCTTTGAAATCCGATCGGTTTAATTATCCGCTTGATTTTGATCTGCCCTATGACCTGGAGTTTGCACACATTCGTCAGGGAGTTTTTGTGGGATTCGGTGCTCGTGATGAAAAGACGCCGCTGATTGATACCAACGGCATTCAGACAGAGGGAGAACTGCCCCGTGATTTTGGAAAATACCGCCGTGTGCTGATTTGGGAGGATGCTTATGAAATTTAATACCAGGCTTTTACACGGAGAATTTCCTCCTGATCTGCAGGGGGCAACACTTCCCCCTGTGTATCAGGTGTCGGCCTTTGCCCAGGAATCGGCCGAAAAACTGGAAAAGGTTTTTGCGAATACAGCCTCTGGGTTTGCCTATACGCGTATATCCAACCCGACAATTTCGGCTTTTGAAAAGAGAATTGCAGTTCTGGAAGGCGGCCTGGATGCGGTCTCCTGTTCCTCCGGTATGGCGGCGGTCAGCATGGCGCTTTTGAATATTCTAAAAGCAGGTGACGAAATTCTAGCCGGAAGCGGTCTGTTTGGCGGAACGCTGGAACTTCTCAATGACTTAGAGGCTTTCGGAATCACCACACGTTTTGTCGGGAATGTGACTGCAGAGGAAATTGAACGTGCCATTACCCCCCGTACCCGTGCAGTCTTTGCCGAACTGATCGGTAATCCAAAACTGGATGTGGTAGATATCCGGGCAGTTGCCCATATTACCGAACGGCACGGAATACCACTGATCATTGACAGCACTACCGCCACCCCTGCGCTGATCCGGCCGCTTGATTACGGCGCGCAGATTGTGGTGCACTCTTCTTCCAAATACATCAACGGCAGCGGTGACGCCATTTCCGGCGTTATTGTAGATGGAGGAAGATTTACCTGGGATTTCGATAAATTCCCGATGCTTGCAAAATACAAGAAGTTTGCCAGGTTTGCATATACAGCCCGGCTGAGACAGGATATCTGGCGTAACTTCGGCTCCTGTCTCGCTCCGCAAAACGCATATTTAAACTGTTTAGGGCTGGAAACACTGGGTCTGCGTATGGAGAGGCTTTGCCAAAACGCGCTGGAACTTTCTGAATTTCTGGAAGATCTGCCTGGCGTTCATGTTAATTATCCCGGCTTAAAGGGCAGCATTTATAAGCCGCTCATCCACAGCCAGATGGAAAACGGCGCAGGCGGCGGGATTCTGACGCTCCGCACAGGGTCGAAAGAAAACGCGTTTATCATGATTAATGCGCTGAAATATGTTCGTATCGCAACCAACATCGGGGATGTACGCACACTTGTAATCCATCCCGCCTCCACCATTTACAACCATGCAAGTGAAGAGACAAAACAAAACGCGGGCGTATATGACGACCTGATCCGTGTCAGCGTTGGTCTGGAAGATATTGAAGATTTAAAAGAAGATTTTGCACAGGCAATTTCAAAAATAAATGAAAGCGGGGATTATTATGGCGGTTAACTATAAAGAATTGAAAAACGGCGGATTTATGCGGCAAGTGCAGAAAAACCATTTTTCCTTGCGGCTAAAGGTAGTGGGCGGCAATCTGACAGCTGCTCAGCTGGCCGTGATAGCCGCAATCAGCGAGAAATACGGCGATGGGCATGTCCATCTTACTTCCCGTCAAGGCATAGAGATTCCTTTTATTAAGCTGGATGATGTGGATACGGTCAAAGCAGAGCTGGAAGATGGCGGCGTGAACACCGGCGTCTGCGGTCCCCGCGTGCGAACCGTTACCGCCTGCCAGGG
>NZ_DAMAUN010000066.1:0-20289 GCF_032078915.1 Lacrimispora sp. | reverse complement strand
GCCCATCCGGCTGCATTGATACTTATCCTCTTGCGGTAGAACTTTCCGAACGCTATTTTGGACGGGAACTGCCTCATAAATTCAAGTTTGGGGTGACCGGCTGCATGAACAACTGCCTCAAGGCGGAAGAAAATGATCTGGGCGTAAAGGGCGGCTATACAGTGGAATGGATTCAAGAGGCTTGCACCCTATGCGGCGTATGTACCAAAGCCTGCCGGGAAGGCGCTCTCACCCAAGCAGACGGCAAAATTCTCCTGGATCGTGATAAATGCAGCAACTGCGGCCGCTGCGCCAAATCCTGTCCCTTTGACGCATGGAAAGGTGAGCCGGGATATCTGGTTTCCTTTGGGGGGACCTTCGGCAACTTAATTGCCAGGGGACAACAATTTTTGCCCATCATCCGCGACAAGGAAACCTTATTCCGTGTAACCGATGCGGCACTTGATTTTTTCAACAGGAACGCAAAACCCAGCGAGCGATTCCGGGTTGCCATTGAACGCACTGGCTGGGACGAATTTAAACGTGAAATGGAGGCTGCTTATAATGGCTGATTTTGATATAAATGAGAAACTGGACATCACAGACGTTGTCTGTCCGGTCACCTTTGTCAAAGTAAAAGTGGCACTTGAGGAGTTAGACGAAGGACAGATCCTGTCCATTCGTTTAAACGACGGCGAACCGGTGCAAAATGTTCCCCGCAGTGTAAAGGAAGAGGGACATCAAATTCTGCGCCTGACAGATAATGAAGACGGAACCTATAATCTGATCGTGCGAAAGGCTGGAGAATAGCTGATATAAAATCTGCAGGATCGATGTCAGCAACTATCTTCCCTTAGCATATCGACTAAATTTTGGAGGAAACGAAATGATACTAACTGTAGCAGGAAACAGAAAAGAATACCCTGACGGCCTGACTGTGGCACAGCTGATTGAAATAGAGCAGATAGAAACACCCCAATATGCCACTGTATCTGTTGACGATGAGTTTATTTCCGGAGATGCTTTCGGTGAAACACGACTGCACGACGGCGCCAGCGTGGAGTTTTTATACTTTATGGGGGGAGGGCAGAGAGATGGCATTTACCAATGAGCAATTGGAACGGTATTCCCGGCACATCCTCCTCTCCGAGGTCGGTGTAAAGGGACAAAAAAAGCTTCTGGATTCCAAGGTGCTGATCATCGGAGCCGGCGGTCTGGGCGCTCCTTGTGCGCTGTACTTAGCCGCTGCGGGTGTGGGAACCATCGGGGTCGCCGATGCTGACGAGGTGGATCTTTCCAACCTTCAGCGGCAGGTCATCCACAGCACTCCCGATGTGGGCAAAGCCAAAGTACAGTCAGCCAAAGAAAGCATCCTGGCCATCAACCCTGACGTGACAGTCAAAACCTACCGTACGTTTGTGACGGCAGACAATGTTATGGATCTGATTGCCGATTATGATTTTATCATCGATGGAACCGATAATTTCCCCGCTAAGTTTCTGATAAATGATGCCTGTGTACTGGCGAAAAAGCCTTTTTCCCATGCCGGCATCATCCGGTTCAAAGGGCAGCTGATGACCTATGTACCGGGGCAGGGCCCCTGCTATCGCTGTGTTTTTAAGAATCCGCCTCCACCGGATGCAGTTCCCACCTGCAGACAGGCCGGTGTGATTGGTACGATGGGCGGAGTCATCGGTTCTCTTCAGGCAATGGAAGCGATCAAATATATCATTGGTAAGGGGGAACTCCTGACCGGCGCACTCCTGACCTATGATGCGCTGTCCATGACATTTCGTAAAATCAAGCTTCCAAAGTGCTCGGGCTGCGAGGTATGCGGAGAATCTCCCTCTATTTTGGCTCCCTTTGATTATGAACAGGCGGTGTGTGATTTAAAATGAAGCTTACAATAAAAAAGAATGATATTAAATTAATTGTGGAGCATGCCAGGGAAGGTCTTCCCAACGAAGCCTGCGGCTTGATTGCAGGTACTATGGAAGGCGAAATTAAGACGATTCAAAAGGTCTATCTGCTTTCCAATCCCGACCAAAGCCCGGAGCATTTCTCCATTGAGCCCAAAGAGCATCTCTCCGCGATCAAGGATATGCGTGCGAACGGTTGGCTCCCCCTTGGGAATTTCCATTCTCACCCATCTACTCCAGCCAGACCCTCAAAAGAGGATATCCGGTTGGCCTATGATCCTTTTGCCAGCTATTTGATCCTCTCCCTGGCAGAAGATGTACCAGTGTTGAAAGCGTTTGGCATTACCGGAGATGTAGTGGAGCAGCAAGAAATAGTGGTCATACCTTAACGGAACGGTTAAACAGACTTCTGGTACGGTCTGGCATCCCTATATAGCCAATATACAAGAGGCTTCTGCACTATGAGGAAAATTTAGAAATTGCAGCATACATAAAACAAGCGGCCCGGAATGAAAGCTTTGAAACGCGTTCATTCCGGGTCAATTTATTTTTCTTCTTTCGGCCGATATGTCCACGGCTGTTTCATCATGCGGAAATATCCTGTTCATTTGTAAGGTCACAATGCCATTGGATTGACGTAGCGGGCCAAGTATGATATTCTTTTTTTATGCCCCTATAGGTATAAGGAGGTGAAAGAATGCGCCAGTGTATGGATGCAGATAATCTGCATCGTCGGTTAAATAAAATCATGGGTCAAATCAAGGCGATCGATAAAATGATAGACGAGGACATTTCATGTGAGGATATACTCATTCAGGTCAATGCGGCTAAAGGCGCTTTGCATAAGGTCGGACAAGTGATTCTGGAAGGACACTTAAATCATTGTGTAAGAGAAGGGATCGAACATGGGGACGCCGATAAAACCATAGAAGAATTTGCAAAGGCTATTGAGCACTTTTCCCGTATGAGCTAAAAGAATATGTATCTGAGAATCAGCAACCGAATTTCGGTTGCTTTTTTATTGACAAGAGTATACCTATGGGGGTATACTCTTGTTGTATATACCTATACCCCCATAAGTATAAAAAGGAGTGATGTATTTGTCAGCATTTTTTAAAGATAGCGAAAAGCGGTCAATATTGTTTCTCTGCCTTTCGGCTATTTCATTAATCGTCAGTTTCTTTGACATTGGTTCATTGCCCGTTAATGCAGCATGGGCTGCCCTCCTGCTTTGCGGCATTCCCATCGTGAAGGGCGCAATTACCGGACTTGTTGCGGAGCTTGATATTAAGGCAGATGTATTGGTATCGATCGCCCTCATTGCTTCGGTTATGATTGGTGAAATCTTTGCGGCTGGCGAAGTTGCCTTTATTATGACAATCGGCGCGTTTTTAGAAGAACGGACGGTTGCCAAAGCCCGGGCTGGAATTGAAAAGCTTGTGCATTTGACTCCTGCCACGGCAAGGGTTGTACGGAACGGCGAAGAAATCATCCTCCCCGCCCAGCAGGTCAAGGTTAACGATGTCCTGCGTGTATTGGCGGGCGAAACAATTCCTGTAGACGGCATCATTATGAAAGGGCAAACTTCCGTTGACCAGTCTGTGATGACAGGAGAATCGCTCCCTGTTGACAAAGGGGAAGGCGATGAGGTAAAGAGTGGAACCGTCAATCAGTTTGGAACCTTCGACATGCAGGCGCAAAAGGTTGGTGAGGATAGTTCACTGCAACGCATGATTCACCTTGTAGAGTCAGCGGACGCTGGAAAAGCTAAAATTGTTGGAATCGCAGACCGATGGGCTACATGGATTGTGGTTATCGCCCTTGCCGCCGCCGCAATTACATGGTTTGCAACAGGTGAGATGATTCGCAGCGTTACCATTTTAGTTGTTTTTTGCCCTTGTGCGTTGGTTTTAGCCACACCCACCGCAATCATGGCAGGCATCGGCAATGCCACAAAATACGGGATTCTTGTCAGTCAGGGAGACGCCCTGGAACGATTGGCAAAAGTAAAGCGTATCGCCTTTGACAAAACAGGGACGCTTACATACGGGAAACCATCCGTCGTAAAGGTTCAAAGCTGTTCTTCTACGATGACCGATGAACAATTATTCCAGGTTGCCGCAGCTTCGGAATTAAGGTCGGAGCATCCACTGGGAAAAGCGATTGTGGCAAGCTATAAAGATACATACGGGAAGCTGCCTGCCGATCCGGATTCGTTTCAGCTTTTGGCGGGGCGCGGTGTATCTGCTCTGGTAGACGGACATCCGTTTTTTGCCGGAAATGAAGCCCTTGTAAAGGACAATGGCCTCACCATTCCTGACAGCCTGCAGGAAAGCGGGGAATGCCTCAAATCTGAGGGAAGTACCATCATCTATGCTATGGATGAAGAGAATGTGTTTGGTCTGATTGCACTCTCCGATACGATTCGTCCCGATGCCGCCGAGGTCATAAAAGGGATAGCAGCCGCTGGTGTAAACACTGTTTTGCTTACAGGTGATTCACCGCATGCTGCTGATCACATAGCAAAAATCGCGGGAATTAGTGACATACAATCCAATTGCCTGCCGGAAGATAAGCTGAACGCAATCAGGCGATTTCAGGAAAATGGGGAGCTTGTCTGCATGGTTGGCGACGGGATCAATGATGCCCCCGCCTTAAAGACTGCCCAAGTCGGTATCGCAATGGGCGGCATAGGAAGCGATATTGCAATCGAAGCGGCGGATATTGCCCTTGTCGGTGATGATATACGGGAAATCCCCCACCTGCTGATGTTATCTAAAAAAACCATGCGCACCATCAACATGAATCTTGCGGCATCCATGATACTCAACTTTGCCGCGATCGCGCTGGCAATTACCGGAATACTAAGTCCCGTGGTGGGCGCTCTTGTTCATAATGTAGGTTCGGTTGCCGTTATTATCAATTCATCATTACTTTTGAAATGGAGGAAAAAATAGTGAAAGAATTAATTTTGTTTGCTCTGTTTTTAACCGTGGGAATAGGTGTGCTGATTGCAGGAATCGTGTACATGCATAAAGACAGGCACGACCTTGAATCCGTTAAGCTTTACCGAGTGATATCCATCATAGGGGCATTCATAACGGCCGGCTCCGTATTGTACCGGTTATTTGTCTGAATACGCAGCCACTGCTCAGGGCCAAGTTGGCCAAGAGAAGGGAAAGGCAAGATGTACCGTTATCAGTGCATCCTGCCTTTCCCTTCTGCTGGCTGTCTAACCCTATGAGGAGTAACCTAGCGGTCCAGCAGTTTGCAGGCAGCCACCCCCACAATCGTAGACAGGAACGTGGCAAAGAGTGCCGGACCCACCACAGCCATTGGATTGGGACTGCCGTACTGGCTTCTGTAAGCGATCATATTAACCGGTATTAACTGCAGGGAAGAAATATTAATGATAAGAAAGGTACACATCTCATTATTTGCAGTTCCCTCAGGAACTGGCCTTGCCACATACTTTCCGGATACTTCTCCTTTTCGCCGTTTCTCTTCCAGCTCCTTTAAGGCCTCCATGGCTTTAAGTCCTGCCGGGGTAGCGGCCCAGCCAAGCCCCAGGATATTGGCGATGATATTGGTTGATATGTATTCCAGCGACGGATGGTCAGCCGGGATCCGGGGAAAAAGGAAATGGAGTATGGGACTCATTTTCTGGGACATCCGTTCGATCAGCCCGGATTTCCGTCCAACCTCCATAATCCCGCTCCAAAAGGACATGATTCCAAGCATGGTGATGCACAGCATAACCGCATCCTTTGCAGAGGTCAAAGCCCCATCTGTCACCCCGTTTAAATTCCCATGGAAAGCCCCCCAAAGGACTCCCACCAGCATCATAAAGGCCCATAAATAATTCAGCATTGCTCTTTCCTCTTTTTAACATCTTTCAGTTCTTTCTTAATTCATCTTATTCCCTCTGAAAAGACCTTATGTGTTTTCCTTATTACAAATTCAGAGCAAAAAAAAACCGCGAGGCAACTGATATTTCGTTGCTTCGCGGTTCTTAAATCATTCCGTTTACGCATGATCCCTGTCATTTGTAAGATTCAGCTTGTCCAGAACAAAGAACATCAGGCCCATCAGCATGCCTACTACACATGCAAGAACCATACCTGATAACTGGATGCTTCCAAACTTTACGGCAACTCCGGAAAGTCCTGTTACAAAGATAACGGAGGTCATGGCCATATTTCTGGATTTTCCATAATCTACCTGTGCATCAACCAGAATGCGAATGCCTGAGGCTCCGATCATTCCATACAGTAAGAAGGAAATTCCCCCGATTACCGGCCCTGGAATTGTATTGATTAATGTCGTCATCTTTCCGATAAAAGAGCAGGCAACAGAAAGAACTGCCGCTCCCCCGATCACATAGACGCTGTATACCTTTGTCATAGCCATAACACCGATATTTTCCCCATATGTGGTAGTGGGTACAGAACCAACAAGGCCGGAAAGCGTGGTTGATATATAATCTCCCAGCAGAGAGCGATGCAGTCCGGGATCCTTTATCAAATCTCTATCTACTATTTTACTGGTTACGATCTGATGACCGATATGTTCTGAAGTAACGACCAGAAGTACTGGAAGAATAATGACAATTGCTTCCCATTTAAACTTCGGTGCTGCAAAATTAGGCAAGGACAACCATGCTGCGGTGCCGACCTCACTAAAATCTACAACACCACATAAAAGTGCTGTCACATATCCTATAATAATTGCAACCAGTATGGGGATAACAGATAAGAATTTTCTGAATACCACAGAACCAAGTACCGCAGTCAGCAGAGTTACCAGAAATACAATGACATTCCTCATATCAATCATTTCATCCTTCAGGCCTGCATTGGCTGCCGCTGTTCCAGCAAGCTCAAGTCCAATCAGCGCCACAACCGGTCCCATAGCCGCCGGAGGAAGAACGATATCAATCCAGTCTGAACCGAATTTATAAATAATCAGTGCCAGTACACAACCGCAAAGCCCCACGGCAACAAACCCGCCCAGGGCATAATTATAGCCCCATTTGCTGATAACAATTCCTGCCGGTGCCAGGAATGCAAAACTGGAGCCAAGGTATGCCGGTGCTTTTCCCTTTGTTATGAAAATAAAAAATAATGTTCCCATTCCATTCATGAACAGTACAACTGCCGGGTTGATTCCAAATATAAAAGGAACCAGGACCGATGCCCCAAACATTGCGAACATATGCTGGATACTTAAAGGCACCAGCAGCTTAAATGGCACTTTCTCTTCCACCTGAATGATTTTCTTGCTTTCCATACAGCTCTCCATTTCTCTCTTAGTCTTCTTAAAATTTTTTATCCTTCCCATTATAGCACTACCTCTATTTTCACGCAACCACTTAAAATTGGAGATTTCTTCCAATGTACACCAGTAGACTTCAACTTGTGAATGAGTCTTATCTGCCTGTTACTCCGGAAAAAAGGCTGCGGCCCCCGGTTTCTTCAAACCGGCAGCTTTGCAGCCCCTTTTAATCAAATATACCAGCCGCCAAAGTCAGGCAAGCTTAACCCTGGTTCATTGCACGTACGAGAATCAATTCTCACCAACCAGATCTTTCATAACCTCTTCTACCGTTTCCATCCGTGCTGCAAGATGAGCCTTGCTGCCGCAAAAGACAAGCCCTTCCTCGGTCCGCCCTTCTGCGGAATTCACCAAAGCCTTCGTAATACAATAAGGAATGGTCTTCCTGTCGCATTTGTCCAAACATTGATAACAATGCTCCAGACGGAAAGGAGTCTCTCCCACTGCCTTTAAGAAAGGATTCTTAATAGCCCTTCCCGGCATTCCCACCGGGCTTTTGGTAATGACGATATCTTCTTTCTTTGCATGAAGATAGGCCTGCTTAAACGCTTCCGGTGCATCGCATTCCTCGGTGGTCACAAACCGGGTCGCCACCTGGACGCCGTCGGCTCCGAGGGAGAGCTGGTGCATGACATCCTCGTGGGAATAAATGCCTCCCGCGGTCACGACCGGGATCACCTTATTGTACTTATCTCCATATTCCTTGACCAGCCGGATAATGCCTTTTACTTCTTCTTCATATTCCGCCTGCTTATAGGTGCTGTCCACATCCTCTGTATCCACCCCAAGGTTTACCAGATCCTCTCTGGAAAATCCCAGGTGTCCTCCCGCCAGAGGCCCTTCCACTACTACCAGATCAGGCGCCTGATGGTATTTACGGTCCCACATCTTGCAGATAACCATGGCAGACTTTACCGTTGATACAATGGGAGCTATCTTGGTTTTTAACGCAACTCCGGCCTCTTCCGCTGCCTCTGCCACATATTCCGGCAGGCTTACAGGAAGCCCGGCTCCGGATATGATTAGATCCGCCCCGGCCTTTACCGCCTTTTTCACATAGCTGGCATAACTTTTCGTGGCAACCATAATGTTATACCCTATGATGCCCTCCGGCGCAATTTCTCTTGCCTTTTTCATTTCCTGTCCAATGGCCCGCAAATTTGCTTCCAATGGATTCTCCTTAAAATCCGGCTCCCGAAAACCAATCTGAGCCGTAGAAATGATTCCGATCCCTCCTGCCTTTGCCACTGCTCCGGCTAAAGAAGAAAGGCTGATTCCTACTCCCATACCGCCCTGGATCACCGGATGGTTTGCCACCAGCTCTCCTATTATCAAAGGTTTTAATCTTCCCATTACATTCTCCTAAATCTTTCATATCTTTGATCTGCAAGTTCTTCCTTTGTCATGGTAAGGTAAGAGGCAAAAAATTCTTCCATGGCCTTATCCATTTCTTCTGCAATTCGGTCAAGATTATCTGCACAGGCCGGTTCTTCTTCTGAGATCACCCGCTCTATGAGACCTAACTCCATTAAATCCCTGGCCGTGATCTTCATGACCCTGGCCGCGTCATTTGCCTTTTTGCTGTCCTTATATAAAATAGAAGCAAAACCCTCGGGAGAGAGAATAGAATAAATGGAGTTCTCCATCATCCAGACTTCATTTCCAACCGCCAAGGCAAGAGCACCGCCGCTGCCGCCCTCTCCTATTACAATGGAAAGAACCGGCACGGTCAAATCTGCCATTTCAAATAAATTTCTGGCGATGGCCTCTCCCTGGCCCCTTTCCTCGGCCTCCAGGCCGCAGAAGGCTCCCGGCGTATCCACAAAGCAGATGACCGGACGGCCAAAGGCTTCCGCCTGTTTCATCAGACGCAGAGCCTTCCGGTATCCATCGGGTGATGGCATTCCAAAATTGCGCCTGATGTTATCCTTTGTATTCTTCCCTTTTTCCTGTCCGATGACCGTAACAGGAATTCCATGGAAGGAAGCGATCCCGCCTATAATTGCCCCGTCATCTTTATAATAACGATCCCCGGCAAACTCTATAAAATCATCAAACAGCGCATGAATGTAATCCGATGCCACCGGCCGGTCCGAGCTTCTGGATAACAATACTGTATCCCAGGCGCTCCTTTTATTCTTCCCGGGCCGGAGAACCTTCTTTTTTCCACCATTTGATTCCGCTTTTTTACGGTTATCCACAGGAACGCCCTGAACACGATGGGAATTGTGGAGCCTTAAGATGTCCGCCAGGGTTTCCTTCATCTCTTCCCTGGGTACGATCTTATCAATGAAGCCATGTTCAAGCAAAAATTCCGCTCTCTGGAATCCTTCCGGCAGTTTCTGACCTATGGTCTGTTCAATTACCCGGGGGCCTGCAAAACCGATCAGGGCAAAAGGCTCTGCCAGAATGATGTCACCCAGCATGGCAAAACTGGCCGTCACCCCGCCTGTGGTAGGGTCTGTAAGGACACTGATAAAAAGCTGGCCTGCCTTGTGATGGCGCTTTAAGGCTGCCGAAGTCTTTGCCATCTGCATGAGTGATACGATCCCCTCCTGCATCCTTGCTCCGCCGGAACATGCAAATATGATCACCGGAAGCTTCTCCTTCGTCGCCCGCTCTACGGCTCTTGCAATCTTTTCCCCCATGACATGGCCCATGCTGCTCATGATGAAACGGGCATCGCAGACTCCGATCACTGTCTTCTGTCCGTTTATTTCACAGCAGCCGGTGACAATGGCTTCGGAAAGCCCGGTTTTTTCCCTGGCTGCTGCGACCTTCTTTTCATAGCCCGGAAAATCAAGGGGATTTTTAAATTCCATCTCCTTATCCCATTCCTCAAAGGTCCCCTCATCCGCTGCCATTTCAATCCTCTGGTAAGCATGAAGGCGGAAATATCCCTTGCATTTTGGGCAGATGAAATGATTGCTTCTCACATCCTCCACATAGATGGGCTGGCAGCATTTATTGCACTTCCTCCACAGCCCTTCCGGAATGCCCGGTTCCTCTGCTTTTTCAGGAGTCTTGTATTTGCTGTCTATTAATGTATAGGTTTTCTTAAACATGCTTTTTAACATAAGATTGCTCCTTTACCTGCCTACCGGACATAATCCGGAAAATATTTGGGGATAAAATCCGTATCCACATCTCCATCCCGGTAAGCTTCATGACTCAGGATATCAAACTGAAAATCCACATTCGTCTCAATCCCTTCGATGATCAGTTCTCCAAGAGCACTTCTCATCTTTAAGATGGCTTCCTCCCGGTCTTTGCCGTGGACGATCATCTTCATTAACATGGAATCATAATTGGCCGGAACCTTATATTCGTTGTAAATGTGAGTATCAATGCGGACTCCGTTGCCTCCGGGCACATGAACATTTTTAATAAGGCCCGGACAGGGCATGAAGTTTTTCGCCGGATTTTCTGCATTGACTCTGCATTCAATGGCATGGCCTGTAATGGCTACATCCTCCTGCCTTACACTTAATGGCTCTCCTGCCGCTATCCGGATCTGCTCCTTGATTAAATCTAAGCCGGTCACCATCTCCGTCACCGGATGCTCCACCTGGATTCGGGTGTTCATTTCCATAAAATAAAAATTCTTATGTTTATCCAAAAGGAACTCAATGGTTCCTGCATTCTCATATCCAACAGCCTTGGCCGCGCGGACCGCAATCTCTCCCATGCGGTTCCTAAGCTCCTCAGAAATAGCTGCTGACGGGGATTCTTCAAGCACCTTTTGATGGCGCCTTTGAATGGAACAGTCACGTTCCCCCAGATGCACTACATTCCCAAACTTATCCGCCATAATTTGAAATTCAATGTGCCTTGGCTTTTCAATATATTTTTCAATATACATGGTATCATCGGAAAATCCCTTAACTGACTCCATTTGAGCATTCTTAAAATTAGCCTCAAAGTCCTCCAGGCTTCTGGATATCCTCATACCTTTTCCGCCGCCTCCTGAGGAAGCTTTGATCATAACAGGAAAGCCAATCTTTTCCGCCATGGCTTTCGCCTCTTCCACCCGGCGGACTGCTTCCTTTCCGCCTGGGATCACGGGGACCCCTGCTTCCATCATGGTCTTTCTGGCTTCAGATTTATTTCCCATCTTCCCTATCACTGCTGCGGAAGGGCCGATAAAGGCGATGTTACATTTTTCACAAAGTTCCGCAAACCTTGTATTTTCCGATAGAAAGCCAAAGCCCGGATGAATGGCATCCGCTTTCATGGCTACGGTGGCCGTGAGGATCCTCTCCATGTTTAAGTAGCTCTGGGTCGAGGGGGCCGGACCAATGCAGATCGCCTCATCAGCCAATAGGGTGTGAAGGCTCTCCCTGTCCGCCTCTGAATAAACGGCAACCGTTTTAATCCCCATTTCCCTGCAGGCCCTTATGATACGTACCGCGATCTCTCCGCGGTTGGCAATTAAAATCTTATCAAACATGAGCCTCACCTATCCAATCATAAATGTCAGTTCCGCACTGGCCGCCAGCTTCCCGTCTACGGTTGCGGTGGCCTTTCCCACACCTACAGGACCTTTGCGTTTAATGATCTCACATTCCAGCTTAAGCCGTTCTCCCGGAATGACCTTGTGCTTGAATTTTGCCTTGTCAATGCCGCCAAAGTAAGCAATTTTTCCCTTGTTATCTTCCAGGCTTAAAATTGCCACCGCGCCTACCTGAGCCAGGGCCTCTATGATCAGAACTCCCGGCATGACCGGTTCCGCTGGAAAATGTCCCTGGAAATAGGGCTCATCATAAGTCACACATTTATATCCAACTGCTTTTACACCAGGCTCAAACTCCTCGATGCAGTCCACCAGTAAAAACGGGTGTCTGTGAGGAATGATCTCCTGAATCTCCTTAATACCTAACATCATGCGCCCTCCTGCTTTTAAAAGAGAGGCCCAGCCTCTGGGCCTCTCTTAGATTTCATAACTGCTTACCGGATACGGAACAGAGGCTGACCGTACTCCACCACATCTTCGTTACCTATCAAAATGGCTTCCACCACGCCATCGAATTCACACTCAATCTCATTCATCAGCTTCATGGCTTCAATGATTCCTAAGACCTGCCCCTTCTTAACCGGATCTCCAACCTTTATAAATGGTTCACTTTCAGGAGACGACGCATTATAAAAGGTTCCCACCAAAGGAGAGGATACAAGCTTATCTGAACAGATATCATTTCCTGCCGCTTCCACCGGTTTCCCGGCCGGAGAGACCGCGGGCCCCGCCTGCTGGGCGAAAACACCTGCTGCCGATTCTGTCTGAGCAACAGGACTTCCGGATATTGTCACGATTTCTCTTTCTTTTTCTTTCTTAATGGAAAGCGTTAGATCTCCCTCTTCCATTCGAAAGCAGGTTAAGTCATTTTCTTTTACAGCCTGCATCAGCCTGATAATATCATTAATCTCCATAGACTGCCTCCTATTGTTCAAACTTCTTCACAAGAATGCTGGCATTATGTCCGCCGAATCCAAGGGAATTGCTGATGGCATATGTCACATCACAGGCAACCCCTTCCCCTTTGGTATAATCCAGATCACAGCCCTCTCCCTCTTCTAAAAGGCCGGCAGTCGCATGGACAAAGCCATCCCGGATGGATTTTACACAAGCAATGAACTCAATTCCTCCTGCAGCGCCTAAAAGATGGCCCACCATAGACTTGGTGGAGCTGATCTTTACATCCTTTGCATGGTCGCCTAAGGCAGTCTTAATAGCCAGGGTCTCAAACAGATCATTGTGATGAGTGCTGGTACCATGGGCATTCACATAATCAATATTCTCAGGAGTAATTCCCGCATCCTTTATGGCCTCGGTCATGGCTCTTGCCGCACCGCTTCCATCCTCTGCAGGAGATGTGATGTGGTATGCATCACAGGTCGAACCGTAACCAACTACTTCACCGTAAATGACCGCATTCCTGGAGAGCGCATGCTCCAGTTCTTCTAAAATAACCACGCCTGCTCCTTCTCCCATAACAAAGCCGCTTCTGTCTTTGTCAAATGGGATGGAGGCACGAAGAGGATCATCGGCAGTCGTAAGAGCCGTAAGAGCCGTGAATCCTGCCACGCCGATTGGGGTGATGCTGGCTTCTGCCCCTCCCGCCACCATGACATCCGCTTCTCCGTACTGGATGGAACGGAAGGCTTCCCCAATGGATTGGGTTCCAGTGGCACAGGCCGTTACCACATTGATGCATTTTCCTTTTAATCCGAACTGGATTCCCACATTACCGGCCGCCATATTAGATATCATTAAGGGAACCAGAAGGGGATTTACCCTGCCCGGTCCTCTTTCCAAAAGCTTTTTATTCTCCCTCTCCAGGGCCTGTAAGCTTCCGATTCCTGAACCAACGCTGACGCCGACCCGGTAAGGGTCTTCCTTTTCCATGTCAATGCCTGACGTCTCTAAGGCTTCCTTTGAGGCAGCCACGGCAAACTGGGCAAAGCGTTCCATTCGTTTCGCTGCCTTTACATCCATATAATCCTTTGGATCGAAATCCTTTACCTCGGCAGCCAGTTTTGCTTTATAATCCGTTGTATCAAACTGGGTGATCGGTCCGATCCCCACCTTGTTTTCCTTTAAGCCATTCCAAAAGCTCTCTACATCTTTTCCGATTGGGGTAATGGCGCCCATACCGGTTACAACCACTCTTCTCTTCATACCATCTCTCCTCGCTTACATAGCCATTCCGCCATCCACACTGATCACCTGACCAGTGATGTACCCAGCTTCCTCTGATGCCAAAAATGCTGCCACTCCGGCAATATCTTCTACTGCTCCAAAACGTTTCATCGGGATCTGTTCTAAGGATGCTGCCTTAACGGATTCCGGCAGAACCTCTGTCATAGCCGTCTGGATAAATCCGGGGGCTATTGCATTTACTGTAATTCCTCTGCTTGCGGCCTCTCTGGCAAAAGACTTGGTGATACCGATAACACCAGCCTTGGCTGCACAGTAATTTGCCTGCCCGGCATTGCCTAAGACGCCGGAAACAGAGGAAATATTTATGATCCTTCCGCTCTTTTGCTTGATCATCTGGCGGGCAACGTGCTTCATGCAGTTGAATACTCCCTTTAAATTGGTATTGATCACCGCATCAAAATCTTCCTCAGACATCTTCATCAGCAGATTATCCCGTGTGATCCCTGCATTGTTCACAAGAATATCCAGCTTTCCGTATTTCTTTATCACACCTTCTAATAATACGCCCACGCTTTCATATTCCGCTACGTTACACTGAACGGCTTCTGCCTTACCGCCCTTTTCTTCGATCTCCTTCACCACTTCCATGGCCTGGGAATCAGAACCATTATAATTAATAATCACGGTTGCTCCCTGGTCTGCCAGCTTTACGGCAATTGCCCTTCCGATTCCTTTGGCTGCTCCGGTCACCACTGCTATCTTACCATCTAACACGTTCTTTTCCTCCTATATCCTTAAAAGGGAGTTCGATTCACCTTTAGGAAAAATTGATCAACTTCTCCATATCTTCCAGCTTCTCTATATTAAAGACTCTTGCGTCCTTCGTAATCTTTTTAATGAATCCGGCCAATGTCTTACCCGGCCCGATTTCGATAAAGGTATTCACACCGTCTGCCAACAGGGTTTCCACACTCTGCTGCCAACGCACGGAAGAATACACCTGCTCCTTAAGCAAAGGCTTTACCATTTCACTGACAGTTACATACTGGGCTGTCACATTCGCCACGTAGGGAATCTGAGGGGTTTTTATTTCCACGCCCTTAAGCACCTCTCCCAATTTCTCCCCCGCACCGGTGAGCATGGAGGAATGGAAAGGTCCGCTTACATTTAACATCAGCGCCCGTTTTGCACCTGCTGCCAGAAGCTTTTCATTTGCTGCTTCCACAGCCTCTTTTTTACCTGATATTACAATCTGCCCCGGGCAGTTGTAATTGGCGATCTGGACTCCCTCCATACCGCTTAATACTTCTTCAATCGTTAAGGCATCCAGTGCCAGAATAGCCGCCATGGCCCCGATCCCATAAGGAACCGCTTCCTGCATGAGGATTCCCCTCTGCCTGACAGTCCGGATGGCATCTGCATCGCTCATGACGCCTGCAGCCGCAAGCGCACAGTATTCTCCCAGGCTTAAACCGGCAGTTACCTGCGGTCTTATGCCCTTTTCTGCTTCCAGCACCCTCATCATGGCAATGCTGGTGGTCACCATGGCTGCCTGAGTATATTCCGTAATATCCAGCCGGTCATTCTTTTCAAAGCAAAGCTCCGGTAGGTCAAAACCAAGCAGGCTGGAAGCCATATCATATGTTTCTTTTCCAATCTTTGTCTGCTCATAAAAATCCTGGCCCATACCACAGTACTGCGCACCCTGGCCTGGGAAAATAAATGCAATCTTGCTCATGATAATAAACTCCTCTTTAACGGCCAAGCAATCGATCTGCCTGTTCTATCATCTCATCAATCATTTCTTTGCAGGTCTGTTCCCTGGATATCATACCTGCAATCTGTCCGGCCATAACCGTGCCGTTTGTGATATCCCCCTCCTGAACCGCTTTTCTTAAAGTTCCAAGGGTCATATATTCCAATTCTTCAAAGGACTTGCCTTCCTCTTCCAGTCTTGCATACTCCCTGGTCATCTGGTTTCTCAAAGACCTTACGGGATGGCCATGGCTGCGTCCGGTTACTGCTGAATCAATATCCTTTGCCTTAATGATCCGCTGCTTGTAGTTGTCATGGACAATGGATTCCTTTGCAACTACAAACCTGGTTCCGACCTGGACAGCTTCCGCTCCCAGCATAAATGCCGCAGCAATTCCCCGTCCGTCTCCGATGCCTCCGGCAGCGATCACCGGTATGGATACTGCATCCACGATCTGGGGAACTAACGTCATGGTCGTCTGTTCGCCGATATGGCCGCCTGATTCACAGCCTTCTGCCACGACTGCATCTGCGCCGTATTTCTCCATTCTCCTTGCCAGCGCCACGGAAGCCACCACCGGAATCACCTTGATTCCTGCTGCCTTCCACATATCCATATATCTTTCCGGGTTTCCGGCTCCGGTGGTCACCACCTTGATGCCTTCTTCCACCACTACCTTTGCCACATCCTCTGCGTGAGGGCTTAACAGCATGACATTGACGCCGATGGTTTTCCCTGTCAGTTCCTTTGCCTTGCGGATCTCCGCCCGTACCACCTCGCCGGGAGCATTTGCCCCGCCGATAAGGCCTAAACCTCCGGCTTCCGACACGGCCGCCGCCAGATGATGCTCAGCCACCCAGGCCATACCGCCCTGGATAATCGGATGTTCCACTCCCAAAAGTTCGGTAATTCTGGTTTTCATTACGCTTCCACGCCCTTCGCTTTTAAATAGTCCATAACCTGCTGAACCGTAGTCAGTTTCTCTAAATCCTCAGATGGGATTTCAACAGAATACTCATCCTCAAGAGCCATAACAAGCTCAAATAAATCCAGGGAATCTGCTCCTAAGTCCTCTTTGAAGGAGGATTCTGCGGTAATTTTACTTGCCTCCACGTTTAACTGCTCTGCGATAATTTCCTGCATTTTCTCTAACATCATTCAATCTCCTCTTTCATTTTCATTTTTTATTATTTTTTATTCTATTACTTTGAGTTTCAAAGTATTAGTTGAAATCATTACCACTCCAAAAGAGTGGCTCCCCAGGTTAATCCTGCTCCAAAGCCGGCAAGCACAAGTTTATCTCCCCGCTGTAATTTTCCTTCCCGGTTCATCTCATCCAAAAGGATCGGTATGGTTGCTCCCGATGTATTTCCAAACCGTTCCAGATTGGTAGGGAATTTTTCCATAGGTATCTTCAACCGCTTTGCGATGGATTCAAAAATCCGGTAATTTGCCTGATGCAGAATAAAATATTTAATTTCTTCCATGTCGGTTCCGCTTTCTTCCACTACCTGTTTAATGGACTCCGGTACGGTTTTGACTGCAAATTTAAACACTTCCTGGCCGTCCATGGTCATATATCCAAGCTCCGGCTTCTTTCCTGTGAGGAAGTTTCCTGTGGTCCTCCCTCCGCATTCCAGAGCGTTTCTTCTAGTGCCATCCGCTCCCATAGTCATGTGAAGGATCCCCTTTTCTTCTGCCCGAACGACAGCCGCTCCGGCTCCATCCCCGAACAGTACGCAGGTACCTCTGTCATTCCAGTCAATCAGCTTACTTAAGGTATCCGCCCCGATCACGAGCCCGGTCCGGTAGATCCCGGCCTTAAAAAACCCGTGAACCGTATTTAAGGCATAAACAAATCCGGAGCATGCCGCACTTAAATCAAAAGCAGCGGCCCTGTAAGCTCCGATTGCCGCCTGTACCTCACAGGCGCCGCTGGGGAAACAGCAGTCCGCAGAAGAAGTGGCTAAAATGATGATATCCAGTTCATCTGCCGATACACCGGCATTTATTAAAGCCTCTTTAGCAGCCTGTATGGCCAGATCAGAGGTTCCCGACTCCGCCGATGCGATCCGCCTTTCCTTTATTCCGGTCCTGGTCCTTATCCACTCATCACTGGTATCCACAAACTCTGCCAGATCATCATTGGTTACCACTTGCTCCGGGACAGCTGAACCTGTTCCTATTATTCTTGTTGTCATAAATTCCCCCATCCATGTCTCCCACCTCTCCTTTCCTTTTCACTGTCCATGATTCCTGGACAGGTTTCCCCCCGCTTTACCGGGTGCAAAGGTATGCCTGCAAGGCGTTTGGAGATCGCGGGATCCATGCCGCGTTGGATTGTTTTATATATCAAATATTTTGAATATCAAAGTAATTTTATAAAATGATACGCTGATTGTCAAGAGAAATTTTACAATTCATGGTTCAACAGGTACTGATAAACCTCTCTCTTGCTGATCCCCCTGTCCTTTGCAACCATGCGCATTGCTTCTTTCCGGTCTATCCCCTGGCTCACGTAAAGCTCCATGTGTTCCTCCATGGACATCTCCCGGGAAGCCATGGATCTTTCCTCTATTTTCTCCCTGATGCTCTTTCCTTCTATGACGATGACACACTCGCCCTTTGGATCTTCCTCTTCATAAGCCTTTAAGGCTTCTAAAAAGGTTGTCCGAAACGCCGTTTCATATCGTTTCGTAAGCTCCCTGCAAATAGTGATCCTCCGATCTCCTAAAGCCTCATGAAGCTCCTTTAAGGTTCTGACAAGCCGGTGAGGCGCTTCGTAAATGACCATGGTCCTGGTCTCTTCCTTAAGCTCCTCTAAAATCCACTGCTTCTCCTTCTTATCTGTGGGCAAAAACGCTTCAAAGGAAAAACGTCTGGTACCAAGCCCGGAAAGAGTGAGAGCCGTAATACAGGCCGCCGGTCCGGGAAGAGAAGTCAGCTCGATCCCTGCCTCATAGCACTGCTTTACCAGTTCCTCCCCAGGATCCGAGATACCCGGCGTCCCTGCATCCGTGATTAATGCAATCCGAACTCCTTGCTTCATCTGCTCCACTAAGTACCTGGCTTTATCCACCTTATTATACTCATGGTAGCTTGTCATGGGTGTCTTTATTTCAAAATGGTTTAAAAGCTTGATGCTGTGGCGGGTATCTTCCGCCGCGATCAAATCCACTTCCTTTAACGTATTTAATACCCTCAGGGTAATATCATCAAGATTTCCTATGGGCGTTGCACACAAAAATAACTTTCCTTTATTCTCTTCCAATTTTCCTGCTCCCAGCCGTTTCCTCTTTTTCGTCATCAATACCCGTAAATGGTATAGATCTCATCCGTATACACACCTGGTTCTTTATATACAATAACAGGGGCCTCCACCTTGATCATGGATTTTCCACCCCTCACAGCTTCCATGAGAACCATGTTGGCTTCCCTGTCCACATAGGGATGAACCATCTTCATCCGCTTTGGCTCCAATCCGCAGCTTTTTAAAGCCGTTATAATTTCAACCAGCCGGTGAGGCCGGTGTACCATGTAAAACCTCCCGCCAGGTCGCAAAAGCCTTGCCGCTTCTCTTGTTACATCATGAAGGGTGCATAACACCTCGTGACGGGCTATGGCCTTAGGCAGTTCCGGATTCTTAAGGCCGTGAGAATCGTTCATATACGGGGGATTAGAGGTCACTACGTCAAAGGAAGCCGCGCCAAATAAACGGCTGGCTTCCTTTATATCTCCCGTAACAATGGATATTTTTTCTTCCAGATGATTTAAGGCCACGCTCCTTCTGGCCATTTCCGCCATCGCGTCCTGAATCTCCAGACCGGTATAATGGAGGCCCTGGTTTTTAGCCTCTAAAAGGAGGGGGATGATCCCGGTGCCTGTCCCTAAATCTACCGCCTTTTCCCCCTGCTTTACCAGCGCAAATCCGGAAAGAAGGACCGCATCCATACCAAAGCAGAACCCATCCCGGTTCTGTATGATCTGATATCCGTTTCTCTGCAGATCATCTATACGTTCATTTTCTTTTAAATCAATTGTCATCTAACTTGGACTTTCCTTCTTTCTTTTCAAGAGCCTCTAATACCTTTAACTCCTCATCCGTTACCTGGGCCTTCTCCCGACGGCGTCTTGGCTTGAACTTCAGCTGATCCACCCGGTATTCCCGGATTTCTTTTTCATCCTTAATGGTAACAACCACCTTTACCAGCTGCCTTAAAACGCTTACGGAATGAACCTCTCCCTTAAGTCCGTCGTCCGTTGTCACAAAATCGCCTACATTGGGAAGCTTGCTGTTAAGCTCCTCATAGGTTTCCTCTTCATTCTTTAAGCAGCACATCAGCCTTCCGCAGACACCGGATATCTTGGTGGGATTTAAAGACAGATTCTGCTCTTTTGCCATCTTAATGGATACAGGTATGAATTCTGAAAGGTAGGAATGGCAGCATAAGGTTCTTCCGCAAATGCCGATCCCTCCCACGATCTTTGTCTCATCCCGGACCCCTACCTGGCGAAGCTCGATCCTGGTCTTGAAAACAGAAGCCAGATCCTTAACAAGCTCCCTGAAATCGATTCTTCCATCCGCAGTAAAATAAAACAGCACCTTATTCCTGTCACAGGTATATTCCGCATCACTCAGCTTC
>NZ_DAMAUN010000065.1:23809-34798 GCF_032078915.1 Lacrimispora sp. | reverse complement strand
AGTTAATTTTTTATCAGGGAATATTAGAGTTCCAGGACTGTCAGCAGTTTCACAGATAGCTTATTATACATACTGAATTCAAGTCTTAACCCCAGTCTTAACCCCAGTCACTTTCGCTTGACAAAGTGGCTTTTTATAGAAATAACCTTTTAGATATCTTAATCCTATTACAGAGCAAAGTGAAAGTTCGGTAAAAATTCACTCACTAACTACCTGTGTTGCGAATTGCCTGATTTTCAAAAAGCAGTAAAAGTATTGTTATTAATGTGGGGCAGGAAGATATCGTCCTTCTTCACGATGTATATCAGATTACAGTGGAAGCGGCTTCCCGGGATTTTATATAATTGATCAGTAGCTTGGCAGATGGAGAAAGAGTATGGTTTTTTGTCCAGACCAGTGAAGTATAGGAAGAAAAACAGGGATTATCCAGAGTTTTAATAGCAATATCTTTGCTTTCGGCCATATATTTGGACAAAGATGAAGAATCATAAGGCATGACTGCGATTCCCAGATCCTGACCAGCCCAAAGGAGCATAGTGTGGATATTGTTGGCTGTCCAGGTCACCTGGGCTTTAAGACCCGCGCTTTCAAGGGCATGTATGATGATAGAGCGGTGAGTGCTGTGAAGAATCAGAGGCGCATTATCCAGATCCAGAAGACTGATGCGGTCGGAACCCGGGGTAAAGTGATGAGCTCTTGCAACCGATACAAATTGATTTCTATGGTTCAGGCTTTCGATATAGTAATGGTCATACTGGTTGTGATCAAATGGTTCTTTTACGATTCCAAGTTCGATGGATTCATCATCAAGCATATTCAGAATACCGGCGGTAGTATCTTCGAAGACCTGAATATGGATGTCCTCATTGGAACGGTAAAATTCAGGCAGAGTTTTGGGAAGATATTCTGCAGCAGCAGAACAGATGGCTCCGATGCCCAAATTGCCTGATTTTCCGTTTTTCATATTAAGAAATGATCTGATGATGGAATTGTGATCTTTTAATATCTGATTGGCCTGTTGAAGTAAATACTGGCCCTCCGGTGTCAGCTCCATGCTTTTTGAGGTTCTGATGAACAAAGCGCAGCCAAGCTCATTTTCCAGCAGCTTCAGCTGCTGGGACAGGGGAGGCTGGGACATATTCAATTTTTTTGCAGCGGCAGTGATATGTTTTTCTTCTGCAATGACTTGAAAATATTTCAATTGTTTGATATCCATATGAGACCTCCCTATAAAAAGATATTAACATTATAGTTCTTCTTTTGTGAAAAAACAATAAAAACTATCCGTAAGCATTCTGAAAATATTGGGATAAAATCTACAATATTTTTGTGTAATTTTTTTGTAAAGATGAAAAATGGCATAAAAAAATATTATCCATATGAAAAACATATAGATTGATTTGTAAAATGTATTAGCCTGATAAGAAGGAGTGTGCTATACTTCGTTACATAATTGCTGCAGGAAAACAAAGGCGTGCTGACAGGTGTTGGTATGCCTTTGTTTCTTTTAATTTCGGCGGACCAGTGGAAAAGGAGGGAAAGTGTATGGATAACTTTATTATCACCATTGCACGGGGGTTCGGAACCGGAGGAAGAGAAATTGCTTCCAGACTGGCAGATGAGTTGAAAATTCACAGCTATGAGAACCGAATCCTAACTTTGGCATCTCAGATGAGCGGATACGATGAGCATTATTTTATGGAAGCAGATGAAAAGCTGAACGGATCCTTGTTAGCGGCAAGACTGGCGGGGTTGCCGAAACTGTTTTCTCCCAGGCCCAATACGTCTGCATTCGTATCCAATGAAAAGCTGTTTGAATATCAGAAGCGGATTATTGGGGAATTGGCTGATACGCAGTCCTGTATTATCGTAGGAAAGTGTGCAGATTATATTCTAAAGGAAAGAAAGAATATAGTAAGTGTTTACATAGAAGCTCCCAGGGATTACTGCATTGCCCGGGTGGTGGACCGAATGGACATCGCACCAGAAGAAGCGGAGCAGCTGATCGTCAAAACCGATAAATACCGGGCTGATTACTATAAGTATTATACAGGAGGAAATTACTGGACCAATCCGGTCAATTATGATGTGACCTTAAACAGCGCACGGCTGGGAGATGAAGGGTGTATTGAAATGATAAAGAAGTGCCTGAAACTGAAGATGGGAGAAAAATGGTATGAGGAATATATGAGGAGCATCAGTTAAAAAGCAGGATTCCGAAGCGGGAATGTGAAGAAAACACATTTCCGTTTTTTATTTTAAATAGGGAGGAAAACTATGAAGGAACTTGAATTTGTAGAAACGGAAGCGGAAGAGCTGAAAGCTTTTATGTTTGAGATACATCGCAAGATCTGGGAATATGCAGAGATATCAGACGGTGAGTTTGAATCCTCAGAGCTGTTATGCCAGGTGCTGGAAGAAGAGGGGTTTTCCGTCCGTAAAAATGTTTGCGGAAGAACCACCGCATTTATTGCAGAATTTGGAGAGGGACATCCGGCTGTTGGCTTTCTTGGGGAATATGACGCGCTTCCAGGGCTCAGCCAGGAGGCGGGATATCCCATAAAAAGACCTGTAGAGGGAGCGGCCTGCGGCCATGGCTGCGGGCACAGCGCCTTGGGAGTGGCATCCCTCATTGCTGCATTTACGGCAAAACGGTATCTGGAAAAAACCGGAGAGTCGGGGAAAGTAATCTATTATGGTTGCTGTGCAGAGGAGGGAGAGGGGGTAAAGCCTCTCATGGCCCGGGACGGCGAGTTTGAGGATACGGATTGTGTTTTTGCCTGGCACCCGGCTTCAGTAAATGGAGTTACCAATACCGAAATGATCGCAGTGAAGACCATTCATGTTACTTTTGACGGAACAACTTCCCATGCGGGGGCGGCGCCTCACTTAGGCCGAAGCGCTCTGGATGCCTGCGAACTGATGAATGTGGGAGTAAATTACTTGAGGGAGCATGTTATCCAGGAAGCCAGGCTTCAATATGCATATCTTGATACCGGCGGAACTGCGCCGAATGTAGTCCAGGACCATGCCAAGCTGATTTATGGAGTAAGGGCGCCAAGAATTTATCAGGCGGAGGAAATTTTAAAGAGAGTGATCCAGTGTGCAGAAGGCGCTACACTTATGACAGGAACCGGAGTCCGGATAGAGCCGCGTATGGGGTATTCAGATGTTTTCCAGAATTTTGTTACAGCCAGGATTTTAAGTGATGCAGCTCAGGAAATTGGGGCGCCTGGCTGGACAGAGGAAGACTATCAGCTGGCAAAAGCTTTCACCGATCAGTATAATTCTGTTCAGAAATCAGAAATGGAAGCCCTTATCGGAAGGCGATACGGGACGGAACGGTTGAAAGAGGTGGAAGAGCGGCCCCTGGATACAAAGATGGATGGATTTGATGAAAAACAGCATTTTATGATTTATGGCTGTTCCGATGTGGGAGATGTGGGATATGTGACGCCTACAGCATCTTTGTCGGTGGCAACAGGAGCTTTGGGAACACCGGGGCATTCCTGGTTTATGACCGGAATGACAGGGTCTTCCATAGGAGAAAAGGGGCTTTTGTGTGCAGGAAAGATCATGGGGCTTGCGGCTGTTAAGGTATTTAAAGATCCCGGGCTTCTTAAGGGGGCTCAGGAAGAAAGGATCGGGAGGACCGGAGGAATTTATAAATGTCCTATGTATGGTTAGCAGAAGCATGAAGTTCATGAAGCTTATGGATCTTAAAGATCTTATAGATCAGGAAAGGATGGGAACAGCATGATAGATGCAAAAACATTTGTTGAAGAGAGTATCGAAAAAAAGAAAGAAGAATTTATAGAAGTCAGTGCTGCTGTATGGGAGTATGCGGAGGGCGGCTATCAGGAATACAAGTCGGCGGATCTGTTATGCAGGACTTTGGAGAAAGAGGGCTTTGCAGTAACAAGAAACCTGGCGGATATAGAAACTGCATTCAAGGGGGTCTGGGGAAGCGGTCCTCCGGTTGTTGGACTTTTGGGAGAATTTGATTCTCTTCCTGGTTTAAGCCAGAAAGCCGGATGTCCGGTACATGATCCTCTGGCAGAGGGAGGCAGAGGCCACGGCTGCGGCCATAATATGCTGGGAACCGGATGTCTGGCTGCGGCAGTTGCCATCAAGGAATACTTACAGGCCGCCGGGAAACCGGGAACTGTCATATATTTTGGGACTCCGGCTGAAGAAATCGGTGCAGGAAAAACATTTATGGCAAGGGAAGGGGCCTTTGACGGTGTGGATTTTTTCTATACCTGGCATCCCGGAACCACCAATGAGGTGGCGAACTGTCATATGGTAGCAAATTATTCAAGGATATACAGGTTCAAAGGAGTGACCGCCCATGCAGGAGGGGCGCCCCATCTGGGAAGAAGCGCTCTGGATTCCGTGGAGCTTATGAACGTGGGAGTGAATTACTTAAGAGAGCATGTGATTCAGGAAGCAAGAATTCATTACGCCTACCTGGATGCAGGCGGGACGGCACCTAACGTGGTTCAGGATCATGCAGCAGTGAAATACATCATCCGTGCCCCTTATATCTGGCAGTTGGACGAAATCACCCAGCGAATCGACAACATTGCAAAAGGAGCAGCTCTGATGTGCGGAACGGAGGTATCCTATGCGACAGAATCTGCTTATTCCAATTATATTCCCAATGAAGTGCTGGCAAAGGTGATGTCAGAGGCAATGATTTCAATCGGAGCGCCAGAATGGACAGAGGAAGATTACGAACTGGCTAAAAAATTTGCAGATTCAGTCAGTGATAACTGTAAATCAGATGCTATGCAGCTGATCACCCGCCGTTACGGAAAAGAAAAGCTGGAAGAGAAGCTGAATCAGCCGCTGGATGATATGGTAGCACCATATGATCCGGACCACCGCTTGATCCTGACAGGATCCACGGATGTGGGAGATGTGGGGTATGTGGCGCCAACGGTGATGGCAAGTGCGGCAACGGCAGCCTTTGGAACTCCCGGCCATTCCTGGCAGATTACGGGGCAGGGAAATTCGCCCATCGGCCATAAGGGAATGCTTCTGGCGGCAAAGACCATGGCGCTGGCCTCTATACAGGTAATGGAAGATCCTCAGATTCTGGCAGATGCAAAAGCGGAATTCATGAAAAAGAACAATGGTGTCTATGACTGTCCTATGGAAAAGGGGGTAGCCGCTCCTAAGTTTATATCTTAATTTAACCGAATCAAGAAAGTCCCCCGCTTCAAATGCGAAAAACAATAAGCGGTGGGTGGGGGACTTGCTTGTATCAGGTGGAGTACAAGCTCCACCTGATGAGCAGCGATAGCTGCTATTCGGTTATGAACAAGTAGCGAAGCGGATTGCGAATATCCGCTTGACTCATTTGGAGGTGGTCCTTATGGCGAAATATATACTGAAAAGAATTATGCAGGCAATTCCCGCGTTTTTAATTATAACGGCAGTTGTGTTTTTCCTGTCCAATATGGCGCCGGGAAGTCCTTTGGATATGATCAAGGCAGGAGGAGAGCTGACCAAGGAAGCAGAAGAAGCGCTTCGGGTCCAGTACGGGCTGGATAAGCCGGTGGCAGTCCGGTATTTCACCTGGCTTCTGGCTGTATTACAGGGAGATTTCGGGATCTCCACAAGAACCCAGCAGCCGGTATGGAATCTGATTTCAGAAAGGATCATTCCCACATTGATCTTATCCCTGTCTTCTCTTGCTGTTTCGTTATTGATTGCCATTCCCATCGGGGTCATGGCAGCAGTAAAGCCTTATTCCATATGGGATAATATATCTTCTTTCCTGTCTTTCATAGGAGCCGCTGCACCCAATTTTTTCATTGCCCTGATTCTGGTATACGTTTTCGCTGTGAAGCTGGGAGTGCTGCCGGCCATGGGAATGTATTCCGGAAATAAAAATAACGATCTGGGGGATTTGATCAGGCATCTGGTTCTGCCCTGCTTTGTCATGGTGATACAGATTCTTGGGAATTTTGTAAAGCAGACAAGAGGAAGCATGTTGGATGTGCTGAATGAGGAGTATGTAAAAACAGCAAGATCCAAGGGGCTTGCGGAAGGAACGGTAACAGTTAAACATATTTTACGGAATGCATGGATTCCTATTGTTGCTTCCATTGGAATGACGGTCCCTCTTTTGGCCGGTGGCGCCACGGTGACGGAGCAGGTATTTGGCTGGCCCGGAATGGGAAGTCTTTTGATTCTTTCCATCAGCCAGCGCGATTACAATACCATCATGGGGATCACCATTCTTATAGCCGTTGCGGTCCTTATAGCAAATCTGCTGATCGATCTGGTTTACGCATATCTGGATCCTCGAATCCGTCTGGACTAAGGGAGGTGCATGACATTGAAAAGAAAAAGTGAATTTATCCGGCATTTCCGAAAGCATAAGCTGGCTGTGATCAGCCTGGTTATTGTCATATTGGAGATAATCGGGGTCATAGTGCTTCCCGTTGCATTGAATCTGGATCCCAATTCCATTGACGGAGCAGCCTTTAACCAGGCGCCGGGGACTGCCCATCTTCTTGGAACCGATGAAGTAGGCCGTGACATTTTTGCCAGGGTAATAAGCGGCGGCGGAATTTCTATTCTGATCGGTTTTCTGGCAACAGCGGTAAGCGTTGCGGTGGGACTGCCTCTGGGCCTGATTGCAGGATATTACAAGGGGAAAATTGAAACGCTGATAATGCGTCTGGCAGATATTTTTATGTCATTTCCTGCCATGGTCCTTATTCTTGTATTTGTCGCGGTATTTGGTTCATCTGTTCCCATTATTATTTTGCTGATCGGAATCCTTAACTGGCCCGCGGTGGGAAAACTGATTTACAGCAATGTACTATCGGTCAGGAGCAAGGAATATGTGGAAGCAGAATATGCCATTGGGACCGGCGACAGGAAAATTCTTTTTGAAACCATACTTCCCAATTCCATCGCACCCTTGTGGGCAACTCTGGCATTCCGCATTTCGAGTGCCATGATCACGGAGTCGGCATTAAGCTTTCTGGGAGCGGGTATCCAGCCGCCTCAGGCTTCATGGGGGAATATTATCCAGGCGGCCACCAGCCTGATCGTACTGACAAAACGCTGGTGGATCTGGATTCCCGCAGGACTTTGTCTGGTAGTTACCATTGTATGCATCAACTTTGTGGGGGAAGGGATCCGGGATGCCCTGGATCCGAAAATGAAACGATTGTAAGGAGGCGGCGGATATGGCAGAAACAGTATTAAATGTGCAGCACCTTCAGGTGAAATTCAGGGTAAGCAAAACAGAAACCTTAACGGCCATTCAGGACGTGACTTTTTCTGTGAAAGAAGGGGAAACGCTTGGAATCGTAGGAGAGTCAGGATGCGGGAAGAGCGTTACTGCCAATACGATTCTCCGGCTTTTACCGGAAAAGACGACAGTCATTGCAGGTGGAAGCATTAACTTTGAAGGCCAGGATCTAACAATGCTTTCTTTAAAGGAAATGAGAAAAGTCAGAGGCAATAAGATATCCATGATTTTTCAGGAGCCTATGACATCTTTAAATCCGGTCTACCGCATCGGAGATCAGATGGTGGAAATGTATCAGGCAAACAACAGTATCAGTAAAAAGGAAGCCTGGAAAAAGGCGGCGGGAATGCTTGAAAAAGTGGGAATTCCTTCTCCGGAACAGAGGATGCATGAATTTCCCCATAACCTGTCGGGAGGTATGAGGCAAAGGGTCATGATTGCAATGGCTTTATCCTCAGAGCCGGCGCTTCTGATTGCAGATGAGCCCACAACAGCTTTGGATGTGACCATTCAGGCCCAGGTTCTGGAGCTGATGAGGGATCTTCAGAACCAGATGAATACGGCGGTCCTGCTGATCACCCATGATATGGGGGTGGTGGCGGAAAATGCGGATTATGTCTTGGTCATGTATGCCGGTGAAGTTGTGGAATATGGAAGTGCCAGATCCATTTTTAAGAACAGCATGCATCCTTATACCATGGGACTGCTGGAATCCATTCCAAGACTGGACCAGGATACGGACCAGCTTAATACCATTGACGGCACGGTTCCTTCTTTAAGCCAGATGCCGAACGGCTGCCGTTTCAGCAACCGGTGCCGCCTCTGCATGGACCGGTGCAAGGAGGAAACACCGGAATTAAGGAAGATGGAAGAAGGACATCAGGTAAGATGTTTCCTGTATTAGCTTCGGATGGATGAGGAGGTTAAAATATGGCGGAGAATAAACCATTGCTGGTAGTTAAAGATTTAAAAAAATATTTTTCTGTTAAGAGTGAAAAAAGCAGAAGAAAGCTTACTTTAAAAGCGGTGGACAGTGTGGATCTGGAAATTTTTCCTGGAGAGACCATAGGGCTGGTGGGAGAATCCGGCTGCGGAAAGTCCACTTTGGGTCGCGCCATTCTGGCCCTGAATCCGGCAACCTCGGGAAGCATTCAGTTTGAAGGACAGGAGATCGTGGGAAAAAACAGAAAGCAGCTTCGTTCTTACCGGAAATATATGCAGATCATTTTTCAGGATCCCTATGCCTCTTTAAATCCGAGGAAAACAATTTTTGAAGCCGTAAGAGCACCTCTCGACGCGTTTAAAATGGGCTCGGAAGAAGAGGTCAGGAGAAAGACAGAAGAAATTCTGAAATTCGTGGGAATGGGAGAATATCAGTTTTACAAGCTTCCCCATGAATTATCCGGAGGCCAGCGGCAAAGAGTTGTAATTGCCAGAGCAATGGTCCTGGACCCTAAATTCATTGTCTGTGATGAGCCGGTATCTGCTCTGGATGTGTCGGTACGTGCCCAGGTGCTGAATCTGATGAAGTCTGCACAGAAAGCAACGGGGGTATCCTATTTGTTTATTTCTCATGATATGAGTGTGGTCCGTTATCTTTGTGATAAAGTCGCAGTCATGTATTTGGGACAGATTGTGGAATTCGGCAGTAAAAAAATAATTTTTGACAATCCGCTTCATCCCTATACCCAGGCACTTTTATCGGCTATTCCAGTACCGGATGTAGACCGTGTTAAAAAGCGGATCGTGCTGCTGGGGGATGTTCCAAGTCCCTTATATCCACCCTCAGGCTGCCGGTTTCACAACCGTTGTACTTATGCGAGAGAAGCCTGTTCCGGGCTGGAATATGGTCTTGTGGACATGGGAGAAGGGCATCTGGTGGCATGTCCTTATTCACAGGAACGAAAGGCTTATTAATTCCTGATATTTTTTGCAGGATAAAACAAATAAAAGGAGGAATTGTTTATGAAAAAAAATAATTTACGGAGAGCTGCTTCACTTATACTGGCTGCAGTTCTTTCCGCCTCATTGCTGGCCGGCTGTAAGGGCAGCTCGGGAACACCAGCTTCAGGAACAGGGGAAACGTCTGCAGCGGGAGGAACCTCTGGGGCAGGAGCAGAGGGCAGTTCGGATTCCGCCATGGCGGTTACCATGGGAATGGGGTCGGCATGGGCGGATTTAATTCCTTACAATGGAGCTTCGGGCGGCTATTACAGCCAGCTGGTACTGGGACTTTTGTATGACAGACTGTTTTATGTATCCATGGACGGAAGTGTTACCCCAAGAAATGCAGGCAGCTGGGAAATAGCTGATGACCGTCTGTCCATTGTCTTTCATCTGAATAAGGAGGCGGTGTGGAGTGACGGGGAGCCGATAACGGCAAATGATTATGTATTTGCAGCAGGAATGATCACAGATCCGGCATGTACGGCAAACCATACCTTTATGTACAGCATACTGACCGGGGTGGACAGCAGTGGCAAAAGAACCGGAACAGCGGAAGAAATCGGTGCGGAGGCTGTGGATGACTACACCTTAAAGTACACTTTCCAGGGGCCCATATCCCAGGATGTAACCTTCCCTTCCTATCTGTATCTGTACCAGCCTCTTCCTGAGCACTTATTAAAGGATACGGCACCGGCTGATTATGTAACGAATGCTCTTTGGAACAATCCGGTAGGCAGCGGACCTCTGGTTTTTGAAAGCACGATTGCGGGAAGCGAGCTGGTAATGACTTCCAACCAGAAATATTATCTGGGCGCACCGCAGTTTGCAAAGTTTAAGATCACGGTCATGGCGAACTCCAATATGGCCTCCGCATTATTAGCCGGTGATATTGATCTGGCATATCCGCCTATGAGCGTGGATGACATTAATTCCCTGGAAGGATCTGCAAACTTAAATGTTGCCCATCAGGAAGTGGCGGCACAGCCGTATATGCTGATGGTAAACAATTTGTCCTATACCGATCCCAGGATCCGTCAGGCACTGAGTCTGGCAATTAACCGGGAAGCTATCTGCACCATGCTTCAAAAGGCAGCTCCGCTGGAATCCCCGATTATGGCCGGTACCAAATACAATGACAGCTCCATTACATACAAATACGACCCGGAGACAGCAAAAACCCTGCTTGAAGCCGCAGCAGCCGATGGTTCCATTGATCTTGCAAAAGGAGTTACTCTTCACACGCCTTCGGGAGCAAGAGAAAAGGTTGCCAACATTATGCAGCAGAACTTTGAAGCCATAGGATTAAAGACGACCATCAAGGTAGAAGAAGCAGCCACCATGTTTGCGGGCTTCTATGACGGCACTACGGAAATGGGTCTTGTTAACATGACCATGCAGTCCAATCCCATGTATTTAAAGAGTATGCTGACGCATGAATCCGCATCCTTTATCAACTGGCCGGATTCTACCTGGGATGACTACTATACCAGCTTTATGAAAGCAGAAACAGATGATGAAAGAGTATCCATTGTGAAGGATATGCAGAAGGAATGGCTGGAGCAGGAGCCGATTATCTTCTATGCAGCCACCTATGAGGATTATGCATTTAACAAGAGGCTGGGAGATGCCATAGGCCTGGAAGATCTGGGCCTTGGAAATATACCGGTCTGGACCTGGAAGACCCAGGAATAAAGACGGGCTGATCTTAGCGGGATAGGAAAAGGAAAGCAGCATGGGCAGTCACGCTTATGCTACTTTTCACATAA
>NZ_DAMAUN010000065.1:0-23799 GCF_032078915.1 Lacrimispora sp. | reverse complement strand
AAGAGAGATGTGCAAAAATGAAAAAGGCAATATATTGCAAGGAATTGTTTGATTCAGAAACCGGGGAAGTAAACTCCGATATGGCAATCGTTTATGAAGGAAATACAGTGACCTGGGTAGGAAAACGGGAAGACTGGAGGGAAGAGGTATCAGAAGTTATTGATCTGAGTGATAAATTCGTAATGCCGGGACTGATCGACAGTCACATGCATACGGCTATGAATGGCCATCCTGCCAGCATGACCATGTTTCAGAACATGACATTTGGGGAAATCACCATTGAGACCATAATGAATGTAAAAAAAGATCTGTTGGCAGGCTTTACCATGGTCCGTGATGAAGGGTCCTATGGATTTTGTGATGTGGCAGTGAGAAACGGGATCAACACCGGGAAAATCCACGGGCCCAGAATGTTTGTATCCGGGATTGCCATAACGGCAACCGGAGGTCATGCAGATTCCCATTTAAGCCCCTATATGAAAACGGATGCCGGTCTGGGATATGTGGCGGACTCGCCGGATGCCGGGCGTAAGGCTGCCCGGTATACTTTTAAATACGGGGCAGATCAGTTGAAGGTCATGGCAACCGGAGGGGTCATGAGCGTGGGAGATATTCCCGGTGCAGCAGAATTTTCCGAAGAGGAGATGAGCGCCATTCTCCAGGTGGCAAAGAGCAAAGGGCGTATTTCCTCAGCCCATGCCCATGGGGCAGATGGGATCAAAATGGCCATCCGCTGCGGGATCACCTCCATCGAACACGGCATGATGATGGATGATGAATGTATTGACATGATGGCAGAGCACGGAGTTTATCTGGTGCCCACGATCATTGCAGCAACCAGGATCATCGAGATGGGGACAGCCGGCGGACTGACGCAGGAGACGGTGGAAAAAGCCAGGATGTGCATTGAGCGTCATGGAGAGAATCTAAAAAAATGCCGGAAAGCAGGCGTGAAAATTGTTTTTGGCACGGATGCCGGAACCTATAATAATTATCATGGAAAGCAGGCGGAAGAATTTGCGCTCATGCAGAAATATGGGGATTTCAGTGTCAAGGAACTGCTGCTGTCTGCAACGAGAACTCCTGCCCAGATGATGGGATTTTCAGGAAAGGCAGGCTGCATAAAGCCAGGATCCTTTGCGGATGTGGTTGCTGCGGATGTGAGTCCATGGCATGATATTACAGCTATGGAAAAAATTTCATTTGTTATGAAAGAAGGGAAAGTATATAAATATGAGCCGTAAGAGCAGATTCCGCTTCTTTTTTTAATCATGTCAGTTTTTTGACTGGGAGCCAATTTAGCATATCCGGTAACGCCTGCTCTCATTAAAAGCCCCGGACTTCGTACATAGAGACTGTCTTATTACCCGTAAGAATTCATTTGACAATTCATGATTGATGTACTCGGGAGCCATCTGGAGCTGCCTGGTTTCCGCCATAGAGGTAGAATAACACAAATAAGAGCTGAGGCTGTCTTGAAAGTCAGATCACCTCAGCTCTTATTTGTTTTCACTCCTTAGATGAAAAACTATCAATAATATTTTCCATACTTCGTTCAATATGATATTCCATCTCCTTGCGAACCAGGTAGGGATTGCAATCGCGCATATGTCCCAGAATCTTTCCATGTTCTTCTATAGAGATGAGCTGATGTTCTTTGGCAGAGACTGTCTTGCCGAAAGAGCTTCCATTCCAAAGGGAGGAGAGGATGGTATACATCTTAATGTTGTCTGCCGCCTTCCAGATAGAGGTATGGAGATTCTGATTATAGGACTGGTATTCTTCATCATAAAAATCGTCCCCCAGGCTTTCTATATGAGCTTGGGAACTGATCAAGTCTGACACGTCAAAATGTCTCAAAGTGGCTCTTACGGCTGCTTCTCCCTCCAAAAGCATTCTCATTTCAAAGTGTTCACGTATTGTCTTAGTAGTTATTCCATTTACAATTGCACCTTTATTCATTCGGAGAGTTATTAAATTTTCTGAAGCTAAAATTTGAAAAGCCTCACGGACAGGCGTTCTGCTGACACCAAGATGGCTGGCTGTGTCAGTCAGTGACAGTTCTTCCCCCTCTTTAAAATCGCCTGACAGAATCGCCTTGCGGAGAATGGAAGCGATTCGGATGCGCGTGGGCATTATTTCCAACGAATCTAACTTTTTCATTTGTTTCACCTGCTTTACTTAGAATGAAATTATTTTATCATACAAAGTGAAAAGAGTCAAAATATAGTTGGAGAGATGATGAAAAAATGCACATATAATATAGATAAAAAAACAAAAAAATAAAATAAATGCATAAAAACTATTGTAAAACGATCCTGTATGTGGTAGAACTATATTAAATCGTATACGATATACGATATACGAAGAACAATTTTACTGGAATAGGGAAGGCAATAATTTCCTTTCATACATGAGGAGGAGATAGGGATGAAGTGGAATCATCATCGTGTTTCAGACATTAAGATGGCTTATGTTGGCGGGGGATCTAAGGCATGGGCATGGAAGCTGATGGCAGATCTGGCTCTGGAGCCGGCGCTTGGCGGAACGGTCCGGCTTTATGATATTGATGAAAAGGCTGCCAGGGAGAATCAGATCATTGGTAATCAGCTGAAGGAAAGGAAAGAGACAAAAGGACAGTGGGACTACCAGGTTGCCAGCAGCTTGAAGGAAGCCCTGGAGGGTGTGGATTTTGTCGTGATTTCAATTCTGCCAGGTACATTTGAAGAGATGCGTTCCGATGTGCATCTGCCGGAACGGTTGGGGATTTATCAGTCTGTAGGAGATACGGCAGGTCCGGGGGGGATGATCCGCGCACTGCGCACTCTGCCAATGTATGAGGAAATAGCAGAAGCAATAAAGAATTTCTGCCCGAAAGCCTGGGTGATTAGCTATACCAATCCTATGAGTCTCTGTGTGGCAAGCCTGTACCGGACATTTCCGGAGATAAAAGCCTTTGGCTGCTGCCATGAAGTATTTGGAACACAGAAGATACTGGCGCAGATTGCGGAGAAGGCATTGGAGATCGAAAAAATCAACCGGGAAGATATCCATGTCAATGTTTTAGGAATCAACCATTTTACCTGGTTTGATACGGCCTCATATGAGGGTGTGGATCTTTTTCCTATATATAAGGAGTACATTGACCATAATTTTGAAGAAGGCTTCGATGATCCGGACCGACCATGGGAGGAATCAACCTTCAATTGCAGACATAGGGTAAAATTTGACTTATTTAACCGTTATGGATTAATTGCAGCAGCAGGGGACAGGCACTTATCAGAATTTATGCCGGGGAATACCTATTTGAATAATCCGGATACCGTAAAGGAATGGAAGTTCGGTCTTACTACAGTGGATTTCAGGATTCAGCAGATGGAGGAACGCCTGGCCAGGAGAAAGAGGATTATAGCGGGAGAAGAACAGATGGAGATTGTTCCTTCCGGAGAAGAAGGCGTGCAGCAGATGAAAGCGCTGGTTGGTCTGGGGCGTCTGGTAAGCAATGTAAATATTCCTAACAGCAGCTTACAGATTCCCAATCTGCTCCCGGGGTCGGTGGTGGAGACCAATGCCGTATTTTCCAGAGACAGCATCCGGGCGATATCTGCAGGACCTATTCCTGAAAAGCTGCGTGAACTGGTATTACCGCATGTGCAGAATCACAGTTCTATCTTGGAGGCTGCAGGAACTTACGACCGGGAACTGGTAGTGAAGGCATTTATGAACGATCCTTTAGTAAAATATAAATGTCAGGATCAAAAAGAGATAGAAAAACTTGTCGATGAAATGATTAAGAATACAGAAAATTACCTTCCGGCTGGATGGAAATAAATGTGTGGGAGAAAAGAATGAAGAAAAAGAAGAAAGGGTTTTGGAGACGCAATGTAGGCCTTATCTTTGTAATGCCCTGGCTGGTGGGTCTGGTTATTTTTAAACTGTATCCATTTGTGGCATCCTTTATATACAGCTTTCATTCATATAACCTCTTTAAGACAGCCTCCTTTGTGGGACTTGATAATTATCGTTACATATTGAGTGACAAGCTGATCATTAAGGCATTTGTGCAGACGTTTAAGTATGCGTTCCTGACCGTACCGCTGGAGTTAATATTTGCGCTGTTTATCGCGTATATCCTGAATAATAAGATACGCGGGTTAAACTTTTTCAGGACAATTTATTATATTCCTTCTATTTTAGGAGGATCTGTATCCATTGCTGTTTTGTGGAAATTCCTTTTCAAGACAGAGGGACTGGTGAATATCATTATGGGAAAAATTGGAATTCCGGCCTTTAACTGGCTGGGAAATCCGGATGGCGCATTTTTTGTCATTGTGCTGCTGAGAGTATGGCAGTTTGGTTCTCCTATGATTATATTCCTGGCAGCATTAAAAGGGGTACAGGTAGATTTGTATGAGGCGGCTGCCATTGATGGTGCAGGTAAATTGAAACAATTTTTCAGAATTACGGTGCCGCTCATTACGCCGGTTATTTTTTATAACTTTGTGACACAGCTATGCCATAAATTCCAGGAGTTTAACGGCCCTTTCATTGTAACTCAGGGTGGGCCGCTGCGTTCAACATCTCTGGTGTCACTGCTTGTTTATAATGAAGCCTTTAAGAGAAATGAAATGGGGCTTGCCAGTTCTATTGCCTGGCTTTTGTTCCTGGTTATTATGGCATTTACCGCAGTGGCATTTATAAGCCAGAAGTATTGGGTTTATTATGCAGATGAAGATGGGAGGTAACATATGAACAGAAAAGAAAAAGCTAGTTTTAACCTGTTTTTACGGTATCTCCTTCTGATCAGCTTAGGGATTGTGATGATATACCCGCTGTGCTGGATGATAGGAGCTTCATTCAAGACGAACTCAGAGCTGTTTTCCAGTGCGGGAATTTTACCCTTAGCGCCGACTCTGGATGGATACAGGAATGGATTTAAGGGCTACGAAGGAATGAATCTGCTTCATTTTATGGGGAATACCTATAAGTTTGTAATCCCCAAGGTTGTAATTACAGTGGTATCAGCGGTCATTACATCCTATGGTTTTGCAAGATTTCAGTTTGTAGGAAAAAAGCTTCTCTTTGCTCTGCTGCTTTCGACCCTGTTTCTGCCGCAGGTGGTTTTAAATGTACCGCAGTACATACTGTTTAACGAGGTGGGCTGGCTGAACTCATATCTGCCTATTGTGATTCCATCCATGCTGGCAGGGGATACCTTCTTCGTATATATGCTGATTCAGTTTCTCAGGGGGATTCCAAGGGAGCTGGAGGAGGCTGCTGAGATTGATGGCTGTAATGTAGTAGAAAGGCTTTGGTATGTTATAGTTCCTATGATAAAGCCATCTGTCGTTTCCTGCGCCCTGTTTCAATTTATGTGGGCATCCAACGACTTTATGGGACCATTGATTTATATCAATTCCGTCCGTAAATATCCGGTATCCATATTTTTGAGAATGTCTATGGATACCGAGTCAGGATTCGACTGGAACCGGATTCTGGCGATGTCACTGCTGGCAATCATTCCATCTCTTATCGTCTTTTTTATGGCACAGGATTCTTTTGTGGAGGGTATTGCGGCAGGAGGAGTTAAGGGGTAACAATAAAATATAAAAATAAAACAGGGAGGTTACACATGAAAAGACGAGGGAAAAAACTGGTTAGTCTGATTCTTGCTGGTGCTATGGTGGGGTCATTGGCAGGCTGTATGCCTGCAAAACCAAAGGAAACGGCGGCTCCTGAGGTTAAGTCTGAGGCGGCTAAGGAAGACAGTGGCGCTGAATCTCCGGCAGAGACTAAAGGGGCAATGGAGGTCAACACTAAGGATCCCATTACCTTGCGCTTTAACTGGTGGGGCGGTGACTCACGCCATGAGAAGACTCTTAAAGCGATTGAGGCCTTTGAAGCCAAATACCCAAATATTAAGGTAGAAGCGGAGTATGAGGCTTTCAGCGGTCATGAAGAGAAGGTCTCTCTGGCTCTTAATGCCGGTGCGGCGGCAGATGTAATACAGTTGAATATGGACTGGGTTTTTGCCTATTCTCCCAAGGGAGACACATTCTTTGATTTAAACAAGGTTTCCAATATTATAGACCTGTCTAGCTACGAAGATTATGATAAGGAGTTCTATACAGTAAACGGATCACTCCAGGCTCTTCCCATAGCCAATACCGGACGTGGATTTATCTGGAATAAGACTACTTATGATAAGGTGGGAGCCAAAATTCCTACAACATTGGATGAGCTTTATGAAGCTGGAGAAAAATTTGCGGCGTATGAGGACGGATCCTATTATCCTTTTGCCTGTGCGGACTATGTAAAAGTGCATTTAATGATTTATTATCTCCAGTGTAAATATGGAAAGGACTGGATCACGGACAATGAGCTTCAATATTCTAAGGAAGAGATTTTAGAGGGCCTGGAGTTTATTAAGAGTCTGGAAGACAAGCATGTAATTCCTAATTCCGAGAGACTGGCAGGAGAGGGAACTTCTGAACTTCTGGAAACAGGCGAGAGCTGGATTAACGGTCACTACGGCGGAGCAATGTGCTGGGATACCAACATTGACAAGTATGTGGAAGCAGTAACGGATGGAGAAATTGTAGTAGGCGATATGATTAATATGGGAGAGTTCCACGGCGGCCCCTTAAAGGCTTCCCAGGTAATCGCCATTACATCCTCCTCACAGCATCCGGCAGAGGCTGCTGCTCTGATTCAGTTCCTTTTTGGAGATGAAGAGGGAGCAACGATTCTGGGTGACAGCCGTGGCATTCCCTGTAATAAAAATGCGGTCAAATATGTAGACACAGAGGGAAGCCTGGTTGCTGACATGAATAAGAAGCTGATGGTATGGTCAACGTTTATGCTGGACATTTTTACAGAACGTGCTTCACTGAAGACTCCTGATGGTGTTTATACCCTGGCAATTCAGTCATTAAGCTATGGGGAAGCAGATGCGGCCTCCTGTGCGGATATGCTGATCGATGGAATCAACAGGGAAATAGAGGCAGCAATTTCTGAGTAGTGAGGCTAAGGAAGCGTCAAGGGAGCGCTGCAGAATGGGGGATATGCATTTTGCAGCACTCCTTTTTACCGCAGAGGGAAGTTTGAGATGAAGATAACGGATTTAAAACAGGAGTACTTCAGATGGGAGAAAAGCCGGCCCATAGCAAACGGAAAGCATACCTATACTCATTGCGGCCTGGCGGTTATAAAGATAGAGACAGACCAGGGGATCACAGGCTTTGGATTTTCCGGGCCGGTGCTGGGATTGAATCCGTTTATGATGGCTGATGGGTTTAAAGATGTTCTGACAGGGCAGGACCCCATGAGAACAGAATGGTTTTGAATCTAATCACCATATTTTGGAGAAATTTAGGATTATATAAAACAGGAGAAAATTATATGCATGCGATTGAAAAGATTTTAGCAAAGCACAGCGGCCGGGAGTGCGTAGAGTGCGGGGAAATCATAACTGCTGATATTGATTTTGCAGAGATTAATGACCTGTATCTTCAGACGGTCTATTCTTTTAGGGAAATGGGCGGAAAAAAGGTCTGGGATAAAGATAAGGCAGCGTTTGTTTTTGACCATTATGCACCGTCACCTACGATTATGGCAGCCCAGAATCATAAGGAGATGCGCCAGTTTAAAGAGGAACAGGAGCTGACCCATCATTTTGATGTTAATGCCGGGGTCTGCCATCAGGTGATGCCGGAGGCAGGTCTTGTATACCCGGGAATGATTCTGGTTGCAACAGATTCTCACACTACCACCCATGGAGCCTTTGGCTGCCTTGGGACGGGAATTGGAGCAACGGATATGGCAACGGTTCTGATCACAGGAAAGCTATGGTTCCGGGTGCCTGAGATCATTAAGATCCATCTGGAAGGGATCCCTGCCGACAACGTGCTTCCCAAGGATGTAATCCTTCATATAGTTGGAAAAATGAAAGCGGACGGAGCCGTCTATAAGGCAATAGAATTCACCGGAGATTATGTGGAGCAGCTGGATGTGGCCGGGCGGATGGTACTCTGCAACATGGCGGTGGAAATGGGAGCAAAAACAGCATACATACAGCCCAACCAGGCAGTCCTTGAGTATGTAAGAAGCAGGACAGACCATCCATTTGAGATCGAGTATACAGATGAAGATTTTGAATATGAGGAAATCCATGTCTTTGAGATCAGCGATCTGGAGCCACAGGTGTCCATGCCGTCCAGCGTTGATAATGTGGGACCGGTAAGACAGGCGGGACAGGTACGGATTGACCAGGCATTTGTCGGAACATGTACAGGCGGAAGACTGACAGATATAGAAACGGCAGCACAGATTTTGAAAGGAAAAAAGATAGCATCCCATGTGCGTATGATCGTAATCCCGGCTTCAAAAGAAGTGCTTCAGGAGAGCATTGCCAAAGGATATTTGGAGATTCTTCTGGAGGTAGGTGCAACAATATCAGCGCCTGGCTGCGGTCCGTGTCTCAGTGCTCATCAGGGCGTGTTGGCAGCAGGTGAAGTGTGTGTCACCACATCTAACCGTAATTTCCCGGGCAGAATGGGCAGCAGGGATTCGGGAATTTATCTTGCCTCACCGGCAACAGTGGCAATATCTGCGATGACAGGTTATCTGACGGTTCCGGCCACCAGTAGCCTGAAAGAAGAGAAGGAGAAACCGGAGATCAGTTCCGGGGAGGGGGAATGAGAATATGAAAGAAAATTTTAGTGGTCCGGCACTGATACTGGAAAAAAATATTGATACGGATCAGATCTATCCCGGCCGGTACTTAGCCCTGACGGATTCTGATGAGATCGGCAGCCATTGTCTGGAAGGTGTGGATGAAAATATTGCCAGGGATTTTCCAAAAGAAGGAATCATAGTTGCAGGAACAAATTTTGGCTGCGGTTCCAGCCGGGAGCATGCTGCGATTGCATTGATTCATATGGGAGCAGGCGCTGTTGTTGCCGAATCATTTGCACGGATATTCTACCGTAACGCCATTAATCTGGGGCTTCCCCTTCTTGTATGCAAAGGTATTTCCGGGAAGGTAAAGGCTGGAGAGAAACTGCAGGTGAATATGAGAACAGGAGAAATAAAAAATCTGACAGCAGATGAAGTATATCAGTGCGAAAAAATAGGAGATTACGCCATGTCCATTCTGGAAGCAGGAGGAATTAAGCCTTTATTTCTCAAGAGAATGAAAGAGGAAAGCAATGATTGCTGAGATTTATATAGAGCAGTATAGAAAATCATTTGAAAAGCTGGACCGGAAGTTTTGGAACTATGAGGATGGCTGTGTCCTCCGGGCTATGGCAGCTATGCATGAGGCCACAGGCGATCCCTGTTACCGGGAAACGATGGAAACCTTTTTAGATCGCTATATTGGTAAAGATGGCACGATTCTGTGGTACGACAGGGAAGAGTACAGCCTGGATAAACTGCCTTCAGGGCGGGCTCTGCTTTATCTCTATAGGGAGACTGGTCAGGAACGTTACCGAATCGCGGCAAAGCATCTGATGGAGCAGCTGAAAAATCAGCCGAGAACACGAAGCGGCAGCTTTTGGCATAAAAAGATATACCCAGGTCAAATCTGGCTGGATGGTCTTTATATGTCTGCCCCTTTTTATCTTTCTTATGAAAAAGAACTGGGAAACAGACAGAGCTGCCAAGATGTAATAAAACAGTTTAGGAATGCCCGCAGATTCCTGTATGATGAATCGTCCCAACTCTATATTCATGCTTACGATGAAGAAAAGAAGCAATTTTGGGCAGATCAGGTGACTGGACGGTCCGCCAATTTCTGGTCCCGCGCAGAGGGATGGTATCTGATGGCACTGGCAGACTGCTGTGAAATTTTACCCAGGGAAGAGAAGGAATGGCAATATCTGGAAGGACTGTGGAAGGAAGCTGTGGATGGGATGCTTACATATCAGGATCAGGAAAGCCGCCTGTTCTTTCAGCTGACAGCCCTTGGAAATAAATACGGAAATTATCTGGAGACTTCCGCATCTGCTATGGTTGCCTACTCTCTTTTTAAAGGATTTGAGATGGGAATATTCGGTGAAGCATATTTTATGAAGGCAGCCGGGATCATGATGTCTCTGGAAGCAAATAAAATAACTTTCAAAAATGGCAGACTGCATTTGGAGGGCATCTGTGCCGGTGCAGGGCTTGGCCCTGAAAACCGGATGGAAAGAGATGGAAGTGCAGAATATTATTTAAGGGAACCAATTGTACAGGACGAGCAGAAAGGAGCCGCGGCTTTTATAATGGCATACAGCCAATGGTTAAAAACCGGAGGAATAAAACGTATGTCCCAATACAGGCCGGTGGTTAAGGTGAATGATGTGTATCAATTGAGGCATCGGCCGATGGAAGAGATTGAACTGGGCTATGGATCCGGAATGGAGTGTGTAAGGCTCCCTAAGGATGTGATAGCTGATATTCTTGTCCCCGAAAAGAAAGAATGTGTGTTATCAGAGGGGGAGATCATAGAGCAGGCGCTGGACAATCCGGTAGAAACTCCGCTTCTGGAGGAGCTTGCAGCAGGAAAGAAAGACGTTGTCATTGTTACCAGCGATGTCACCAGGCCCATGCCCTCCTGGCGGGTTCTTCCCCATGTGGTAAAAAGACTGGAAAAGGCAGGAATCAGCCGTTCCTGTATTACAATTGTATTTGCAGTTGGAACCCACAGGAGGCAGACCGAGGAGGAGATGCGGCATCTGGCGGGAGATGAAATATATGAAACATGCAGATGTATGGATTCATCAGAGTGTGAATTTGTCCGTATGGGTTTTACCAGGGAGGGTACACCGGTTGATATCGCAGATAAGGTGGCTTTCGCTGATTTAAGAATATGTCTGGGAAATATCGAGTACCATTTTTTTGCAGGTTATTCAGGCGGAGCAAAGGCCATCATGCCGGGGGTGTCCACGATGGATGCGATCCGAATGAACCATAGCAAAATGACAGACCCGATGTCTAGGGCGGGATCCCTGGAAGAAAATCCCGTGCGAAAGGATCTGGAAGAAGCTGCCGGCATCTGCGGCGTGGATTTTCTCTTCAATGTGGTTCTGGATGAGCATAAAAATATCGTTTATGCAGTGGCCGGCGATTTAAAGCAGGCTCACAGAAAGGGCTGTCATTTTCTGGACGGTTTTTTCCGTAAGGAAATCACTGAGCTGGCAGATATTGTAATTGTCTCCCAGGGAGGAGCGCCTAAGGACTTAAACCTTTATCAGACCCAGAAGGCCCTTGCCAATGCGGAACAGGCAGTACGGCCCGGCGGAATCATTATTTTAGCCGGGGCATGTCCGGAAGGGCTTGGAGGTGCTGTTTTCGAACAATGGATGCTGGAGGCAAAAAGTGTGGACGAGATTCTGGAACGGATACAAAAAGATTTCCAGATAGGAGGACATAAAGCTGCATCTTTTGCCAGAACTTTGAAACGTGCAAAAATTTTTCTGGTGTCAGGAATTGAAAAAGAGTTAGTTAAGAGTATTTTTATGGAGCCATTTGATCATATTCAGGAGGCTTATGAGGCGGCAGCAGAAGAGCTGGGGGAAGAGGCCAGAGTAATTGTAATGCCTTACGGGGGCTCTACTTTGCCGGTGCTGGCTTATAGGCCAGAGGACAGATAAAACTATGCCAAAAAGCACTCTAAGAAAAATACTCCAACTTTCAAACGTTGATTGAAAGTTGGAGTTAAATTTGTAAAACGATACCGTTACCTGAGAATACTGTTCACCTGCCTGATAAACAGATTGACAGCATATATGCAAAATTCAAAGCTATGATTTTCTTTGCCGCAGTTTGAAGTTACTGAAAAAGCAGCTATTGTGTATCGTCGGAATCAGCAGTAAAGGAATAGGTTTCTTCCGGATAGAAGGCCGCATCACTGTTGTCATTCATTTCCATCTGGGAGAAATCCTGGACATCCTGGGAACGGAACCAGAAAGGTAGATTGGACAGGTTGTATCCGGCCGGAATTAAGATTACCTGACCTACTCTCAGATTGCCGGGAGTTAAGCCGCGATTCAGAGCCATAATGGTATCTACGGTGGTGCAGTAACGATGAGCAAGAAGCCATAAAGTATCATTTCGCTGAACGACATGAGTACGAAGACCTACTGGACAGCGGTTTCCGCCGCCGCCGCCGGAAGGAGGAGTCGAAACCGGAGGACGGGGAGCTCTTCTTGCCGGGACGCAAATGGTTTGCCCCACTGTTAAGTTCTGTGGATTTAAGCCTGGATTTGCCGCTCTAATAGCGGCAACGGAAGTATAATAACGTTGTGCAATCATCCATAGTGTATCGCCGCGTCGAATGGTATAAGGAAACAGTCCTTGAGGACAAGTAGCCATAATATTACTGCCTTTCAATAAAACAATTTGTCATATGTTATGCTTAGAAAACGGAAAAGTACCTGTCACTCTTGGCCGAATTTCAAATTGTTTGGGGGACAGGACTCCTTTTGGTGGGATGTCATATCCTGCAAAACGAAACGGATATAGTACAAAATAAAAACATGGTAATATTTTTTTGCCCAAGCTATTATGATAATACCAATATAATAATTCAAAATAGCTCACCAGCCATTACCTGTCTCATGAGCCATGAATCATGAGTTTGTTAACAGGCAAATGACTGCAGGCAGTCTGGAGGACATATGGTATTATCGGAGGAATTGATTGGCAGAGGATTTTCCTTACAAGATACGGTTGAAAATGACTTGGAAAAATACATAGATATAAATAGAGCCTGCCGTAAGAAATACATGGACGAATACAATGGCGGCTGGATCGATGATATACAAGTTATATTAAACACAGATAGCTTTCATAAAATGTTAAAATATAGTTGTTTCAAAAAAATACTGCAATTTAATACAATAGTTGGTTTTTTCTCATTTAATGAACTAACGGACAAGATTTGCGAGATATCTCTTTTCCTTACCGGACCTGCTCGACTGAAAGGGATAGAAGCATTTTATCTAAAGCATATTACGACCCTTTCCAAACAGGTAAGCAAGCCGATATTTTTAAATGTTTATAAATCCGATCCAGTTCATGAACTATATAAGCAATTCGGATTTAAAATATATGACCAGTCAAGAGCGCAATATATAATGAGTTTTAATCAAGAAGATACAAATGATACAAATGATTTAAATAATACTAATAATTCATATGATGCCAGAAGCTACATGAACCGCCTTTTAATAAAGGGATAAAAGGAAAGTGGAAGCAACAAATGTAAATAAAAAACAGTCAGCCTTTTATGCTCAAAACAAATATTAAAAGGCTGACTGTTATCGGCAGGTACGGGGACATGTGATAAATATCGCCGTTGATTTCCTCTTGTAATTTTCCCTTAAGCAGCAGTATGCACTCCAGACTGCTGTGGGTGTGGGACAGTATGTTTTTTATGCTGTTAAGCGTGATTCCTACTGACGTTTGGATCATATACAAGCTAAATCTGCACGATTTTAGCTTGCTGTCTGTTCAATTTATTATCGCAGATTTATCCTGCAGCAGGTCTGTTACAGAGATTAAAAAATAACTGGCTGAATCTGTTTCCCGTCTAAAGCGTATTCCAGCGTATCTGCAATCAGTTCAGTGTGTGCGATCATGGAATTTGGCTTTTTCAACGGGTCATCCTGACCAAAGGGAACAAAATAGATATTTTTTACGTTAAACAATTCTCCCACATTCTTAAAATTAATTCCAAGGGCGTCATTGGTGGAGAGAGAGATCACCAGGGGTTTGGAATTTCTTAAGTGGGCTTTTGCTGCCATGAGCACTGGGGTATCCGTGATGCCGTTGGCCAGCTTAGCCAGGGTATTTCCGGTACAGGGGGCGATGATCAGGATATCCAGATAGCCTTTAGGTCCGATAGGCTCCGCTTCCTCCAGGTTCAGGATGGGCGTATTGCCTGTCATGGCTGAGATCCGCTTCATGTATTCCCCGGTATCTCCGAAACGGGAATCCGTTGTCTGTACATTGGTGGAAAAGATCGGGTATATATCGGCTCCTTTATCCACCAGAACCTTTATTTCTTTTTCTATTTTATCAAAAGTACAAAAGGACCCGGTGATTGCCAGGCCTACTTTCATTCCTTCCAGCTTCATATGACACTCCTTTATGACAGAGATTTAACAATTGCTTCGTATAGAATTTCCGCAGATGACTGGGGAGCGTAGATTCCAGGCAGTCCCAGGCAGAGCTTGGCGCGGATATTCTGCTGACTGCAGAAACTAAAATCAACGCCGCCGGGGGCGGATGCTATATCAATGATCGTTACGTCCGGATTCATGGAACGGATCAGATCTTTTTCAATGACAAGGGCTGGGATGGTGTTAAAGATGAACTCATAATCCCCTATAACCGGGGCCAGATCACAAAGTGCTCTGGCATGAAATCCCATGGAGGCCGCCTGGACAAGCTGTATTTCCTTTCGGCCGGCAATGGTTACTTCAGCATCCATGCCCTTTAATTTCAGTGCCAGGGTTTTTGCACACCGGCCAAAGCCGGTCACGAGACATTTACTTTTGTGAAGGCAGCCGGGACTTAATCCAATGGCCTCGGCAATGGCGCCTTCTGCGGTCGCAATGGTATTTTTTACGGTGATATCCTCCATGTCCATATAGTCAAAACATGCAATGCCGTTTTCCCTGGCATATTCCTTTACATAGGCAGGAATGCTTCCGCCGAAAAGGGTATGGTCTGAGGTCAAAAGGTTCAATAAATTCCCGATGCCCAGATCAGTCATGCCGTTGTCTGAAAACAGGTTGATTTTATCCCTGGTAAATGGGATGGGACAAAGTATGACATTGCTGCTTTTTATAGCTTCTTCCATGGAAAATGAGGAATCCCCGCTGCTATTGTGAAGGGTGGTTTGAAAGCCGTTTTTGGTTAATATCTGGTTTAAATAAAGCTGCCTGGAATCGCCGCCTAAAAGAAGAATATTATACATATAGTCATCACTCCTTATAATGGTTTATATGATGAAAAAAATGATTTGTGTATGGTACCAACAGGGGATGTTTGTCATACTTTTGTTAGTATGAACCTCTAATTTTGGGAATGAGTGCCTATGAAAGATGCGATTTTTAAAGGCTCAGCGGTAGCCATCGTTACGCCCATGGATAGCCATGGAAACCTGGATTTTAAGGCAATGGAAAAATTGCTGAAATTTCAGCTGGAAAATGGCACGGATGCCATTGTGGTTAATGGGACCACAGGGGAATCAGCTACGTTGGAAGAAAAGGAAAAGCTGGAACTGATCGAATTTGTGGTGCATTATGTAAATCACCGGGTCCCCGTGATCATGGGAACCGGAAGCAACTGTACGTCCCACGCCGTGCGCTTGTCCCGAAAGGCCCAGTCCTTAGGGGCGTCCGCACTGTTACAGGTGACTCCGTACTATAACAAAACCTCCCAGCATGGGCTGGTGGAGCATTTTACGGCAGTGGCAGACAGCGTGGAGATCCCCATCATACTTTATAATGTCCCGACCCGTACCGGGGTTAATATTAGTCCGGAAACCTATTTAAAGCTGTCAGAACACCCCAATATCCGGGCTGTTAAGGAGGCAGGAGGAAATATTTCCAGTATTGCAAAAACTGCTGCTCTCTGCGGTGACAGGCTCGACCTTTATTCAGGGAATGATGACCAGATTGTACCCATTCTTTCTCTGGGGGGGAAGGGAGTGATCTCTGTTTTAGCCAATGTCATGCCGTTTGAGACCCATATGATATGTCAGTACTTTTTTGAAGGTGAAATGGAAAAGAGCAGAAATATGCAGCTGGAGCTGCTTGCTATGATGAATGCCCTGTTTATGGATGTGAATCCTGTGCCGGTTAAGGCGGCCCTTTCCCTTTTGGGGTGGTGCGAGGAAAGCTACAGACTTCCTCTCACCCCAATGAAGGATAAGGATAGAGAGACATTAAAACAGGTTATGAAATCCTATTTCCCGCATTTGCAGGATAGCAGTCTCTAGCTTCATTAAATTTGTTATTATTTCAGTTGCATAGCTGTTTTCGCCGTGCTATATTTATTTTAACTAAACAAAGGAGGAGGGATTTCTATGAAGCACAAAAGAAAAAAACAAATTTTTACGAAGTTGCTATTCGGTATCTCCATTCCAGTTGTATTTATTTTTATCTTGTCAGGAGTTTTCATTTCAGGTCAGGCAGGTAAGAGCATGCAGGCCCAGTCGATACAGACGCTGGACTCAGCTTCTCTTGCGGCAGCAAACCAGGTGAATTCATTCCTGACTTTTTATTTGGCTGAGGTTAAGAGTGCGGCTGCCAGCAGCCAGGCGGAAGCCTTTCTCACAAATGCCACCGGTAAGGTAAGGCTGCCGGACTGTGAGGGGTATCCGGAGATAAAGAAAACCCTTGATAATATTCAGGCAACGGATAAGGATAATATCCTTGCGGCATGGATCGCAGATCTGGATGTAAGCCAGGTGACCCAGTCGGATAATTTCACCTCGGAAGACGGATGGGATATTTCCCAAAGACCCTGGTACCGGGCCATGGAACTGGATCATCCGGTCCTGACGGAGCCTTATGTGGATGTCAGCACAGGTCAGACCATTGTAAGCGCTGTCAGCGGGGTGTTTAACAGCAAAACAGGGGCGCCCTTAGGTGTGATGGGAGTTGATATAAAATTATCTCAGTTAGTTACGGTTTTAGGCGATTATAAGATTGGGAAGACTGGCTCCGTTATCCTGGCAACAGAAGGCGGCCAGATCGTGTATCACCCCAACAATGATCTGATCCAAAAGACGCTTTCCGAGATTGACATTTCCCAGAACATCAAGGATGCATTTGCAGGCCAGGAGGTTGGAAATTACGATTATACCATGGAAAAGGTTCCGTATTTCGGTTCCATTAACCGGGTAGGGGACTCGGGTTGGCTTGTTTTATCAAGCATTCACCAGTCGGAGGTGCTTTCCTCTAAAAAAGAGGTGATAGGCATTATAACCACGATCTTTACACTGGGCTCTTTTGTCCTCTTTCTGATCATCTTTGTAATGGCCAAAGGGATATCCAATCCCCTTAGAAAATTATCCGCCATTGCGGAGCGGATCGCAGAGGGTGAGCTTGATCTTCAAGTAGATGTATCCGGCGATGATGAGATCGGTATGGTAGCAGCGTCCCTGGGGAATACGGTGAGCCAGCTGAAGAATTATGTGAATTATATCGATGAAATCGCCGCGGTATTAAACCAGATTGCGGAGAAAGATCTGGTTTTCCAGCTTCAGTACGATTATAAGGGGGATTTTGAGAAGATTAAAAGATCCCTGCTCAAGATCAGAGGTACGCTTACCACTACTATGGATCGGATCACCGTAACTTCTGATCAGGTGGCATACGGTTCCCAAAGCATTTCGGCCAGCTCCCAGGCTCTGGCCCAGGGGGCAACAGAACAGGCCAGTTCCGTGGAAGAACTGGCGGCAACGATCGGTGATATTTCCCATAAGATCAAGCAGAATGCAGAAGATTCCACCGGGGCCAATGAACTGGCGATCCTTGCGTCCAGGGAGCTGGAAACCAGCAACCATCACATGAGGGAACTGGTCTCAGCCATGGCGGAGATTAATGAAAGCTCCGGCGAGATAGGGAAGATTATTAAGACTATTGAGGATATTGCCTTCCAGACGAACATTCTGGCCTTAAATGCGGCGGTGGAAGCGGCCCGTGCGGGAGAAGCTGGAAAAGGATTTGCAGTAGTTGCTGATGAGGTGAGAAATCTGGCTTCCAAAAGCTCAGAAGCAGCAAAAAGCACGACCCATTTGATTGAAGGGTCCGTTCTGGCGGTGGCAAATGGCTCCAGACTTATGGATGAAGCTGCTGAATCCCTGGCAAATGCAGTGGACAGTACACGTTCTGTCTCCGAGATGATAGGAAGGGTATCAGAGGCTTCGGTACAGCAGTCGGAGGCGATCCGTCAGGTTTCTGTGGGAATTGACCAGATATCAGGCGTAGTTCAGACCAATTCGGCGACTGCGGAGGAAGGGGCGGCTGCCAGCGAGGAGCTTTCCGATCAGGCAGAGCTGTTAAAGGATCTGGTAAATGAATTTAAGTTTCATTGAGGAACCATAAAAAAGATGCCCGGTAAATCGTTGGATTACCGGGCATCTTTTTATACCTATGTATTGGTTATGCTGTTTTTTGGTCAAGCAGAAAATCGGATAGAGAGTCCAAAATTTCCTTATGGTCACTGTTATGAATGATCAGTTCCAGATCGGCATCCGGACAAATGGTCATAAGGCCGAGAATGGACTTGGCATCAATGATAACGCTCCCTTTGCATAAATCCATGTCACAGTCATACTGGCTGACTGTTTTGACGAATGTTGTCACTTCGTCAATACTTCCTAAGCGGATAGGGTACCTTTTCATGTGGCTCACCTCGTATAAAAGATGGTTATATAAAAATGAAATTCCAAGCTGATTATATGTAATATGTAACAAATAAGCCATGTCTAAATTTGTATAAAAACCGTCCTTTCTTGCAAATAATGAGAAGATGGTGGTATAATGGTCCGGGAAAAAGCATTAAATTTGTCGTTTGGAGGGAAGTATGAAAAAAGAACTTCTGGAATATTTAAGGAGCGCATCAGAAGGCAATAATGATATATGGAGAGGCCTGGCTGATGGGGATGCTGCTATGGGCCGGAGAAAGCTGATGGACATGTACTGCCAGCCTCACGAGGTTCCGATTCCGGATCATTGCCATAATTATATAGAGCTGGTTTATATGTGCAGCGGATCTACGGTTCATATGATCAATGGCAGTAGTATTGTTCGGCTGGATGCCAATGATCTTCTGCTCATAAAGCAGGGGACAAGACATGCAGTTGAACCTGCAGGCAGGGGGGATATTGCCGTACATTTTTTTTTGCTGCCGGAATTTTTCTTCCATCTGGAGCTGACAGTAGAGGACGGAGGAGTACTTCGCCGCTTTTTTACCGGGTGTCCATCGGGAAAGCATTCTGCGGCGGATTATCTTCACTTTCATTTGCAGGATATGCTGCCTGCGAAGAATCTGCTGGAGAATATGATCTGGTCGCTAATGGGAGATAAAAAAGGCAGAGAGGAAATTAATCAGGCTACCATGGGAATACTGATCATGGAGCTTTTTCATAATGTAGATAAGGCAGAATTGCATGATATGGCACAATATGAGGAAAAGATCGCAATGACTGCATATCAATATTTAGAGAATAATTATCCAACCGCAACCTTAGAAGAGTTTTCGGCTCTGTCCATGCAGCCGTCTTATTATATCAGCCGTTTGTTTAAACGGCATTATCAAGTGACATTTACGGAATGCCTGCAGCTTATCCGGATGATGAAAGCGGCAAATTATCTTACCTCCACGTCCAAGCCAGTGGAAGAGATCATTGCAGAAGTGGGTTATGAAAACAACAGCTATTTTCACCGGTTGTTTAAGGAACGGTATGGCCTGACCCCCAAGCAGTACAGGGATAGGACTAAGAACCAATTCTGAAAAGATTATGAAATATTTACCATGGACATTGACTTTCAGCCAATACGTTATTATAGTTAAGGCAAAGTGAAAAGAGGCGGCAGATACAGGATGAATGGATTTAGAGAACGTTTTGCACGTTTTATGATCGGAAGATACGGTATGGACAGGCTGGGACAGTTTTTAAACGCCGTAGCTTGTATTTTTCTTGCGGCCGGATTGTTCAGCCGGAGTAGTTGGGTGAACATTGCGGCTTTGGTTTTTTTATTTTTATGCTATTTTCGCGTGTTCTCAAAAAATATCGGAAAGCGTTTCGAAGAAAACCAGAAATTTGAACGCATTTGGTTTCGAATCTCAGAAGTATTCCGAAGAGGGCGTTTTAAGCTTCAGCAAAGCAGGAAATATCATATTTACAAATGCCCAAATTGCAGGCAGAAAATCAGGATTCCCAGGGGAAAAGGGAAGATCAGCATTCATTGTCCAAAATGCGGCATCGATTTTATAAAAAAAAGTTAGCAGTAATATAGAAGGGAACGACTATGAATTTACAATTTAAGCCGATTGAGGCAGAGGACATAAAGAAAATAGCGCCTTTTTATGCCTTGCGGCCCAACAAAACCTGTGACAGTGTATATTTAGACAGTTTCATCTGGAGAAATTATTACCATGTAAAGTATGCCATAAGTGATGATAAGGCATTGCTGTTTTTGATGGAAAAGGACGGAGAGCCATTTTCTGCAATGCCTATGTGCAGGGAGGAGGATCTTCCTCATTATTTTCAGGAAATGGTAGATTATTTTAATCAGGTTTTAAAAAAGCCTCTTCGCATCTATCTTGCGGATGAAGAGGCAATTAATTTCTTAAAGCTGGATCCGGAAAAGTTTGAGGTCATAGAACAAGAAGACTTAAAGGATTATCTTTACGATGGGGAGGCCATGAGAACTCTGTCAGGGAAAAAGCTCCATAAGAAGAAAAATCATTTAAACTCATTTTTGAGGGAATATGAGGGCAGATATGAATACCGGACCCTTTGCTGTTCGGACCGGGATAATGTGCTGGAATTTCTGGATGAATGGTGGGAGAATAAGGTGGAAGCCGCAGAATTCGTCCGGCAGCTGGATTATGAAGTAATGGGCATCCATGATATTTTGAAGAACTGTTCTGTGCTTAATGTAAGGATGGCAGGCGTTTATATCGACGGAATTTTAAAGGCCTTTACCATCGGCACCTACAATTCCTTTGAAAACATGGCAGTCATCCACATTGAAAAGGCTGACCCAAATGTGAAAGGGCTTTACCAGTTTATTAACCAGCAGTTTTTGATTCACGCATTCCCGGAAAATCCGGTGCTTATCAACCGGGAGGACGACGTTGGAATGGAAGGCCTGCGTAAGGCGAAAATGTCTTATTACCCCATTGACTTTGCAAGAAAATACGGAGTCGTTCAGAAGGGCTTTTAATTATGATACGGTATTTAAAGCAGGAAGAAAAAGGCGAGAGCCGGGCGTTGTGGGAAAAGGTTTTTTCTGAAGATTCCCAGAGCTTTATGGATTATTATTATTTAGACAGGGTTCGGAAGAATAAGATTCTCACTGCCTGGAAGGAGGACCGGGTGGCAGCTATGCTGCACCGCAATCCTTATGAGGTGGTGGTCAAGGACCGTTTATGGAAGATTGATTACATTGCCGGTGTTGCTACGGATCCGGAATGCCGCCATCAGGGATATATGAGGCGGCTTTTGAGCCGTTGTTTTTCGGATATGTATATGGAGCGGATGGGATTTTGCTTTTTGGTGCCTGCCGATCCGGCGATTTACTTTCCTTTTGATTTTACCTATATCTGTGATCTGCCGGAGGTGACGCTGAGTGAAAAAGGACGGCTGCACCTTAGCCGCCGCGCTTTTGCAGAGCGGTCGGATGAATGCAGGGAAGCGGCCAGATTCGTGGGTAAAGAGCTGGAAAAGAAGTATGAGGTCTATGCACTCAGGGATGAGGAATATTATCTGAACCTAAGCAGGGAAGTCAGAAGTGACAGAGGAGATTTAATTCTTCTCTTTACACGGGATGAAAGAGAAAGACTGGCCGGTGTGTGGGCTTATTACGGAGAGACAGCAGAAAATCAGCGGGAGCTTATTTGTCTGCCTGATTTTGTAAAGAAAACAGGTCCCTTAAAACCGGCTGTCATGGGCAGGATCATTCATCTGGAACAGTTTGTTTCCGTGATACGTTTAAAAGAGGAGTGCCCGATCAGCGAGATGGAATTGCTTATTGAGGTAAAGGACGACTTTATTCGTCAGAATGACGGAGTGTTCCGGTGGAAGCTGGGGCAGGACGGCTCCTCCCTTATTCCGGTTAAAGATGGATCCGGGATCAAGCCTCATCTGTCCATGGGGATCAGTGAAATGACCTCCTGGTTGTTTGGATATAGTATGCCAACGGTGCCTGAGGACAGAAGGTCTCTGGTTGAACGGATCAGGCCTTTAAAGGGAGTCTTTTTTGACGAAATTACTTAAAAGCTTTCGTTTAAAGAAGAATGAAGCAGGTCGGCTTTGGCGGGTTCGCTTGAATCCGCCTTATATTTTAGAAAAAACGGCATCAGAAAGCGATGCTGGGCGAAGCATAAAAATAAATAAGAGGTGAAATAGGTATGTATCAGGCAGCAGAAGACAGATATGAGAAAATGGAATACAAGCGTTGTGGAAGAAGCGGAGTGTTGCTTCCCATGGTGTCCCTGGGTTTATGGCAGAATTTTGGCATGGAAAAACCTTTACAGGAGCAGCGGGAGATTCTTTTAAGGGCATTTGATATGGGAATCACCCATTTTGATCTGGCCAATAACTACGGTTCTCCGGCATTAGGAAAGGCGGAGGAGAATTTCGGAGAGATTTTAAAAAGCGATCTGGGAAAATACCGGGATGAGCTGCTCATTTCCACCAAGGCCGGATTTGATATGTGGCCCGGACCGTATGGAAACTGGGGCTCCAGAAAGTACTTAATGGCCAGCCTGGATCAAAGCTTAAAACGGATGGGGCTTGAATATGTAGATATTTTCTACCATCACAGGCCGGATCCGGACACACCGTTAGAGGAAACCATGGGGGCACTGGCTGATATTGTGAGACAGGGAAAGGCACTTTATGTGGGAATCTCCAATTACGGGGATCAGGAGGCAAGGAATGCGGTTCTTATGTTAAAAGAAATGGGAGTTCCATGCCTGATCGATCAGCCAAGATACAACATGTTTGAAAGAGGGGCAGAAGATGGATTGTTTTCCACTCTCCTTGAAAACGGCGCAGGCTGCATCTGCTACAGTCCCCTGGCCCAGGGAGCCCTGACTGACAAGTACTTAAAGGGCATCCCTCAGGAATCCAGAGCGGCAAGGCAGGGAACGACCGTAGGCGGACGTTATCTGTCAGAAGAAAAGCTGGATCAGATAAGGCAGTTAAATGAGCTGGCCCTGGAGCGGGGACAGACACTGGCCCGTATGGCTCTTTCCTGGGTACTTCGGGAAGAGGCAGTGACTTCCGTTCTGATTGGAGCCAGCAGCGTTAAACAGCTGGAGGACAGTACGGCTTGTCTTGATAATCTTAAATTTACACAGGAAGAACTGGATAAGATCGATTCCATTTTAAAATAAGCAGGCAGCAGGGAAAATTTGTCATGGACGGAAGGGGCAGGCGAAGGATATGAATTACGAGGTTGGAGATATTGTGAAACTTAAAAAGCCCCATCCCTGCGGAAGCCAGGAGTGGGAAATTTTGAGAGTCGGTGCGGATTTCCGATTAAAATGCATGGGCTGCAGCCATCAGGTCATGGTGCCAAGGAAGCTGGTGGAGAAGAACACCAGGGGCCTAAAAGGGCAGGATGGTCTGCCTAAGACTTAAAATGCTGGAAATCAAAGGAAAAAGTTCGGGAAAATGAGAAAAGGACTTGCTTTTGTCAGATGTTTCCGGTATAATATTAATCCGTGACATATAGATTCCTTGCTCCTGATACTGAAAGCAGGGGCCAGAGACCACAAGGAGGTAAAGAAGCATGAACAAGTATGAGTTAGCCGTTGTTCTTAACGTAAAGCTCGAGGATGAAGAGAGAGCAGCAGCCATCGAAAAAGTTACAGGTTACATCACTCGTTTCGGCGGCGCTGTAACAAACGTTGATGAATGGGGTAAGAAGAGATTAGCTTACGAGATTCAGAAAATGAAAGAAGGATTCTACTACTTCATCAAATTTGATGGCGATTCCACAACTCCCAACGAGTTGGAAGCACACATTCGTATTATGGAACCTGTCATCAGATACTTAT
>NZ_DAMAUN010000064.1:0-35924 GCF_032078915.1 Lacrimispora sp. | reverse complement strand
AAAAGGAGAGTGCATTAATTATGAGAAAGCAGACCAAATTAGTTGCTGTATTATCCACAGCAGCGCTGCTGGCTTTAGGTGCTTCTATGTCCTCTTTCGCAGCTACCGGCTGGCAGGAAGAGAATGGAACATGGGTGTACTATGACAAGAGCGGAGATTTAGAAACTGAGAAGTGGGAAAAATCAGGAGATAACTGGTTCTACTTAAACGAAGACGGCGAGATGGCTACCGATGTTGTTGTTGAATACAGTGACAACTACTACTATGTAGATGAGAACGGTGCTATGGTAACAAATCAGTGGGTTTCCGTAGAAAATGATGATTATGACGGCGGCGATGACGATGATGAAGAACCAATGAATCACTGGTATTACTTCGGATCTAACGGTAAAGCTTTTAAGAGCTCCAGCAATGGAAACAGCGCTTCTTTCAAGACTGTCAACGGAAAGAAATATATCTTTGATGATGAAGGCAAAATGCTGTACGGCTGGATTGACGACAGCGGCGAAAGAGTAACTGGTGATGACAAGTGGCGTGATGGTATTTACTATTGCGGCGATGAGAATGATGGTGCTCAGAAAGTTGGCGAATGGGCATATCTGGATATCGTGGATAATAGCTACGATAGCGCTGTAGATCCTGGCGTTTCCAGCGACAACTTGTTTGATGATGAAGATCAGACCCGTTATTTCTACTTCAAGACTAACGGTAAAAAAATGACCGACGAAAAAGGTAAGACCATTAATGGTAAGAAATACAGCTTTGATGAATATGGCCGTATGAATGCTGAATGGGTTAACTGGGAAGCTACTCCTACCGAGGCGGAAGCAACTTTAAGCACTGCTACTGACGCTCAGGGAGCTGCTAAATACACCAGAGGCTTCAGATATTACGGAAGCCCTGATGATGGCGCCAGAGTAACCAAGGGCTGGTTCCAGGTTGTGCCTGATTCTTATTTGAATAAGGGTGATTATGATGATGATGAAAGTAACTGGTACTATTCCGATAAGGATGGTAAATTAGTTGCATCTGAAATCAAGACCATCAATGGCAAGAAATATGCGTTTGATTCTTATGGCGTCATGAAGGATGGCCTGGTTGCCATTAAGTTTGTTGGCAACAGTACAACTGACATTGAAGATGTCGCAGGTGACGACGACTTAAAGGATTACAACTTTGATACAGAAGATGAATTCAAAGAGAATGTATCTGGTTTGTATACGGATGCAGAATACAAAATGTACTACTTTGGCGGCGGAGATGACGGTGCTATGAAGACCGGCAAGCAGAATGTCAGCATTGACGGAGATTCCTTCCAGTTCTTATTCAATAAGTCCGGAAGCTCCAAGGGACAGGGTAAATTTGGTGTTGATAGTGACAAATATTACCTTGGAGGCATGCTGTTAAAGGCTGATAAGGACGACAAGTATTCTGTAGTTAAGGCTACCACAGAAGATGGAGAATATACAGAAATCAAACTTCTGACAACAGAGAAGTTCCTGGCTGAAGTGGATTATGAGAAAGAAACCAAAAAGGGATATTCCGAGTATTATGAGGTAAATGCTGCAGATAAGACAGAGGGTAATAAGACTGTAACATATAGACTGGTTAATACCTCTGGTAGTGTTCAGAAGAGCAAGAGTAAAGCAAAAGATGGCGATGATCGTTGCTACAAGGTAGAAAGTAACAAGGTAATCACAGCTGTATTTGTAGAGGATTAATTCATCATTGATTGAAGTAAGTCCAGTTGCTTTTCTGGGGCCGCTATACCATTGTTGAGAGATCAACCTGGGGCAGCGGCCCCGTTTTTATGAGGAATTCAATATAAAAATGCCGCTTCCTGACGAAAATCACGGTCAGGAAGCGGCATTTTCAGGTTTATAAGGAGTTATTTAGCTGATATATGACTTCAACATCCACAGAAGCTTCTGGTATTCGCCCAGATATCCATTAAATTGATCTGCGGTTGCACCATCATCATCGTCTTCAGCCAGCTTGACGATTTCCTTTGTATCCCGGATCCAGTATTCTACATCCGAAATCAGGCTTTTAATGGTATCATCTGAGGAGATAGGAAGGTCCTCCAGCTCCTTTACGGAAGAGAGGGTCAGTGCCTTCTTTAAGCTGCCTACTGGGGAACCGCCCAAAGCCAGCAGCCGCTCCGCCACATCATCCATGATCTGGGCGGTCTGGTCATACAGCTCTTCCAGCTTTGCATGAAGTGTGAAGAAGCTGCGGCCTTTTACATACCAGTGAAGGTTATGAAGTTTCATATACATGACCTGCTGATTGGCCAGGTACTCATTAAGTTTCTCAAATAAATTCTTGCTCATTACAATCCTCCTTTTCTTAGCTGTTTATAATGTTTTCATAGTTGGAAGCAACAGCCTTCCAATCAATTACATTGAAAAATGCTTTGATATAGTCAGCTCTGAGATTCTTATATTTTAAGTAGTAGGCGTGTTCCCAAACGTCAATTCCAAGAATTGGGACAAAGCCTCCTCCTTCCATGAGGGGGTTATCCTGATTGGCACTGGCGGAAAGTACCAGCCTGCCATCCCGGTTTGCCGACAGCCAGCCCCAGCCGGATCCAAACTGACCGGCAGCCAGGCCGCTTAACTGATTCTGAAAGTCAGAAAAACTGCCAAAAGTCTTTTCCAGCGAATCCTTAAGAGGACCAACAGGCTGCCCGCCGCCGTTAGGACTCATGGTGGAAAAATACAGGTTATGATTGTAAAAACCACCGCCGTTGTTTCGTATGGCCTTTCTGAGAGCCTCGTCGGAAATGCTGTCAAGGGAGGAGAGGAGGACGGTAATTTCTTTGTCCTCAACACCGGCCTTCTGGGCAAAGTCATTTAAATTTTTGGTATATGCTGCGTGATGCTTGGAATAATGGGTCTCCATTGTGAGAGCGTCAATATGGGGTTCTAAAGCGTCATATGCGTATGGTAATTGTATTTGATTAAACATAATAATCTCCTTTCGTTTTTAATTATGTTATATTGGAATAGGTTCTCTTATCGGTAGGTTAGTTTTAACTAACTTCCTTGTAGCTTGATTGTATCTTATGAATGCAGTTTTGTCAATAGGTTTTTTAAAATTAAATTGAAAACAATCATAATAGTAATATTCGTAATGAAAATGCCTTAAAATTGCTGCTGATATAAGATTCAAACTAAATTAATAGATAATTGCGATCTATATTTTTATATCAAAAATAGACTAATATTGATAAAATTTTTCATATAAAAGTAATTATATCTGCCCATAAATACCGTAAAGGGATTGGTATTCCTTCCTAATATATAGGAAGCAGGACAGATTATTTTCATGACTCTGTTTTCTGCAAAGAACCGGCCAGATACTACTTTATAACTGTAGAATTTACTTTTATCAACAAAAAATGCCGGAGTACGACTTCAGTCGCGCTCCGGCATTCTACAGATCTTTTATGATACAGATCACTTTCTAAAAAACGAGTATTAATGTATTTACAAATACAGAAACCAGATGTCTTACTTTCCGCTCTTTTTAAACCTGTCCAAGAATTTTTTCTTTTTCGGTGCCGGTGGAACCGCTTTGCCCCGAAGGCTCTTGATCTCGGTTATGTAGATACCGCTTACCACAACCTTAGCTTCTGTTTTGACCGGAAGCACTTCGAATACCTTGGCGTCAGCGATCAGTGTCATGACCTTTGGGCCAACCTTTGCTTTTACAATGGGCAGCTTTGTGCGGCGCATATACCATGGGGTTTGTTCATACACGATCTTAGGAAGCCCTGCATCTTTTAGCTTCATTTTCTTTTTATCGATGACCAGCATGGATACGGACTGTGCCGCAGCTTCCAGTGCCTGCTGCTGTTCCACCTGACGCTTTTCCAGCTTTCTTCCGAGAAAATAAAGGACTGCCATAGCCACGGCTGCGATAAAAAGAATCACTAATAATACGTTTAAAAATGTGCTCACCGGGAATACCTCCAATAGTTCATTTTGTAAATTGGGCCTATCTGCAATAGTATAACACATTTTATTGAAGAATACAAGTAAAAAATGCTTGACACCTTGACAATGTCATGTTATTATGGAATGTGCACTATTGTGGATTTGTGTGCCTTAACGGCATATTTATGCCCAAAAACAGAAACGATTAGAAAGAAAACAGGGGTGAAACGTCAATGGAGAAAAGCAGAATGCGTCCGGTCCCAGCCGGTAAAAGCCTGAGAATGAGCTTCTCAAGACAAAAAGAAGTGCTTGAGATGCCAAACCTGATTGAGATTCAAAAGAATTCCTATCAGTGGTTCCTTGATGAAGGATTAAAGGAAGTCTTTGAAGACATCTCTCCGATTGCAGACTTTGCAGGACACTTAAGTCTTGAGTTTGTCAACTTTACATTATGTAAGGATGACATCAAGTACACAATAGAAGAATGCAAAGAAAGAGATGCAACCTATGCAGCTCCTTTAAAGGTAAAGGTAAGGCTTTGCAATAAAGATAAAGATGAGATTAATGAACATGAGATCTTCATGGGTGATCTTCCGCTTATGACAGATACCGGTTCCTTTGTGATCAACGGTGCCGAGCGAGTTATTGTTAGCCAGTTGGTACGTTCCCCAGGTATATATTATGGTATAGAACATGACAAGGTAGGGAAAGAGCTTTATGCCTGTACGGTAATCCCAAACAGGGGTGCATGGCTGGAGTATGAAACAGACTCCAATGACATTTTCTACGTTCGTGTGGACAGAACCAGAAAGGTTCCGGTTACCGTGCTGATCCGTGCCCTGGGCTTTGGCACCAATGCGGAAATTATTGAACTGTTCGGTGAAGAACCAAAATTATTAGCCAGCTTTGGTAAGGATACGTCCGATAACTACCAGGATGGCTTATTGGAGTTATATAAGAAGATCCGCCCAGGTGAACCTTTATCTGTTGATAGTGCTGAAAGTTTGTTAAATAGTATGTTTTTTGACCCCAGAAGATACGATCTTGCAAAGGTCGGAAGATATAAATTCAATAAAAAGCTTCATTTTAAAAACCGTATAGCAGGCCATGTACTTGCTGAGGATGTGGTTGACACCACAACCGGAGAAATTTTAGCAGAGGCTGGAAGCACAGTAGACAAGCAGCTTGCAACCGATATTCAGAATGCGGCTGTTCCTTTCGTGTGGCTGGAGGGAGTGGAGCGTAAGCAAAAAGTCCTTTCCAACTTAATGGTTGATCTCACCTCTTTTGTGAACTTTGATCCAAAGGAAGCGGGGATTACAGAGTTAGTATTCTATCCTGCACTTGAAAAAATTCTGGCAGAAGCTGGAAGCGAGGATGAAGAGACCCTTAAAAAAGCCCTTCACAGAAATATAAACGAACTGATTCCTAAGCATATCACGAAGGAAGATATTTTGGCTTCCATCAATTACAACATGCATCTGGAAGAAGAGGTGGGAATGGCTGATGATATCGACCATTTGGGAAATCGTAGAATCCGTGCTGTTGGTGAGCTTTTACAGAACCAGTACCGCATCGGTCTTTCCAGAATGGAGCGTGTGGTCAGGGAACGAATGACAACACAGGATATGGATGGCATTACGCCTCAGTCATTGATTAACATCAAGCCTGTCACAGCGGCAGTAAAGGAGTTCTTTGGAAGTTCCCAGCTGTCCCAGTTCATGGATCAGAACAACCCACTGGCAGAGCTGACCCATAAGAGACGTTTATCCGCATTGGGACCTGGCGGTCTTTCCAGAGACCGTGCCGGATTTGAGGTTCGAGACGTTCACTATACCCATTATGGACGTATGTGCCCGATTGAGACCCCGGAAGGTCCTAACATCGGTCTGATCAACTCCCTCGCTACTTATGCAAGGGTAAACCAGTACGGATTTGTAGAGGCTCCTTACCGCGTAGTGGATAAGACCAATGTCCAGAATCCGGTGGTTACTGATGAGGTTGTTTACCTGACTGCTGACGAAGAAGATAATTTCGTGGTTGCACAGGCGAATGAGCCGATTGACGATGATGGCCATTTCGTTCATAAGAATATTTCCGGACGTTTCCGTGAAGAAACTTCCGAATTCCAGAGGAAAAACATTGATCTTATGGACGTTTCTCCGAAGATGGTATTTTCCGTTGCAACTGCCATGATTCCTTTCCTTGAAAATGACGATGCGAACCGTGCCCTCATGGGATCAAACATGCAGCGTCAGGCCGTGCCTCTGCTCACAACAGAGACACCAGTCGTAGGAACCGGTATGGAATCCAAGGCAGCGGTAGACTCCGGAGTTTGTGTTGTTGCCAGAAATGCCGGTGTTGTGGAACGTTCCGCTTCCAATGAAATTATCATTAAGAGAGATTCCGACGGCGGAAAAGATGTTTACCGCCTGACTAAATTTAAAAGAAGCAACCAGTCTAACTGTTATAACCAGAAGCCAATTGTATATAAGGGCAACCATGTGGAAAAGGGAGAAGTTATTGCAGACGGCCCTTCCACTCAGAACGGCGAGATTGCTCTCGGTAAGAACCCTCTGATCGGCTTCATGACCTGGGAGGGCTACAACTACGAGGATGCGGTACTCTTAAGTGAGAAGCTGGTACAGGAAGATGTTTATACCTCTGTTCATATCGAGGAATATGAGGCCGAAGCCCGTGACACCAAGTTAGGGCCGGAAGAGATCACAAGGGATGTTCCCGGAGTTGGCGAGGATGCCTTAAAGGATCTTGATGAGAGAGGAATCATAAGAATCGGTGCGGAAGTTCGTGCCGGTGATATTCTGGTTGGTAAGGTTACTCCTAAGGGTGAGACCGAGCTGACCGCAGAGGAGCGTCTGTTACGTGCCATCTTTGGTGAGAAGGCAAGAGAAGTCCGCGATACTTCCTTAAAGGTGCCTCACGGCGCTTACGGTATTATCGTAGATGCAAAAGTATTTACAAGAGAAAACGGTGATGAACTTTCCCCAGGCGTGAACCAGACCGTCCGCATTTACATTGCCCAGAAGAGAAAAATCTCTGTTGGTGATAAGATGGCCGGCCGTCACGGTAACAAGGGTGTTGTTTCCCGTGTGCTCCCTGTAGAAGATATGCCGTTCCTTCCCAATGGCCGTCCCTTAGATATCGTATTAAACCCTCTGGGCGTGCCGTCCCGTATGAACATCGGACAGGTGCTTGAGATCCACTTAAGCCTTGCAGCAAGGGCTCTTGGATTTAACGTATCCACTCCGGTATTTGACGGTGCAAACGAGATTGACATTATGGATACCCTGGATGTAGCCAACGACTACGTAAACATGGAGTGGGAGGATTTCCAGGATAAATATGAAGATACCTTAAAGTCTGAGGTTATTGAGTATCTGGGTGATCACCTGGAACACAAGGAATTGTGGAAGGGTGTTCCCATTAACCGTGACGGTAAGGTCCGCCTTCGTGACGGACGTACCGGCGAGTTCTTTGACAGCCCGGTTACCATTGGCCACATGCATTATCTGAAGCTTCACCATCTGGTTGACGATAAGATCCATGCCCGTTCCACAGGTCCTTACTCTCTGGTTACCCAGCAGCCTCTCGGCGGTAAAGCCCAGTTCGGCGGCCAGCGTTTCGGAGAGATGGAGGTTTGGGCCCTGGAGGCTTATGGCGCTTCCTACACGCTGCAGGAGATCATGACTGTGAAATCCGATGACGTGGTGGGTCGTGTAAAGACCTACGAGGCCATCATTAAGGGTGATAATATTCCTGAACCGGGAATTCCGGAATCCTTCAAGGTATTGTTAAAAGAGCTTCAGTCTCTGGCACTGGATGTAAGAGTGCTGCGCGATGACAATACAGAGGTTCAGATTGCGGAAAGCACCGACTATGAAGAAACTGATTTAAGGTCCATCATTGAGGGCGACAGACGTTACCGGGATGAAGAGTCCTTTGGCAACTTCGGTTACCAGAAGCAGGAATTTAAGGATGCAGAACTGGTTACCGTGGAAGAAGAGGAATATGAGGAACCAGAAGCAGACGGTATCGACGATTCTTTTGAGGAGTTCGATGACGCAGAATTTGAAGATTCAGACGAAGAATAATAGAAGGGAGAACCGCTCATGCCTGAAAACAATGAAACTTACCACCCGATGACATTTGATGCCATAAAGATCGGTTTGGCATCTCCGGAGAAGATTCTGGAATGGTCCCATGGTGAGGTGAAAAAGCCTGAGACAATCAACTACAGAACCTTAAAGCCGGAAAAAGACGGTTTGTTCTGTGAACGGATCTTCGGACCCAGCAAGGACTGGGAATGCCATTGTGGTAAATATAAGAAAATCCGGTACAAAGGCGTTATCTGTGACCGATGCGGCGTTGAAGTGACCAAGGCCAGCGTCCGCAGAGAGCGTATGGGCCATATACAGCTTGCGGCTCCTGTTTCCCATATCTGGTATTTTAAGGGAATCCCCAGCCGTATGGGACTGATCCTGGACATTTCCCCGAGAACCTTGGAAAAGGTGCTGTATTTCGCATCTTATGTGGTTCTTGATGCCGGCAATACGGGACTGCAGTATAAGCAGGTCTTATCGGAAAAAGAATACCGGGAAGAAATAGACAAATACGGCTACGGCGCCTTCCGCGTAGGAATGGGAGCAGAAGCTATTCTGGAGCTGTTGCATTCCATTGACCTTGAAAAGGACTCTGAGGAGTTAAAGAAGGGGTTAAAGGAAGCGACAGGACAGAAACGTGCAAGAATTATCAAGAGGCTGGAGGTCGTGGAAGCATTCCGCAATTCCGGCAACTTGCCGGAGTGGATGATCATGAAAGTGGTTCCGGTAATTCCGCCGGATATCCGTCCTATGGTGCAGCTTGACGGCGGCCGTTTTGCCACCTCTGACTTAAATGATTTATACAGAAGAATCATAAACCGTAACAACCGTCTTGCCCGCCTTCTGGAGCTGGGAGCTCCGGACATCATTGTCCGCAACGAGAAGCGTATGCTTCAGGAAGCGGTGGATGCCCTCATCGACAACGGCAGAAGGGGAAGGCCGGTAACCGGACCGGGAAACCGTGCCTTAAAGTCTCTTTCCGATATGTTAAAGGGAAAACAGGGCCGCTTCCGTCAGAACCTTTTAGGAAAGCGTGTTGACTATTCCGGCCGTTCTGTTATCGTAGTCGGACCGGAGCTTAAGATCTATCAGTGCGGTCTGCCGAAAGAAATGGCTATCGAGCTGTTTAAGCCTTTCGTTATGAAGGAGCTGGTTTCCAACGGAACCGCTCACAATATAAAGAATGCCAAAAAGATGGTAGAGCGTCTTCAGACAGAGGTATGGGATGTTCTGGAAGATGTTATCAAGGAACATCCGGTTATGTTAAACCGTGCGCCTACCCTTCACAGACTTGGTATCCAGGCATTTGAGCCGATTCTGGTAGAAGGTAAAGCCATAAAGCTTCACCCCCTGGTTTGTACCGCGTTCAACGCCGACTTTGACGGAGACCAGATGGCAGTCCATCTGCCTCTTTCCGTAGAGGCCCAGGCAGAATGCCGTTTCCTCCTGTTATCGCCTAACAACTTATTAAAGCCGTCAGACGGCGGTCCTGTGGCAGTTCCTTCACAGGATATGGTTCTGGGTATTTACTACCTGACCCAGGAAAGACCGGGAGCCAAGGGCGAAGGAATGGTATTTAAGAGCGTGAATGAAGCCATTCTCGCTTACGAAAACCAGGCAGTTACCCTTCATTCCAGAATTAAAGCCAGAGTGAGCAAGAAAATGGCGGATGGCACCATAAAGACCGGAGCCGTAGAATCAACCGTAGGCCGTTTTATCTTTAATGAGATCGTTCCTCAGGACCTTGGATTCGTTGACCGGTCTGTTCCTGGCAACGAGCTTTTGATGGAAGTTGACTTCCATGTAGGCAAGAAGCAGTTAAAACAGATCCTTGAAAAGGTTATTAACGTTCATGGAGCAGTTCAGACTGCAGAAACTCTGGATGACATCAAGGCTATTGGTTATAAGTACTCTACCAGAGCTGCTATGACCGTATCCATTTCCGACATGACAGTGCCGGAGAGTAAACCGAAGCTGATTGCTGACGCACAGGCAACGGTTGACCAGATTGCAAAGAACTTCCGCCGCGGACTTATTACGGAGGAAGAACGTTATAAAGAAGTAATTGACACTTGGAAAGTGACTGATGACCAGTTAACCCATGACCTGCTGACCGGACTTGATAAATACAACAACATCTATATGATGGCCGATTCCGGAGCCCGTGGTTCTGATAAACAGATCAAACAGCTTGCAGGTATGCGTGGACTTATGGCCGATACCACAGGTCACACCATTGAACTTCCTATCAAGTCCAACTTCCGTGAAGGTCTTGACGTACTGGAGTACTTTATTTCCGCTCACGGTGCACGTAAAGGACTTTCCGATACGGCTCTCCGAACGGCTGACTCCGGTTATTTGACCAGACGTCTTGTAGACGTTTCCCAGGATATGATTATCCGTGAGATCGACTGCTTAGAAGGTAAAGATATTCCGTTTATGGAAATCAAAGCATTTACAGATGGTCAGGAAACCATTGAGGGCTTACAGGAGCGTCTCACAGGACGGTTCATTGCGGAAACCATTACAGATCCGGATACCGGAGAAGTGATCGTGAAGGCGAACCACATGTGTACACCGAAGCGTGCAGCTGCGGTTATGAACGTGTTAAAGAAGCTTGACCGTGATTCCGTGAAGATCCGTACCGTATTAACCTGTAAATCCCATCTGGGTGTTTGCGCAAAATGTTACGGTGCCAACATGGCAACCGGACAGCCGGTTCAGGTAGGCGAAGCAGTCGGTATCATCGCTGCCCAGTCCATCGGTGAGCCAGGAACCCAGCTGACCATGCGTACCTTCCATACCGGCGGTGTTGCCGGTGGCGATATCACACAGGGTCTTCCCCGTGTCGAGGAGCTTTTTGAGGCTCGTAAGCCAAAGGGTCTTGCAATCATTGCAGAATTCGGCGGCGTAGTGGCCATTAAAGACACTAAGAAAAAGCGGGAGATCATTGTTACGGAGAACGAAACAGGCAATTCCAAGACCTATCTGATCCCTTACGGATCCAGAATCAAGGTTCAGGATGGCCAGGTGCTCGAGGCCGGCGATGAGCTGACGGAAGGTAGTGTGAACCCACATGATATCTTAAAGATCAAAGGCGTCCGCGCTGTCCAGGATTATATGATCCAGGAAGTACAGCGGGTATACCGTTTACAGGGTGTTGAGATCAATGATAAGCACGTTGAGATGATCGTAAGACAGATGCTTAAGAAGATAAAAATTGAGGAGAGCGGAGACAGTGATGTGCTTCCGGGAACCTCAATGGATGTTCTGGATTACAATGACTTAAATGATGCTCTTCTTGCAGAAGGAAAGAATCCGGCAGAAGGAAAACAGGTGATGCTTGGTATTACAAAAGCATCTCTGGCTACAGATTCCTTCTTATCCGCCGCTTCCTTCCAGGAGACCACAAAGGTTCTGACAGAAGCCGCGATTAACGGCAAGGTCGATCACTTAATTGGACTGAAGGAGAACGTAATCATCGGTAAGCCGATTCCGGCAGGTACCGGTATGAAACGTTACCGTACCATCGGACTGAATACAGATTCTGCTTTCGAGGGAGAGGATGAGATCAAGCTGTCAGAGGGAGAGGATGAGATCCTGCTGACAGAAGATGGATTCAACGAGGCGGAAGAGGTTCTGGATATTGATGAGAACGAGATCGTTGAATAAGCAATGAGATAATCCTTAAATTACAAAACCCGGAGCTGGAATTCCTAAGAAAATCCCAGCTCCGGGTTTCAACCATTGAATATTCTTGTTTTTATGACATTTTGCCTTTTTAATTGGCTGGATGTGCATATTTAAAAAAAATCCTTGACAGAAAAATACAAAATGTATATAATAATTAGGCGTGCATTAACGCGTCATGTTTTTGTGCGTAAATTAAGCTGAAGATAACAGCAACCACAGACAATATCACAGGAGGTGAATGGAATGCCAACATTTAACCAGTTAGTAAGAAAGGGTAGACAGACAAGCGCAAAGAAATCTCAGGCACCAGCTCTGCAGAAGGGTTACAACTCTTTACAGAAGAGGGCAACTGATATTTCTGCTCCACAGAAGAGGGGCGTTTGCACGGCGGTTAAAACTGCTACACCTAAAAAACCTAACTCAGCTCTTAGAAAGATCGCCAGAGTACGTCTTTCTAACGGCATCGAAGTAACAAGTTACATCCCAGGTGAAGGTCATAACCTTCAGGAGCATAGCGTTGTTTTAATCCGTGGCGGTAGAGTAAAAGACTTACCAGGTACCAGATACCATATCGTCAGAGGTACACTTGATACCGCAGGAGTAGCTAACAGAAGACAGGCTCGTTCCAAGTATGGTGCAAAGAGGCCAAAAGAGAAAAAATAATTAGACCACACATTTGAATTTCTAGTGCCGGACTTTAGATATTGAACCTGTAGGTTGCAGGGTTATATATATAGAAACCGAGCGCGAACGCAACTTGAATGTTTGTGAGTACCTAAGATCTAATGAATAGCCGATTAGTCGGTAAAGGCTGAACGGCCATATTAAGGAGGGAAGTAACGTGCCACGTAAAGGACATACACAAAAAAGAGACGTATTAGTAGATCCGCTTTACAATAACAAAGTTGTTACAAAGCTGATCAACAACATCATGTATGATGGTAAAAAGGGTGTTGCTCAGAAGATCGTATACGGTGCATTTACCCGTGTAGAAGAAAAGACCGGCAAACCAGCCGTTGAAGTATTCGAAGAAGCAATGAACAACATCATGCCTGTACTTGAAGTAAAGGCAAAACGTATCGGCGGAGCTACCTATCAGGTGCCGATCGAAGTAAGACCGGAAAGAAGACAGACTTTAGCCTTAAGATGGATTACTCTGTTCTCTCGTAAGAGAGGCGAAAAGACTCAGGAAGAAAGACTTGCAAATGAGATTATGGATGCTGCCAACAACACCGGTGCTGCTGTAAAGAAGAAAGAAGATATGCACAAGATGGCTGAGGCTAACAAGGCATTCTCTCATTACAGATTCTAATAGGAGGAAAAAGCTTTGGCTGGAAGAGAATATCCATTGGAAAGAACCAGAAATATTGGTATTATGGCCCATATCGATGCAGGTAAAACTACATTGACCGAGCGTATCCTCTATTATACTGGTGTAAACTACAAAATTGGTGATACTCATGAAGGTACTGCCACCATGGACTGGATGGAACAGGAGCAGGAAAGAGGTATCACAATTACTTCAGCTGCTACAACCTGCCACTGGACCATGCATGAAAATTGCCAGGTGAAGCCGGGCGCTCCTGAGTATCGTATCAACATCATTGATACTCCAGGACACGTTGACTTTACAGTAGAGGTTGAGCGTTCCTTACGTGTACTGGATGGCGCTGTAGGCGTATTCTGTGCAAAGGGCGGTGTTGAACCACAGTCCGAGAACGTATGGCGTCAGGCTGATACCTACAACGTACCCCGTATGGCATTCATTAACAAGATGGATATCATGGGTGCTAATTTTTACGGTGCTGTTGAACAGATCAAAACCCGTCTGGGCAAGAATGCAATCTGCATTCAGTTGCCTATCGGTGCAGAAGATGAATTCAAGGGAATCATCGATTTGTTTGAAATGAAAGCTTATATCTTTAACGGTGACAAGGGCGATGATGTTTCCGTCGTTGATATCCCAGAGGATTTGCAGGATGATGCAGAGCTTTATCGTGCCGAATTAGTTGAAAAAATCTGCGAGTTAGATGATGACTTAATGATGCAATACCTGGAAGGGGAAGAGCCTTCCGTAGAAGAATTAAAGAAAGCATTAAGAACTGCAACCTGTAATTGTACGGCAATTCCTGTATGCTGCGGAAGCGCATACAGAAACAAGGGTGTTCAGAAGCTCCTTGATGCAGTTCTTGAATATATGCCTGCTCCTACTGACATTCCTTCTATTAAGGGTGTTGATATGGACGGCAATGAAATCGAACGTCATTCTTCTGATGAAGAGCCATTTTCCGCTCTGGCATTTAAGATTATGACAGACCCGTTCGTTGGAAAGCTGGCATTCTTCCGCGTATATTCCGGTGTTATGAATTCCGGTTCCTACGTGCTGAATGCAACCAAGGGCAAGAAAGAGCGTGTTGGACGTATCCTTCAGATGCATGCCAACAAGAGATCTGAGCTGGATAAGGTATATTCCGGTGATATCGCTGCTGCCGTTGGTTTTAAAGTAACAACAACCGGTGATACAATCTGTGACGATCAGCATCCGGTAATTCTGGAATCCATGGAATTCCCAGAGCCGGTTATCGATATCGCCATCGAGCCAAAGACCAAAGCTGGTCAGGGCAAGATGGGCGAAGCTTTAGCAAAGCTTGCAGAAGAAGATCCTACCTTCCGTGCAAAGACCAACCAGGAAACTGGCCAGGTTATCATTTCCGGTATGGGAGAGCTTCATCTGGAGATCATCGTAGACCGTCTGCTTCGCGAATTCAACGTAGAAGCCAATGTAGGTGCTCCTCAGGTTGCTTATAAGGAGACATTTACAAAACAGGTTGAAGTTGACAGCAAGTATGCGAAACAGTCTGGTGGACGTGGTCAGTACGGACACTGTAAGGTTCGCTTTGAGCCGATGGATCCTAACGGCGAAGAGACCTTTAAATTCGAGTCTTCCGTTGTCGGTGGTGCGATTCCGAAGGAATACATTCCGGCAGTCGGCCAAGGTATCGAGGAAGCTACTAAGTCCGGTATTCTGGGCGGATTCCCGGTACTGGGTGTTAAGGCAAACGTTTACGACGGTTCCTACCATGAGGTAGACTCCAGTGAAATGGCATTCCACATCGCCGGTTCCATGGCGTTTAAGGATGCTATGAACAAGGGTGGCGCCATTCTTCTTGAGCCGATCATGAAAGTAGAAGTAACCATGCCAGAGGATTATATGGGCGATGTTATCGGTGATATCAACTCCCGTCGTGGCCGTATCGAAGGTATGGAAGACATCGGCGGCGGAAAGATGGTAAAAGCATATGTTCCGTTAGCAGAGATGTTCGGTTATTCTACAGATTTACGTTCCAAAACACAGGGACGCGGTAACTACTCTATGTTCTTTGAGAAATATGAGCAGGTGCCGAAGAGTGTACAGGAAAAAGTTCTTGCAGAGAAAAAGGGCAAATAATTCCTAACAGGTTCCACTGGGTTTCAGGCGGCTTTGACTGCCTGGAATCCGTCAAATAGGCTTGAAAATAGTGCACAAATAGCATATAATAAAAAACAGCCTAACATAAAAATTAAAGCTCAAAAAGAGCATAAATTAAGGAGGACGTTATAAAATGGCTAAAGCTAAGTTTGAAAGAAACAAAACCCATTGTAACATCGGTACCATTGGTCACGTTGACCACGGCAAAACTACTTTAACAGCTGCTATCACAAAGACTCTTCATGAAAGATTAGGTACTGGACAGGCAGTAGCTTTCGAGAATATCGATAAAGCTCCAGAAGAGAGAGAGCGTGGTATCACAATTTCTACTTCTCACGTTGAGTACGAGACAGAGAAGAGACACTATGCACACGTTGACTGCCCAGGACATGCTGACTACGTTAAGAACATGATCACTGGTGCTGCTCAGATGGACGGCGCTATCTTAGTTGTAGCTGCTACCGATGGTGTTATGGCTCAGACAAGAGAGCACATCCTGCTTTCCCGTCAGGTAGGCGTTCCTTACATCGTTGTATTCATGAACAAGTGCGATATGGTTGACGATGAAGAATTACTTGAATTAGTAGACATGGAAATCCGTGAGCTGTTAAACGAGTATGAATTCCCAGGCGATGATACACCAATCATTCAGGGTTCTGCTTTAAAGGCTCTTGAAGATCCTTCCAGCTCTTGGGGCGACAAGGTTCTTGAATTAATGAAGGCAGTAGATGAGTGGATTCCAGATCCTGTACGTGAAACAGATAAGCCTTTCTTGATGCCAATCGAGGACGTTTTCTCCATCACAGGCCGTGGTACCGTTGCTACCGGTAGAGTAGAGCGTGGTACATTACACGTATCTGATGAAGTTGAAATCGTTGGTATCCATGAAGAGACCCGTAAGGTTGTTGTAACTGGTATCGAGATGTTCCGTAAGCTGCTTGATGAAGCTCAGGCTGGTGATAACATCGGTGCATTACTTCGTGGTGTTCAGAGAACTGAAATCGAAAGAGGACAGTGTCTGGTTAAGCCAGGTTCTGTAAAGTGCCACAAGAAGTTTACCGCTCAGGTTTATGTTTTAACAAAAGATGAAGGTGGACGTCATACTCCTTTCTTCAACAACTACAGACCTCAGTTCTATTTCAGAACAACTGACGTTACTGGCGTTTGCGATTTACCAGCTGGCACAGAGATGTGTATGCCTGGCGATAACGTAGAAATGTCTGTAGAGCTGATTCATCCGGTAGCTATGGAGCAGGGTCTTCGTTTCGCTATCCGTGAAGGCGGCCGTACGGTAGGTTCAGGTAGAGTTGCTACTATCGTTGAATAATTAAAAATGAAAGCCGAGCCCTTTGTTTATAAGGGTTTCGGCTTTTTCTTTTTATCGTTGATTCATTTATATTGAGAGCCAAGCCCTTTTTTTACAAAGAGCATTGGCTTTTTTTGCGCCAAAATAGAACTATTTAACAATTAAAGCTAGGAACCATGCGAATATTTTAACGCAGAATGCATAAATTCACTCGATATTTGTTGTATTTTTTACTAAAATTATGCATGTAAAAATGTTACTAATGTACAAATCGTATTATATTTGCCCGAAAAAGGACATAAGTCCTTTAGATAGTGAAAAGTAATTGCTATAATGTGAATATTTCAGGGGTATCAGAGATATAAGTCCTTTTATGATGGATAAGACTTGAAATGAAAGAGGTAGGATGGATGAATAAAATTTTAGACATTGTAACATCAAAGAACCTGACTTATGAGCAGAAAGTCGTAGCCCTGGCCCATGCGGCGGAAAATAGTCTTGAGGTGCTTTCCATACCGGAAATGACCCGTCATTACATGGAAACCGGTGCGATCTGCGATCTGGATGAAGGGCACGCGCCTTACCGTCCCAGATATGTGATGCCGGACTACGAAAAAGCAGTAAAAAACGGCTGTGAATTTTTACAGCTTGAGGCGCCTAAGGACCTGGACGAAGTATTGCAGTTTTTGACCATTCTGTACCAGCACGTTCCCTCTATCACCAGTTATCCCGTTTATCTTGGTAATCTTGATAAGCTGATAGAGCCGTTTCTTGAAGGGGTGACGGATGAGGAAGCGGAAAAAAAGCTGAAGCTTTTCCTCATTTATTTGGACCGGACCATAACCGATGGCTTCTGCCATGCCAATTTGGGACCAGAAGAGACAAGAGCGGGCCGCCTGATTTTAAAACTTGAAAAAGAACTTCAAAATGCAGTTCCCAATTTGACGCTGAAATATGATAAGGACATTACGTCTGATTCTTATGCAGAGCTTGCCCTTTATACCTCCCTGTACTGTGCAAACCCGGCGATCTGCAATCACAAGATGCACAAAGACACTTACGGCGATTACGGAATATCAAGTTGTTATAATATCCTTCCCATTGGAGGAGGCTCCTACACATTGGCTAGAATCGTCCTTCCCAGACTTGCTGCAAAAGCAACGAACAGGGAACAGTTTTTAACAGAGCTATTGCCTGATTGTCTTTCCTGCATGGGAGACTATATGAATGAAAGAATCCGTTTCCTTGTAGAAGAATCCAATTTCTTTGAGACCTCTTTCCTTTCTAAGGAAGGCTTTATTTCCAGGGATAAGTTTCTTGCCATGTTCGGAATCGTTGGACTGGCGGAATGCACCAACATGCTGATGGAAGATCCGGAGAAAACATATGGTCACAATGCAGAAGCGGATGACTTAGCAGAGCAGATCATGCAGGTGATTGCGGATTATGCAGGTTCTGCAAATGCCTTGTATTCAGAGGTTTTTGACAATCGTTTTGCCCTTCACGCCCAGGTCGGCATCGATTCGGACCACGGAATTACCTCTGGCGTGCGGATCCCGGTAGGGATGGAGCCGGAGCTCATGTATGACCACCTTCGTCACAGCGCCAGGTTCCACAAGTTTTTCCCGACCGGCTGCGCAGATATCTTCTCCTTTGATCCTACAGGAAGAAACAATCCGGCTGCTATGCTGGATATTGTAAAGGGAGCGTTTTCCCTGGGAGACAAATATATAAGCTTCTATGCTTCTGACAGCGATCTGGTCCGGATCACGGGCTATCTGGTCAAACGGAGCGAAATGGAAAAGTATTATGAAGGCGAAGCCGTACTCCAGAATACGGTGCATCTGGGCGGTGACAATTACCGCAATGCCCATCTTGAGAACCGGAAGGTAAGGGGGCTGCAGTGAGAGCCGCGATCAATAAAATGATCCCCTTAAGTGTAGTAGACGGGCCGGGCTGCCGGACTGCGGTGTTTGTCCAGGGCTGCAATATCGCCTGCGCTTACTGCCATAACCCGGAGACACAGAGGCTGTGCAATGGCTGCGGCGTTTGTGTCAGCCAGTGTCCGGCAGGCGCTTTATCCCTATCAGGGAAACAGGTAATATGGGATGAGGCGGTCTGTATCCAGTGTGATCATTGCATACAGGTCTGTCCCAACTACGCATCTCCAAAGGCTTGTCACATGGAGGCTGTAGATGTATGGGAACAGATTTCAAAAAATATACCGTTTATCCAGGGGATCACGGTATCCGGCGGCGAATGCTGCCTGTATCCGGAATTTCTCACAGAATTGTTCACGCTTGCAGGAAATGCCGGGTTATCCTGTTTTCTGGACAGCAATGGCTGCGTGGATCTTACAAAGAATCCGGAGCTCATGGCTGTGACGGATAAAGTGATGCTGGATGTAAAAGCGTGGGACACTAAGGTGTTTCACCGGCTGACAGGCGGAGATAATCGCATTGTTAAAAAGAATTTAAACTATCTGGCCCAGGCAGGTAAATTATATGAGGTAAGGCTTGTATGTCTGGATGGAGAATCTTCTTCCGGTCTGACAGAGGAAAAAGATGTGGATATGGAGGAGGTCATCAGAGGGGTGGCTGCCGAAATAACCCCTTATCTGGAGGATTTTAAGTTAAAGCTTATTACATTCCGCAATTATGGGGTAAGAGGCAAAATGGAACATAGAAAAAGCCCTACGCAGGACCAAATGGAGAAATTAAAGGAGCTGGCGGTTCAATGTGGGTTTAAAGATATACAAATTGTATAGAATGAAAAATGGAGGAATCAGGTAATGATGAGAAAAGGTATTGTATTTGGTTTAACAGCGGCTATGGTGCTGTCACTTACGGCTTGCGGAGGCGGAAAAACGGAGACCACAAAAGCCCAGGAGGAAACTTCCGGAGGAAAGAGCAGCTTTTCAGTTGCAATGATTACGGATACTGGCGGAATCAATGACCAGTCCTTTAACCAGTCCGCATGGGAAGGTCTTACTGAATTAAAGAACAAGACCGGTGCAGAGGTTAATTACATCGAGTCAAAGCAGGCATCGGATTTTGTAACGAATTTAGAGAGGCTTGGAGACAGCGGTGCCGATCTGTTATGGGGCGTAGGTTACGCCTGTGCCGATGCAGTACTTGAGGCAGCCGGCAGCAATCCTGATATCCAGTATGCGATCATTGACAATGCTTATGAGGAGACCCCTTCCAATGTGACTGGAGTTATGTTCCGCGCCCAGGAACCCTCCTTCCTGGTTGGATATGTGGCTGGACGGACCACACAGACCGGAAAAGTAGGTTTTGTAGGAGGAATTTCCTCAGGCTTAATCGACCAGTTCCAGTATGGCTATGAAGCCGGCGTAAAGTATGCGGCAAAAGAGCTTGGGAAAGATATTGATATTTCCGTGCAGTATGCAGAAAGCTTTAGTGATGCAGCCAAGGGAAAGGCCATTGCTGCAAGAATGTATTCCGATGGATGTGACGTGATCTACCACGCGGCTGGCGGTACAGGAACCGGTGTTATTGAGGCTGCCAAGGAAGCGGACAAGTGGGTAATCGGTGTAGACAGAGATCAGGCTTATCTGGCGCCGGAAAACGTGTTGACATCTGCTCTTAAATTAGTTGGTAAAGCAGTGCTGGAAGTATCGGAAGAAGCAATGAACGGCCAGGAAATTGGTGGTAAAACCCTTACCTTCGGTTTACAGGAAGACTGTGTGGGAATTCCTGAGGAACATGGCAACATGCCGGAAGGTGTTTATGAGGATACCTTAAAGGTGAAGGATAAAATTAAGAACGGAGAACTGACACCGCCGACCACAAAAGAGGAATACGAAGCGTTTATCGCTAAATAGAAGAGAAAAAATTTTACACCGCAGGAATCGAAAGAGCCTGCGGTGTAAAACCGAAAGGAGAAGTATTGACATGGTCACGGGAAACAGCGATTATGCGGTCCAGATGCACGGAATCACAAAACGGTTCGGAGCATTTTACGCTTTGAAGGATATGAGTCTGGATGTTAAGAAGGGCAGCATTCATTCTCTTCTGGGTGAAAACGGTGCGGGGAAGTCGACGCTGATGAATGTACTGTACGGATTGTATCAGGCCGATGAGGGAGAAATCTTTATCAATGGGAAAAAGGTGGACATAAAAAATCCTAATGTGGCCATAGCAAACGGCATCGGCATGGTTCATCAGCATTTTATGCTGGTGGAGGATTTCACGGTCACACAGAATATTATTTTAGGAAATGAAACTACCTCCCGCGCAGGTATTGTAGATATGAAGAAAGCCAGGAAACAGATTTTAGATATCGTGGAAAAATACGGGCTGGAAGTAGACCCGGATGCCAGGATCTGTGATATTTCTGTTGGTATGCAGCAAAGGGTGGAAATATTAAAAGCGTTGTACCGGGGAGCAGAATTATTAATCCTTGATGAGCCTACCGCCGTTTTGACCCCTCAGGAAATTGAAGATCTTCTCTCCATCATGCACAATCTGGTAGATGACGGAAAGGCCATTATCATCATCACTCATAAATTGAAGGAAATCAAGGCATCTTCCGATACCTGTACCATCATCCGCCGCGGCGAATACATTGATACAGTTCCGGTAGAGAAGGTTTCCGGACAAGAATTGGCTGCGCTGATGGTGGGCCATGAAGTAAAGCTGGTGGTGGATAAGACTCCTGCAAAGCCGGGAGAAACGGTATTGGAGATCAAAGACCTTGTTGTGAAAAATGAGAGAAAGCTTGAAGCAGTAAAGGGTTTAAACTTAACAGTCCGCAAGGGAGAAATCGTGGGGATCGCCGGCATTGACGGAAACGGGCAGAAGGAACTGGTGGAAGCGATCAGCAGCCTGGTTCCTGCAGAGAAGGGAAGCATTACGGTCTGCGGGAAACCCATCATTAACACAAACCCAAGGACGGTCATAGACAGCGGCGTCAGCATCATTCCTGAGGACCGGCAGAAAAGGGGCCTTGTCCTTGACTTCACTGTAAATGAGAACGCGGTATTGGAACGCTGCCGCAAAGAGCCATTTTCCAGAAAAGGAATCTTAAACAGAAAGAAAATGGAAGAGTTTACCCAAACCCTCATCGAGGCGTATGATGTCCGGCCGGATGACTGCGGTTCCAGGCGGGTGGGAGAACTTTCAGGCGGAAATCAGCAGAAGGTTATTATCGGACGTGAAGTCGCCATGAATCCGGATATACTGATTGCGGTACAGCCGACCAGAGGACTTGACGTAGGAGCCATAGAAACCGTGCATAAGACTCTGATCCGTGAAAGGGATAAAGGAAAAGCGGTGCTTTTGATCTCTTTTGAACTGGACGAGGTTATGAATGTTTCCGATACCATAGCGGTTATTTACGACGGAAAAATTCAAGATACGTTTCAGCAGGGAACCGTAGATGAAAATACGATTGGTCTGTTAATGGCAGGAGGAAAGAATCATGGATAAAGCGATAAAGATTTTAAAAAAACCATTAACAATGACTTTGATCGCTGTTTTCTTTGGATTTATCGTAGCGGGGATTATACTCGCGGCGGCGGGATATCCGCCGGTTCATTCACTAGCCGTCTTGTTTGACGGAGTCTTTTCCAGTCCGAAACACATTTCCAATGTAATCATTAAAAGTACGCCTATTATTCTCACAGGAATCGGCGTTGCATTTGCGTTTAAGACCGGACTTTTTAACATCGGAGCCGAAGGACAGTTTATTATGGGGTGCGTGGCATCTACCGTGGTCGGCATTCTGTTTGATTTTCCTCCGGTGATCCAGATTCCTCTCGTTGTCCTTGCAGGCGTGGCAGCCGGTGCAGTGTATGGCGGGATTGCAGGTTTCTTAAAGGCGAGGTTTGGCATCCATGAGGTCCTTACCAGTATCATGCTCAACTGGATTGCGCTTTATTTCTCCAATTATATATGCACCTTAAACCGGTTCCATAAGCCGGATACTATTGGAACCTACCCGATCAACCGTTCCGGCTATACGATGATTCTGGGAAATTACAAAACGACGGAGGCGGGAAAGGCGGCCCTTGCACAGAACGAATTTCTTCGCAGCACCATTTTGAAAACAGATGTAAACGTTGGAATTATTATTGCAGTCATTCTGGCTGTATTTATCTGGTTCCTTCTATATAAAACGGCTAAGGGGTTTGAACTGAGAGCGGTAGGCTTTAATAAGAGCGCAGCAGAATTTTCCGGAATTTATGTAAACAAAAACATCCTGCACTCCATGCTTATTTCCGGGGCTATCTGCGGACTGGCTGCTTCTCTTTATATAACCGGAAATTCTCCTCATGGCATTGCTACATTAGCAGCCTTTGAAAACACAGGCTTTAACGGATTATCCGTTTGTCTGATCGCGGCCAGTTCACCAATCGGCTGTATTTTTGCAGGACTGCTGTTTGGTGGTTTGATTTATGGCGGACAGTCTTTGCAGTACGAGGTGGGAGCTCCGTCAGAAATTATCAACATCGTTATTGGTGTCATCGTATTTTTTGTGGCGCTGACCCGTATCATTCCGCCGCTGGTGGACCGTTTTTCGAAGGGAGGTAAGAAACATGCTTAACAGTCTGATGCTATTTGTAGGCATTACACTTATGTATTCCACTCCTTTGGTATTTGCAGCATTGGGGGGAGTGGTGTCGGAGCGGTCCGGCGTTACCAATATCGGTATTGAAGGAATGATGACCATCGGAGCAGTTACAGGGGCTACTGTGGGTTATTATTCAGGAAGTGCCTGGGTAGGATTTTTTGCAGCGGGTCTGGCAGGAGGCGTTATTGCCCTTCTCCATGCCTTTGCGTCAATTACATGCAAGGCAGACCAGACGATTTCCGGTATTGCCATCAATTTGATCGGCCCCGGTGTGGCTTTGTTTGTCTGCCGCCTGCTTTTTGACGGTGCTACCATGTCGCTCCCGGTACCTCATAAAATCCCAAAGGTGTTTGGGAGCTTAAACTCAAAAGCGTTTCAGAATTTAAATGTGGATGTGACGGTTGTCATCGCGTTTGTACTGGCTGTTTTTATCTGGTTCTTTCTTTATAAAACGAAGTGGGGGCTTCATATCCGGGCAGTCGGAGAGCATCCGGCAGCAGCAGATACCATGGGACTTAACGTTTATAAAATCAGGTATATCTGTGTGCTGGTCTCCGGTATTTTAGCCGGGCTGGGCGGTGCGTCCATGACCCTGGCCATCATCCCTCAGTTTACGCCCACCGCGATCAGCGGACAGGGATTTATTGCACTGGCAGCAGTAATTTTTGGAAAGTGGACTCCTCACGGGGCTTATGGTGCCTGTCTGTTATTCGGAGCAGCCCAGGCCCTTACCGTTACTCTGGGAGGGGGAAGATTTGCGGTTCCTTCGTCCATTCTGGCAATGCTTCCGTATCTCATTACTATCGTGATCCTGATCCTGTTTGTGGGGAAATCCTCTGCGCCGAAAGCCAGCGGGCAGCCATACGAAAAGGATGCAAGGTAAGCGTTTAGAGGCAAGTAATGATTCCCGGCGGATCATAAATATGATATGATGAAATCAAAGAGAAAGAAACGAAAAGGAGCAAGATCGTGAACGATGCTATGTCTTTAATCAATGAACTTCACAGTGAGCCGCGGGAATACTTAAATAATTATCTGGCCAATGCGCCTAAATGGCTCCTGGAGGCCTTTAAGATAGTAAACCTAAAAAAGGGCACCACCTTTATTCACGAAAATGAAACCGTGGATACCATTTATATTCTGGTGGAGGGTGTTGTAAAGGCTACGGATTACCGGGTTCAGGAAATCGCCTACGACTATACCAGATTCTATCCGGTGGAGGTGTTTGGAGCCATGGAATTTCTCATGGGCTTTGAGCTGTACCGGACGACTCTGGTGACAGAAACGGACTGCCGGTTCCTCTGTGTATCCAAGGATCAGTTCAGCCGCTGGATGCTTTCAGATATCCATGCGGTTTTAGAACAGGTTAAGGCTATGGGTGTCTATCTTTTAGAGCAGGTCAGGAAGGAACGTCTGTTTTTATTTTTACAGGGAAGCGACAGACTGTTCCTGCTCTTTATGGAGATTTACCGGAAATCATCCCACCGAGGGACCTGCCGCATACAGCTTGCAAGAAAAGATTTATCAAACAGCACCGGTCTTTGCATAAAGACCGTGAACCGGTGCGTCAGCCAGATGGAGGAGAAAGGGTATATTTCCCGGGAAGGAAGGACCATTATCATCGATGAAGAGCAGTACCGCCGGATTAAGGCGGTGGTTGCAGAAAAAATTGATGAGAATGAGATATAGAGAAGGGTGGATTAAGTATGACAAATTATTCAGAAGCAGAAGGAAAACAGTATCACATCCAGGTTGGGAAAGGGGACGTGGGCAGATATGTCATTCTGCCTGGAGACCCCAAGCGCTGTGCCCTCATCGCGAAGTATTTTGACAATCCCAGATTGATTGCGGACAGCAGGGAGTACGTGACCTATACCGGTACGTTAGACGGTAAGTCAGTCAGCGTCACATCTACGGGTATCGGCGGTCCTTCGGCGGCTATTGCCCTGGAGGAACTGGTGATGTCCGGTGCAGACACCTTCATCCGCGTCGGTACCTGCGGCGGAATGGATGTGGAGGTAAAAAGCGGGGATTTAGTCATTGCAAACGGAGCCATCCGCATGGAGGGAACCAGCCGGGAGTACGCGCCCATTGAGTTTCCTGCGGTCCCGGATTTTAAAGTGACAGGCGCCCTGGCGGCTGCGGCAAAGGCCCTGGATAAGTCCTATCATGTAGGAGTTGTCCAGTGTAAGGATTCCTTTTATGGGCAGCACTCTCCGGAAACAAAGCCAGTATCCTATGAACTGTTAAATAAATGGGAAGCCTGGATGAAGCTGGGCTGCAAGGCTTCGGAGATGGAGTCTGCGGCTCTGTTTGTTGCAGCCAGTGCCCTTAAGGTGAGGGTAGGTTCCATATTCCTTGTATTAGCGAACCAGGAACGGGCAAGACTTGGACTTGAAAATCCCATCGTCCATGATACGGATGGGGCCATACGGACGGCAGTAGAGGCCATTCGTCTCATGATACAGCAGGATGAATCATAAAAGAGGAGGAGATCAAATGGAAATGACACCAACTCCCCATAATGGGGCAAAAAAAGGTGAAATAGCAAAAACAGTTTTGATGCCGGGGGATCCTTTACGGGCGAAGTATATTGCGGAAACGTATCTGGAAAATCCGGTCCAGGTAACATCGGTCCGGAACATGCTTGGATTTACCGGAACCTATAAGGGAAAGGAAATCTCCGTTATGGGAGGCGGAATGGGAATGCCGTCCATGGGAATTTATTCCTATGAACTGTACCATTTTTATGATGTGGACCAGATCATCCGCATCGGTTCTGCAGGTTCCCTGCAGGATAAGGTAGAGCTTATGGATGTAGTGATCGCCATGGGGGCCTGTACGGATTCCAATTATGCTTACCAGTATGGACTTCCGGGTACATTTGCGCCTATTGCCGATTATGAGCTCCTCTCTAGAGCGGCAGAAGCAGCCGGAAAGCAGGGAAGGAAAGTGGTTGTGGGCAATGTGCTGTCCAGCGATATTTTTTACAATGCTGACAGCGGGGTGAATGACAAGTGGCGCAATATGGGAGTTCTGGCTGTTGAGATGGAAACAGCGGCTTTATATATGAATGCGGCTGCGGCCGGTAAAAAGGCTCTCTGCATGCTGACGATTTCCGATCTTGTTTTTGGAGAGGAAAAGCTGAGCGCAGAGGAGAGGCAGCTTGGATTTGGAAAAATGATAGAGATCGCCCTGGAATTGTAGATTACAGAAAAACATGGCTCCGGTTTTGGGAGAGGGTGGTGGCCAGGAGGTTGGAAATGAAAGAAGAAACGATGAAAGGTGTCCGCCAGGGCAAAGCTTCGGCCGGAACAGAGCTTCCTGTAAAGGAAATGATTGATCAGGCATTTGAGGCTATGGGCAAAGCTTATACTCCATATTCAGGGTTTAAGGTAGGAGCGGCGCTTTTATCAGCTGACGGCACTTTGTATCAGGGCTGCAACATCGAAAATGCAGCCTATACTCCAAGCAACTGCGCGGAACGCACAGCATTTTTTAAGGCAGTCAGCCAGGGAGATAAGGAATTTAAAGCAATCTGCATCGTTGGAGGAAAAGAGGGGATCCCTACAGGGCTTACAGCCCCTTGCGGAGTCTGCCGTCAGGTAATGATGGAGTTTTGCGACCCGGAAACATTTCAGATCATATTAGCGGCAGGAAGAGAAGAGTATAAGATATTTTATTTAAAGGAACTGCTGCCCATGGGCTTTGGGCCGAAAAATTTATAAAATACCAAAAACACTTTTACAGGTGAGAGCGAAGCACTTTATAATAAGGGCTTGGCTCTCTCTGTTTTTATCCGGATGATTATATAAAAATAAATTAATTGATAACTGGCGGCATTTTTGTTAGAATTATGTAATAAAAAGAATTGAGGGAATATCATGAAAGGATGTATTTTCTGTCAAATAATTAACGGGGAACTGCCATGCTATAAAATATTTGAAGACGGCCATACGCTGGCGTTTCTGGATATCGGAAAAGAAGTGGACGGACATACAATCGTCATTCCGAAACCCCATATGGTTAATATTCTTGATTGCGATGATGAAACTCTTGGACATGTTATGAGTGCTGTTAAACGAATCTCTAATCACTATGTTGACCATTGCGGCTATACCGCAGTGAATTTGCTAAATGCCAGCGGAACGGATGCAGAACAGTCTGTGCCGCATCTACATTTTCATATAATTCCAAGAAAAAACGACGATGGTATTCATGCTTGGCCTGATCTGAAGGAGAGAGAGAATACTCTCGATGACATGTGTCGTTTATTAAAAATACCATAAAGTTCCCTCATCTGTCTTATGGTTTGTTATAAAGATGTTAGAAAGTGCTTCCCGCAAAGAAAGATGGTACAGTATAGAACGATTGTCATAAATTGTATATTGCTGTCAAAGCCGCTTTGTGGTACCATTTAATTATTCTAAAAATGGAAAAAGAGGATGTTTTAGTGATAAGAGAACGACTACAAAAGTGGTGTAAAATCGCAGGGATGTTTATAACCACTGTCATCATGCTTTTGATTCCCTGTGCATCTTATATCCTATTTGAATATGTGACCGGCAATTTGCTGACCATTCCCCTGTCCATGGCTGTTTTAAATATAGGCTGGATCTACTTAATATATCTTGCAGTGTTTGCCGTCAGCGGCAGCACCAGGATAGGGACCCCGCTCACGACGGTTTTTCTTTATATTGTTTCTGCAGCAGAATACCTGGTTACAGGCTTTCGGGGAAGGCCTATTATGATATGGGATGTTTTGGCTTTGCGGACTGCTATGAGTGTGGCAGGAAATTATGAATTTGTCTTCACAAAGGAAATGTACCTTGCCTTTCTGGGAGTCCAGGTAATCTGTCTCTTTGCCTTGTTATTTCCTATAAGGGTTAAGGGCAGGAACAAACGTCTGGTCTTTGCCGGAGGAGGTACCGGTGTTGTCCTAAGCTTTATTTTATGGTTTTATTCATGCCTGATCCCGTATAAAGGCCTGGAAATTAATATGTGGGAAGTCAATGAAACCTATCAGGAATATGGATATGTGCTTTCAACGGCCGTCTCCTTTAATTATGCAGTGAAGAAAAAACCAAAGGGTTACAGCTTTGCAAAGGTAAAACAGATTTATGATACTGTGAAAGCGGACAATCAGGTCCTTCTGGCTTCTGCCGGAGATGTTGACGTGGAATGTGAAGATAAGATAACGCCGGTCAATATCATATGCATTATGAATGAAAGTTTTTCCGACTTAAAAGTAGCAGGAAATTTTAAAACCAACCAGGAGTACTTTTCTTTTTTAAACAGCTTAAAGGAAAATACGGTGAAGGGAAGCCTTTGTGTTCCTGTATTTGGTTCTTTGACCAGCAATTCTGAGTTTGAATTTCTGACAGGAGATTCGATCTCCCAGCTTCCGGCTAACAGCATTGCCTATCAGTTTAATGTCAAACCCAATACATATAGCCTTGTAAGCACATTAAAATCCCAGGGCTATGATACGGTTGCCATGCACCCATACCCAAAAGAGAACTGGAACCGCCAGGAGTGCTACCGGAACATGGGGATTGATGAATTTCTGGATATAGAGGATTATGAAGGCAGCGAGCTGCTTAGAAACTATATCAGTGACCGTGCAGATTACGAAAAGTTGATAGAAAGAGTGGAATCCAAGGAGAATCCGGAGGATAAACTGTTTCTTTTTAATGTGACCATGCAGAACCATGGAGGCTATGACACTCTGTTTGATGATTTCGATCAGGAGGTATGGCTGACCGGAAGTCTTAGGGGAAAATACCCAAAGGCTGACCAGTACTTATCTCTTATGAAGCGGTCAGATGAAGCGCTGGAATATTTGATTTCTTATTTTGAACAAAGCTCGGAGCCTACCATGATCGTTCTTTTCGGGGATCATCAGCCAAGTGTGGAAGATGAATTCTTTGATGAGATATCAGGGACACCCAGCAGTCTTGTTAAGAATCAGGACCGGCTGATGTGGTACCAGACCCCGTTTATGATATGGACCAATTATAAAACTCAGGCAGAGGAAAAAGGGAAAATGGGAGCTATTTATCTTTCCTCTGAGGTGCTTAAGAGAGCCGGTGTCACTATGACGCCTTATCAGCAGTTCCTCCTTAAGATGGAAGAGACCTTCCCTGTAGTACACCCTATTGGGTGCTTAGATCAGGAGGGAACCTACTATTCCTGGGAGGCCTTAAATAATCCGGAGAATCCATACAGTGACCTGATTATGAACTATGAGTATCTGGTATATAACCACATTTTTGATGGAAAAAAGCTTAAGGAGATGTTCTCCTTAGAAAACGATAATTAACCCTGGTGGTTGTTACCAAAGAATAAAATAAGAAAGGCGGATGGGGCAGGAAGATGCCGCATTCGCCTTTTTAGATCAGAAGTAATTATGTGTGTTCCAGGCAGCCGCATCAGGCAGCGGTTCCAGCCGGCCTGTGCCCCCTATTGCCGGCTTGTGCCTTAAGCATCAATTCCTTGAGCGTGTATGCGTGACTCTCTTCTGCTCCAGCCCCTGCTGTTCTCCCGGGTTGTTACAAAGTTTTGATAGATGCCGCCCTGCTGCATCAGCTCCTCATGGGTTCCCTGCTGGGCAATGCGGCCGTCCGAGACTACCAGTATCTTGTCGGCATGGCGGATGGTATTCAGCCGGTGGGCAATTACCAGCAGGGTTTTTCCCGCGCACAGCTCACTGATGGCCTGCTGGATGTAGCTCTCGTTGTCCGCATCTACGCTGGCGGTAGCTTCATCCAGAATTACGATGGGTGCGTCCTTTAAAATACAGCGGGCAATGGAGATGCGCTGCTTTTCACCGCCGGAAAGGCTTGCGCCGCCCTGGCCCACCACGGTGTCAAAGCCATGGGGCAGAGTCATGATAAAGTCGTAGCACCTCGCCTTTTTTGCCGCCTCGATCACTTCAGCCCTGCTGGCAGCAGGCCGCCCCATGCTGATGTTGTTGTAGACCGTGTCCTGGAATAAGTATACCCGCTGGAACACCATGCTGATTTGATCCATCAGATCGCTTAAGCTTACTTCCCGAACATCCCTTCCGCGAATCAGCACCTGCCCGGACTTAACGTCCCAAAAGCGGGTCAGGAGGCTTGCGATGGTGGATTTTCCGCCGCCGGATGGGCCGACCAAAGCCAGCATCTGGTTTTTTGGTAAGTCAAAGGAAACGTCATGAAGCACCTCCTTTTCCCCATAGGCAAAGCTGACATGCTGAAACTTTACCTCAGGAATATTTCCGGCTATTGGAATGATATTTGTACCCTCATCCGGCAGTTCCGGTTCCTTAAATACCGCCTCGATGCGATCCAGGCAGCTGTTCATGACCGTGAGGCGGGAGCTTTGGCCATACAGCGCTTTTAAGGGGCCGAATAAGTCGAATATAAAGAGCATGATGCCTACGAGGAAAGTCACATCCAGCAGTCCGTGGAAATTCAAATATATGGAAAGGGCGATAATGGCAGCCGCACCTAATCCATAGATGATATGTAACCGGCGTTGCCAGGGGGTGTGGTTCTCTTCAAACATAATGCTGGTACGGCAGGTCTCCCGGAAATTGTCAGAGAGAGTCTTTGATTTTTCGCCCATCAGATTATAGGCTTTGATGATTCCGATTCCCTCGGTGAAGTCGAGAACGGCTTCCGTCAGGTTTTCACTCTGTTCCTGGCGGACGGCGGAATCCTTCAGAGCCTCTTTTTCCAGCCCCCTTGCCGTCAGAATCAGAATGACCACAATTCCAATGGCTGCAAGTCCCAGCCACACATTAAAGAGTAGCATAAAGAGCAGCATGATACCCTGTGCAAAGATATAACTCATCATATCCGCCAGAACTGTCATGCAGTTTTCCTCGATAAACACCATGTCCGTGGAAAGTACTGAGCTGATTTTCCCTATATTGCCCTCGGTGAAATACCCCATGGGCATTTTGCGGAGATGCTTGCCAAGCTCCATGCGCTTATCGGCAAACAGCTGGAAACCCGCTGCCGATTGCAGGCGGTCGGCGATATGTTGGAACAGCATTTGCAGCAGCAGGCAGGCGACCATGGCAAAACCAATCCACAGGCACATTTGTACAGTAGCCGTACCGTGATAAAAGGAAGCAAGGGAAAAAAATGCGAAGCCGATGGGCGCTTTTGCCAGCATTGCTTTTAAAAAGGAAAATACAAAGGCCAGCTTGATCCTGCCCTGATAATCCCCGGAAACAGCGAGAATGCGTTTCATTAAAATGATCATTAGGTATTTCCTCCTTTCGATGCGCTGACTGCCCACTGGGCGCTGCCCTCGGCAGCCTGCCACAGCTTTTGATAAGCGGGACAGCCATAAAGCAGCTCCTCATGAGTTCCGGCCGCAGCCAGCTTACCGGAATCCATGACACAAATCTGATCCGCGTCCATGATGGAATGCAGGCGGTGGGCGATAACAATGACGGTTTTCCCCTTAATGACCTGAGCGATGGCTTCATTCATCTTTTCCTCATTTTCCGGATCCATAAAGGCAGTGGCTTCGTCGAGGACAATGATGGGCGCGTTTTTTAAAATGGCGCGGGCCAGGGAGATGCGCTGCCGTTCCCCGCCGGAAAGCTGCTTTCCGCCATCCCCCGCCATGGTGTGGATGCCCTTATCCAGCCGAGCCAGGAATTCTCCGCATTGCGCTTTATCTGCTGCTTCCATCACTTCAGCATCAGTTACCTCCGGTTTGCCTAGACGGATATTTTCCAGCAGGCTGATATTGAATAAAAACTGCTCCTGTGCAACATAAGAGATCTGATCGTTGAGCGCTTCTAAACTCATGCTGCGTATGTCCTGTCCCCCTATTTTTATGGCGCCTTCGTTCACATCATAAAAATGGACGAGCAGCTTAGCCAGTGTGGATTTGCCGCCTCCTGATTCTCCTACCAGGGCGGTCAGAGTGCCCTCCGGCACATCCAGTGTGATACCGTGCAGCACCTGGGTTTCTTTGTACGCGAAGCACACATCCTCAAACTGCACTCCATAATCCTTTCCGGAAAAGGGCTTATCGGTTTGCTTAAGAGGCGGAATATTCATCATCTGCTCCAGGCTGGAGATTTTATGATTGATCTGAGGCAGCGTGGACATAAAACTAAGCGCCCGGATAAGAGGTCCCCCCACCCCGAAGGACATACACAAAACCAGTGCCAGATCCGGCAGCTGGGAATACCCCTGAATGACGAAGTAAGAACCTACAGGCAGGACAAAAAGAGCCACACATGGCATAAGGCTGGAGTAAAGAGCCATCCAGGGCCAGCAGGCCTTATACCATGCCAGTGTGAAATCCCGGTAGCTTTTTACATCTCCCTCAAACCGGTGATAAGACTCGCCGTCCCGGTTGAACACCTTAACAACTTCCATGCCATTGATGTATTCCACAATGGTATTGTTCATCTTTTGTGCCGCCCCATAGTAATTGCCCATGTCTTTCATTCCGATCCGGTACATCACCGTCATGGCGATCATCCCAAGAGGAAGGGAGCACAGGGCAAGAAGCGCCAGCTTTGGGTCCACAAGAAACATTCCGGCAAATACCAGTGCAGGAATGGTTAAGTTAGCGATCCCCTCAGGAAGAGCATGGGCTAACAGCAGCTCGATGATCTCGATGTCGTCAATGAACATTTTTTTGATGGTGCCGACGCCCTTATCCTGAATAGGGCCCAGGGGCTGATTCTCCAGCTTGCCCTGTAAGGAGATGCGCAGATTTTTCAACGTATTGTACGCTGAACGGTGGGACATGGAAAGTCCCCATAAATAGAACACTGCATACATCAGTGCACAGGCTGCGATGGCCGCAATTCGCCAGATGACATAGGCTGCCGTTAGACTCTCCCCCATTAACAGCGGGCGGATGATTTGGTAGACGAACCAGAACGGCAGAACGTTCATGACCATGCCGACCAGCATGGCTGCAATGGCCGCATAGGTCGTTTTGCGGTAATCGCCGGTATATTCCAGTACTTTTTGAAACAAGATCGTTACCTCCTTTATAATTTTATATGGGTTAGCCATGACTAACTAACGGGCAAATTGGAACCCCTCCGAATGAGGGGGGGTTAGGGCATTAAAACCCAAAAACCTGATACCAGTTGAACAGACCGCAGATGAGTCTGCAATGGGCTTCTATCTGTTCCCATGTAAAGTCATGGATAAACGGCTCATAGATCGTCGTCCAGAATGCGGTAAGCAGGATATGCAGTTCTTCACTAGAGATGATTGTGTGGGTCAGCCCTCGTTTTTGTGCCTCCAGATAATACTCGTAGGTCTTTCCAGTCATTTTCTCAACCCAGTCGTGCTGAAAATTGGAATACGCTGTTCCCTCCGCACATTTTAAGAGCAGAATAAAACCATCGCGGTATTTGTTTAGGAATTGAAAATATTCCAACATGCCTTCTTCGTCCATATGCCAGGCCATCTCTAATGAGTCATTGGACAGGGAACCGGTCTCCACAGTACATCGCTGTTCTACAAAGGCATCAAGTGCCTCAATTGTATCCGCCACCACGGCATTAAACAGGGCTTCTTTGCCTTTGTACCGTTTATACAGGGCGCCGGTGGTGATGCCGGCATCCTCGCATATTTCCTTTAAGGATGCATTCTGAAACCCATGGGTCAAAAATACTTTTTTTGCGCTGGTTAAAATGCGGGGATCAATGGAACGATCAGGTTTGGACATCTGTCTGTTTTACCTCCTGCTGTAAAGCTGATAATTAAATTACCGATAATTTGATTATCAGTCTAGCAGGTGATGATTCATTTGTCAAGTAATCTGTTGAACTTTTGATATTTTAACTGTAATGCGGCGGGTATTTGATGAGCAGCTTAAAAGCATTATTATAAAAAAGTTACCCGGTCCTTACGGTTTTTTTACGAATACGTAATAAAAACGTTATTGTAAAAAGCAGGGAAATTGGTTATTATTGTATGGAACCTGATTAAGACAACATGGAGGGATGCGAAGATGAAGGAAATAAATATAGGCAGGGTCATGACTGGGCTTTTTACCGCTGCATTTTTATGCTGTGCTTCTGCCTTTGTTGCGCTGGCAGATGTAGGCGCGGCCGGTGTACAGGCAACAATTCAGTCCTGTCTGGTCAATTCTGATAAGAACAGCGTGACGGTTCAGGCAGAAAGCAATGCTGATATGGGAGGAACGGATGGCGTCCTCTACTTAGTGGAGCTTCAGCCTTACCAGAACAATCTTGACGGCAGGACGGATTATGCGGCTTCCGCAGCGCCGGGAAACAAAGTTACTTTTACATTTCCATTGAACCGTAATACGGTCCAGGACAGACTTTACAGCAAATTCGTCATTGCTGTATGGGATGGAACAAAATATATTGAAATCAGCAAACCTCATTATATTACAAACCCTGAAATGGTTGCTGCAAATACCCAGCCATTTAATGATCCTCTTACCAAGAAGGGCTTAAACATTCAGCTTAACATGCTGGGGGATGCCTTTGAATTAGGTGTGAAGCACGTAGCCACCAATATCTCTTTTCATCAGATCCTGGGCCAGGGAATTGATTACCAGTACGATGGAAAGACCTATCATTTTGATAAGAATGCCATTACAAGCTATGACGAGACGATCAGCGCTTTATCCGGGAAAGGGATGACGGTAACCGCCATTATATTAAATGGCTGGAATGACGCCGAACCGAATCTGATCTATCCTGGAACAAAGAAAAATGCCAATGCATTTTACTACATGTTTAATCCGGCGACCCAGGAGGGGCTGGACCAGACCAGAGCCATTGCTGCTTTCCTGGCAGAGCGGTACAGCGGTTCTAATCCAAACCATGGAAAGATATCAAACTGGATCATTGGAAATGAGATCAACAACCAGCAGTGGAATCATCTGGGGGAAAGGGATATTAACAGTTACGTCCAGGCTTACCAGGATGCTTTCCGGATTTTCTACACAGCCATTAAGAGTACCAGTGCCAATGACCGGGTATATTACTCCCTGGATTATAATTGGAACAATGAGATTGATAACAAGCTGAAGTACGGCGGAAGAGCGATTGTAGATACCTTTAATGCCATTGCCAATGAACAGGGGCAGATGGATTGGGGACTGTCCTATCATCCGTATCCCTGTCCCATGACAGAGCCGGAGTTCTGGGATGATGAGCAGACCGGATTGATCACCAATGATTTTAACTCTCCGGTTATTAACTTTAAAAACCTTACCACTCTGACGGATTACATGGCTCAGGATTCTTTAAAATCCCCGACCGGCCATGTGCGTCACATCATTCTGACAGAACAGGGATTTACGGCAACAAGCCAGACAAGAGGCAATGTCGCTCAGATTCAGGCTGCCGCTTATGCGTATTCCTATTACATGGTTGACAGCAATCCTTATATTGATGCGTATATATTAAGCCGTCAGGTGGATGCCCCTCTGGAAGTGAGGAGCGGTTTATCCTTCGGGCTTTGGGAATGTTCCATGGACCGGGGAGACGACATTGTAGCGACCAGGCGCCGTAAAATCTGGCAGGTATTCAGAGATATTGATAAAAAGAAATACACGCTGGAGTCAACGGAGTTTGCCAAATCCATCATAGGAATTGAGAAATGGTCTGATGTCGTACCAAACTTCCGGTGGAGATCCCTGGAGAAATAACAAACGACAATTGAACAACGAATATATGACTTTTTAAGCATGATGACCGCCTTTAAAATTATTTTAAAGGCGGTTCTTTGTAGTGTGCCCAGCGGGCGCACGTTCTAATGGGTGAAAGTCCCTAGTCCACC
>NZ_DAMAUN010000063.1:0-36045 GCF_032078915.1 Lacrimispora sp. | reverse complement strand
ATTTCAAACTGTGAAACTCGATTACAAAACGGGAAGCTCGGATTGCAATTGACCAAATGGATAATTTCGGCATGAGCTGGGGTAAATTAGGGACAATGAACATTCTGTTCGTTACAATAACGATCCGATTATGGCTGGATACGGTAATATATATATTGATACCATAAAAGTCAGGAAAGGAGTATACCAATGGAATTAAAAGAAGCAATCTATACACGTCGATCTACCCGTAATTATAAATCTAAATTCGTTAATGATGAGATCATTAACGAATTAATTTACGCCGGTATAAACGCACCAAGTGCCATGAATATACAGCCTTGGGCATTTTCCGTAATTCAGGATAGGACTTTGCTGCAGCAGTTATCCGATGAGGCAAAGGAGTATTTGCTAGATACATTGGAATCACGGCCTTATTTGGAAAGCTATCGAGCCACATTTAATGATCCTGAGTTTAATATTTTTTATAATGCGCCTGCCTTACTGACCATTTACGCAAAACAAGAAGGCCCGAACCCTACAGGCGATTGTACTCTTGCGGCACAAAATGTTATGCTGATGGCGCATTCCATGGGATTGGGAACATGCTGGATCGGATTTGCCCAAACGTTTCTTAATGATCCAATTATAAAAGAACGGCTAGGAGTACCCCATAACTATACAATCATTGCACCGATAATTTTTGGTTATCCCGCCAAGGAAAGCGGCTATGTGCAAAAGAATGACCCCTCGATTTTGTTTTGGAAGTAAGACGGCAGGTATCTAAATAGTCCAGATATAACATGGAAAACTATAATTATATTGGCAGGAGTTGATTAATTGATGAAAGCATTACTTATTATTGATGTTCAGAATGATTATTTTGAAGGTGGCAAATCAGAGTTATACAATTCACACAAAGCTCTAATGAATATAGAAAAAGTGTTAAAGCTATTCCGGGAAAAAGGACTGCCCATTATTCATGTCCAGCACATAAATACTCGTGCCGGCGCAGCCTTTTTTCTACCAGATACGGCCGGTGTTTCGATTCATAAGAATCTGACCCCATTGGATAATGAAACGCTGATCGTAAAACATGCTCCAAACAGCTTTCTGAATACAAATCTTTCATCTGTCTTACAAGAAAAGGGAATATCAGAGCTGATCATATGCGGAATGATGAGTCATATGTGCATCGATACGACTACTAGAGCTTGTATGGACTTTGGATTAAAGGTCACATTGCTGGAAGATGCATGTGCTACGAAAGACCTGATATATAATCAGAATACGATTCCCGCTGAAACAGTTCATAATGTTTTTATGGCCTCATTGGATGGTCTTTTTGCACATGTTATAAAGACAGAAGAAATTTTCAAGTTATCCGATTTGTGATAAGGAAACGAAGCAACGAAGTAAAGGCCGCAGTCTTAAACTGCGGCTTTTGTCATTCCTGCTGATACAGATGTTGTTTTTAAAATTAGGAACAAAAAAAAGCGGATTAAGGACAGATTAAAGCAAAAATTTCCTATATTATTATAAAATACAACCATAGTGGTTATAGTACCGGAATCTATATAAGCGAATCCATAAACGGTATGGTAAGAGAGCGTGTTGTCACTGACACTCTCCTTTCTTGGTAGGAACCTGATAAGCTATGATATAAAAAAAGGACAAAAAGAGTATGATAGAAATCGAAGAAATACAGAACGTCTGTCAAAGCATAACTGAAACGGACCGCATCAGTACAATGCTTATTTGTTTTCATGAAGAAAAAGATGGAAATTTATGTGGTGAAATTCTTAACTGTTACATAGATGGACCTGTCCGGTTTTTCGGCGTAGGCGATTTGATCTTAAAATTGGATGAAATTTGCGACTGGGTCGGGACTCCCCAGCCAACCACTAATCCCAGGTTTCTTAATAAAAAAATGTCAGAAAAATATGCAAACAGGACCAGAGAGAAAAACATACTGCCGGTAAAGGCAAAAATTCAGCTGCAGGATAGTAAGACACTGGGTTCCCGGGCTCATCTGGCTAAAGAAACATTAATAGTTAAAATAGAGTTTCGCCAGAACGCCAGTATACAGGGAAGAGTGATTGGAAAGCTGACGAAGAAAAAATATGTGAATTTTAGGAGCGCTTTAGAACTGATGCGCATGTTGGAGGAGATTGTTATAATAAGCTGAAATATGAAATTGTAAAAATATGATAGTCTTCGCTTTAAAAAAAGGAGAAAGAATGCGCATTTATAAAGGAATGGTTTACCTTTTATCAATGATTGGATTGACAGCTTTATTCACATACTTTATTTTAGTACTGGTGCTTTTTAGAGAGAAATTAGAAGCCGGAAGAATCATTCGGACCGGGCGTCGTATATATGGAGTTGTTTCAAGAGAACTATAAGGATTAGAAGGAAGGCTTTTAAGAAACGGCGGACGGTAGTCCGTCTTTTTTATGTTTGAAATAAAACGGTTGCAATCCCGTTCCAAACTTAATTGCTAAATGAAAATGAAGCTGCGCTCTGGTAGATGATTTATTTAATAGAGCATAGCTTGCCTGATTATTCCGCTTGATTTGATTTTTTATATTCTTCTACGGCAATCAATAGTAATTATGCAGTATCTATCTGCTAACCGCTTACAACATTTTTACCGATAGAATTATTAGAAACATCTATATTCATATCTTGACTATGAATCGACAATGTGATATCATTATAACAAACAATACATTAGCATTTAATTAATAGAATATTCGTGCCAATGGAGAGGACAAGTGTCTATGAATATTAATAAATTACCCCTTTATGCAGAAGTTTCTAATGATTTACGCTTTAAAATCTTTACAGATGAGTGGAAGGTAGATGAGCAGATACCAACGGAGATGGAGCTGTGTGAAATCTATAATGTGAGCCGCATTACGGTCAGAAAGGCAATTGATCTTCTGGTCCAGGAGGGGCTTTTGTACCGTCAGCGTGCAGTCGGTACCTTTGTCCGTAAAATAGATGAGCAGGGAAACTTAACTCCGGTTAAGAGCTTTACACAAGAAATGACTGGCCTGGGAAAAGAAGCTTATACATTAAACGCTGCCATACAGAAAATACCTGCCAGCCGGAAGATTGCTAATTTTCTGAATACGAAAATCAATGAACCTGTGATGAATCTGCGGCGTGTATTTGGAACCCATGAAGGTGCGTTTGCTTTTTTTGATACGTACTTTTTATGCAATGAAAAGTACTCCGTTGATAGCAAGGATTATTATGGTTCTTTTTATGAATATCTGAATAGTTTTGGAATTGTTGTAAACTCTATCAATGAATATGTTGAAGCTGTGCTTCCGGATAACGAGCTTATGAAAATTTTAAGCGTTGATCAATGCACACCTATTTTAAAGCGTGTCAGATATACAAAAGATATTGATGTGGGAAAATCATTTCAGGAATACTCGGAATGTTTTTATATTGGCAGCGAGTATCGATATTATGTGAATTACATGGAGCCATAAAGGACGCAGTCCTTTTTGTAATCAAATGTTATAACATTATGATGTCATTACATGATTCAATAACAGACGAATGAATTTAAGAAAGGGGTATGCAAGGTGTCTAAAAAAATTGCTCATTGTATTCATCACACTCATTGGGATTTAATCTGGTATTTTACCGCTCAGGATGCAGCCGTCCAGTTCAGCTACAATATGAGGGAATTACTCAGGGGCTTTAAGGAGGGCAGCGTTGAAAATTTCTTTATGGATGGGCAAACGGCGCCCATTGATGAGTATCTAAGTATGCACCCGGAGGATGAGGCCTGTATCAGGGAGCTTGTAAAAAGCGGAAAGCTTATCATTGGGCCTTTCAATTCTCAGCTTGACTGTTTTATTTCAAGCGGGGAATCCGTAGTAAATAATTTAAGAATAGGAATGAAGACGGCAAGAAAGCTGGGAAAAATATCAAAAATCGCTTATCTTCCGGATTCCTTTGGCCATTCCTTTGACTTCCCTAAAATATTTAATAAGTTTGGAATCAGGGATTTTGTAATCACCAGAGGGGTAGGGGAATCCTACGGACTTGGAAGTGAATTTTATATGAAATCAAATGATGGAAGCGAGCTTTTAGTCTGCACCATGCTTTCCGGTTATGGATATGGCTGTTACGCGTTCAAAGAAGGGATTTTATTTGAAGAAGGTGCCAGAGACTACAATAAAATTAGTGTCGGAAGCTTAATCGACCGTCTTTTGAAATTTTCCACTGTTGAACATGAATTTGTATTTCCGCTGGGCTTTGACCAGAACCCTGCAATTCTAAATATTCCGGAAAAAATAAAAGAATATAACGATAAACAGTCTGATATTGAGTTTAGGCTTACTACATGGGAGGACTTTATCAAACAGGTTAGAAAAAAGGGTGAAAATTTAAAAATACACGAACATGAACTTTTTTCTACCCAATACCACAGGGTCCACAAATCCATATTTTCTGCAAGAGCAGATATTAAAGGGCTACAGGACCGATGTGAAAGAATTCTTACCTATGAACTTCAGCCAATGATGTCAATGCTGGATTCCCTTGGTATTGAGTACGATCACGGACTGATTGACAGGGCGTGGGAAACTCTTGTTAAATGCCAGACGCATTCCTCCGCGAACCTTACGGATGAAACCAATGCTTATATTGAAAGAGAAACGAAAAATGCTCTCAATCTGGCAGTATCTATGAAGTATTATTTGATGAAGCTGGTTTCCATTTCCTTAGAGGATGGGGAAAGAAAGCCGTATCCACTTGTTATATTTCATACATTGCCAAAGAAAAGAAGCATCATAAACGAGATTAAAATACTGACTAAGACTCCAAATTTTAAGATCCATGATGAAAATGGTGAAAATCTTTCCTTTACGGTGATAGACAGCAGGAGAAAAAACTGCGGCGTGCTTCGTAAGGATGCACAACTGATTGATCCAGGTAAATTTTATTATGAAACGGATATTGTTTTGGAGACCAATGAGTTCCATGGTATTTCCTATAAAACCTTTGATGTTGTTGAAACAGAGGAAGCCTGTCTGAATCGGTTCTCCCATTACGACCGTTTTATAGAAAACAGCAGATATAAGATATACCGGAATCAGGATGGAATCGTTATTTATGACAAAAAGCTAAACATAAAGCTTGAGAGGACAATTTATCTGGAAGAATCAGGAGACGAAGGGGATAGCTTTGATTATTCATATCCTGACCATGACTTAATCCTCCACGATTATATGGTTGATTCCCAGGTGGAATATCGTATTGCTAAAGAAGTAAGCATAATGAGCATCAGAGGGAGCATGAGAGTACCGTCTGATTTATCCAAACGCAGAAATGAAATTAGCGATAAGGATATGCCTTACTCCATACAAATTGCTTTAAAGAAAGGAAGCGATTTGATTGAAATAAGCGGAGAAATAGACAATGAATCAGAACAGCACCGTGTAAGGCTGGTATTTAAAGGGACAAGCGGGAATGAGTATTCCTATGGGGGAACACAATACGGATATATCAAACGAGAAACAAACCCGAAGGAGCTTAAAATATGGAAGGAAGAAAACTGGTTTGAGGAACCCAGTCCCACGTTCCCTTTGCTTAACCATGTATCCATGGTAAATGAAAATTATACCACCAGCGTATTCACGAGAAGCAGCAAAGAATATGAGTTTATAGGCGATAATTTTTCCGATATTGCAGTGCCTCTTTTCCGTTCATACGGCGCATTGGGATATCCTGATTTAAACAGGCGTCCTGGAAGGCCAAGCGGGCTTGATTATATGGTATTCTCTACTCCTGAATCCCAGATGAAAAAGAAAAACAAATTCGAGCTTGCTCTTTCCTTTGAAAAAGAATTTGATGCGAATAAGATTACGAATGCCTATATTGAATATGCCTGCGAAGCTTCTTATTACCAGAAGCAGGATTTTGATAAATCCATCTACCCTATTTCTTACTTTCCTACGAATCCTTTGAGCAGAACGCTGCCGAGAAGCTATGAATTCGTAGAGCTGGATCACTTGGATGGAAGCTTTGGAACCATTGTAAAGTCGGACTTCTCTGAAAGCTATATTTTAAGAATTTATAATAATAAGATCCAATCTTCAAAAGGAGGCGGGATCAAAGGATACGGGGAAAATAAAAAAGTTTATCTTACGGATATGCTGGAGGAGCTGGAACATCATGAAGTATCCCGGGAACTTCCGGATATGGCAAATGGGGAGCTAAGAATTATAAAAATAAAAAAGTGAAGGAAAGGAAAGGTTTTTTATGAAAAAAATTATTGGTGTTTGCGCCTGTCCGGCTGGAATTGCCCATACTTATATGGCAGCAGAAAGCTTGGAGAGGTACGGGAAAAAATTGGGTTATGAGATGAAAATTGAAACTAACGGTGCTGGAGGGGTAGAAAACCGACTTGATGAAACCGACATCAAAAATGCTGACTGTGTGATTATTGCGGCTGACACATTGGTGGAAACAGACCGTTTCATCGGAAAGCCTTTGATTGAAACCTCGGTTACAGAAGCAGTGAGAAATGCAGGAAAGATATTTGAGAAAATTGAAAACAATCATGTAGAAATTTATAAGGGGTAGACAAATATGAAAAAATTCTATAAGCATTTAATGTCAGGAGTATCTTATTTCTTACCTTTTGTTATTGCAGGTGGAATTATGACCGCTTTTGCATTCCTGCTCGATGTAGGCAATTCCGCAGCGGATACCTTTGGTTCTTCTACTGTAGTATCCGCATGGCTCCTTAAAATAGGAGGCATTGGAATGAATTATATGTTCCCGATCATGGCTGCATATATCGCATATTCCATTGCAGACCGTCCGGCTATTTTAATCGGTATGGTTACGGGAACTCTTGCGAGAGACAGCGGGACAGGCTTTCTGGGTGCCATTGCGGCCGGTTTTATAAGCGGATATGTAATTCTTCTGCTTAAAAAATGTTTTGTAAAACTTCCCCGATCCTTAGAAGGCATAAAAACCCTGCTGATCTATCCATTGGCTGGGCTTGCGATCGCCGCGTTAGCGGCAACAGGGGTAAATCTTATTGTTGCGCCCATTAATACAGGACTTACGAATTTCCTTAACAGTATAAGCGGAGTAAATGTAGCAATCCTTGGGGCAGTCATAGGCGTTATGCTTGCATTAGACCTTGGAGGCCCAATTAACAAGACGGCTTATTTTTTCTCTGTGGCGACCTTAACAGCCGCAGACGGATCGGCTGTTCCCAGTGTGATTATGGCGGCATGCGGGTGCAGTGCAATGGTTGTAAGTACCAGCTGCGCGGTGGCAGCCACACTTTTCCCAAAGAAGTTTGAACCCCATCTGCGGGATGCGAAAATAAGCGCTTATATTATGGGACTCAGCTTTTTTGTAGAAGGTGCGATTCCTTATGTTATGGATAAGCCCAAGCAGATTCTGCCGGCTTTGTGCATCGGTGCCGGTGTAACAGGAGCGCTCACTGCCGCACTTGGAATTACACTTGCGGCCCCCATAGGAGGACTGGAGACTCTTCCGCTTGTGAGCAATATCCCCTTGTATCTTCTCAGCTTTTTCATCGGTACCGCCGTTGCCGTGGGGATTATATATGTTTTGACAAGGAAGAATCCGGACGTGGAATAAATATACCATTGAGCGGGAGGAGAAAGAGATGAGTTTAATTAATGAAAACTTGATTCAGGTTCAGGCTGAGCTTGAAAATAAAGATGCGGTGATACATAAGATAGCAGAGATGCTGTATAAAGACAAGCGGACGGACGATAGGGAAGGCCTGATTCATGATATTTTAAAGAGGGAGGAGGAGCTTTCCACCTCCTAAGGCCTTGGCGTGGCGGTGCCCCATGCCCATTCACAGCACGTGTGTGAGCCGTCTCTTGTATTTATTAAGCTCTCCAATAAGATTTCATGGGGAAGGGATGACAATATTGAGGTAATATTCGGAATCGCCAACCCAGCAGCGAATCATAGTGATCACCATTTGAAAATTTTAGCGGCGCTTGCCAGAAAGCTGATGGATGAGGAATTCAGAAGGAAGCTTTTCGCCCTGGAAGGCAAAGAGGAAGTATTGAACTTTTTGAGTTTTTTAAATGATGACATTCACTGAATTTTAAAATTAATAACAAAGGGGTAATGAATTGAAGCATAAAAGCAGAATTTCAAATTATGATAAATATCCTGTGATTCCTTTAAATGGGTTTGATAAGGAAATTTTCACCTCCTATGGGGAAATAGGAAAAGAACTGCTTTCCCGCAAGGGAAAAGTATACGTGGTAGATTGTTATCCCGGTGTAGATGAGGAAGAGGTTCTTAAAAATCTGGAGAAAGAGTTGGCCCCGGAGCTTGTTTTACATAGTGATGATATTTTCTATGACGGGCAGACACTTACAAAGATGATGATGCCTCATTTAACGGATGACAGGGTAATGGGGGTTATGTATTATGGAAAAATGTTAGACTTTGTAGATGAGAAGGCGCTCAAAGAGATGCAAAAGAGGCTGGAAGGAGCAAAGGATAAAAGAGTTCTTGTCTATGGATTCGGTGCAAGCCTGATATCACGGGGGGATATTCTCATTTATGCGGATTTGAGCCGCTGGGAAATTCAGCTTCGTTACAGAAAGGGAATGCCGAACTTTAAGCAGACAAATTATGACGAGGATAATTTGGGAAAATACAAAAGAGGCTATTTTATTGAATGGAGAATTGCCGATAAGCATAAACGCGGTCTGTTTTCAAAGCCGGATTACTGGCTTGATACCAATAAAAGCAATGCGCCGGCCATGATTACAAAGGGGGCGTTTCAAGAAGCCATGAGCCAGGCTGTCAGGCGTCCGTTCCGCACCGTACCGTATTTTGATCCAGGAGTGTGGGGAGGCCAGTGGATGAAAGAGGTATGCGATTTAGACCGCAGTGAAAAGAATTATGCCTGGAGCTTCGACGGTGTTCCCGAGGAAAATTCTGTTCTTTTTGGAATCGGAGAAAATATCTTTGAATGTCCGGCAATGAACATCACGCTTTCCCATCCCATAGAGCTTCTCGGTGACCGGGTTTATGCCCGCTTTGGCGCTGAGTTTCCCATTCGGTTTGATTTTTTGGATACGGTGGAAGGGGAAAACTTAAGCCTTCAGGTCCATCCTACTGCTGATTATATAAAAGAAAATTACGGGATGCCCTTTACTCAGGAGGAGAGCTATTATATTCTTGATGCCGGAGAAAATGCAAAGATATATTTAGGTGTGCAGAATGATGCGGATATCAACGATATGTTTTCGGAATTAAAAGAAGCACAAAGGGGGGAGAAATCCTTTGCTGCTGAAAAATATGTCAATATCATTGACGTGAAGCCCCATGACCATATATTGATCCCTCCGGGCACGGTTCACTGTTCAGGTTCCGGCTGTATGGTATTGGAAATAAGCTCTTCTGCCTATATTTTCACATTTAAGCTTTGGGATTGGGACAGACTGGGGTTAGATGGTCTTCCAAGGCCTATTTATATAGACGAGGGAAAACAGGTCCTCAATTCCAGCTATAATACAGAGTTTGTAATGAATGAGCTGGTAAACCAGTTTAAAACGGTTCACAGGGAAGAGGGGTATCTTAATGAAAAAACAGGACTTCATCCATTGGAGTTTATAGAGACTCACCGTCATACATTTGCCAGGCCAGTCACATTGGAGATCGATAATAATGTCAGAATGCTGAATTTGGTGGAAGGCGATGAGATTACCGTTTATTCCCCCTGTAATGAATTTCAGCCCTATATTGTTCACTATGCCGAAACATTCATTATTCCGGCAGGTGTATCCTCCGTAACAATGGTTCCATCTGGAAAAAGTGAACATGAAGAGGTTAAGGTTTTAGAAGCATATGTCAGATAGCCCGGCAGAAGTTATACCGGTATCTGGCAGGAGAACGGAGTGCATATGCAGGATGCACTCCGTTTTTGCGCATCCGCAATGGCTTAAAATCAAGTAAAAATAAATTGACAAATTCAGTGCATAATGTTAACATACTAAACATATATGTTATGTAGAGTAAGGTCGGTTGAAATCATCAAAAAACCGTATCATTAAGGTTGTTCCTTGTGAATATACTTTATCAATCCGGGGGTGTTTGGGGTTAGGGATATTTAAGGCCGTAACAGTTCCAAAGCCGCCGTGGATTCATCGTACCATGAAAGATTTCAGTAGTTTCACAATCACTCCCCGTTACTATGCAAACAAATTTCTGATACTGCAGTGTTCAATATGTGTGGTTTTTAAGGAGGAAAATGTATGGATTTGTTATGGACTTTGGTTATAATCGCCGTGATTCTTGTGCTTGTCGGAATTCTTTACTATATGCAGAAGAGGCATATATCGTTTGCTAAGAGAGTATTTTCTGCTCTGTTTATGGGAATTGTAGTAGGCAGTATCATGCAGCTTGCTTTTGCATCTGACAGCCCGGTGCTTAAAACTTCGTTGGATTGGATATCCATTATCGGTACTGGTTATGTGAATCTTTTGAAAATGATTGTTATTCCCCTCATTATGGTCTCCATTATATCGGCCATCGTTAATCTGAAGTCCCATACAAGTTTGGGGAAAATCAGTACATATGTGCTGGCAACATTACTGCTGACTGTATTCATTTCCGCTTTGGTGGGTATTGCAACCGCAAATACCTTTCATCTGACAGCGGAAGAAATAACCGTGGGCCAGGCGGAGACAGACCGGGCCGAGTATCTTGAAGGAAAAGTTTCATCCGTCCAGGATCAGACGATACCGCAGCAGATATTGAGCTTTATCCCCCAGAATCCCTTCCAGGATATGACCGGCGACAGGGCTACCTCTACCATAGCAGTGGTCATCTTTTCCGCATTTCTTGGCGTATCCGCATTGGGAATACGAAAGAAAAAACCGGAAGAAGCTGAAACTTTCTTAAAAATCATTAATTCCCTCTATGCCGTAGTTATGCGGATGGTAACTTTTATACTGAGATTGACGCCGTATGGCATTCTGGGACTTATGACAAAGACAATTGCGACAACGAACATAGCAGGCATTATTGCCCTGTCTAAGTTTGTGATTGCAAACTATGTCGCATTGATTGTCATGTTTGCCATACATTTTTTGATTATCCTGCTGATGAAATTGAATCCGGCAACGTACATCAAGAAGGCCTTTCCAACCCTTACCATTGCGTTTACGTCAAGATCCAGTGCGGGTACACTGCCCTTAACGATTGAAACACAGACTAAGAAACTTGGTATTCCTGATAGTATTGCCAACTTTGCCGCATCTTTCGGAACAACAATTGGCCAGAATGGCTGCGCAGGCGTTTATCCCGCTATGCTTGCTGTCATGATCGCCCCTGCGGTTGGTATCGACCCTATGAGTATTGGCTTCATTGCAAAACTGTCAATTATCGTTGCAATCAGCTCCTTTGGCATTGCCGGGGTCGGCGGCGGTGCGACATTTGCCGCGTTGATGGTTTTATCCGCTATGAATCTGCCTGTGGGCCTGGCTGGACTGTTAATATCAGTGGAGCCTTTAATTGACATGGGACGGACCGCTTTGAATGTGAATGATGCTATGCTGGCTGGCCTCGTAACAGCAAGGCTGACATCAGAGCTTGACGTGAATTTGTATAATACACCAGTAGATGAGTATTCGGCAATGTCATTATAATATGGGTTGTCTGAACCTGAAACGCAAGTGAAGATAAAGGGACTGCTTTTTAGCCCGGCCATACGATTATGGAAAAGGGTTTTTGCATTCGATCATATAATTTTATGAGAATAGATAAATGGAGAGGGTATCCCAAAAGTCGTGAAATGACTGAGGGGTGCCCTCTTTATGATGAATTTGATATGAGCAGAGACGGTATGATACACATGAATATACGCGAGTTCTTGTTGTCTGAGCAATGGAATTGAGTTTCCGGTATCCCGTATCTTTGCCGTCTATGAAATAATGTCACTGATAATTTTAACCCCCTTTGCGATCTCTTCAGAGGACAAATGGGAATACCCCAAAATGATTTCATTGTTGCGCTCATGATTTTCTTTCAGATAAAAATTCCCTGTTCGATAGATACGCACGCCATTATCGGCTATTGCATTAATTGTTTTATCAGTAAATATTTTGTTATGGAATTGTACAACAAGGTGTAAGCCCGTAGCGTGTCCTAAAACTTCATACTGGCCGGGAAAATGTTTTGACAGTTCAGCAAGGAGCAGACTGCGGTTTCTGCCATACTGCTTTTTCATTTTCCATATGTGCTTTTCAAAACCGCCGTTTTGTATGAATTTTGCCAATGTGTATTGTCCCAATGCATCCGTATGGACATCGGAATACATTTTCAGCTTTTTACACGGAGAGATTAGCTTTTTAGGCAAAATCATAAATCCCAACCGGAATGCGGGGGCAAGTATCTTACTGAACGAGCCGAGATAAATCACCCGTTCCGGATTTAATTCGTAAAGAGAGCTTACAGGCTGTCCTTCGTATCGAAATTCGCTGTCATAATCATCTTCTACAATATAACAGTTATTTTGTTCGGCATACCGGACTAAGTCCAGCCGCCTTTGAATAGGCAGAATACTCCCCATGGGGTACTGATGGGATGGCGTGGTATAAATAAATGAGACCTGCCTTGGGATATCCAGCAATTCTGTGCGCAACCCTTTGTCATCTACGGAAATGCCTTCGATCAAGCATCCCGCCGTTGTAATAACCTTCCGCAGTCCTGTATGGGAAGGATCTTCTATTAAGACCACTTTTTGCTTGTCCTTTAACACATGGGAAATCAACGATAAGCCTTGCGTTGAACCGGAGGTAATCATGATCTGGGCAGGGTCGCATGACAGGCCCCTTGTCCGATATAAGTATTGGGCGATTGTTACTCTTAACTCCCATACTCCGGATGTACTGCTATAGCCGAAAGCCCAGGCAGAGATTTGGCTGCATAATTCCCGATAGAGATTGCCCCATTCCTTACGGGGGAAGTATTCGAGCGCCGGTATTCCGGTTCGGAAGTCAATCATTTCCTTTGGCAGCGGTCCTTTATCCTGCCTTGGTGCAGGGCTTTGATTAAAAGATACCCTAATATCTAAAACGTGTAAACCTTCTGCGACAACTGTACCTGAACCTTTATAAGTATTTAAATATCCCTCTGCAATAAGCTGGCTATAAGCTTCAATTACAGTATTTCTGGAGACAGATAAATCAGAAGATAATTTTCTTGTAGAGGGAAGCCGGTGCCCGGATTCCAGTGTGCCGCTTAAAATCATTTGACAGATTTGTTTATAAATTTGGCGGGCAAGTGTAAGCTGGCTTTGTCGGTCAATCGTGATCCACATTCCAATCATTCCTTTCAAAAGTGGTTCTATAAAATAAGATGAAAAGTGGAACTTTCAAGACCACTTTCCAGATGATAGAATTATAGCACATACCATTGCAAAAAGGAAAGGACGGAAAGAAAATGATAAAAATATCTCCCTCTGTGAAAAGCACTTTTCCAGAAGCGAAGTTCGGCATGATGATCGTTAAGGGTCTATGTTCGCCGATGGAACGTGCTGTTATGGATAACATAATAGCAACAGAAATAGAGCAGATGAAGTTAAATAACTCTGGTTATGAGCGCGGATCTGCCGTGACAAAAGAACCACTTTGTCATTATGCGGCCTACTACAAGCGTTATAATAAAACCTATCATGTATTGGGGCAGTTAGAGTCGGTTCTGCTAAAGGGTAAAAGTATCCCGCCTGTCGGCGTACCCGTAGAAGCCATGTTTTCAGCCGAGGTGAAAAATTTACTGCTTACTGCCGGACACGATTTAGAATCGATGGAAGGTGATCTGACAGTGAATACCGCCACAGAACCATTGAATTATAAAGGTTTATCCGGGAAAGAACAGCAGCTTATAAAAAACGATCTGTACTTATATGATGAAAAAGGGATACTATCAAGCATAATGAATGGACAAGATTACAGGACTAGAATAACAGAAGCTACTCAACATGCTCTCTATTTCGTATACGGGGTTGAAGGCGTGACCGAACCGTTAATTCATGGGCACTTAAAAACAATATCTTCCTATCTGTCGCAAGCGATTCCAGGTGTGGAAGTACAATCCATAAATGTTTATTGAGGCCGGCATGGGGAGATTATATTTATCGATCGCATTTATTTTGGCTGGTTCTTCGGTGATTGCCGCTGGTTTTATATCCGCATATCTTCCGGCTTTTACCACCACATTTTTAAGCCTGGTATTCGCATCCTTAACTGCGGTATTGTTTTGCGGTAAGAACATGTATGCGATAGCAAAGTGTCTGTCAGGAAAAACCTGGTCGGTCATTGTGCTGCAGGCTATGTTTGGCAGTTTTCTTTTCCGGGTGTTTTTAACAACAGGATTGCAATATATTGGGGCTGCAGAAGCAGGGATTATAACTGGGGCCACGCCGGCAATCACTGCATTGCTCACATGGATGATGCTGCACGAGTATTTAAGCTTACGCACGGTGATAGGCATTCTTATAACATTTGCCGGTGTACTGTTGGTACAAGGTTTTCCATTTGAGACAACGCTTGAAAGTTTTCAGCCAATCGGGGCAATCTGTGTATTATGTGCGGCATCTTGTGAATCACTTTTTACAACGTTTTCAAGAAAAATCCATATGGGTGTAAATGGTGATGAAACACTGCCCCCATTGGTCCACGCTGGATTTGTAAGTATTTGCGCTATGGTACTATGCCTTATTCCCGCCTTGCTGGAACAGCCCTGGGAAGCAATCGCAGCGCTGCCGGTCAGCGGCTGGATTGCCTTCTTATGGTATGGCAGCATTGTTACAATCGTTGCCTTTGCGTTTATGTTCGCAGGGGCAAAAAGGTGCAGCGGTTATACCATTGCAGCATTTGCAGGTATTATTCCAATAAGTTCAACATTGTTTTCTGTCACCGTATTAAAAGAATCAATCAGTATGTATCAAGCTGCAGGATGTGTGCTTGTAGTTTTTGCAACGCTTATAATAAGCTATCAAAAGAAAGCAGCTTAGAACCTTGAGGATCATTAATGAAGGGTAAATACATTTCAGCAAAGAAGAGGCCGCAGTTTTAAACTGAGGCCCTTACCATGCCTGTAAATGTTATCTCACATTGTTAAAACGACCGTCAGATTTCTCTCTGACGGCCGTTTTATTTATTGTGCAAGAATATATGAGACGTTCATCCCAGTAATTTCCTTGATTTGCTCTTTCGGAAAAGATTTATTGGTAACCAGATAATCCATGTCAGACAGATGTGCAACCGTCAATAGCGCATTTTTCCCAAATTTGCTGCTGTCCAGCATCAAAATGATTTCATCTGCACATTGCATAGCAGTCTTTTGAAAAGCAACGTCATCATCGTAGTAACCGGTAATCATGAGCTGATCACTAATAGCCGCACCACTGATGAATGCTTTGTTCACATGTACTTCCTGCATCATTTTCGTCGTCTGGTAACCGTGTGTGGCATGCTCTTGAGGACTTACCCAGCCACCTAAAAAGAAAAGTCTCTGGCACAAACCTCCGGAATTAAACAGGGAAGCAATCGCAAAGGAATTGGTTACGACAACAAGGGTTTGAAGCAGTTCCGGATCCTGTGCCAATACCTTTGCCAGCTCCAGGTTGGTGGTGCAGTTTTCCATTAAGATGGCATCGCCTTTTTCCACCAGCCTTGCGGCGGCCGTGGCAATTTTTATTTTTAAGTCCACATTCTCTTTTGCACGCAGGTCAAACGGTATCTCGCTTGCTATGTTGGCTAAAGCCACTCCGCCATGAACTTTGATGATCCGGCCTTCTTCAGCCAAAGCATCCAGATCTTTACGCATGGTTTCGGTGGAAACATCCGTTGATTCAGCCAACTGCTGTGTGGAACTAATGGGAACTTGTGAAAGTAAATCCAGTATTTTTTTTCTGCGTATCTGCAATTTATTTGCCATAATAAGGTCCTTTCAAAACTTGGTATATAACAATAATATCATGGTTTATTCCAATGTCAAATCAAATGCTCAAAATTCACAGATGCTTTTATTGTGTAATATGAAAGTAAAGTTTTACTATATATTCCTACAAAATATTGTAAAAAACCAATTTAAATATTGACATAATAACAAAAAAGTATTAATGTAACAATATAAACATTGTAAATAAACATATTTATCTATAAAATAATTGCTTATTTGCAACATTTTGTATAGTAAGGAAGGAAGACCAGATGAAATCACCTAAGCCCTATATTTACACAGACAACAATTCTAATACCATGGAGGATTATGCACAGTCCATACTGCGATTGAAACGACCGGAGGACCCCGTAGACGTTGTACTGGACACCGATCCCTATAACGAGGTGGATGACCAGTTTGCCATCGCCTATTTACTGCAATACCAGGACCGATTGAAGTTAAAGGGGATATACGCCGCACCGTTTTTTAACCATCATTCAGAAAGTCCGGCCGATGGTATGAAAAAGAGCTACGAGGAAGTTTTTCATGTGCTTACCATGCTGGACAGAGAGGAATTTGCACCCATGGTTTATAAGGGTGCGCCAGGCTTTTTGCGTGATGAGAAAACGCCGATTGAATCCCCAGCCACGGAGGCCTTGTACCGGCAGGCCATGCAGTATACGCCGGAGCATCCGCTCTATGTGATTGGGATTGCTGCCTGTACCAATATTGCCTCTGCGCTTTTGCTTCATCCGGAAATCAAGGATCGTATTTTTGTTGTATGGCTGGGCGGCATGAGCTTCGAGTGGCACGACAACGCTTCCTTTAACGCGGGACAGGATGTTGCCGCCGCACGGGTGTTGCTGGGGAGCGGCGTTCCGCTGGTTTTGCTTCCCGGACGCGGCGTGCTGGACCACTTTACAACGACCGGACCGGAGATGGAGTACTGGCTGCGGGGAAAAAATGCATTTTGTGATTACATACTGGACAAGACCGCTAAGGAAGCCAGCGTATGCAATGGCGAGCGATGCTGGAGCCGTCCTATTTCCGATGTTGCCGCCATTGGCTGGCTTTTGGGGCAGAACTTTATGCTGGATCGCCTGGAGCATAGTCCAATCATGCAATATGACAACTTTTACAGCAACGATAAACGCCGTCTGTTTATCCGATATGTATACAGCATAAACCGGGATAAGCTGATGAGTGATTTATTTGAAAGACTTGCATGTTACGAGTAAATCCACAACGGCGTAAGGAGAATCGCAATGAAAAAAAGAGTATTTCATTTTATAGAACCTTATCTGTACCTTTTGCCAGCTTTCAGCATGCTGCTTTTGTTCACCTATTATCCCTTTGTTCAAAATGCCATTCTCAGTTTATTTACCGTGAATAAATTCCGGGAGATTAAAGAATTTGCTGGTTTAGCCAATTATGTGCGTGTGCTGACGGATGAAAAATTTTTACGGGCTATGGGGAACACATTTATCTATGTCTTTACAACGGTACCTGTCAGCATTGTTTTCGGATTTGCACTGGCACTGCTGGCTCGCAGACATCATCGGATATCCATTGCTTATGAAGCATTGTTTGCTTTGTCCATGGCGGTGTCGGCCTCTGTGATCGCTATGATTTTTCAGCTTGCATATAATCCCTCCATGGGGATCATCAATAAGCTGTCCGGTATTTCGGTATCGTGGCTGACAGATCCTAAAACCGCATTATTATCCTTGATCATTGTCCAGATCTGGTCCAATATCGGATACAATTTTATCTTTCTCTTTTCTGCTTTGCGGGGGCTTTCGGACGAAGTACTGGAAAGTGCACAGGTCGATGGCGCAGTGGGTATAAAGCTGCTGGGTAAGATTCTGATTCCCTTGGTTTCCCCCACGTTGCTGTTTCTGTTAGTAAAGGACATTGCCTATGCAATGACCACCGCAAGTCTTACCTTGATTTTGACCACCAACAACGGCGCGACAGGACAGCCTAATGGTGCAACGGAAACGATCATGTCTTATATTTATGGGAAAGCGATCATTGGAACAAATTACAATGCAGCATTTGCTGCGACGATGGTCGGTTTTATATTAGCTGCAATTATGATGGTTTTCAGTTTGATTTTAGATAAGAAGAAGGTGAACTATGATTGATAGAGGCGGAGATAGAAAAACAATCGTAAAGCGGAAAAAGGCAGCAGAAAGTGTTTTATACCAATTGTTTTGCCTTGCATTGGGACTTTTGCTGATGACGCCGTTAATCTATGCGGTCTGTATTTCCTTCATGCGGCCGGATGAGGTTTTGACAAAAGAAATTCACTTTTTCCCAAAATCTTTCTATTTGGGAAACTATAACATTGCATTAGCCCAGACAAATATTTTCCGGTTTATGTTCAACTCATTCATTGTAGCTTTCGTTTCCAGTGTTGTCCGTATCGTAACCGCCAGTATGGCAGCATTTTCTTTTGCTTTCTTTGATTACAGAGGCAAAAAAGCCTTATTTTACCTTGTAGTTGGCAGCATGATTATTCCGGCCGATGTATTGGTGGTGCAAAATTACTTTACTACTGCAGAATTGAGGCTGATCAATACATATGTCGGCATGATGGTTGTGTTTTTCGTTTCCGCAATGAATATCTTCGTCATGCGCCAGCATTTCATGACTTATTCTAAAACGTTGAGGGATGCGGCGCTGGTGGATGGATGCGGCAATTTTGCATTCTATGCCAGAATTCTGCTTCCTTCCAGCACACCGGTTATCGCCACCGTATTCATCTCTTCCTTCGTGGGAACATGGAATACCTATTTGTGGCCTCTCCTTGTGACCAATGTCAATGACATGCGCACTGCCCAGGTAGCCATAACCATGCTGAACATCAATGAAGGCAGCTCCTATGGATACGGGACAATCATGGCGGCGGCAGTCATGATTCTGATTCCATCCATTCTGGTTTTTCTTATGTTTCAAAAGAGAATTGTCGGCGGAATGATGACCGGCGCAGTCAAAGGATAACACCTGTTCCGGGTTTTATCATACATCATAATATTAAAGGAGGATATACGATGAAAAGAGCCTTTGCGGTACTCATGGCGCTTGCACTCAGTTCTGGTCTGGCTGCTTGCGGCAGTACTCCGAAAAACGCATCAGACCCCGGCTCACCCAGGGCCGACTCTGCTTCCGAATCCAGGCAAAACTCCACAGAAGATCCGATTGAAATTGTGTTCTGGCATTCCTTCGGCGGAGCAACGGGAGAAGCGCTGCAGTCTATTATTGACAACTATAATAAGACGCGTGGTTCAGAGAAAGGAATAAAGGTATCACTGGTATATCAGGGATACGAGGGCACAGACAAGGTGCTGCTTGCCTATCAGACAAAGGACACTGCCAACGCGCCGGACATCAACGTCGGCTTGACGTCCACCATTCCGTCCATGATGGAACTGGATTGGAATGTGGACATGAGCGAGTACTTAAATGATCCTGCATCCGAGGTATCTGCAGACATCTTCCCTGAAGCGATGCAGCGAATGTGCAGCTATGAGGGGAAAATGGCTGCCGTCCCGTTTGCAAACTCCATTCCGCTTTTATACTATAACGCGGATGCATTGAAGGAAGCCGGCTTTGACGGCCCACCCAAAACCCTGGATGAGTTGGCTGAATACACGAAAGCGCTGACTCTTAAGGATGACGCCGGTAACGTGACCCGTTATGGCCTGAACGTACAGATCCGCCGCTACCAGATGGTACAGTTCGTGGTCAGTCAGAGCCCGGACAGCTTCTTTGGAGATAAGGAAGGAGGCCGGACAGCACCTATGACAAAAATTGTGGCCGGCGAAGATGGTACTATGAAAAACTTCCTTGAAAAATGGCAGAAGGTGATAGAGACCGGCGGTTATAAATATGTAGAGGATAACATGAACGAAGAATTTGCCCAGGGATTGTCCGCTATGCTGATCATGTCTTCTTCCCGTCTGGGGACGATCAAGGACCTGGTGGGAGATTCCTTTGATTTCCAGACTGCATATCTGCCCAAGGTGAATGCAGATGACAACGGCGGCGCGGCCATTGGAGGAAGCTGCCTGAACTTGTTCAAACGGGGAGACAAATCCCGTGTTGACGCTGCATGGGATGTGATACAGTACTGCTTGCTGCCGGAGAACCAGATGACCTTTTCCCAGGCTTCCGGCTATATTCCTGTTAATACTGCAGCTTATGAACTGCCGGAAATGGTAAAATACTACGAAGAACATCCGCAATATAAAGTGGCACTGGATGAAATGCTTGCAGCCAGTCCCAATGCGCAGGAACCGCTGGATTTGGTGTACAATGACGTACAGAAGGTGATCACAGATACCATGCTGGAGTTCTGTGAAGGCAAACGATCGGTTGACGCCACGGTAGAAAAGATTACCACCGACTGCAATGCGCTTTTGGATGAATACCACGCAGCAAACTAACAAACCAACGAATAAAATCATTCCGATGAGACGGTATATTCCCCGATGCCGCCTCATCGGTATTTGCATAAGGAGGGAATCATATGCACAACATCCGGCTTGTCGTCACAGATTTGGACGGGACACTTCTCGGACCGGATACTTCTATTTCAGAGGAAGCGGTGCAAACCATCGCAGAGCTTTCAAAAAAAGGGATCCGATTTACGTTTATCACTGGCCGTCCGTATTACGCGGTTGAGCGCTTTGCCCGGCAGCTTGTGATAACGGCGCCCATAGTGACCTGCAACGGCGCGGTGCTATGTGACTGGGAAAGAGTTTTATACCGCCGTTCTTTCCGTTTATCAAACTTGGAAAAGCTGGTGCGTGCTGCAGTTCCAAAGGGGTTTACGGTGCTGATGTTTCAGCAGGATACGGAATATAGCTTTTCAGAGACCGGGTGGACCCGCAGGCGAAAGGAAGCAGGACGTGCCGTGCCAGTCCGGGAGATCACAACGGTTAATTGGCCGGTTGAGACTGCCGACAAGCTGAATATCATGACCGAAGCAGGAAGTGCCGGATTTGACACGCTGTTGGATCTGGTGGCTGAAGTGAAGGACCTCTACTCCGTCACTGTGTATGGTGATAAAGGGTGTGAGATAGTAGCAAAAGGTGTAAACAAAGCCGTTGCATTGCAGGAATTATGTAAACAGCTTGGGATAAGCGAAAACGAAGTGCTGGCAATCGGTGACAACGAAAACGATAACAAAATGCTGGCGGTGGCCGGCGTTGGAGCGGCAGTTGGCAACGCAATGTCCTCCACCAAAAGTTATGCCGATTATCTCTGCACCCTTCCTTTTACAGAGGGTGCTGTTGAAGCGATTCGTGTGATTGCACTGCGCGATGGAGATTACATGAGTAGAAAGGATGATTGATATGGTTCTGGCGACTTCAACAAATATATATTGCGAACGAAATGGCATGCCGGATATTCCTATGGAATGCAGCATCCGCACATGTGCCTCCGCCGGTTATGAAGCGCTTGATTTCGGTTTTGTAGAAATGGTAAAGCAGCCGGACCGTCTGTTGTGCGACGATTGGAAACAGGAAATTATACACTACAGGGAAATGGCGGACAATTTGCAGGTGCGTTTTGTCCAGGCTCATGCTACGTTGTATGATTTTTGCAATCCATCGGCCGACGCCTTACGCCTGGACCAAATGATGCGCCGCAGCGTAGAGGGTGCGGCCATACTGGGCGCGCCCTGGATCGTGGTCCATCCTTCCACCAGAATAAAGCAAGGAGAAGCGGCCCTTGATACCCATGAGATGAATGTGCGTTTTTTTCAGGAATTGGCTGACTATGCGAAGCAGTTTGCTGTTGGGATCGCTATCGAAAATATGTGGGGGAAGACAATTGAGGGAGTGAAGCGCTATGCCATTGAGATACAGGAGCTTATCGGTCTTGTGGACGCGGTGGACCGGCCAAATGTCGGTGCGTGCTGGGATACGGAGCACGGCAGCATTGAACACCTGGATCAGGCCAGGGCCATCCGAATGTTGGGCAGCCGTTTGAAATGCCTTCATATATCCGATGAATCGGGACCAGATGCTGTGCACATTCTGCCTTATATGGGCAGAATCTTTTGGCCGGATATTTTGCAGGCGCTGGCGGATATAGGGTACAAAAATCCCTTTACCTTTGAGATACAGCATTATCTGCCCGGCGTTCCTGGGCCCCTGGTGCCTTCGGCCATGAGTCTGAGCGTGGAGACCGGCAGTTATATGATTTCGCAGATCAATGCGCTTAAAAGGAATTCCCTATGAACGTTGTAACACTGTTTATGGATTCGTTTGAACCAAGCCAGCTGCTGACAACCTTGTTCCGGCTGCTTCTTGCCGCATGGTGCGGCGGAGTGATCGGCATGGAACGGAGAAAGCGCCACCGTCCGGCAGGATTACGGACCCACATGCTGGTTTGTATTGCGTCAGCGCTTGTTATGCTGACCAATGAGCAGATCACGGCAGGTACCGCATCCGGCGATCCTACCCGGCTCGCTGCACAGGTGATCAGCGGCATCGGTTTTCTTGGTGCGGGAACCATTTTAATTGACCGGCGGAATCATGTGCGCGGCTTGACGACGGCAGCAGGGCTTTGGGCAAGTGCGTGCCTTGGAATCGCAATCGGTGCAGGTTATTATTCAGGTGCATTGATCACCTGCCTGCTGGTAATGCTCATCGTTACAAAATTCGTTGATGTAGAGAAATGGTTTCTGAGAAAGTCAAGCTTTATGGAGATTCATGTGGTGTTTGATTCTAACGAATCGCTCAATTGTTTTTTGGAAGTGATCACGGGAAGCCAATATACGGTCTATACCTTTGAAATAATCGATACACTGATGGAACCCAATAAAGATGGAAGAAAACCGGTAGAGGCAAATCTGATCATTCAGGTACCGAAAGAAAACCATTGGGAAATCATTCAACGGTTCAGCGAAAGCAGTGGCATTCGCTTTATTGAGGAAATATAGCAGAGTTTTGCTTACTATAACTTCGGTCAGGGCAGGAGAGAACCAGAATTCTGTTTTTTATTACATATTAGTTTTAGGAAAAAGTGGCTGTTGTACCAATTGGTACGGCAGCCACTTCTTCCCCCTATTTTATTAATAAATGGATTTCCGCTCGCCAATTTTGGAGCTGATAGATTTAAATGGAGGCCCAAGGGTAATCTCTGTTGCGCCATCCGATGCCTTGATCACTTCGTAATCGCCCATTTCCCCTGTGGCAGCCTACCGTCGGCTGTAGATCCTTTACGGTCCCGGATACGGCCTGACCTATAACAGCCTGCCGGAAAAGGGAACAGAGGTGGAGATCAGAATTTCCTCTTTTTATGCCCGCAATTTGACATCGTTAGTTGGCAGAGTAAATTTAATTGGGAACAAAATTTCATAGATTGATTACAATCCGCAACAATTTATTAATTAAAACTTTTATAATAAAGTGTAAAATTTTGTCATAAGGTGTGGGAAATTATATTTAAGTTGTCGCAGCCGTTAGTTCCCGCATAACGAAAGGAGGTATTCATAAAAGTAATGCAAGAATTTGATATACTTATATCAAAGCTGGCAAATCAGCAGATGGTCCGCGTACTCCGCAGAGGATTGCTATATTTAATGCCGTTTGTTTTAATCGGTTCCATTGTGCTTGCGCTGCTAAATCTGCCCATTCCGGCGTACCAGTCATTTATGTCTTATATTTTTGGAGAGGGCTGGTGGGAAATTGGTTTGCTCATATATGAAGGTACACTTCAAATTATGGCGATTATTTCGGTGATTACTGTCAGTCACGCGATTGCGAGTGAAAAAGAGTTCATTAAGTCCGGGGAGGTCAGTACAACTGTCTTACAGGCAGTAGCATTGATCGTTTTCATTATGTGGATGAAGAATTCAGATGGTACTGTTATAAGCACAGCAAATGCCGGCTCTTCAGGGATGTTCGGAGCCATTATCATATCATTTCTTGCATGTGGTTTGTATTGTTTCTTCTATAAACTACAGGATAGCATCCGGCCTAAAAATCTTATCAATTATCATGGCAGTACCATGACCCGGGAAGCCTTTCGGACGGTAATGCCTGCTTTGCTCACTGTTTTCACCTTTAGTATGGGAAAAGTGATGCTTGATTTAATAGGATTAGGCAATAGCCAGGTTTTTCATATGATCAATGACATGTGGCTGTCGGGAGAAAATTTCTTTTCCGCAGTAATTGTTATTCTCATCACTCACATCTTATGGTTTTTTGGCATACACGGAGGAAATGTCATTATGGATGCCGTGCCTGTTGCTGCTTCGTCAGTATCGTCAGCAATGGGTGGGGTTATTTTTAACAAAGAATTTTTTGATACCTATGTTTATTTAGGAGGTGCAGGAGCAACCTTTGGACTGCTGATTGCCCTCTTGCTGGTTGGGAAAAACAGCAGCGAAACCCGCTTGGCAAAGATTTCACTACTGCCCGGTATATTTAATATCAATGAAATTATGATATTTGGTTTACCCATTATATTCAATCCGCACTTCTTGGCTCCATTTATGTTAGCACCTGTTTTTTTATGCCTTAATGCCTGGATATCCGTGAGCGTGGGCTGGGTTCCTCCGGTTACGCAGGCGGTAAAATGGACCACTCCCATTTTCCTGTCCGGTTATCTCAGTACGGGATCCATTGTCGGGGCCGTGATGCAAGCCGTTAATCTGGTGCTGGCTGTACTGATTTATATTCCTTTCGTCAGGATGCAGGAAAAGCACCAGCAGTCCGCTCGCATCGAGGTGTTTAAGGGACTGGCAAATGAAATTCAATACATACAGGAACGGCAGGTTAAAACCATACTTAACCGTCACGATGAAACCGGTTCTCTTGCCCGTGCTTTGGCGGCGGAGATCCGGGAAGGCTTTAAGAGCCAGGCACAAACTCTTCATATGGAATATCAGCCGAAAGTAAACTATAAAGGCCAGATCGTAGGAGCAGAAGCTCTTCTGCGATGGAATCATCCCGTATATGGTTATGTATCCCCTATCGTTATATTAAATATTTGCGATGAGGCTAATTTGACGAATGAGCTGGGGCAATGGATTATGAACCGGTCATTCAGCGATATGAAACGCTGGCATGAACAGGGATTTAAAGTACCCCTTTCCGTAAATCTTAGTCCTCGTCAGCTGAAAGAGGATGGATCCTTGGTTCGATCTGTTCAGGATTGCATCAGTCAGTTGGGCATCGAGCCTCAGTATATGGAGCTGGAGCTTACCGAAAACGCTACCATAGATGCGACTGACGCGATATGCAATAAATTAGGGCAGATTACGGCGATGGGACTTAATCTTTCTATTGACGACTTTGGCATGGGTCACAGTTCCCTTCTTTACATATGTGACTTTTACGCTAATATCATAAAATTAGATGCTTCCCTGGTAGGATTGATAACCAGCGATGAACAGCGCCGGCAGATTGTAAAATCGATTCTTTCTCTTTGCGAACAGCTGCATGTCAAGGCTGTGGCGGAAGGTGTGGAAACCAGGGAACAGGTGGAACTGCTACATGAGCTTGGCTGTGAGTTTTATCAGGGCTTTTATTACAGCAGGTCCTTGAATTATGATAGTTTTTTGGAATATATAAGCCGGCATGGTACGGCGGAGGAGGAGAAACAAAAAGTTAAGGCCAGGGAGTGATAGGAAGGTGAGTCTTTGGGAACGATACAGACAATATTAATACTGCTTATTTTGATTGTTTTATCCAGCGTACTTCATAAATATATGCCAAGTATTTCTTTACCCCTGTTTCAAATTTCACTAGGTATTTTAGCCGGTATACTGCCTTTTGGCATTACCTTTCATTTGGATACCGAAGTTTTCATGCTTCTCTTTATTGCCCCCATTTTATTCATGGACGGCAAACAAATCTCAAACAGGGAGTTATGGAATTTTAGAAATCCGATTCTGCTGATGGCTTTGGGGCTTGTCTTTTCAACCATTCTCATTTGCGGTCCTGTCATAACCCGGCTCATACCCGGACTGCCCCTAGCCGCGGCTTTTGCCCTTGCGGCGGTACTGTCACCGACGGATGCAGTTTCTGTAAAGGCGATTTCAAATAAAATCAAACTGCCTCATAATATTATTACAATTGTAGAAGGCGAATCTTTATTAAATGATGCTTCCGGCCTTGTTGCTTTTAATTTTGCCATTGCGGCACAGCTTACCGGTGACTTTTCCATAAAAGATGCGACATTGAGCTTTCTATATATAGCAATCGGCGGCGCCCTGTTTGGCGCCGTCGCAACTTATTTCATCAATCTGTTTACAGGCAAGCTCAAGGCCATGGGCATTGAGGATGCGACCGTTTATACTCTGATACAGATCATTACACCGTTTGCCGTGTTTCTGATTGCGGATGAGCTTGGCCTTTCCGGAATCCTGGCCGTTGTGGTCTGCGGTATCATAATTTCCATAAGCAGGCCCCAAAGGTTTACCACTCAGGAAGCAAATATAAACTACATTTCCGAAGGAGCCTGGTCAACGCTTCTTTTTGTCTTAAATGGGTTGGTGTTTTTACTGCTTGGAATGGAGCTGTCAACCGCATTTGGCAAGGAAGTTATGGATAAGCAGATCAGCACATTGACAGATATCAGCTATGTATTGGTCATATCAGCCCTGTTGATACTGATTCGTTATATCTGGGCGTATTTCTTTCTCGGAAGGGAAGAAGGCAGCCGTAAGCGGAATTCCCTGTTGATTTCCCTGTCCGGTGTAAGGGGGGCTTTAACGCTTGCCGCCTGCCTGTCAATTCCGTTCACCTTGAATAACGGTTCTCCTTTTCCCAAGAGAGACTTGATGCTGTTTATCAGCGGTGGTGTCATCATTGTTACGCTGCTGATCGCAAATATCGTCCTGCCCTTAATTTGTCCAAAAACGGAAGACGACAGCAGGCAATTAGAGCTGGACGCTACAAAGAAAGTCATTCAAGCTGCGATCGATTTGATAAAAAGTGAGATGAATGATGATAACAGGCAGGCTGCCTTTTCTATCATCACCCACTATGAGCGGCTGCTTTCGGAAAATTCAAACACCAGGACGTTAAAGTTCGCATCGGATGAATGGAGAAAGGAAATCGAGATTTTCATGACTGGGCTTGTTGCCGAAAAAGAGGAAATCAAACGGCTGCTCGAAAACAATACCTATAAAAAAGAAGCTTTACTTCGAATCGGGCGCTCGCTTGACATTGTCCAGAGGCGGTTGGAGAGGAGAAGACCGGTAAAAAGCATTTTACCGGTCTTTCTCCATAAGCCGGAAACGGGGTTTTTCCTAAAAAAGCATAAATTTTTGCACCAGGATGAGATGGTTCTTGCGAAAAGACACACGACGAAGATCGCGATTGAAGCCATATGGAAAACCGTAACTCCGGAGAATGAAGTTGCCGCTAAAAGAGCAATTGATCATTATCTGTCCATCCTGGAGGTGTTTAACAAGAGGTTCTTAGGTGAAGATGGAAAGGTTTATGCGGATAAAAAAAGACAACTGCAAATTAGCGCAATACAAGCTCAAAAGGTAAAAGTGCAGGAATTGCTGGAGCTTGGTGAAATTTCTTACACAACGGCAGGGCAGTTGAGAAAAAATATCGGATTGGAAGAGGCTGCGCTTTTTGAGGAGGATGTAAGTTAAGTAATAAAGTGTATAGAATGGAAGTTCCAATCACTGTGTTAGAAATCAATTATAAAAGCCTGCAGGTATTTATCACATTTGTGAGATAATACCTGCAGGCTTTTGCATGGATCGTGGTAAAAAAATCTTATAATAACTCACCATACCTTCTAATAAAAATCTTCTTGAACACCGTAGCGAGCACCATATACAGGAAAATGGTCAGCGCCAGCCATGCGAAATATACAGGCGGCAGGGCGGCCAGGCCGATGGATGCCCCCAGTTTGGTAAAGGGAATAATGGTCAGGGCTGCAATGCCTGTAAAGGTGAGCAGTGTCACCGACAGGGAAGCATGGCTCTGGATAAAAGGAATCTTTGGCGTTCTAATCATATGAATGACAAGCGTCTGGCTCCACATGGATTCCACAAACCAGCCGGCCTGGAACAGTGCGATAAAGTATGCCTGCATAGCCGGGTCAGTAAGCTGATGGAACATAAGTCCGCCGGTCATGGCCGGGCAGATGATGAAATACATCAGCAGGTAGGTGGTGATGTCAAACACCGAGCTGGTGGGTCCGATCCATATCATGAATTTACCGATAGAGGAAGCGTCCCATTTCCTTGGTACGGCAAGGTATTCTTTATCTACATTATCCCACGGAATTGCTGTACAGCTTAAATCGTAAATCAGATTCAACAGAATCAGATGGATGGGCAGCATGGGAATGAAGGGCAGGAAAGCACTGGCGGCCAGTACTGAGAACATATTGCCGAAGTTGGAGCTTGCCGTCATCTTGATATATTTGATCATGTTGGCGTAAGTCTTGCGGCCCTCGATGATGCCCTTCTCCAATACCATTAAATCCTTTTCCAGAAGAATGACATCAGCGGACTCTTTGGCAATATCTACCGCTGTGTCGACGGAAATGCCCACGTCGGAAGCCTTCATTGCTGCCGCGTCGTTGATGCCGTCGCCCATATAGCCCACACTATGTCCGTTATTCCGTAAGATTGTTATGACACGGGCTTTCTGCTGCGGAGACAGCTTGGCAAAAACGCTGACTCTTTCGGCGGCGCTGCCAAGTTCTTCATCGGACATATTGTCAAGGTCAGAGCCCAGTAAGATGCGGTCAACGGAGAGACCTACCTGCCGGCAAACACAGCGAGTCACCTTGTCGTTATCGCCGGTCAGAATTTTCACGTCAACGCCATGCTCTTTTAAGGCGGCGAGTGCTTCAGCCGTGGATTCTTTTGGCGGATCAAGGAAAGCAAGATATCCCATCAGCACCATATCCGATTCGTCGGCCACGGAAAACGTGCCTACGGGAGAGGGATTGGTCTTTTGTGCAACGGCAATAACCCGCATTCCATCCTCGTTTAAATCATTTACCTTTTTAAGAATATATGCCTTGATGTCGTCAGTCAGCGGCATCACTTTTCCTTCATACTCGGCAAAGCTGCAAACCGACAGCATTTCCTCCACCGCGCCCTTGGTGATCATCTGTGTCTTGCCGTTTTTCACCACTACGCTCATGCGGCGGCGCTCAAAGTCGAAGGGGATTTCATCGACCTTGGTAAACTGATCCGTAAGGCCGCGAAGCTCCGCTACCGTTTTCTGTTCTTCCAGGGTGCGCTCAATGACGGCGACATCCATGAGATTTTTCAGTCCTGTCTGGTAGTAGCTGTTTAAAAAGGCATGGCGCAATACGCGCGTATCTTCCTCCCCGTGGATATTCAAGTGGTATTGCAGCGCCACTTTATCCTGGGTCAGGGTTCCGGTCTTGTCAGTACAAAGAATGTCGATGGAGCCAAGATTCTGGATCGAGTTTAAGTTCTTGATGATTGTTTTTTCCTTTGACATAGCCACTGCGCCTTTGGCAAGGCAGGTGGTAACGATCATCGGCAGCATTTCCGGTGTCAGGCCTACCGCCACTGATAAGGCAAACAGAGTTGCCTCCATCCAGTCGCCCTTGGTGAAACCGTTGATAAACAGTACGATGGGAACCATGACCAGCATGAAACGGATGAGCAGCCATGATACAGAGTTGACGCCTTTTTCAAAGTTGGTCTGCACAGGTCTGTCACTGACGTTCTTTGCCATATCTCCGAATATCGTGTCGTCACCAGTTGCTAAAACTACACCTGCCGCGCTGCCGCTGATGACGTTTGATCCCATAAAGGCCAGGTTCGGATACTCTGCCAATGTATCGTGTTCCACACTCACGGCCCCTGGAATTTTCTCTACTGCCACACTTTCGCCAGTCAGTGCCGACTGGCTGACAAACAGATCTTTGGCCTGGATAATCCGCATGTCGGCGGGAATCATGTCTCCCGCAGCCAGATGGACAATATCGCCCACAACGACTTCTTCCAGCGGTATTTCTGCGTTTCCAGTCTCCATCCGCCGGACGTTTGTAGTCGTCTTGATCATTTTTAAAAGCTTATCAGCGGCGTTGCCGCTTCTTGTTTCCTGCACGAAGCGCAGAATCCCGGAAATCAGCACCATTGTCATGATAATCACAACAGTCAGCGGATCTCCTTCTCCCGGATCTGCGAGAATGATGTCGGTAAACGCTGACACCGCCGTCAGCCCGATGAGAATGGCGGTAAAAGGATTGATGAACGCCTCTGCGATGCGCTTGGGCAGGGATACTTTCTTTCCGTGGGTAACTTTATTATCGCCGTACTGTTCACGGGAAGCATCCACAAGATCCTCACTGAGTCCTTCCGGCGTTGTGTTCAGATTGTTAAACAGTACATCCGTTTTAGCAGAGGCGGCAGATTTTAATCTGGTCGCGATCTCGTCACGGCGTACCATGTCCTGAGTTACTTTTAACGTTTCTAAATTGTTTTTTACTTTTTGCATTGGTCTGTACCTCCATTTTAGTTTTTGTAAGATGTGAGGAAGCACAGCCCATACACTGATGAGCCTCGTCTATATTCAGGCCGCCGAAATGGAAAAAGGGTTCCATTCCGGCTCAGGCCTTCGGTTTCGCCCGTCAGGATCAGGGCCGCATTTACTTCCGGTTTCCATTTCGTTCACCTCGCTTGTTTTAGTAGTATTTATATAAACCCCAATGGGGAGAGTTTTTTGGTTAAAAAAGGGCATAAAAAAACCATCGTCTGTTTTTTTCAAACCAAACGATGGACAACTCGGAAAGTAGCGATAGGAGTTACGGCCTATAAAAGCCTTTTCCTAAAGCACCGGTTTTGGGCATGAGCACACAAAAAAAGCGCACTTATGTCACAAGCGGTATCATCCTGTCCATCGTGTATACGCTTACTACTTCCGTCGTCCATGTCCTCACCTCCAAATATAAAAATCCCCTGCCGTCATATTAAAACGACGACAGAGGATAATATCCCTATAAAAACGCTTGACTGTATTATGCAAAGCGTTTTCCGCCATCGTTCAAGCTTTAGCTTCGCAGGGCAATGTAATTGCATTATTCCATGCCTTGTTTTCGACATGGACTGTTCACCTTCTCATAGTGTTTCCACTATTTTGCGGCAGCAACCCGTATCCCTGCGGTAGCCTCACCTACCGAAACGGTCAAATTATTCATTAACCTGTTCTAGTATATGTCCCCGGTATCAATTTGTCAACCTTTTCTTTGTAATCCATATAAATTAAAATTGGGCACAAAAAAGAATAATTTGGGAACAATATAATTCCGGAAAAATATAATATTTAATATTCTTATTGAGAAAAGTTAATAATCAGGATATTCCGGCTTTGGGGAAAATCCTGATCCGACAGATGAATATTCAGATGAAAGGGACACAACCCAGGAAAGAGGGAGAATAAATATCAATGAGAAAAATTGATACAGGTTACTTTATAAAAATTTTGGGGCTCAGGCTGGTACTATTGGCAGTTGTCCTCGTAGCACCGGTCTTTATGTTGTTACGGGAAGTGCCGCAGATGCAATCCCTGATAGGGACTTTTTTAACATTCGAATTTCTTTATTTTTTCTTTTGGCTTCCAAATAAAATCCTGGATACTAACATGGCGAAACATTCAAGTCTCCATGAGCAGGCCCTGAAGGAGCAGGGGCTTGTCATTGATTATTGTTTCAGTGCAAACGATGGAGTTTTTTTTCTGGATGTTATTAACGGCAAATTCGCTGTAGTTTTTAAATACAACCCCAGGGAACTGCAATTCATTGACGGAGCCGCCTTAGACGACATCTGTACGAATGACGGAGTGCAGATCAATAACGGGACCAGACTGGTCAGCTGCCGGTTCACAATCAACGGCTATAAACAGAAAATTGTTACCCTTCGCGTTGCCGGAGGACGTCAAATACATATGAAAGACCTCACGGTCTTGGAAGCTGTTTCAAAAGCCGATATGCTGTGCGAACGGTTAACCGCAATTAAAAGCAAAGCCACATTGCCGAAAGGATAGAATAGGCGTGGACAAGGCCAGTTTTCAAGGTCAGTATACAAGCGTGACAATGAACAAATGCTCATAGATATTCGCCGCTATGTTTCCATACCGATATATGGTATACTTTATTAAATCGGAATATGAAGTACAGACCATTTATAAAATATGGCGGATCGGAGAGCAGAATGGAAATTTTAGTTTTGGGCGGGACAAAATACTTTGGCATACATATGGTTGAAGAACTCATCAAAAAAGGACATAATGTTACGATTGCAACAAGGGGACTGACAAAAGATACTTACGGGAACAGTATACGCAGATTAGTTGTTGAGCGCAACTCTGCCAAAAGCATGGCGGAAGTATTTAGCAACAATACTTATGATGTGGTATGCGACAATATTGCTTATTGCTCCAATGACGTAAAATATGCGCTGGACTCTATAAAATGCAAACGCTATGTAATGACATCCTCCATGTCTGTATATGATGATCTCCATGTCAACATAATAGAAAGCGACTTCAATCCTCTTGAAAAGCCGTTAAAATGGTGCGATAGAGCGGATTATCCATATAATGAGGTGAAACGGCTCGCAGAGTGCGCTTTATTTCAAGCTTATTCATCACAAAATAGCGTAGCCGTCAGGTTTCCTTTTGTTATTGGTACCGATGACTATACAAAGCGATTGTATTTCTATATCGAACATGTTATTAAGGGGCTTCCCATGTTTATTGACAATATGGACGCACAGATGGAATTTGTCAGTTCAAATGAAGCGGGCCGGTTTCTGGCTTTCCTGGCGGAGCAAGAAGGTACAGGCGCAGTCAACGGCAGCAGTACGGGTACTATATCTCTCCGGGAGATAATTACATATGTTGAAGGAAAGACCGGAAGACGAGCTGTTTTATCGAAAGAGGGCGATAAAGGTCCTTACAACGGTGCGCCGGATTACAGCTTAAATACCAGACTCGCAGCAGAATGGAAATTCGATTTTTCTCCGCTAAAATCGTGGATTTATGATTTGATTGACAAACATATTCAGGAAGCAATGGCATAGATAATGAGCGCAATGGGAATTTAAACTGAGGATTATTTATAAACGGAATATCAGAGAGTCAGCAGAGATGGATGAAATGAAAATGGAGGTCTTATGAATAAACGAGAGCGAATTGAAACAGTCTTTTTATATGGTGTTTTCATTTGTTATATACTTTTGTTAATTAAAATACTGTTCCTATCAAGAGTTTCGCTTTTGGAGCTGTTTAACGGTCAAAGGACTATCGTCAGGTCAATCAATCTTCTCCCTTTTCATAGTATCATGGAATATATATCAGGCAGTTCTGAGAATTTAAAAAGATTTGCTTTTGGTAATGTGGTCGGCAATGTAGCTATTTTTGTTCCCTTTGGTATTTATTTACCATTATTTAAAAAGGATAAAAGAATAATAACCAATTTGCTGTTTATATTTTTAGTGAGTATATTGGTTGAGATCATTCAGGGACTTTTTGGCATCGGGACATCAGACATTGATGATGTCATTCTAAATTGTTTGGGTGGCTGGATTGGTATTTTAGGCTTTAAGTTTTTATTATTCCGATTACGAGATGAGAAAAAAGTACGTACTGCAATCACAATACTATCTACGATTATAGGATTACCTGTTATATTATTTTTTTTATTTGTAATTAAAATGAGATTCTGAATAAAGCATAATACGAAGCGGTAAAATTCCAAATCTCATAACAGCCTGGAATGACGGGTTATAAGTCTGAAAGCTTGCAAATACTAAAAAGATTTGTATTTGCAAGCTTTAGTTAATAAGGATTTAGTACAATGAAACTATTCTTTGCCATCTCTTACGTATTATTCTTGAGGTACATTTTCTCTCCAGAAATGAACCGGTTTCCACCCCAGGATCTTTTTTGCTTTCTCATTGGAATATAAGGTCTGATATTCATCAATTGGAGTACGAATGTCAGTCACGTTAGGATATTCGGCTTTCATCAGATCACAGCTTTTGATGTCCATACAGTTATCATCAGCGGCAAGATTCATTATGATAGAACCGAGTCCATCTTTTTCGATAGCAAGGCGGCATGCCACAGCGATGTCACGAGCGTCAATATAATTCCACATAAGTTGTTTGCGTTTCTCGGAATTATGTATAAAACCAGGGAAGTTTAAATACTTCTCTTTGCTTATAATATTGCCGATCCGAAACGAGACAATCTGCATTCCGCAGCGGCGGTTAATTGCATCAGCAATTGTTTCCCCAACTATTTTTCCAAGGCCATAGCTATCTTCAGGAAGTGCAGGATGTTCTTCATCTACGGGAACATACACAGGTGTCAAACCCTGGCGGGAGTTGCAGATCCCATAAGTACATTCGCTGGAGGCAATAACAGCTTTTATGATTCCTAATCCTGCCGCTGCTTCGAGAATATTATAAGTGGCCATCACATTATTTCGAAATGTTACCTCATTGGGGAAAATGTATGCTGTAGGGATTGCGGCGAGATGGATCACAGCATATGCGCCTTCTAAGATTCCATAACATTCGCCCAGGTTAGTTAAGTCTGCTGTCATATGACGTGTCAAAGGCTCGGCCGGCTTTACTTTGTCTACACTCAAAACCTCATATCCCTGCTCTATAAAATGCTTAACTACATAGGGGCCAAGAAGACCCGCAGTTCCGGTTATCACTATTTTTTTCATATATAAAATCCTCTTTCTATAAGTGATTAAAATATGTTACTTAGCTTATTACTTTTCCGTTTTTAATATTGTCATCGATTGTATCCAAAGCGAGTACCCGTCAGGGAATGCCATACAGCATCACAAGCCTGCAGCACGTCATCATGAAGCGCGGCTCCCTCCAGTGAAGCAATATTCTGTTCTAACTGTGAGAGCTTGCTGACACCGCTGATCACGCTGGTAACTTTGGCGCGGCTTGCGCACCATTTCATGGAGAGTTCAAGAATACCCATACCATTCTCTGAAGCGATTTCTGTCAGCTTATCTACAGCTGCAAAATTCTCATCTGACCAGTAGCGTTTATAATAGGCTTCACTGTTTGCAAAACGGGTATTCTCTGCCGGGGCGCCTGGCTTATGTTTTCCGGCCAGAAGTCCGCCTGCGATAGGGTTGTATACTGCCATTCCCAGTTCATGCGCCTGCAAAAAAGGAATGAGCTCAGTCTCTACGCCGCGCGTAATGAGATTATATACGTTCTGAGTGATGACCGGCGCGATGTATCCCCGTTTATCACAGACAGCCAGCATATCTGCAATCTGCCATGCGGCGAAATTACTGACACCGATATAGCGTACCTTTCCGGCTTTAACAAGGCCAGACATAGTCTCCAGAGTTTCCTCAATTTTTGTTTCGTAATCTGGAGCGTGCATATAATAGAGGTCAATATAATCCGTATCCAGGCGCTTTAAGCTGGCATCCACAGCGGAGACAATATTTCGGCGCGAAAGGCCCCTTTCATTCGGATTTTCGCCCATTTGACCGTTAACTTTCGTGGCGAGAATAATCTTATTGCGCCGTCCTTTTAAGGCCTTGCCGACGATGCGTTCGCTTTCGCCCTGATTGTACACATTGGCAGTGTCCCAAAAGTTTACACCTTGACTGCAGGCATAATCCATGATGGCGAGACTGTCAGCCTCGCTGGTCTGGGCACCAAACATCATCGTGCCTAAACTTAGTGAAGAAACTTTAATACTTGTTCCGGGCAAATTGTTGTATTGCATGTAGATTCCTCCTTTCGGATATGAGGAGTCACTATCATAAAGCAACTCCAAAATCAGGCCGCTCTGCTGGAGTTAAGCTGAACACTACACCGTCTTTAGCAAACAGCATAGGCAGGCTGCCATAGTCATTCTGTTTCCCATCTTCCCTAAAGTATTTTGATATGCTCATTGGTAAATCTTGTGATAATTATAAACCTTAATGTTAACGTTAAGTCAATCGTTGTTTGCTTAGAAATTGCTTAGAAATTGTAAAATCGTTAAATGAAAAACTAAATTCACGATTGCAACACTAAATTCATGATGTAAGACT
>NZ_DAMAUN010000062.1:0-36057 GCF_032078915.1 Lacrimispora sp. | reverse complement strand
TCGTCGGCTATACGAACTCTAAAAATTTCTCCCGTGCTTTCCATAACTATTACCATATGACTCCCATGCAGTATCGTAAAAAAGGGAACAACCAAGATTAAAAATGAGGTGATCCAGTAATATGAAACCGCCTTGGAATCTGGTCATCGCCGATGATGAGCCGAATATCAGAAATAATCTCCAGCTCCTCTTTCCCTGGGAGGATCTTAATATCTCTGTTGTTTTTCTTGCCTCCAACGGCCAGGAGGTTTTGGATTATATGAAAAATAATCCGGTGGATATCATACTTGCGGATATCCAGATGCCCGTCATGGATGGACTGATGCTCACCCGTCTCTTAAAAGAGAAGTACAGCAATGTCACGATCGTCCTTCTGTCCGCTTTCGCCAATTTTGAATATGCCCGGTCAGCCCTGCGGTATGGCGCCTCAGCCTATTTGACGAAACCGGTCAGCTACACGGAACTGACGGATACCTTCTGCAGAATCACAAATTCTGACTTAGGGACTTCTCCTGTCTCAGCGGACAGCTTGCAGGATAGCCAGACGGAAAACGCCGCTGAGATATACAAAGGCTATTATAATGAGATTGTCAATCACATACAGGAATATGTGAAAGAGAATGTCAGCACTGCCAGTTTAATTGGGGCCGCCGAACTGACCGGCCTTTCTCCAAGCTATGTATCCACTATCTTTCACCGCTGTTTTGGAAAAACATTTTCTGATTATCTGACAGGGGCACGGATGAAGGAGGCGGCACAGCTTCTGGAGGAGGGAGGATCTATTCAGGAGGTTTCCTGGAAGGTCGGCTACAACAACCCTAAGAATTTTGTCCGGGCCTTTAAGCAGTATACCGGGGCAGATCCGGATCTGCTCAATCTCCGCAGATGAAGCCGCTGTTATAAAATAAGTAAATCCCCGATAAATTTAAATTGCTGAGCCCGTTGATATTCCGATAAATTACGGTTCCATACGATACCGCGATCCCTGCGAAAGCTATAAACCACTTTGATAAAGGAGGTTCTCCCTCTATGCGCCGCCGCTTTTTTGCAGAAAATATGGTACGAATGCTGACTCTGTCGCTGCTGCCTGTATTGTTTTTGACCCTTGTATTCTTTTCTGTCCTGCTTCCCACCGAAAAAAAATCCCTGGAGAGCGAGGCGGAGATCAACCTCTCCCTTCTCCAGGAAAATGTGGATTTACTCTTAAATGATTCCAACAAGGTTATGAATATGCTGTCCGTCCCTGCTTACTCCAACTCCAATTCCATTTATCAGATCCTTCGTTCGGAGCAATTGAAGTATCTTGATTTCGTCATCCTAAAGCAGGTGGCCGCGCAGCTCAATGCCATCGTCAATTCCAGGGATTACATCGACAGCATCTACGTTTATATCCCCAATGCCAAAGGCCGCTATTTAACGAATCAGGCCAATGTCTATGACATGGATTCCGGCCCGGACCAGAACTGGCTTTCCATATGTTCCGGGGACAGGGCTTACCGGGTCATCCGCAGAACCGCCAGTCTCTCTGCTTCTGCCTCCCGGGATTATTTAACCGTCATTCAGGAAAATTCAAAGGGCTACACAGTGGCGGTTAATATCGTCGTCTCCTATTTTAAGCGATTATTTACCAACTCATACCTCGAAAACGGACATGCCATCATCCTTTCCGACGGCAATAATCTTCTGTTTTCCAGCAACGCAGACATCAATGCCCTGGATTTGATTAACCGGCTGGAGGCGCTTCCGGACAGGGAGGGACTGATTCGTTTGGACAGCGATCTTATCATGCGCTCCCACTCCAGGAACAGCGGGCTGGATTTCCTCTCTGTGACACCGATTTCAATTGCCTACGCCAATATTTACCGGCTGATCACCATCACCTGTGTGACCGTATTTTTATGTGTTTTGATGTCTGTGATTGTCTCCTACCGCTATGCCATCAATGTCTCCGGCCACCTCTACGCTATTTTAGACTTAATGGATGCAGCCATCTCCCACAAGGAGCTCCCGGTCATCCGGCAGCGCAGCAATGATTTATACAGCCACATTCTGACTAATATGATCCAGACCTTTACGCAGAATGATTTTTTAAAGACTTCTTTAAATGAGCAGAAATTTCAGGCACTTTCCCTGGAGCTGTCGGCTTTGCAGTACCAAATCAACCCGCATTTTCTATCCAATACGCTTCAGATGATTGATTTTGAAATCCTTAAAAACGCCAGGAAACCAACCACGGCCAACGAGATGATTCAAGATTTATCCATTTTTCTGAAGTACAGCCTCCTTTCGCCCAAAGAGGATGTCACCATGGACCAGGAAATAGAGGCGACGACACACTACATGGCGCTCATGTCACACCGGTATGGCGGTCAGGTGGAGGTTCACTGGGAGGTGTCCCCGGATGTGTTAAGCTTACAGGTACCGAAGCTGATTCTCCAGCCCATGATAGAAAACTGTGTTACCCATGGGAATCACAATCAGGCGGATCAGCTGGACATCTTCATTCTCATCGCTGTCCGTGAGGAGCTCTTAACGATTCAGGTACGGGATACCGGAAATGGCGTCAGCCCGGAGCATTTGGAAGAGCTGCGGATGTCCCTCTCCGAATTTTCAGGCTTCCACGAAAAACACATTGGCCTGCAGAATTTATTCCGCCGTTTACAGCTTCGTTTTCCTGCAGACCAATGTCATATTACTCTGGACAGCCGGCCCGGAGAGGGCTTCTGTGTCACCATATATATTAAGCTTTAAGGGCCATAATTTCTTCCCAAACCCGTTCATCCACCGGAATCCCGTTCCTGCTGTTTTCTTCACGGTATTCCTCTGCCAGTTCACCTGTGTAGATGATTCGCCTGGTCCCCTCCGCTTTCTTAGAGGCCAGCAGATCCAATACCGCCTGTTCCACGATGGAAGCGGCAGTCTCTTCCGGCACCATTTTCTTGTAATCGATGGCAAGAAAGACCTGAGAAACGCCGTGCTCATCTCCTTCCAGCTTTCCTACCCCGGATACCGTGTTGCCCTCTGACAGGGCGCCCGCAAAAATATCCAGCATAAAGGACAGCGCCGCTCCTTTCCAGTACCCGGTGGGCAGGATGCGCTGGGACCGGATCACGCTGTCAGGGTCTTTTGTCAGGTTTCCGTCCATATCAAATCCGGCATCTATCTCCATCTGCCTGCCCCGGAGCCTGGCGAGTTCCAGCGCACCGTAAGAAAACTGTGACATCGCCATATCCGTAATTAAGTGGCCGCCCTTCCTTGGAAATGCCAGAACCAGGGGGTTGTTGCCGATTCTGGAATCCACTGCCCCCCAGGTAGGCATATTCGGTATGGTGTTCGTAAAGCAAACCGCCGCCATACCCGCATCGCATGCCTGATATCCGTAGGTGGCCGCCCGCATCCAGTGATTCGTATTCTTAAGGGCCACAAGCCCGATGCCGTACTGCCCAGCCAGCCGGATGGCTTCTCCCATGCAGAACCAGGCATTGGGAACTCCCAGGCCCAGCTGCCCATCCACACGCATGATTGCCCCGCTCCCGCTTACAATAACCGGATTCTGCTCCGGCTTTAAGATTCCGTCTTCTATATTTCTCACCAGTCTGACAAACCGGTTGATTCCGTGGGTATATACTCCCTCCAGAGAATTTCTTGTCATCTCATGGGCTGTCTTATCCGCCTTGTCCTCCGGGCAGCCGTATGCCAGGAGAACATTCTTTAAGTGCAGCCTGACCTCATCAAATGGTATTCTGATTACTCCCATCCTAATTCCTCCCTCTCATAAACGTTATAAAGCTGTCCATCTGCTCCTCAAAAGACACGCCGGCTGCCTCCCGGGCAAAGGGCGGCCATTCTGCGGACTTTTCCCATTCCAGCGAATAAAACCCTTCATAGCCATGCTTCTTTAACCAGTCCACCGTCTCGCCCACGGGAAGAAGTCCTTCCCCGATTCTGCTGTAAATACGGCCGTCTTCCACGGTGCACCTGATATCTTTTATATGGACATGGTAAATTCGCGTTCCAATCGCTCTCCAGGTTTCTTCTATGGATTCCCTTTCATCCCACGGATGGATGATATCGAGCAGAACCCCTATGGATGATGGTACTTCCTTCAACAGCGGTTCCAGACTCTTTCCTGATTTTCCTGAGTCATGAGTCTCAATCGCCAGCCTTACCGGGGATGTTCCCAGTTTTTCTGCGGCATACCGCAATCCTTCTGCGGCAACGGCGTCAGAGCGGTCTTTTTCCATGCCGGCCGGAACCTCTCCGAGAAAGATCCTGACACAGCCGGCTCCCATATATTCAGCGAGAGACACCATTTCCATCAATTGGTCCACATCGGCCCGGACCTTTTCCACGGTCCTCTGCCTGAATTTTGTATATGCTGTAATACAGGGAATCCCCAGGCCGGAAGCTTCAATGATTTTTTTTACCTCCGACACATAAGAGAAAGAACAGGAGGGAGATATGTGAATCTTATCGCGCCCCCTCAGTTCAATTCCGTCCAGGCCATATTGAACCGCGATCTCCACGGCCTGCCTCGCATCGAGGTTCTGTACGGACAGAGTTGTATAACTGATTTTCATAATATTGAAATGATCCTTTCTACAGTTTTATGATGTTGTTGGTTCTTGTGATTTCTTTCATCCGGCGCTCCGGGTCCAGCTCGATGTAGCAGCCTTCCAGATGTATCCCCCGGGTCCACAGGGGGATCTCCATCGTTTTCGGGTATAAGTCAGCCGGCGCCGGAATCGGCGGAATCTGGCTATACCGCAGTACCTCTCCGTGGGCATTTTTAAGAGTCAAAGTTGTCTCTGTACTCGCCGCCCCGCCGATGTTATGGACCTTTACCCTGATACAGTCTGGCTTTATCAGCACATCCTCCTGATCGATAGCCAGATCCGGCCTCTCCCAATAGTCCTCATCCTTCTCCAGCAGCTCCAGCGCCACATTCGTATAGCAGTCCGGCATAAATGTAATTTCCATACCCTGCAGCCACTCCAGGTTTCTTTCCAGTTCTTCTTCCTGCTCCATCACGCCCATATCAGGACCCATTCCCGTCTTCACCCGCCATCTGCCCGGCACAATATCTTCCATAATCATCTGCGCGGCAACCGGTTCGTCTGTTAAATTCCAGGCGGAAAGCCGGATCTCCCTTGCAGAGGCATAGGTCACCATGACCGCCACATCCGTCTCCTGGGAGGGCTTGAATTTCCAGCGGAAATAGTGACGCGGATATAAAGAAAACCTCTCATGCCCCACGCCTCCGATGCGGTCCTGCTGCATCAGTGCAATATCGATGACTCCCCGGTCCACCCACAGCTGCCCGTCGGTGTTGATATACTCACGCAGCGCAGCAGCCTTTAAAATATCTTCATATTGCGTAACCGCCAGCTCCTTAATATCCGCTCTGCCGCAGCGGTCCTGCTGCCTTTCATACAGAGCCGGTGCAATGGGACGGAGGTATTTTTCATCTCCGGTGAATTTCCATGCGGCGTAGAATAACGGCCATTCTCTGGTCCTCTCGTGAACCTGATCCTCATCCGTGGTCACATTTACAAGGACGTGAAGTCTCCCGTCGTGATAGTGGTCCATCATGGAATCCGCCATCTCAAGCACCAGCTTCTTAGCAGCCGGGGAACCATTGTAACGCACCAGCATGTAGGTCGGATGGAATACATGGAACGAATCAGAGGCGGAATAATCCCATGGAGCCTCCCGTGCAATCCTGGTTCCGGAGTAGTAACCGGGCAGCAGATGGCGGTGTCCTCTCTCATTATATCCGGTTACATATTGAAGTCCCCGGGCATTTTCCATAGCCCTCTCTATATATTTAGGCGATGCCGGAAACAGGGTAAGACACTGTCCCAGACACTGGATTCCCTCCTCCAGCGTGTGAAGCTGATCCGTCTGGATCGCACAGAGGCCATTGGCAAACATTCCCTGATCGTAGAACGCCTCCATCTCCAGAGCCAGTGATTCCGAAATCTTCTCCGGCATACAGCCAGCCAGTGCCGGACCCGGCCACCACGCAGTTAAATCACCGTCGTCGGAAAGGCCTCCTCCAAACTCCCCGTTGCCGATCTGACGCTTATCGATCCACCACCTGATATAGCGTTTTACATATCCCATATATTCTGTCTGACGCCACGCCCATAAAGGAATTCCGGAAGGGCAACCGGAGAGTTGGAATTCCGGGGGATTTGTTTTGAATTTATCATACCAGTACTCTCTGGCCAGCTTATGCTCCGGGCATACGCGAAGCAGGTCCGTGATGTCGGCATAAAACCGGTTGAACATGTTAAAATGCTTATTTGAGGGATTTTCTTCCACTAAATTAGAGTAATTGTCTTTCACCTGAATAAAACGGTCCCGGATGTGCTCCTGTTTTGCTTCCTCTGCGGACTTGTAGATCATCTCCATGGTGATTTCGGAAATCTCCCGGACCTCCACCGGATCTGACCAGGTAACAGATACATACATGGCCTTTCCATCCGGCAAAATCCGATCCCTGGTATCCAGCCAGAGATCCTTTTCTTTCCCCGGAAGCACTGCAAATGTAAAGCTCATAAGATTCCGGCTGATCCACAGGGGGTCTTTCACCTGAAGGTTGATGAGAAGGTATTCCCCCACAGCCGGTTTCCCATGGAAAGCCGGAAGATGAACCAGAAGGCCGTCGAACCCGCTGTCAGGACGCTGTATATAGGGAAGCATGAAATGGGCGATGGGAAGACGGCCCCGTCCGGAAGCTCTGCTGTGATCCGGCCCGCCTTTCTTTTCCGGGCCGCTTTCTCCTCTTATTTTCCCTGCCAGGCACGTTCTCTCATCCTCCATAAACCGCCCTGCCAGGAACTCCCTGATTTCATCAAATCCCTTTGTGCCGTCGCTTCCGTCATCCTCTGTAAACCAGAACTTCTCCCTGTACGTTCCCACAGGCGCCGCTCCCGGCTCCACCTCCAGCAGCGTGATATCGCCAATCGGCTCCTCAATCACATCATTGGTAAAGGTGATGCTCACATTTCTGACAGGCTCAGGCAGTCTCAAAACACTTCTTTCACAGGATTGTCTGTATGCGGAAAGCTGCTCTTCCATACGGCCATGAATCCGAAGCTGCCCCTGGGCGGAGCCTGACATCTCAATATGGTTAAAATACCGGTCAGATTCAGGCTCAAACGTAATCTCTTTTCCTGAAACCGAGTAGCAGTCCCAGTCCGGAAGCACGAAATAATCCGTACGCCCCGGAAGTCCCGACCGGTTGTAAACGCCGGGCCAGGTAGTCTCCCGGATGCCATCGCAGGCCTTCCACCACCAGCGCTTGTGATCCCAGGCGTCGTGGATTTCCACCTTGCGGACCGCTGTGGCTTTGTGTACCAACGGGGCCGGCATGGTCTCCGCGCCAAAGCCGCTGCGCTCCAGCCACTCTTCCCTCCACCGGTCTTCCTTTAAGCTTCTTATCACCGGCCCGTCAAGGCCAACCGGCTCACACCTGCTTAAACAGCCAATCTGTTTCTCATCCAGCATCCGGTCATAAACCATGATCTCATCGAAATCTCCGGTGCGCATGTAATTATAGCTGGACTGCACCTGCGCATTGCTTATAATACGGGAATGTGTTCCAAACTGATCGAGTCCGGCATAAAGAATTCCACTCTGATCCTTCTTCGCAGCCAGATTCCCATCGAGATAAAGACGGACCCCTACTGTCTCATCCCACGCAAATGCGACATGAAACCACTGGTCAGGCTCCGGTTCATGCTCAAATTCACAGGAAACCCTGATTCTGCTTAAATTGATATCCGTCACAAAGGCGTCAATCCCATGTCCATTATAGTCAATCCGCAGGAATAGCGCATCCCAGCTGCTGTGATCTGCAAAGGATACACGAAACAGCGGAAATTCCGTAGGGCCCAGCTCTGTCCGGCTCCGCCAGAAAAAGGAGAGCGTCCCTCTCTGGGAATACATATTTCCCGGCGCCCAGTAGGTAAAAAGCTGGGTGGGAAGGCACCGGAACGCCTTTCCCATCTTCCCGTCTTCGACGATATCTACGTCTTTATAGAAATTGGGAACCGGATTTCCACAGGCTTTTTCCGGAACACTCCCATTTTCTCCTGATAAATAAAATAATAATCCCTCTCTGTCCATGATAAAATCCTCCTGTCAGCCCTTTAAGCCGGATGTTGCGATTCCCTCCACAAAGTACTTTTGCGCACAGAAAAAAAGCAGAAACAGCGGGATGATGGAGCAGAGCGACATAGCCATGACCTCATTCCATTTGACTGCTTCCGTGGAAGCATCGATCGAAAGTCTAAGTCCTAAGGACAACGTAAACTTTTTTGGTGAATTGATAAATATAAACTGATTGTAAAAATCATTCCAGGTCCACAGGAACTGGAACAGCCCTGCCGAGAACAGCGCGGGCTTTAAGAGCGGCGCCAGGATATGGACCAGAATCTGCAGCGAACTGCAGCCGTCTATTTTGGCCGACTCATCAAGCGATGTTGGAACTCCCCGCAGAAACTGGATAATCATGAAGATAAAAAACGGATACACGGCAAACATCGCGGGAACCAGAAACGGGTTATAGCTGTCAAGCCAGCCTAAATTCTTAAAAAGCATAAAACGCGGGATGATGATAACCGTATTTGGCAGCATCAGCGTGGATACCAATACCGGAAACAGCATCTTCTTAAACGGGAAATCAAAACGGGCAAACCCGTAAGCTGCCAATGTACAGGAGATAACGGTGAACGCCACCACCGGAAGCACCATCTTAAATGTATTTAAGAAAAAATTTGTATATGTCACGACTCCTGTCGCCCCGCTCTTCCAGCCGTGAACGTAGTTCTCCAAATGCCAGACAGCAGGAAACAGCTTTGTAGATGTGAAAATTTCATTGGTGTCCTTGAATGAAGCAAATATCATAAATATGACCGGGTAAATCAGGGCGATTCCTATGATAATCAGGACCAGATGCCGGAACAGAGCGGTTTTTAAAACGTTCTTCATCTTACTTCGTACCTCCTTCATCTGCGTAATAGACCCAGGCATCGGATGATTTAAATACCAGCAGGGTCAGTATCAAAATTACCAGGAAAAGAATCCATGACTCTGCACAGGCATACCCCACCTTATAAAACCGGAAAGCGTCGTCATACAGCTTCATGCCGATGATATATGTCCGCTTCATGGGACCGCCGTTGGTGATGACGAAAGCCGAGGTGAAATTCTGCAGTGCCTGGATCGACTGCATAATCAGGTTGAAAAATATGACGGAGCTGATCTGCGGAAGGGTGATGTGGAGAAACTGCTTCCATTTTCCTCCTCCGTCAATGGCAGCCGCCTCATAGAGCTCTGAGGAAATTCCCTTGAGAGCCGCAAGGAAGATAACCATGGCGGAACCAAACTGCCAGACCTGCAAAAGACTGAGCGTAATAAGTGCCAGATCGGCGTCTGTCAGCCAGTTGAACGCTTTTATGCCGAATATTCCGAGAAAGTGATTAATCATTCCGTCTTTCATGAACATGACCCGCCAGAGTACGGACACAGCCACGCTTCCTCCAAGGATCGAGGGTAAATAATACAGACTGCGGTAGATTCCGATTCCCTTAATCTTTGCATTTAGAAGAACTGCGATAAACAGGGCGAAGACCAGCTTCAGCGGTACCGACAGCAGCGTGTAAAAGCCGGTGATCGTCATGGTGGAGAGGAACTGTTTATCCGTGGTAAACAGCGTGATATAGTTCTTCAGTCCTACAAATACAGGCTTGTTTAGCAGAGTGTAATACGTAAAGGAAGAGCAGAGAGACGCAATAAATGGATACAGCTGAAACAGCAGGAATCCAAACAGCCATGGGGCAATGTAGAAAAGGCCGGTATACCGCCCGTATTTATATCTTTTTAGAATCATTTGATAGACCTCCATTTTCAGAACCGGATTGCCTGGACCCGGCTGATTATCTTAAATTAAAAACGATGTTTTTGACAGGAACACCGAAAACCTGTTAACACATGTCTATGACGTTGTATTAGTGCTCACGATCTGCTCGATTCTGCTTATCACCTCATCCGCGGCCTCATTCATATCCGTAAATTGCTTGTAGGCAATCTTCTGCATGATTTCTGTCATCATCGCTTCTACCTCTGAGTTATTGGACCAGGCGTTCACCACATTTCCTGAATTCTCCAGAGAATAGATAACATTCTTCATGGAGGATTCATCGAGGAGCTGTTTCTCCTCACAGTATTGGCGCAGGCTCTCGCTGGCCGGCACAGAATAGGTATCCTTGAGAAGCTCGGTGCCTTCCTCTGAATTGAACATAAAGCTTAAAAATTTCACTGCTGCCTCCGGATGCTCGCTGGAAGCATTGATTGCGTAAAGAGTTGTCGGACGAACTTCGATTCCGGTTTCCTTTGCATTTTCCAGCTGGGGAAACACATAGCCCGTAGTCGTGTAATTGCCGGACCCATCCGCACGGCGTGCTGACATGTCCGTCATGGAGGAAGTACGGCCCAGGATCATAAACATCTGACGGTTGATCCACGACGGATTCTGCGTCATAGAGTTTTCATAAATGCCGCTCTCCTCGATCGGCTGGATGATTCCCTTTTCAAATAATGTATTGACCAGTCCCAGGGCCTCAGCCAGCTCTTCCTTTGTCACCCCTACCGTACCGTCGTCATTGATAAACTGCTTTCCGGTAAGCTGGCGAAGGTAAGCTCTTGCATAGTACAGGGAAGCCTGTTTGCTGTCTACGCACAAAAGATACTGGTTCTCATCCGCAGCATGCACTTTTTCTCCCAATGCGATCAAATCATTCCAGGTAAACGTTTCATTGGTGATGTCAAAGCCATACTGGGAAAGCTTCTCTTCATCTACCAGGGACCCCATGCCGTTGACACCGGCCGGCACAAAGTATGTACCATCACCGGACTTACAGAAGTTGTCAATAATATAGGAATCCATATTATCGAGCCCCAGTTCCTTATAGGAACTCAAATCAACAAAGAAATCCCCCTGCGCCATAATACTGGATACCCATGGCTGGTCTACAGCAAGAATATCCGCTGCCGCCCCGGAAGTCAGCTGCATGGTAAATTTATCCCGGTAATCTGCAAATGCGGAATACTCCGGTTCGATAACAATACCCGGATTTTCCTTCTGGAACGCATCAATCACCGCCAGGATTCTTTCATGTCTGGAATCTCCTCCCCACCAGGACATCCTCAATGTAACGGCTTCCCCTTCCGCCGTTTTTGAATTTCCTTCCTGCTGTTCTGAGGACGATGCCGCCTCTTTCAGCGTCTCCACAGGAGCCGTTTCCGCCTTTCCCCCGGAACAGCCTGCAAGGCTTCCGGCCACCGTTGCCGCCGCCATCATGGCCACCGCCATCTTTACTTGTTTTCTCATAGTAATCTCCCTCTCTTTTTTACTTGTACTGCTTTTTACAGCTATATTGTAGCATCTGAGTTTTAGGGGTACAATAACCCGTGAATTTAAAAAGGTATCATGACTGTTTAGACACTTTCAAAAAAGTATCATCTATTCTGCGATGATTGACTTTCTCTTCCCGGGCTTCTATACTTAACTCCGTAAATCACCAGACAATATAATATAGGAGGAATTTTTCATGAATTATTCAGACGTGAACGGATTAGATATCTATGAGCACAGCGGAAATGGTTTTCAGACTATGATACGGTTTGAATCGTGGCGTGTGGCCCTGGCCTCCCGCGGCAACGAACAGGCCGGGGAGCATGTCACCAGCCTGTCGCGCCATTTAGAAACCGACGAGGTTTTTGTTCTTTTAAAGGGAGGCTGCACGATCTATACCGGTGGGACCGGGGAGAAGATCTCCGCCATTCAGACAGTTGAAATGGAGCCACTAAAGCTGTACAACATCCGCAAAGGCACCTGGCACGCCCGCATTTTACAGCCTGACTCCCAGATCCTGGTCGTTGAAAACGAGCGGACCGGCGACTTTAATTCCGAGTCTGCGGAACTCTCCGCAGAACAGGCGCTCTAAGCACTCCCGCTTCCCGGACCATGTACTTATAAGTAAACTCATCCCCTTCCGTTCTCCAGGCGGAAGGGCCGAACCATTTCTCCCCTTTCTTGCAGTTATGCAGAGCTCCAAATGTATTATGACGATTTCCATAGGAAATTATGGAGATTTCATGCTTTCCCGATAATTCTCCCAGTCTTAGGCGGTATGGCGCAAATGCTATCACTCCCGCTTTTTTTCCATCCACTTCCACGGACAAAAGAGGGGCTCGAAAATCCGAGAGCTCCAGGATATAACAGCTCCCATCGCCCGTCACTTCCAGATGATATTCCAGATTCCCGCCGTAAAACGGCATTCCCTGCTTTGTGATATCCCCGAATGCAGCCTTATTGGCTCTGTCCGTCAATACGGCGCAGGCTCCATCGAGCCTTACCCCAAAATCTCCCAGCAGGTAACACCCTTCCAGATCACTCTTTCCTGTAAACGGCATACGGATCAAAAGCCGGTTTAAGCCGGATTTCAGACCTCCCAGGGGGATTTTTCTGATGGCGTTATCTACGTAACAGCCTTTATCCACTTGTTTTATCTCCTCATCATTCCACCAGAGTTCTTTTTCGCCGGGCTTTTCCACGGCAAGGGTGATCTCAGGCCGTGAGGTCTCAGAATATACGGAATAGATCAGCTCCACCCAATGGCGCACCGGCTCCTTTTCCTGTCTGGTCCATGGCTGTGCAAAGCTTTCGCCCTTCAGCGGAAACCCCAGTCTGCTCCGCAGAACATTTTCAAGCCGCAGTACCTCCTCCCTCTCCTCAATTTCACCGAAATCCATACGAAATTCCGCCTGATCCATCAGCAGAACGTTGGGCTCGTGCAGAGAGACCGATATCAGATCCGGAATGAGTTCCTCGTGGATGCCGGGAGGGTCATCAGCCCGGAAATCGTTCTTCTGCCAAACCGCTCCCGGATCTGCACATGCTCTGTCTGAAGCCGGTTTTAAACGGAAAAGCAGGCTGTCATGCTCATGCATCAGGCATAGGATATGGGTCCCCACTATCCCCTTTCTCTCTTTGCAGTCTGTATCAAGGTTTTCCACAGATCCGTCAAGAGGATTCCAGCGTTCCACGAGATATCTTCCCTTGACAAAAATATGAACCGGCAGCGCCCCACCCCCGCTCCATTCCCCAGGAGGCAGACCATTTGCCAGGAATAAAAACCTCTCCTCCTTCGTCTCTCTTATCTGATAGATGTACCGGTCATTTTCCCTGCCATCCCCATCAGTAATTTCCACATCCCTGACCTCTTCAAGGGCATTCAGCACAGCTGTTCTTTTAAGCGGAATCCTCAGGGCCTTGCCGGCCAGCCGGCCCACCCTGCCGTCCTTTCTTCCATCCACATATTCCGGAATCCTCCCCGCAAAAATAAGGCGGCCTCCGGACTCCCGGAATTTCTCCAGCACAGCTACGGTATGACCCCGCAGCTCCGCCAGACCGGGTACCAGAATCGCCTCATATCTCATGGCACCTACTCTCAGGCAGCCATCTCCGCCCCCTGACTCCTGAACCTCTAAAAGTGATTCACTGATAAAATCAAAATCTATGTTCCCGAATAAAAGCCATCGGATCACATTCTGAAACTCGTCCTCCATTTTATCCAATTCAGCAGAGGCACCTTTTTCCGCTCCATAGAACAGCCAAAAGCTTTCGATCGGATGTAGAACGCCAAGGCGCACGATCGGCTTACCCATTTTCATTACCGTTGAAATTCTGGCAAAATACGTTTCCAGCAGAGCATACTCCCGATACCAGGGAGACTGATAGAAGATAGAGGCGGGAAAATCGCGTTTTGCTTCTCCCTCCATGGAGGCCCAGGCCAGGTGGGGTACGCGGTGCAGAATCCCAAGAGCCGCCTGCCAATCCCCCTGAAGCTTATGGCCCCGAAAATCAAAGTCCCACCCGGTCACTCCATACATTTCTCCTGCTGCCTGATTTCTTCCCATCTGCCTTGCCGCACTCTGCACCTGCTTCGCGGTAGAATACTCCCGCTTGTCGCACAGGATATCCATCCCCGGTATCTGAAAATTGCGGTAGTTCCTCATCGCCTCTCCCAGAGATCCCGCCTGCAAAGCAAGGGTTCCCTCCCCTTTCATATGTCCCATAAGACTGATTCCATTTCTCCCGCACCACTCTCCCAGCGCGTCACAGTAGGTTGCCGCAAATTGTTCCAGTAAAAGCCGGTGATATCCATATCGGACAGTGAAATCCTGCTGATCTCTCTTATCCCATGCCAGTTCCGGTATCCGCTTCAAAAAGCAGGTATGATACGTCTCTCTAAATTTCACTTCCAGTGTTTCGGTATACGGCAGAACCATCCACTTTACGCCATCGTCCTCATGAAAGAAATGTTTATGGATAAACTGGGGTTCATCCGTAAAGATTGACGGGACCGCAGTTCCGAATTTATCACCGAGCGCTTCCTTATATGCCTCATACGTGGATTCCAGAAATGCTTTCACCGCCTCCGGATTAATGGTATCCATATAGGTTTGATTATTGAACCAGGGATCAGGCTCCATGACTTCCTCATGAAGATACCAGATATCGTCGCCCTCTGCCCAGCCATCAACCGCCCTGCATTCTTTTAAATAGCCCTCCTCCAGCTCTATGTGAAAACAGCAGAGCAGGCGGCCGTTTCCGTGGGGGCGGATATCCAGCCTGCCATTTCTCCTGTACGATATCTCTCCCGGCATCCCGCCGGATGGCCACTTAGAAAAAACGAGGCAGCGCGCCCTGTACTCTGGTTTCTTCGTCACATAGCCGCCGGCAAAACCGGAAGGCCACCGGTCCTCATCATATAAATGAACGCTTAACCCCTCCTGTTCCGCTTTCTCTACGCAGGCACGGACCGTCTCCATAAACAGTTCTCCAAGGTAAGGGGTATCCAGTCCGGTCCTGCTGTGTATCAGAAATCCCCCCATCCCCATCTCTTTAAAATACGGTATCTGCTGTACCATGGTTTCCGGATCAACCGCGCAATTCCACGCCCAGAACGGCGTTCCTCTTTCCTCGCAGCCCGGATTTTCGAATTTTTCTCTGATGTCCATTACAATCCCTCCTGACTCCATGTTACCATCGCCCCACCGCACCAGACAAGAACCTTCACATCCGAAAAAGTATCATACAAAAACAGCTTCTCCACCAATGACATACGGCGCTTTCCAAACACAGCTTTAAGATCTTCCGTTATGGGAAATGGCCCGAAAATTCTGATTCAGTTTTATACTCAATCAGATACAGAAATGCAGAAAGAATTGATCAATAATTATGTCAACCTCGAAAGGTCTATCTCCTGGTAAACTCTAGTTATCCAAAAACTTTAAGCGTTTTTATTTATGTAAACAAAAAAGAGCTCCATGACCTGGAACTCTTTATAAATTTCTATTCTCTTAAGAGCGCGGGACGGAACTCGAATCCTATCATCATTCCAAAAGCATAGTAAATATAGGAGGTTTGAGAGAACCCCTTCTGTACTCTACCCTTTACTCTACCCTATATTTTAACTTCTATAAGGAAAGCTGCCAAGGATTCCGTAGAAACAGCGCTTGCTCTTGACAGCTTGAAGCTGATCAAAAAATCTTATTTAAATAGAAATAGCTGGACAAGGTTTTTCCCCTTATTCTAAAGTAAGTAAAAGTGCCATTTTAAATTTTCCTTCTGCCTTAACACTATGAAGTCCATTATTTTCAAAACGGAAGTTTTCACCCTCTCTTATATGATAACTTTTCCCTTCATAGGTAATCGTTGCCTTTCCTTCCAGTGCAAAAAATAATGCATCCCCAGGAGCTCTGTGTTCAGAAAGCATACAGCCATCATCAAACGATAGAATCATAAACTTCATACCTTCGCCAGATGCAAGGTCAATATTAGCAATGCTCCCCTCCTCATAGTCTATAAGATTCTTTAAATCAAATACCTCATTGGCTTTTAAAATTTCGTTCATTTTACTCCCCTTTTCAAATTGTATTTCTGTGTATATGAGTCCCTTTTCTCCTACGGAATTAACTCCACACAATGTTCCCTCATGTAAAAAAATTATATTTTGTGAATTCATCTGCAGCTTACAACTACCATCTGTACCAATATCAAATAAACCTGTTCCGCAGGCTCCAATATAGATTACAGGATTATCATAAGCTTCTGAACTTATATCAGTGCCACTACCCAGTGAAAAATGGTGTACAATAGACTTTTTCCCTAGTTTCGCATTTGTTGATATTGTCATGCCTGATTTTGGCACATGCTTTTTTGAAATTGAATATACCCCTGTTTGCAAAATACTGCCTCCTATGATTTTTCAGATACGCCCAAGCTCATAACAATCCATATAAGATAAATCCATTCCTTCTGGAATCGCTGCAAACGTAGACTTATAATATGCTTCCTTATCCCTTACTGAAGCACTAAATATATAATTATATCCGAGATCAAACAGATATTCCGGACATAATTCAGCGCTTGGACCATAAATCCCTCTGATTTTTGTATTTTTACATGCTTTGAGAATATCTTTATAGGTATTATTTACGATTGTACAACCAGTCATTATTACTATATCCAGACTTCCAAGTACATCTTTATGTTCAAGAGCATTATCTCCAAGATGCCAATAGATGTTTTCTGGATATACTTTTGTCTCATTTCCAATTCTATAATTCAAAATTCCCTTGGGGTCTCGAAAATCAAAAGCATGAAATTCCTTACACTTTCCAAGAAAAACCTCATTATATAGACCATAACCTATGATTCCAACCTTTTTATCTTTTACATCATAGTCAAATATACGCCCTTCTGTTCGGATAATTCCTCTATCTTTAAGTCTGTCTGCTGTGTTAAATGGCTTGCTTAAGAGATTGCATAAACAGGCTGCTATTGTTCTAAGTTCGGGATCAGACCGCTTAATAAGGTCATAAACACAATCGTCTGCCGGTCTGCCAATTAAGGATTTTAGTATTTTCTCATATTCACTAAAATCTTTTTCCTGTCCCACTCGTAGCGACATGGATAATCTGTCATTGGTGTCAGATACCATGAACCATCTGTATCCCATTACAAATTCTTTTATGATTGGAATAGGATCCTTATATTTTTCATAGTTTTTATGTATCATTTCCAGTGCTATACTTAAATCATTCATAAACTGCCTCCTCTATCGTTCGTAATTGAAATTGGAACAATGCTCTTTACAATACGATCGCTATATTGAAATTGATTCACTGCAACATTCACATTAAATGCTTTTGAAATATTCTCTTCATTAAGGATATCCTGAGTTTGTCCATATACATACTCGCCAGTACTATTTAGCATGAGCGCTTCATCAGAAACAGAAATTGCATTTGTAGGATAATGTGTATTCATAACAGCACATATTCCTTCTTCATGCGCCATACGCTCAATCAGACTCAGCACCAGTATCTGATTATGGAAATCAAGACCTGTTTCTGGTTCATCAAGAATAATGAGATCAGGCCTGTTTATAAGCGCTTTTGCTATAAGCACCATTTGCAGTTCTCCCCCGCTCATATGGTTACAGTCTTTATTTGCCAGCCTCTCTATCCCTATTTGCTTCATTATTTCTTCCGCCATCTCTATATCTTTGATACCTGGTTGTTCAAAGACTCCAAGATGTGCACTACGTCCAAGAACAACCATCTCAAGACCTGTAATTGAAAATGCAAATGCATGAGACTGAGGGATATAGGAAACCTTTGACCACAGTTTTTTTGAATTTATGCTTTTTATATCCTCTCCATATAAAAAGCTTTTACCATCCACCCAGTCTAAAAGCCCAACCATACATTTTAAAAGTGTTGTTTTCCCTACTCCATTAGGGCCAAGCACGGATAAAATCCTGCCCTTATTTAATTTAAAGTTAATATTCTTTAATATCTTTTGTTGGCCTGGATAGCTGAAACTTCCATTTTGTATTTCAAGTATCAATGTAAGCTCCCCCTATTTCTTTTTAGCAATGATATAAATACCGGTGCTCCAATAATTGCGGTAAGAATGGACAGTGGAAGTTCTATGACACTAATGCTTCTTGAAAACGTATCAATGATAATCATAAAACTAGCGCCAATGCTGATTCCTACAGGAACCACATAACGATTGTTACTTCCTACAAGCATTCTTGAACAGTGCGGTATCAGAAGTCCTATCCACCCAACCTGTCCACACATTGAAACACATGAAGCTGTTATTATAGTAGCCGCCAGTACAAAAACTAAGCGCGTTTTCTTTAAATCCATTCCGCTCGCTCTTGCCTCATCACTGCTGAGTGATAATATATTTAATTTCCATCTCATCAGATATATAACTGCAATGCCTGTAAGTATCAGTGGCGAGCCTACCATGATTTTTTTATAGGATGCACTTGTAAAGCTTCCCATAAGCCAATATGTTATCGCTGGAAGTTTATCTAAAGGATCGGCAGTATATTTCAATAAAGAACCTACTGCATTAAACAATGCCGATATGATTACTCCAGCTAGTACTAGAAATACTACCGACTGCCCATTTCTATCTCTTGCCAGTACCATGGTAATCCACACAGCAAAAAGTCCAAAAGCTAATGCAAGCAACTGAGTCTCCATGATGCCCATGGACATAATAATGGCAATGATTGCGCCCACACAGGTTCCACTTGTAACGCCTAGTACATCTGGTGTTGCAAGCGGGTTAGAAAAAAGTGACTGGAAGGCATTTCCCGCACATGTAAGACCAGCTCCGACAATGATTGCCATTATTATTCTTGGTGCTCTTAAATTTATAACAATGGAATAGTTCTGGCTTTCTCTATTCCCCTTTGCTGCATCAAATAAAGTGTTCATAACCTCTATAATAGAAAGATTCATTCTTCCTATACACAAGCATATTATTGCAGTAGCAATTGGTAATAGTATCATTGTCAGTTTTGCAGCAATTGTGAATTTGTTATGCCTGATCCAAACTGTATTTTTCATCGCAATTGGAGCATTCCCTTCATTTCATCATCCGTAATTTCGTACCCATAAAAGTTCTGGTAATAATCACGTATTACTGTTTCCAGAGGGTAGTCAGCAAATTCTTCCGGATAAGTATTATATGCAAGCCAGGCTAATACAAGAGGTGCATCGGGATTAGGGGTGAACCAGTTCCACATACCTAGTGTTGTGTTATATACACGCTTATCTTTTACTGCCTGTATTGTTGAAAAATCTATACCCTCAACTTTATTATCTATAACATCCTGCCTGTTTAGTTTTAGCAGACCCGGACCATTTAAAAATAATACCTGGGGATTCCATTCATATATTTGCTCAAAGCTAACCTGTGCAAACCCCATTGCCTCCTCTGCAACATTTTTAACTCTAAGGTGCTGCAGCCAATAATCACCAAATACACCTTTACCAGCAACTTGAGGAACGCCATCTATCAGCTTAAATAAAATCATTGTACTTGGGCGCTTATCCTCTGGTATATTTTCTATTCTGGTTTCCACATCTTCAATGATTTTATCACCTGCTTCAATAAGGCCATTCATCTTGCCCTTCTCTCCAAACACTTCCTCAAGAAGTATCAGCCACTGCTTATACCTTTCTATTGGATCTGCTGGGGAATCTGCGCCTACTGTGGCAAATCCTATGGATGGAATTCCACTTGAAGCTAATATTTGTGCATGCTCTTTATTATTCGCATTATAAAAAATCACATCTGGTTTGAGCTTTATGATCTCCTCTATATTCAGGTCTGATTGTGCATATACTGTATCTGATGATTCAAGCAGCTCAGGCGCAATGTTCTTTAATGCTGTCTCTGATATAGTTTCCTTAAAAGAACCACTATACCCAACAATATGCGGCGCTGAACCTTCAAAATATGCCATGTATGTAGACAAGATTGGAATCTGGTCTATTACAATACGTTCTATCTTATCTGGAACTTCAACACGATTTCCAGCATGGTCTACTACCATATGAGTACCTGATAGCCCGCTATCTGCTTTGGAATCTGTTTCATCTTCCTCAGCAGCCGTTATTGCTTCTTCAGATGTGGTTTCTACCACTGATGAGGCAGCCGTATCTTTATTATTATTTGAAACACATGCAGTTAATAACAACATTGATGCTAATAAAAGTGAACTTGTTTTAAATTTTAATTTCATAATATCCTCCTTATCCTGTTAGTTATGACTAACTCATATATAAGTTTATATTAAAAAAAGGATTATTTCCATTGCAACTGCAACGAAAGTAATCCTTTTATTGATATTTATTTATTATGAATACATTTTTTCTATAATCTATAAAGCCCTCTTTTTTCATTCTGCTGAGCTCTCTTGATAATGCACTTCTCTCAACACCAAGATAGTCTGCCATTTCCTGTCTATTCATATTGATCAAGCATCTATCCCCTTCAAGAGGAGTATAGTTTAACAAGGTCCAAATTTTGTCTCGTATAGAACGCCTACTCATAATATGGATCCTTCTATTCTGTTCAAGATTTGCAAACGCTGTCTGCCTCAACAAATTAGCTGTTACAAACGATGCAAATCTACATTTTATAGCTTCCTGGCTAAAAAGCTTTGACATTTTTAAAAATAGAATTTTTGTTTTTTTACTTGCAATGACAGTCACAAGTGAAGGCTGGTCCGTTATACATGAATGTGAACATCCAAAAGAATCCGAAGGGATAGCCACCTTTATACTTGAATCATCTCCTATTGTACCAGGAACAATAAGTTCCACCTTTCCTTCTAGAACGATACCAGCATTCGATATCATATCTCCATAATGATATATTATTTCACCCTTGCCATAGAGCCTGATATGCCCCTCTAAGCAATAGAGGACACGTTTTATAGTCTCATCATCGGCCAATTGAAATATATCAGATTTTCTTAAAATTCCAAAATATTCTTCCATTTATTCTCCATATGTAGTGTGTTAGTTGTATCTAACTCTATATCATTTTGTTTTCTTTGTCAAATAAATGCAGGCTGCTGCTTCAGGATTTTTTTGATTACTCCTTATCCTACCACGGTTAAAAGCTGCGGAGGAAGAAATAGGAAATTAAAACAATGCCTTTAAAACAAAAAGCAGCTGGAAACCCTTGTAAAATCAAGGTTCCAGCTACCTAATTAAAAGAGCGCGAGACGGGACTCGAACCCTATCTATATACAAAAAATATCGTAAACACAGGAGGTTTGAGAGTGGCTCTTCTGTACTCTATCCCGTACTCTATCCCCATATTTCAACATTTAAAAGGAAAGCTATCAAGGGCTTCGCAGGAACAATGCTTGCCCTTAACCTATCCACTAAAAATTATGTTACAGAAACAATAACGCTCAAACAAAATACTATCCACTAATTAATGTAAATTATTTTAAATAAATGTAATAGAAAATTGTTACATTAAATATTTAGCTTTCGTGCAAGATTAGTATAATTACTACAACAATGGCAAGTGCTTCCAGATACTTGATAGTAACTCTTCTACTTTCTGAGGGTTTGCTTCACACCAAGTTGAAAGATACGCTTCTAAAACAACACTTTCGCTCAAGAATCCTAGTTTCGCTCCTAATTGCACAAACAGTAGATGATGGTCCATATTCGAAATTGATAACTCCTCGATACAATTCTTAACTTGATTTTGACTCTCAACTTTTTGGGAGAGGCGTACTGTCAATATTGCAATTAATGCGTCTATTTTTTCGTTAACGGAATCAAATATGTATTGCTCAGGAGCTTCACCCGGTAATCTAAAAATGCCATTATCAAGACATTCTAATTGTCGAGAATCTCCATCAATAATACATATAGAGGGGATTTTCGTGACGGGATCCTTTTGCCTATTGCGATGGACAGTTACGGCTGTACCATCTCCTCCCATGACATATATCTGAATTGCATCAATGGCAATCTTACTATTTGTACGTAGTATGCTATAAACCCAGCTCTTTGCAAATTCATCTTCAACAAAAATTGCAAGTTTTTCACCAACATCACCCGTTAGCATGCGAAGAGACATGATATCCAGTTTTCCCTGCTGAAGTTTCCCATCAAGAGCCGCCCAGATGGCCTCAGGAGGTAAGCATGAGACCACATGTTCTGAATGTGTTGTAAAAATTACCTGTATGGATTTCTCTTCGGCCGCATTAATGAGGTATTCTATCAATCTTATTGCGGCAATCGGATGAAGCCCGTTTTCTATTTCTTCAATTAAAATTAAGGCGTTCGATTGCGCTATTTCAATCGCATTTACCATTTTGATTACGCTAGATTCACCTGCACCAAAATGAAATTCTGAAAATATTTCTCCTATATTGGTTTCACCTGTGAAAAGTGTTACATCACCGTTGTCATGATTCATCACTACTCTATATCGACTCACATCCTTTCCAAGAATTCTTGAAATGCAAGCTGAAGCATGTTCAGACAAAGCACTAATTTTAGAATCGTCATAAATTACATTTTTGTTGGTAAATTTAGATAAATCTCTTCGTTCAACAGCGGGCAGAGTTCGAGATACACCAAAAAATAGGACTTCTCGATCTAGGGAATCTCTGGACCATCTCGCTTGTGAAAAGGTTGCTGTCCTTCGTACAATATCTGATTTTATCACCACTCGATCAACGGCTTCATAACTAATTGACCAACCCTACATTTCTTTATCAAATTGAGGACTTTTAGTAAAAAAGTTTCGGGGTTGTACACTCTTAAACAATAGTGCACATGAACTGAGCACTGTTGTTTTCCCACCCCCGTTAGGCCCAATTAAGGCTGTTACTGGAAAGTCAAACTCTATCGTCTGATCTGCGAAGGCACGTAATTTGTTTATATGAACCTTTTTTAAATATTTTTGATAATTTAACTTTTGGGCTTTATTTTTTAAACTACTAATAGTAGATAATCTAATTTCACTCTTCATACTTTTACCCCATTTCTACATATAAATTATATTATATAAACATATTATCATACTAATAAGTAAATATCCATACTGTTAAAAGAATTCATGTAATACTTTATAATAGATAAAAAGCAGTAAGAAATAATTCTATAACTTCTTTTATGAGATAATCCACCTTATTGTCTTATCAAAAAACATACCATTAGACCAGACTTTATAAACAGTATGTAATTCTATTTTCTCTTCCAATATTAATGATTCAGAAATAAAAGCTGTCAAGGTTCCGCAGGAACAACGCTTGCCCTTGACGGCTTGAAGCAGAAAAAAACACCAAAAAAATAAAAATGGCTAGGAAAGATTCTTCACCTTTCCTAGCTTGTTTACTTACAGTACTAATGGTAGTTCCTCATATTTCTTTTCTTTCTTCACCGTCTCTAAAATAACGAATGTGTTAATACTGATGCAATAAAACGCCTTGTAACACTTAAAAAAAGGTTGTATGACCATAGCGTTTTTAAAGTAGAATAAAATTTGGTGACTTTCATCCAAGTTCTTTCTTAAATAATTACTGCATATTCTAATCACGTGGCATAGCTAAAATATATTGTGTTAAAGTATCATTATATATGTAGTCTCCATAAGTGGCACTTTTTTATTCTTTGCCTATTTTATATGTTGTTATCTCTAATTCCCCGCTGGCATTTGCAGATACATTAATTCTAAAATTGTTGTATTTCATTACATATAAGCTAAATATCCTCCAAATTATATTTTCAACTTGAATATCGCCTTCATATTTATTTCTCATAATATCAGTTGCAATTTGCGTAAAATACATTTTGTATTCGTCATCAGTAGTATCTATTATTGCTAAAAGCTTGTCCCATAAAAGATATATGCTACTTTTCTCTGCTTCGCTTGCTTCATCATATTTTTCAGATATATATGAAATTGATTTTAATGTTATAGTAACCAAAAATCTGAACTCGATCATCTTATGAATATAGCTAATTAATTCAATTACTGGTATTTCCAATTCACACAAAAAGTCCAGAAGCCCTATCGCAGGTATTTTTGAATTTTCTATCCTTGACATCACCATAATTAGAACCTCTGCGCTGACTATTTTTCGATTCGTATTCATCGCAATTGAAAAAGTATCATAATCGCATATTCCAAACATTTTTTTAAGATCAAGTTTTTCTAATCCTTCAATCGTAATATCTTTATTATTATCTATAGTTTGCATTTTTTCGCAGTAACTTCTGATTCCAATCGCATCAGACATCCATTGTTGTTTTTCTTCTTCTGTTGATACTTGTATAAATATCTGTCCGTTATGTACTCCCATTGATGAAACATGTTCTCTATTATTACCATTAACTATTATCTCTGACTCTTCTTTAACCTCTTGCTTTGCAGACTCTGAAACTACAACATTTTTATCATATAGTAAAGATACTGGTACACCAAGCTTATAAAGCATAACAATAGCAGAAAACGAAAGTATATATCCATCAGATTTTAAATCCTTAAGTGGAACAATTAACTCCCTGATAATAATGCTTTTTTCCTCTAACAATGCTAAAATCAACTGCTCATAGGTCAATCTCGTAAACCTACATAAAGAATATATTGTCACTGGTATATTATTCATATTTTTATAATTTTCCAGCCATTTGAATGATGATTCGTCTGGAGTATTATCTTTAATCCACTGTAGAAATTTTTCTTGATTAATAATTTCATCTTCTTTGGTTTCAATAGAGAATGCTTTTGCAATACCGCTATTAACCATTTTATCCATGCAGGTTCTAAAAAAATGGCACTCTAACGGCATAATTTCAGTAATTATATATTCGTCTGATTCGATTACCACTGTCATGCCACTTTTTTTGCGTAATAATCCCAACTGAATTGCAGATTCTATATAAATATGTACGGCATTTTCCCAAATATATGGTTCCTCTGGCAGTAATTTTTCACGATGTATACAATATATTTTTTGTTCATCAGTCTTAATATTTTTCAAATACAGCGTAGTATCTGTATCCGCTCCTTTTATCTTTATTTGGTCACTGCTATCTTCTTTCAAATGGAGCCCCAAATAACTTCCAAATATGTCCTGATTATCATCATTAGTTCTTAACAAGGCCATTGTCATATACTTCTTTGACAATTCATATCTCTCATTTCTTTCATATGCAATCGCAGATAACATTAGTAATCTCGAAGTACCAATATCACAGGCCGCATTTAATACAGATTCTTGAATTTGGCGCTTATTTTCAAGTGATATTGCTATAATAGTATCAATAACATATTCATCTCTCTGATAACTCTTAAAATTAGAAACAAATATATCCAAGGCATCAATCATATTTCCTTGAGACATAAGTATACCGGCTTTCATTCTATATATTCTTGATGACATTCTATTTGCTTCTTCATATTTTTTGATTATTTCAGCTGCCTCATCATACTTTTTAAAATACATTAATATTTCAATAAACTCTAATTCGGTTTGCAAGTCAATCAATTTAAGTTCATTATTTTTCTGTTTTATCAAAACTGAGTCAACGATATTGATATCCTTAAAATTTATTAATTTTTCAAGCAAAAATTCAAGATAATCTCCATATTTTTCTTCATATTGTATAAGTAAATTATTCGCAGTTTGTTTTCCATTTACTATCCTACTAGCCTGTAAGTACATAAGATAGATTCTTATGTCTTCATCAAGTATAAATTTGTATTTCTCTAATATACCTAGAATTTTTTGCGGTTCCTGACTCCACTGTATTAAATAATTATTTAGCAACCAATAGCGGCCTGTTCTCATGCATAATTTAACAACATCATTTTCTGTTACAGTGGCATCAGTTATTTGTAATTGCATTATTAACTCCTGAATTTCTTCTTCATCTTTTATCCATTCAGGGAACTCTGTATAAATTGCGCTCACATTTTCAGGTTCCACAATTATCTCTGTTCTCAACCAAAGTAAAAAAAACTTCTTTTGCACCATATTACATGAATGAACAAAGAACTTTTTAGTTTGTTTAAGTTGATTTAGTATAGTTATAAGCTGTGAATTAATAAAATCCCTTTCTTTGATATGATCAGACAACAATTCATTTTCTTTTTGTTCTAAAATTAAAATATTATCGATATAATTTGAATCGTTTTTAATTAATGATTCCATTATTTCTGCTATTCCAAATAGCGACTTCTTGTATAGATAAAATAGGCATATTCTTTTTACTAACCATATTTCATTATAAAATCTCTCAGAAAGTTTATATTCATGGTATTGCATCCCATTTCTATTTTCAATATTTATTGTAAAAAATTGGCTCATATCATCGTCTAACAATCCTTTAATAATTTCATTAAGTTGTTTACTGCTTGCTCTTCCATTAATGGCCTTAATGACAGCCTTATCATCAAAATTATATAAAACTATTTTTCTTGCAACATCGTCCTTTATATACACATTATTTATTTTTTCAAAATGATTCCATGAAAAATCTATTCCAATATTATAATCGGACATAATACCAAGACTAATTTTAATACCATATTCCAAATCTTCACTTTTCCCCTGTAACAATGGTAAAATGTCATAAACTTCATCTAAGTTACCATTCCATAGTTTTTCATTTAACAAATTATAGATTTTGTTAATCATATTATCATCATTGATTTCATTCTTTTTCTTCAAAAGATCCTTAACTTCTTCTATTCCGCGTTCAAGTCGTTCTGCTTTCTGAGTTACTTCACCTATTACTTTCTCCCCAGTTTGCTTGTTTTTGTAAACAGCATATCTTGTTTGCATATCCAAGTTATTTATCAGATACTCCTTGATACTTTTTAGTAACATCGAAAATAAATCTCTTAATATCGTTTCGTCTGTGGTATTGCATACACCATTTAAACTTATCATACTGTCTTTGCAATGTTTTACTAATTCTTGTATAAATTTATTTTCCCCAAGTTCTGTACTTTCTGGATTCAAGACAAACTCATATATTTTTTCAATTGGCTTTTGATATGTAAGATAATTTTCGAAATTACCACTTGTAATAATTGTCCCATCATTTTTTGTAACAAATTCTTCTACCGCCAATTTACTATTTACAATAAATCTACTAAAACCTGCCTCTGTAATCAATTTACTTAACTCTGAATTTAATTTATCTAACATCAATTCCATTATTATTGAAGATATCATCCCCATGTTATCATCTCCCTATGCATTGTATTCCAACATATTAAAAAACAGAGTAATATTTATTAACATTTTTAGTACACAACAATCTTAACATTTATACTAAAGCCAACAAACCCTGCGACATATTCCTTTTTTATATTTATCTTCTCTGGTATACAAATAGCACATCAATCATTAGACCAAATGTAAGCTTTTTTATAATTGTTATAAGCAGATATAAAGTTATAAAAATATATTATCACAATAATAAGTAACTATCCATACTGTTATAAGAATTTATATAATACTTTGTTCTAAGGACCCTAATACTCACATAAATACCATATTTATTGAGAACGCAAACCCTATCGTATTTGCAAAAAACAAGATGTTGATAATAATTCTTTTATTCTTCCCTATAAAATTGAGGCATCAAGAATAAAAGCTGTAAGGGGTTCCGTAGGATCAACGCTTGCCCTTGATAGTTCGATTAAAGATACTACCAAAATAAAAAAGTTAGGAAAGATATTTTGCCTTTCCTAACTTGATTATACTCTTTTAAATTGAGCATTTACTATGTGGATAATAATAAAATTTATGCTTATTATAACACTAGTAATTCCTCTATTATTTTTCTATATAATTTAATTCCTCCTAGAATGCTCCGCCGTCTTTTACTCCGCCTATCGGTATACTGGTAAGATTAGGATCAACAGTATCTTGAGCTCTGCGCTCGTTATCTATAGCATTCAGAGTTTCACGTGATACATAACCTTCCCACAGAACCGGGGATAGTAAATATCTGTCTTGCTGTGTGGCTTTAAATGTGATAGTGTCCACATTATATAAGGAGCCATTTATTGTTACAGTATTCCAGCGCCAATCTTGACCATCAAAGCGCTTGCCGTTTCCGCCCTCTCTAGCGGTAAGTCCGGCTCTGCGGGCAAAAGCGTTATACAATCCTATAAATGCGTCAAATCCTCCGGATCTTCTGTGAAATGCATCAGCAGGCGCTAGTTGACTGCCGTCATAATTCATATTAGCTGATATAAGTCGAGCTATTGCAATAGCTCTTTCTTGCTCCGGTAGATTGATAATATTGGGCATTTGAGCATCCATCCAATCAAAAGCTTCTTTAGCATAAGCAGGAGTTTGCCATCTACCGGCCTTGTATTCTGTAATGTAATTATTGTAATTGCTAGCCAAGTTTACGTATAATAATCCGGACGTTATGCTTCCTTTAAACCCGTCCATCTGAGCCCACCACGGAGCTTGTCCTCCATAAAAACTGTTGTACATGAAACGATTTTCAGATACATAATTTTCTGGTATCATACGTCCAGTCCATGAGAGATATAAGTTATCTACATAATTATTTTTGAGATCTGAACCATCTGGTAGTACGTAGTAATAATCGCCACCTCGTTTTTGCCAAGTACCTACTATACGTCCGGGATATTCTTGTACTTCATATTCTACTCCCCAAGGATTCTCTTTTCCACCGGGTAAAGCAGCCGGATCTGAATACGGTGCTGAATACGTTTGTCCTGAGTTTGCTCTAGCATTGATTGTATCAAAAGGCCCCGCATAACTCGTCAACGTAGGTATTGTGACGACGAATAAAATAGCTACTACAATTGTTGGCTTTTTCATAATCATTTCCTCCTGTTATCCCTATGGAAAATACTTACTAATAGTATCACTTTTCAGTTTTTAGGTCAAGTCCCTTATTTGCGACCAAGTCTTTCTAAAAATATCTTATAATCATTCAAATGGCAAGAATGGTGGTGCATTATGTTATGAGTAGTGGGGCTAAAATTAAATCAGATTCTAATATCTCATTAGGTAAAAATATCAAGCACTTTCGTAACATTCGAGAGTACTCTCAAGCCTATATGGTTAAAGAACTACAACTAAGAGGCTGTAACACTAGCAAACAAAGTTATTCCAAGTATGAGAAAGATATTGCCCACATCTCTGCCTCTGAATTACTTGCTATCGCAGATATACTTGAAATACCTATTGATAAACTTTTTACAAAAACATTGATAAAGGAGGCTAATTAGCCTCCTTTAAAATTTCTGACTTACGTTGAAAAATTACTTACATCAATTTACATGAAAAACTCAATACCCCAAAGAAAAATCATTTCTCAGCATTTCTACAAAATAATCAACCTTTTTTTGTGAATCTGAAAAGTTTTGTATTTCAGGATTATTAAACTCTCCAAGTTTAACAAAATCAATAATCATTTTCCACTCATTGGTTTCTATCAGAGAATAAATCTCCATATTTGTAAAAAATAATTTTTCATGAAAATTTATATGGTTTACATTCTCATAAAACAGCTTTTCTAATTCACTATCATCTGAATTTTCAATAGCATCTTGTAAAGAACGCTTATCAACTTTAAGCATCTTTTCCATAATATGGATTTCTTCTGTCCTTAAAATTGAATTACCTTTGTCACAAATGATTTTTTTCATTGCTCTCCTTAACATCCATCTTCCTACCGCATTCAATTTTGCATACTTAATGGCAAAATTAAATGCTTCAAATGGAATTGCCACATAAGCATGGAAATAATTAGCCAACATATACTTTTCTTTTTTGGGGACTGATACAAATTTTTCTTTAATTTCTTCAAGATAATAATTATTTTCTTGTTCCTCATATGATTCATTTTTTTCTACTTCAAAAATAGCCTTATATCTTTCAACAACCACTCTTCTTTTCTCTTTTTCTTCATCACTCAATCTTCCTCTTCCTTTGGATAAAAGTTTATCATAATTTTCATGAGCTCTAAAATATAAAACTCTCTCTTCTAACGTTAATTCATCTTTTAATTTGAAATACTCTAAAAGCAGATGTTTTATATCATCTGGAAAAGGATTTATCCCCAAAAACCACTTATTAGACGCATCCTCTCCCACTCCATGTCCTTTTAACATATCTTTTAGTTGTCCCAAAGAAATATCTTTCATTAATGCATGTAATTGAATTCTTTTTCTGAATTCCACCTCTCCTTTAAAAGAATACAACTCGCGGCACATTTCTTCAAAAGATATATGAAAATCTTTTTCCTCCTTACCTGCTTTAAGTAGTTCCTTTTTTATTTCCTCTGTATAACTGATTTTACTTAATGTTACCATTTTTCTTCCTCCATTTTAATTATTTAATAAATATTACGGCATCACTTCATATCATATCAACCCTTTATCAATTTGAATATATGATACCTTTTTCCTCTAAAGCAATCAAAAAATTTTCATTCATCATATATTGCTCTCCATAATCTTATGGTAACATGAAATCACGCTAGCCAATCACCAAACCATTCCTGAATTATATTATCAAATTCATTTTCAGCGAATGATATCTGGAAACAACATTGCAATGTTTTTATATATACTTACTATAATACCATTTTTAAAGAAGAGAGAGAACGATAATGATACAATTAAGCGAAGAATTACAGGAGTATTTAGAAATTGCAAGAGATGAAGCAGAGGAAGGAGGACCAAATCTTTGTACTGATTTCTTTGTTCTGCTCCTTCATCACTGTACTGATTTTCTCCATGACTGCAACGAAGATTTCCTAGTATCTAGTTATGCAGATTTTATAGACGGAAAATCAATTATTTTCACCACTAGAAAGGAATATTGTGAGACCAACGCTTTCACTATGGTTTCTCTGGAGAACCGCTCAGAGGACTGGAAGAATTAAGTAATGCAAGCATCGGGGAAGGGCCCTCCCCGACGCACAATAGGAGAGGAAAGGTAGAATGAAGGAATACAAGAAACTATGTGTTAATATCGATGGCTTTTTAACTCTTGCTTCTTTTATTCTGGATCAGTCAGAAAGTAATCTCGTTATTCTTCAAGAGACTTTATCTGAATGCCAGGAAGGACAAAGAACTGAGATCAATAAATGTGTTTTTCATCAGCTCTGTGATGTTATTGACTTAATGGTAATTTTAGAAGATACGGAAAAGACTTTAAACGAACCTTCTATACCATATGAATTCCAACTATCATTGGCTAATCTAAAAATAAGGATAGAAAGCCTTATCAGCAACTATAAAACTGTAGAAAATGCATTATGTGATTATGCACTTTGCCCATTAATCACAAATGGCTCTGCACTTAACTAGCACCTTCGGTGCTGTTCCACATCGTATAAGAGAAGGAGAAAATATTATTATGAGACTTCAAACAAATGTACTTGTTCTTAATAAAAAAGAATCCCAGTATACAGGCCGGGACGGTCAGATCAAACAGGCTTACCGAATTACGATAGGCCAGGACGACAATTCTGTGATTGCCGAACTTCCTATAAACGCAGATATTTATCAGGCAATCGAAAAAAACAAATCATATGATCTCGTTTGCGAATATAGAAGTACACGCAATGGCGGAAATTATATGGTGGTTTTATCTTCCAAGTTGGCCAAACCACTTTTATAGGAGGATACTAAACTATGAAGTTTGACAATATCAAAATGTTTTTTCAGTCACTAACAGAATCCATAAAGGACGGGCATTCCAAAGCCCGTTCCAATGGACTATACAAAAAGTTAGGTATGTTCCTACTTGGAACCATTGGAATATTCTTAACCATCTTTTTTTTAATAAAAATGGCAACCTATCTTTTTGAAACAATTACAGAGTTTATACAGATTCATTTTTTCGGCGTAGCCGCTACCGCACTAGGCGGCATCTGGCTGAGATTAACATACCTTGAAAAAAGAGACAAAAAGAAGACGGAGGAACAGGAAAGAGCCCTTGCAAAAGATCGTGTCAAGCTCAAATTTAGTCATGGTTCTTTTGAAAAAGTACGAAAGTTCTTATTTACACAAGTGCTGAATGAATCCAATTTCGAGAGTCTCACGGGGCTTTACCGCCCTTTAAACCCGGCTGAATTAGGCTCACCAAGTACGGGATCGTATATAAAGGACGGTTTGATATTCCACCAATTTCGGATACCTAAAACTTGTTTGGACGACATTAATGTGTCCCTGTTAAATTCCGTGATACAGAGCATCATTGATCAAAAAATCAGTGTTTATGGGATTTTTGGAATCATCAGTCCCACACACACGAATCGGTCTGATATTTTAATGATTTCTGATATCTCCGATATGAAAACCCATGTCATACTTACTACTGTACTTTCTTTTAACGGAGAGTATTCCGAACAAGCTGCCTACGACCGGGCAATGATTGATTCCCTTAATATTAATACAGTCGAGCGTTCATTAGATGATTATGATTACCATGACAATGAATAATGGAAATGGAATCATCAGACCTTTTGTAAATGAAACATATTGGCAGCACGGGGCTACTAGCTGGATTGAATGGGATATGATGAAAGACGGATATCGTCTTTTATTATCAGGCCCGTCAGGCTCCGGGAAGACCACCCTTGCACAAGGTGTATTAAGTAAGTTAGCCCGTCATTTACCAAGATGTCAGATATATGTTCTTGATTATAAGAACATCGATTTTGCTTACTTAGAAGGGGCTAAACACTACTATAAGCACGATCTCTGTACAGAAGGTTTTCTGGAATTTTACGATATTTTTGAAACACGCTTATCGCATAATACTACTTATCCATGGCTAATTCTCTATATAGACGAATATCCATCTTGGTTATTAAGCCTGCCTTCCAAAGAACAGAAGGATTTTATGTCAAAAATGGCAAGGCTTTTAAATCTAAGTCGTGCAAAGCAAATTCACATCATATCGTCCTGTCAAAAACCTCTGGCTGAGTTGTTTTCATCAGGAAGTAGGGAGTCTTTCTCCCATAAAGTTTTGCTCCAGGCACCAAGCAAGGAAACGGTGGGAATGCTCATGCCCAATTACAAAGATTTCATAGAAACATGCCCCACTGGCGTTGGTTATGTGACTGTTAATGACTCCGATTTAACGAAAATCAGAGTCCCATTTCCTAAAAATACAGAGGCTATGCATAGGGATTTGTGGAACGCAGTCAAAAGATAGAATTGCTTCAGGGCGTCCGCCATGCGGAGCGTGGCGGGCAAGCCCTGAAAGCCTAAAGGCCAGTATTAACCTTTAGGCACATATGTGTCATGTGTTTTAACAATTTAATCCATCAAATCAAAAAGAAAGGAATGGCAGCTATCATGTCTACCCGTTCAAGACGTATGCAAATCACCTGCAATAACCCGCTTAACAAAGGCTTTACTTCTGAAAAGATTAAAGAAGTTATGGAAAAATGGAAAACCGAATATTATTGTTATTGCTATGAAACCGGGGAATCTGGAACCCATCATTTCCACCTGTATATAAAATTTAAAAACCCCCAGCTTATGGAGACTATATCAAAACAATTCGAAAATGCACACATTGAAATAATACGGAATTCATCTTCGCAAGAGAATAGAGATTATGTCAGGAAGGAAGGGGCCTACATTGATTCTGACAAGAAAGATACCAATCATATAGAAACATTCTTTGAATCCTGTGAATGCCCTATTGATGGAAAGGAAAATCAGGGACATAGAAATGATATAGATTTAATGATTTCCTTAGTACAAGACGGAGCTTCTAACATGGAAGTGGTTCAGGCTGTTCCCTCAATGGCACTCCGTATCCCTGCTATTGAGCAATACCGACAAGCCTATTGGGAAGAAAAGGGAAAGAACTACCGAAACTTAACCATATGGTATATATACGGAAAAACCCGGACAGGAAAAACTTCATACGTTTACCAATCCCACGATTCCAGTGAAATCTATTCCGTTGTAGATTATAAAGGCAATGGCATATGGGATAAATATGATACGGCTAGAACCAGAGTGCTTTTACTTGATGAATACCGGAGCGCACTCCCCTTCTCCCTAATTTTAGCTCTTTGTGATGGACAGCCTTTAACTCTAAATTGCCGATATGCCAACCGGGTCTGTCTCCATGAAAACGTGTATATCGTTTCCAATATATCATTATTGGAACAGTATCCAAATATCCAAAGAGAAGAACCAGAATCATGGAATGCATTTCTTGCCCGTATCAATCATGTAAGGCATTATTACAAGATCGGTCAATACAAAGATTATACCGTAGAAGAATATCTTACCATGGAGCAGAATCCACACCGGAAAGAATTTGAATCATGCAATCCTGATTCTACCCCATTTGAAAATACTTCCCCTGTCCCCAATCAATTGGAGCTTCCTCCATTATAAAGCTAGGGGACAAGAAAGGAACCTTATGCAAAAAGTCATTATATATTTCACTCCGTCAGAATTAGCTGTTGTAAGAGGAGTTTCACGATCCAGCTTGTTTGAATCAATCAGACAGAACCGAACTCCTTATGTCATAACGGAGGAAGGAATAAAAATCCCGGTTACTTACTATATTGATAATGATTCATGATACACTTGCAACGTAAACAAACTTAAAATATATCATAAAACAAAAAATCAAACCATGAAATGAAATAACATATCATACCAGACTAACCATTAAAAACATTCAAACACAAACTTCTGCAAGCTGTATCATCTCGAAAGGGTGGTACATTTTTTGTGTAATTATAACAATAATCCTTGCAATTTGCCAATAGATAAATGGACATTTTTGTCAAAATGTGATATAATGGACTTAGATACAGAAGAGCTTCTCGAATTATATAACATGAAAAAACAGCAAAAAATAGAGAATGCCATACTACAAGAGCACATTGAAAACTTTTACCATATCTGGACGAACGACAAAGGAACTTTTCTCTCCTATCTTCCTGATTCCACAAAACCAAAGGGACGAAAGCCCGTTACCGCTACCACAAAAGAAAAGCTGGAACGTAAAATCATTGACTTTTATCTGGAACTGGAACAGAACGAGAAAAATCAGAAGGAACAGGAACGGTTATCCACCATAAGAAGCATTTATCCTTTATGGCTGAATATCAAAGGTCTGGAAACCAATGCTACCAGCTATATCCGAAGAATTGACAATGACTGGAAGGCTTATTATACAAATGATCCTATCATTGACATGGATATTAGAACCTTTACAAAAGCGATCTTAAAGGAATGGGCATTGAATAAAGTAAGGGACAAGGAACTGACCAAAACCCAGTATTATAACATGTCCATGATTGTCCGTCAGTGCCTTGATTATGCCGTTGACCATGAACTGATTCCCTTAAATCCTTATAATCAGTTTACCGTAGACAAAAAGCTGTTAAAGAAAGTAAAACAGCCGGAAGACGGGACACAAGTATTTCTTACTAATGAGCGTCCATTGATTGAGTGTGAAGCATGGTCAGACTTTGAGGAAAAGAATTGTACTTCTGCTTTAGCCATTCCATTGGCATTTCAATTAGGAGTACGCTTAGGAGAACTTATCGCAATCAAAGAAACCGATATTTCCTCAGATGGAAAATATCTACATATTCAGCGAATGGTCCAGAAGCAGGAACGGCAACGTCCGGACGGATCATGGTATCCTGCCAGATGGGAAGCCGTAGAACATACAAAGTCCTCCGCTGGTGACCGTATGATTTATCTGACAGAGGAAGCAAGACGTATCATCAAGGTGATTCTTGATTCCAATAAAGAAAACAGTTTCTATGATGATGGTTTCCTGTTTATCCATAGTGGAAAACGAATCAATCCCCGGGCCATTGATACCCGTATCCGTAAATACTGCGATCATATCAATATATCCAGTAAAAGCACTCATAAGATACGTAAAACCTATATTTCCTCTCTTCTTGATGGAGGTATTAACATTAATGAAATAAGGAAACAGGTCGGTCATGAGGACGAGCGCACCACTCTGAAAAATTACTGCTTCAACCGAAAAACCAGTGTTGAAAATGAATCCGATATGGAAAAAGCTTTAGCCGTTTAATGTCTACCCCGGTCTA
>NZ_DAMAUN010000061.1:4712-36242 GCF_032078915.1 Lacrimispora sp. | reverse complement strand
CTCTGTTACAAGACAAATCCAGGGTGAATGCCCTGGATTTTGTCTACAGTCTGAGGACTTCACATGAGAGTGTGGAGTCCTTTTTATGTTGTAATTTATAAAGTCACGTATTATATTTGACTATGTTGTTTGCTGGTTTTTTACAAGATTGATACATTTATATGTTTTATTATATAGTAAGACGAACAATATGAAATAATAAGACAAAAAATATTAACAGATATCATGAATCAGATTCGGGACCTGGCTTTTTTATGGAAAAGGGAAGCTGGATAGAAAGGAAATAAAAATGCATAATATTTTAATTGTCGAGGATGAAAAACCTATATCCGATTTTATTAAGCTAAGCTTGAGAACTATGGGATATGAATGCGAACAGGTCTATGACGGGGAAGCGGCTGCAAATAAAATTCTGGAAAAAAGGTATTCGTTGATTCTTCTGGATATCATGCTGCCAAAGGCAAATGGATTTGAATTAATGGAGTTTATCCGCCCTACGGAGATTCCGGTAATATTTTTGACTGCAAAAGGAAGTGTGCAGGACAAAGTAAAGGGCTTTAAGTTAGGTGCTGATGATTACTTGACAAAGCCCTTTCAGATAGAGGAATTGCAGGTCAGGATTGAAAACGTGCTCAGGCGGTATTATAAAACAGACGAAATCTTGTCTTATAGAAATATTTCTGTGAATGTATCATCACACAAGGTGACAAAGGATGAGCAGGAGATTACATTAACAGAGAAAGAGTTTAAATTACTGGTGCTATTTATTAAAAATAAGAATTTGGCATTATTTAGAGAGCAGATTTATGAGAGAGTATGGGAAGGGGAGTATACTGGAGATAGCAGAACGGTTGATATGCATATACAAAGGCTGCGTAAAAAATTAGATCTATATGATCAATTGGTATCTGTATTTAAAATTGGATACCGTTTGGAGGATTAAATGAAACTTTCCTGGAAGATATTCTCAAATACATTTCTGGTCGTTCTGTTCGCATTGACATTAGAGGGCGTTGTACTGCTGTCAATGACATTCCATAAAGCATATTTGCTGGAGGTTGAGAGGGAAAAAGAAAATATCGAAAGCATTCACCGGGATCTGGTAACGCTGCTTGCGAATGATAGCAGTACATTGTATAAGGAACCATCAAAAAGTATTGAGGAAGCAATTGATATTTTGAAAAACAATTGGAATGGAGAATCTTATAGAATAAGCGATGAAAATGGAAAGGTATTATTTCAGAACGATGATGCAGGGTTTTTAGATAAAGAGAGCAGTGAATTATCCCTTTATCGGATTGTATATCGAGTAGAAAAAAATGCTGAGGGTTATTTTTTACAAATGTCAGTTTTGACAGAGCTGCTTAGACGGCCTATTATCATTGAGGTTCATAAAGATCTTACACAGATATTTTTAGAGAAAGAGGAGCAGCAGAAAATATTTATAATAACCATAATTGTTGTGGGGGCCATAAGCGCATTGATAAACGCTGTCAATGTTATAAAGCTGACGAAACCAATTCATAAATTGATCTATGCGGTGAAAAAAATCAGGTCAGGAGACTACACGGAAAGAGTGGAATATAAGGAGAAAGATGAAGTCGGTGTTTTGGCATCCGATTTTAATGGTATGGCGGAACAATTAGAAGAAAAGATCCAGTTGCTGAAGGAAACGGCAAAAAAGCAGGAAGAACTGGCAGGCAGTTTGGCGCATGAAATAAGAACTCCTCTTACTGCCATGATAGGATATGCAGATTTAATAAAGAGAAGCAAAATGGAGGAGCAGGATTTCCTATATGCCGTGGACTATATTATTTCGGAAGGAAAGAGACTGGAAGCACTTTCTAACAGGATGATGCAGTTATTAATAGAAAAGAATGCAATGCCCAATTATTCCGTCAGTACAGTTCAGAATTTGCTGGAAGATGCCCTGGAAGCAATGAAACCCGTTTTTGATAAAAAGAAAATCATCGTAAAAAAATCTTCTGTCGATTTTCCAATAAGAGCAGATATGGAGCTTATGAAAAATGTTTTATTAAATATTTTAGATAATGGTGGAAAAGCGGCTGGCATGAATGGCGAGATCGCCATAGAAACTGGCTGTAAGAGCGGTAATGTATGGATTTCAATAACGGATAACGGGATGGGTATGCCAAAAGAGGAGATTTCTAAAATTCAGGAAGCCTTTTACCGGGTGGATAAATCCCGTTCCAGAGCAGATGGGGGAGCAGGCCTGGGATTAGCAATTTGTTCTAATATTATGAATATCCATAGAGGAGAAATACTGTTTGAGAGTGAAGTGGGTAAAGGAACTACAGTGACATTGGTATGGAAAGGAAGTATCGATGAACAGGACATTTAATTATGTAATATATCTGACCAAGGTAGCTGCCTTAGCTTTGGCAATCCTGATCTTTCCATATCTTTATTTTCAGTATCAGGACCGGAAGCTGTTAAGCGAGACAAAAGAAATGGATATGAATGTTTTCCAGATGGATAAAATAGAAAATAGTACGTTAACATTAGAGGAAAAAATGAAGCTGTTAACTGACGGCAATGCAAACTTAAAGCATATTGAACTTAAAACAGGTGACCGGTTTAGTTTATATGAGGCGCGCAGACAATGTTTTCGGGAACTGAGCAAGATTCCCGTTTTGGAGATTACTATATATGGTCCCATATTAAGAGAGATTGATATTACACCTTACCTGTTAATTGACTCAGAGACACCGTCGAGTTCCATGCTTATATGGAAAGGCTCTCTGACAATTAAAGATATCAAATATCATATTACTTTGGATGAGGAAAGCGGCAAGATATTATTCATTCAGCCAGTGGAAGAAAAAGATGACGTTTTGGAAATGCAGTGGGAAAAATATTTAAAAAACCCGTAGGTATAATACAAGTTTGTTACATTTATTTGTGAAAATACAGTATAACCTAAAAACAAATGGAGGATATTCAGATGAAAAACAAAAAATACGGGATGCTGCTATTAGGAAGCCTTGCAATTACAGTAACACTGTCCATAAGTGCTTGCGGAAATAGAGCATTAAACACGCAGAAGGATACTGGGTCTGCAGCAGTAACAGAGGAAGTAACCCAGAAAGAGCCGGCCCAGTCAGAAAGTGCAAATTCTGAAAATTCCGGCTCAGAAGAAACATCGGCTGCCAATAACAGCGAAACCAATGAAGTGCCAATGCTTAAGTTACCGGAAGGCATATCAGGCATGAAGGCAGAGACAAGACCGTTGAAAGAACTAAGAGATCTGATCATTGAAGACATGGAGGTACCAAAGGAATATTATGAAACCACAAATTATTTTTATAACTATATTGATTTAAATGATGATGGTAAGGATGAAATATTTGTAATGGTAACAGGACCTTACACCAGCGGCTCCGGTGGAAGCAGTGCATTGCTGTTATCTGAAAATGGTGGAAAACTGCATGTTGTTCAGGAGTTTACATTAATCAATGAACCAATCATTGTCAGTGATAAGTCAGAGAACGGATATCATGAATTAATTGTTCCGTATTATAACGAAAACAAGGCTCAGTTTTCTGTACTAAAGTATAAGAATGGCGCTTACTCCAATGTACCGGATGGAGAGATGATAAATAGTCTGGAGGGGATAAAGGGGAAAGCGATCATTGCCAATGACAGGATAAATGAAGTGCAGGCAGGAATCATGGGAATAAATCTTAGCGAAGAGTAAATAATGAGAGCATGCGGTCTCTAATTATCCAAAAGGTGCTGGAAACAGTACCTTTTTTTTCCCTGTGTATAAAAAATACAATTCTGGTACAAACTAACTATAAATACCTGGTGAGGACAAAAACTTATACTTGGTATCCCGTATGTCCTACGAGGATGCTTTTTTGGTTTTATAATAATTCAAAATGATTTGTTTTATTTTGAATTTATTGACTATCAGGTTTTTACACAAATAATGATGAATTTCATTATAAATAATTCTTTTAAAGAGAGGTAATAAACGATGGGAATTATAAGTTGGATTATTATTGGTGCTCTTGCCGGTTGGATTGCCAGTATGTTCACTGGTAATAATAAAAGTATGGGCGCTGGCGCCAATATCGTGGTAGGGATCATCGGCGGTTTAATCGGCGGGTTTTTGATGGGCCTTTTTGGAGGAACCGGCATTACCGGATTTAATGTCTGGAGCTTGATCGTCTCTGTCGTTGGTTCCGTTATTTTATTATGGATCGTAAATGCAGTGAGAGGACAGAAGACTGAGTAAAATAGTTTACCTGGCTGTTCATGCCATAAGAAAAAATATCCTGAAGCGATCTGGATACGCTTGCTTACGTAAAAGGGGTATGTCAAATAAGCTGTATGATACAGTACAGATTATTTGACAGCCTCTTTTTTGTATGCTCTTTTAATAATAGGACAATGTTTTAAATAGTTAACAAACTTTAAAAATAAACGAAAAACTATAAAAGACATAAAATTAAATGGAAATCCCCTGGTGAATGGAAAGAAAAAAGTCTATGTATGCCATTATAGCTGGAAATATAAGAAATATTGTAAACAAACACTGTAAATATCGGCTTGAATTTTCATTTTGCCTATGTTATACTGTTGCCAATACATAATTAATAAATAAAGTTTAATAATTGGAATGGAGTTGCGTAATGGAAGAGGAAAAGAAAAGCATGAGCTTTCCCAAGGGACTGTTCTGTGTCTATCTTGTGTTTTTTTCGGGGCAGGCAATCTATAATACATATTTAAACTTATATCTGGCTCAGATCGGTTTTTCTACTACTCAGATTGGCAGCATGATATCCATATCCACGATCGTGCTGCTGATTGCACAGACCTTTTGGGGCAGTATCAGTGACAGGGCAGAGAGAAAGAATGGAGTGGTTGCTTTTCTCTACATTGCTTCCATTATTTCAGCGATGGGGTTTTACCTTACGAAAAGCTATTGGCCTGTGTTATTTCTTGTGGCTGCCTTCAGTGCCTTTTTTGTTCCCATTATTCCTTTGAATGACAATATTACCTTAGAGTCCCTGACCGGCAGCAAATGGGATTATGGAAGGATCCGGCTGGGAGGGACCATCGGTTATGCTGTAACTGTTGTTTTGGCCGGGTATTTTCTAAAGGATGAGTATTCCTCTATATTTTGGATTGTGGCAGCAGCCATGGCCTTATGTCTGATCTTCTCCTTATCCATCCCGCCTGTAAAGGGCTTTAAAGAAAGGAAAAATAAATCTTCTATATGGGAGGTATTATCCGATAAGACGCTGGTCGTACTGATTGGCTTTAATTTAATGTATGGGCTGGGAACCAGTTTTTTCTACAATTTTTACCCCATTCATTTTGTGCAGATCGGAGGAAACAGCAAGCTGGTTGGCTGGATGATGTTCGCATGTTCCGTTGTCGAGGTCCCCTGTCTCATGGTGATGCACAGGCTTGTGAAAAAGATAGGGATGTCCGGGGTGCTTATTTTGTCCGGAGTTCTTACCTGTATCCGATGGACCCTTCTCTATTTTTTAACTGCGCCTGTGCTGATTATTCTTACAAACCTGCTTCATGGATTCAGCTTTACGGGAATCAGTTATTGCTTGTTGAATTACATTAACCGAAGGGTACCGCCGGATCTAAGGGCCAGCAGCCAGGTGTTAAATGCAACGATGAGTACTGTATTCAGCAAGCTGGTATTCGGTTATATTGGAGGGGCTGCTTTTGAATTATGGGGAGGCGGTTCCATGATGGCCTGTTCAGCCATAACCATAGGAATTGCCACACTGTTCTTTGGGGTATGGAGCAGAGGAAAAGGCAGGGAGTTGTCTTTTTAGCGGTTGTTGCTGCTTTTAAGAGTAATAAAGGAATGAAAAGGAGAGAGAACATGAAAAAAATGAAAAAAGTGTTAGCGGTACTTGCAGGATCAACCATGTTGTCATTATCTCTTGCAGGCTGCAGCCAGTCTGCACCACAGACCGGGGGAGCGAAAACAGGAACGGAGGCTGCTGATGCAGGTAAAGCCGCATCAGGGGGAAAAGAAAAGATCAGGGTATTTACCTTTTTTACAGGCTCTGATCAATGGGCGCCGGTCTGGTCTGAAGTAATTGCAGAGTATATGGCGGCGAACCCAAATATTGAGATTGTAGACGAATCAGCTCCAACAGCAGGAGTAAATGATGTATTCCGTACGAAGATGCAGGCAGATATAGCGGCTGGAACACCGGCTGATTTATCCATATTTTATACGGGAGCAGATGGAAAGCCGCTGGTGGATTCCGGACTGTTTGTTGATTTTGGAACCTATATGAAAGACGACGAGAAGTGGTCTGGGAACTTTAAACAGTCAGCTCTTGACAGTCAGAAATATGATGGAGTGCAGTATAGTCTTCCTTATCTGGGATATTATGAAGGCTTGTTTTATAATAAAGAATTATTTGAGAAGTACGGCCTGGAGGAGCCTGTGTCTTATGATAATATCATGAAAGCCATTAAAGTATTTGCTGAAAATGATATTCCTGCATTTGCTTCTTCCATGGCAAAGCCCTCTTATCTGCTGGAGCTTTCGATTCTGGCTCAGTCGGGCGGAGAAGGACATAAGAATTACTTTGATGACAGCTGGGCACCGGCGCTTGACAGTATTGCAGAATGGTACCAGATGGGGGCCTTTCCTAAGGATACCATGACGATTTCAGAGGATGATATCCGTCTGATGTTTAAAGAAGGAAAAGCAGCCATGATGATCAATGGTTCCTGGTGTGTCAGCGCTTTGGAGGACAATGAAAATATGCGCCTTATTGCAATGCCTGCATTCCCCGGAGGCAAAGGAGGAGAGGATTGCGTAATTGCAGGTTTTGGTTCTGGCTGGTTCTTTAGTAAAAAGGCGGCAGAGCGCAGTGATGAAACACTAAAACTCTTAAAATATCTTACATCACCTGAGATCGTCCAGAGATTTATTGCGGTAGGCGGAAGCTCAGCAATTGAAAGCCCCGTACCGGAAGGTGCCTCTCTTTTGAAGAAGAGTGCGATTGAGATGTTGAATAAGGCATCTTATACGGATACGGCTATTGATTCCCAGGTGAGCCGGGAGGCTTGGATGGCCATAGCAGATGACGGAGCGCCGTATCTGGTAGAAGGAAAGAGGACCAGCCTGGAACTTCTGGCTGAGGCACGTAAGATCTTGGAGGCTACCAGTAAATAGAAGAGAGGGAGGAAAAGTGGCAGAAGATTTATAGATTCTGCCACTCCTTTTAAAAGGATAGAAAGGGGGAGGTTCCATGAAGGCGAAAAGACAACGGACTGCCTTACTGTTTTTGCTTCCGGCGGTAGTTCTTCTGTTGTGCTTCATGATTTACCCGTTGGGAAAGACGATTTATTACAGTTTTACAGCCTGGTATAATTTCTCTGCGGTACAGACGTTTATCGGCCTGGAAAATTATAAAGATTTAATTAGAGATTCGGTTGTCAGAACAGCGCTTCGCAATACAGCGATTCTGATGGCAGGGGTTCTCTTATTCCAGATTGGCTTTGCTCTGATTCTGGCGATTCTGGTAGATGGAGTCAGGCATTGTTTTAAGTTTTTCCGAACAATCTATTTTTTCCCGATTGTAATATCAGCGACTGCAATCGGTCTTATGTTTACCCTGATTTATAAGTATGAATATGGGCTTCTCAACTATTTCATTACCCTGTTTGGAGGGGAAAAGCAGGTATGGATCAATGAAAAGACTTCCATTTACCTTGCCCTCATTCCTGTTGTGTGGCAGTATGTCGGATTTTATTTTGTGATTTTTTTAACAGGCATATCAAACATATCCTCTGACATTTATGAATCAGCCATGCTTGATGGGATCAGGCCGGTGCAGAAAGCTGTTTATATCACCGTGCCAATGCTGCGCAGTGTTCTTACATCCTCGATTGTTCTTGTGGTCTCCGGATGTTTTAAAGTATTTGATATTATTTTTATGATTACCAATGGAGGTCCTTTGGATTCCAGCCAGCTTTTAAGCACTTACATGTATCAGAAGGCATTTGCAAGGGGCAATGGGGGATATGCCAGTTCCATAGCCATAGTCATGATCGTTCTTGGAGTTGCAGTAACCAGTGTGCTTAGAAAGATGTTGCAGGGAGGTGTAGAGGATGCATGAGACAGGGAAAGGAAAAGAACTGGCTGCCAGGATACTAAAATACATAATTTTAATTTTCTGGGCTTTAACCACCATCATTCCCCTTTTATGGGTACTTGTTAATTCCTTTAAAACTTCAGAGGAGATTGTAAAAAACGGAGCAGCACTTCCTGCGGCCATACAGTTTAACAATTATAAAACCATTATGAGCTATCCGGATCTAAGCATGTCCAGGGCCTTTATTAACAGTTTCATTATCTCAGGCTCTGTTGTAATCGGTGTTGTATTAATCGCAGGATTAGCAGCATTTTCACTGGGAAGATTCCGGTTTAAATGGACGAAGTATGCAGATGCAGTATTGATCGCCTGTCTTCTGGTTCCGTCCTTTGCCACTATGATTCCAAACTTTGTGACGATCAGTAAGCTGCCTGTCCGGGGAACCCATGCAGCCGCTGTTATTCCTCAGATTGCAGGGAATCTTTGTTTTTCTATTACCTTACTGACAGGATTTATGCGTTCTCTGCCGGATGAACTGGATGAGGCAGCGATTATAGATGGCGCCTCACCGTTTTATGTATTAACCCATATTACCATGCCATTATCCAGGCCTATGTTTGCAACTGTGGGAATCATGGTTTTTATATGGTCTTATAATGATCTGCTGACCTCCATGGTATATCTTTCCCAAAGGTCGAAACAGCCAGTCTGTGTGATTTTATCTATGGTCAGCAATATGTTTGGAACAGATTACGGCAGTATGATGGCAGCGATTATTGTTACAATTGTGCCGCTGCTTGTATTATATGTTATATCCCAGGAACAGGTTATCAAAGGTCTTACAGCAGGGGCTGTAAAAGGTTAGAAATGTAAGGAGGGTGTTTTATGGAATTACTTGTCAATCATTTGGGTTATGATGCATCTGGTAAGAAAATGGCGGTTTATCAGGGGAAGAAAGAGGATTGCCCTGGAGGATTCAAGCTTTTTAAAGCTGATGGACCGGTTGTCCTTGAAGGTGAGGTAAAAGAATGGGGGACTGTGGCACAGTGGGAAACCGGCTATTACTGGACTCTTGACTTTTCCGAGTGGAAGGGTTCCGGGAGGTTTCAGTTACATCTTGAAACAAAAGGAGGAACTGTAAAAAGTGATGTATTTGAAATCAGAGAATCCTTAATTACCATGAGACTGTTGAATGCAGCGGGCTACTATTTTAAAGCCCAAAGATCCAGTGGAGAATGGCTCTTTGAGGACAGGAAGCTGGGCTTTGCAGGAGAGCGGCAGGGGCAGGTTGATGTTCATGGAGGCTGGTTTGATGCCACTGGAGATTATGGAATCCATTTGTCTCATTTATCTCATGGAACCGTGCATAATCCTCAGCAGGCTTCTTTCAGTGCCTATGCATTTTTTAAAGCAGCGGAAGAACTGGAAGCCTCCTGTAATGTGGAATATACCATGATAAAACGAAGGATGCTGGATGAAGGAACTTATGGGGCTGATTTTATTATGCGGATGCGCGCTCCCTCGGGAAGCTTTTACCGTTCGATTAACAGGGGAAATGCCCTGGATCATGTGAGAGGGAACAGAAAAGTCGGATTTGAATATCATGGTTCCAGTTCCCAGTTCAGTGAAAAGGCAGCAACCGCTGATGCAGAGACCGTTGAGGATGCAAATTATGAAACCAGTCTGCGGTCAGGAGGAGGAACTGCGATTGCAGCATTGGCAGCAGCCTCCAGACATTTTTATCCGGGAGCTGATTATACAAGGGATGAGTATCTTCTGGCAGCAAAGGATGCATGGCATTACCTGTCAGCAAATAATGAGAGGTATACCAATGATGGGGCATGGAATCTGATTGATGAATACTGTGCTCTTCTGGCATTAACAGAGCTTTATAAGGCTGGTAAAGAATATGAGTACCTGGCACAGGCAGGAGATATGGCGGAGCGTATTTATACGCGTCTTGTTGCGGAGGGGGAAACGGCAGCTTATTTGACCTCTTATGGAAACCTCCCTTATTATCATGCTGCCGATGAGGGGCTTCCTGTTCTTGCACTTCTTGAATATGCTTCAATAGAAAAGAGCAGGGTAAAGTCTGAAAAAGCGGTGGGAACATCGGAAATGATAATGAGGCACATTCTTAATATTACATATTCTGTTTCGAATCCCTTCGGCTATCCGAGATTTCTTTTTGAGGACAGTGATGGGGTGAAAAAGGCCCAGTTCTTTTTCCCGCACCATACAACAGTAGAACCATGGTGGCAGGGAGAAAATGCCAGGATTGCTTCCTTATCGGCAGCGGCCAGGGCTCTATTAAGGATTACGGATGATGAAAAATTAAAGGATCAACTGGAGTATTTTGCTGATAATCAGATTAACTGGATCATGGGCTTAAATCCCTTTGATTCCTGTATGATGGATGGCTACGGCAAAAACAATATCCAGTATTTCTTCAAAGAACGGTATGATTTTATGAATTGCCCGGGGGGGATCTGCAATGGAATCACAAGCGATGAGAACAATGAAGAAGGAATCGCATTTATCCGGGAACCAGGTGGCACAGTGGATGATAACTGGCGCTGGGCGGAACAATGGATTCCTCATGTATCATGGTTTATTCTTGCACAAGCCTTTAAACGGATATAGGAATTAATCCTTAAACAGAGCCTCCAGACGTTTGTTAAACACTGTGACTGCGGCGCCGATGATGCCTGCGTCACGGCTGATGGAAGGCTCAATCAAGAGGGTGTTTTGTGTCAGGGTGGTGCGGAGCGTATCCTGTATTTTCTGCAGCAAGCCTTCTCCTAAAGCAAGGGGTACGATTCCTGTCAGTACACAATGCTGGATATCCAAAAGATAGGATATGTTGGACAGAGTAAAGCTTAAATAGGGACAGAGATAATTAATGATATCTTCCCGTATGGACTCCGGCAGGCCTGGATTTTGCTGCAGGCTGATCTGAAAATGCTTATATATGGCATTTAAATTAATAAGCTGTTCAAACGGGGTTGGCTTAAGCACCTCTGTTCCCGGTATCTGGCAGGAACTGATCATCATGTTTCCGATCTCTCCTGATTTATGTGTGGCACCGTACCACAGCTCTCCATTCATCATATAGCTGACACCGCAGCCTGTACCCAGGGTGAAATATATGAGATCCTGGTATTCCGGGTTCTTGCGGCGTAAAAAGGCCTCTCCCTGACAGGCAAACTTTACATCATTATCAAGGAAAAACGGAACTGTCAAAGTTGAGGCAAATTCCGAAAATGCATCTACAAATGGAACCTCATGTTCAATATTCATTCCTGACATATGAATAATGCTGTTTGTCTCCGGGTTTATCATAGCGGGAAAACCGATTCCAATACCCAGAACCGGAATGTGGTCATTGTCAGCCAGGGTCATTAAGGTATTGATTTCTTTTGTCAGCTTAGATAATTTCAGGGTATGATTCTGGGCTGGAAGATAAATAGATCTGCAGTACTGGCAGGTGCCCAGCATATCAACCAGACCCAGATGTACGACCTGGCCTTCAAATTCAACGCCAATGGCATAACAGGCTCTTGGGTTAAACTTAAGGAGATGGCCTTTCCGCCCTGCTCCGGTGCTTTGCTCTGTCTCTTCTAACTCGATGACAATGCCCAGCTCCAGCAGTTTATCTACAATTTTTGAAACAGTGGGGAAGCTGATGCCTGTGATACGGACCAATTCCGCCCGGCTCATAAGATGCTGGTTTCGGAATAAGTCAAAAATCATCATACGGTTTTTGGTTTTAAGATATCTTGGCATGTATTGGTTCAAGGCAAAGCTCCCTTCTGCGGTTTCATTATACTAGAATCATAGCATTAGAATTACAGTCAGTCAAACGCTTTTCAACTTTCTATAAGGAGGAACACATGGCACAGAAAATGATGGAATACATTAAGGAACAACCCGCAATATGGGCAAGAATGGCAGAGGAAAGAGAGGATATTTTCCGGAAACTGAAGGAATGTGAATTAAATCCTGTAAAACGGATTCTGATCATTGGTTCAGGCAGCTCTTACATTGCATCAATGGCGGCAGCAGACTTTATGGAGAAGATTCTTGGGATTGAAACAACTGCAGCAGTACCGACCCGTTTAAGTGGTTTTATAAAGGTTTTGAAGCCTGAAGATACTCTGGTCATAGCGGTGTCCCAGTCAGGAAAAAGTACTTCTACCATATCGGCAGTAAAAGAATGGAGAGAACATGGATTTAAAGTTATAACTGTGACAGCAGATCCTGAGTCACCTGTGGCTTTACAAGGAAACCTTCATCAGCTTATCGCATGCGGGGAAGAAACTGTTGGGCCTAAGACGAAAGGAATGACTGGAACGGTTTTAACTCTATCCTTCATGGGGCTGGTACTGGGACAGCGTTGGAATCGGGTGGAAGAAGATCAGTTTCATCATTTCCTGGCTGAAATAAATAAATCCATAAAGGCAGCGCCTTCCAATATAGAGGCCTCCATGGAATTCTGTAAGAGAAATGAAGATCTGCTTGCGTCCATGCGGCATTTTACCCTGATATCAGAGGAGGCTGGATACTATGCGGCCCAGGAAGGGGCTTTGAAAATCTTAGAAACCTTGTATGTACCTGCGGCGGCTTATGAATTTGAGGAGTATTTGCATGGAATTAATAACACCATTGAGCCTGGACTATGCAATCTGTTTTTGCCTGCAGGGCCAAATAATTCAGAACGTATGGCAGTTTTAGAGAGATATTCAAGGGAAAAGGGCTGTATTAATTTTGTCATAACCTCTCTGGATTGGGAGAGCGGCAGCCATGTTTTGAATCTGTCAGGAAGCAAAGAACCATACTTTTCCATGTTCCAGGCTTTGCTTGCTTTTCAGATCATGAGTGTTTATGGATCAGAACGTAAATGCATTGAATGTGATACCCCCAAATTTCATAATTTTTACCGGGTAATGAACACAAAGGCATAATTTAGGAGGGTATTATGAAATACTATGCTGGTTTAGACATAGGCGGATCTGTGGCGCGAATGAAGATTGAATCTGCTGAGGGCAAAGTCCTGGGAGAGTTTTATGGTACGGGAGGTACCATGAATACAGACGGATTTGAGCTATGCAATGAAAAATACCGTAAGTTTATTCTGCCGGTACTGAAAGAAAATCACTTAAAAGCAGAAGATTGTATACGGATCTGCATTGCTGCCAGCGGAATTGATTCCAAAAGGCAGGAAGAGGAATGCATGAGATCTTTTACAGAAATGGGGTTTAAACAGGAAAGCATAGCGGTCCATAATGATTGTGAGATTTTTCTTCATATGTCCTCAGGACCGGCAATGGTACTGATAAGTGGCACCGGTTCCATTGCATTTGCCAGAGGGGAGTCCGGAGAGATTACGCGATGCGGTGGCTGGGGCCATGTGCTCAGTGATGAGGGAAGCGGCTTTCATATGGGAATGAAAGTAATTAAGGAAGCAGCCAGTCATATTGACGGAAGACAGGACTGTCCGATTCTGTATAAGTTATTCGCAGAGAAAAGCGGCTTAACAACTTTAGATGAGATTAATGTTTTTGTTAATGACAGGCTGATGGAGAAGGCGGAAATTGCTTCTTATTCAATTCTTGCAGAAAAGGCCTGTATTATGGGAGAGGAAACGGGAGTAAAGATCATCAGGGAGTGCAGGGATGAACTGTTTGCTCTTGTCAGAGATGTTTATCATAAAGCCGGGCTTCATAAGTATAAGGGAGAAAAGCCTGTAGAATTATGGTATTGGGGAAGTGTGCTGTTGAAAAATAAGATATTAGGGGCTGAATTGTCTCAGATCATTGATCGTGAATATCCAAAGGTTATCATTAAAATTCCTGAACTGACAGCACTGGATACGGCTTTGGAGTTAGCGAAACGTTATGTTCCGGCTGGACCGATAACAGGCGGAAATGTATAATACATAAACGGATGCAGCAACCAGGCATAGGTGATGGCAGTAATGGGATCAGATGGAACAGGAAAGAGGGGGAGCAAAACTAACAACAGTTAGTTTTGCTCCCCCTTGTTTTTGGATATAAGGCTTATCGTACTTGTATTTGCAGGTTTTTAAACCTTCCTTAACAATCCTTATAATAATTATACTGATATCTCACATCAAATGGGATCCCGTGTTCCGCAAAATTCTTTGCAATTCTTTTCTTGTTTTCATCGTCTTCCATGATGTTAATGGTTTGATAAATTCCGTCAATGACCTTGGAAAACTTTAATGCAGGGATTCCTGCGGCCATCTCATCCTTTCCCCATCCAGCCAGATGTCTTGTGCCGATGCACAACAGGGAGATGTTCATGTCCTGAGTCACATATGGCCTTGCGGAGCATTCCAGGCAGACGGCCTGATTGCCCAGCATATTGATGTTCCCGGGCATACCATAAGAATAAGCATATCCCTGGGTAATTCTCATGATGTTGTAGGGGTTGGTTATGATCACGGCCACATCCGGCGCTTCTTCATACTTTTCCAAAGGCTGTACCAGAACTCCGTACATCGGCTGTTGGGAGTAGGAAAGCCCTGCCCGTACCTGTTCGCTTAATTCCCGGCTGGAGTAAAGGCCTAATCTGGCCCAGTTTTCTCCGTGAGCATTTTTCTCATCAGCAGGGTCGATTCCAAGAACTCTAGGGCCGCTCTGGCAGGAGAAGGAGCCGGCTTTTGCCTTAATGCTGTGTCCTGCACTGGCTCCTTTCACCATCTGGCAGTAACGGATGGGCTTTTGAGGAAATACTGCTTCCGTGCTTTGGAATTCGGCTTCCGTTTCAATCAGCTTCACCCCTACGGCCTTGCGGGTAAGGTCCAGAGAAGCATATAGCTTTAGAACATCTTCCTTCCAGTGGCAAGTCATTACTCCTTCACCTGGTCATCGCTTTTATAGAATTCAAATACATTTGGAAATGCCTTGTTTATCTTTTCCTGAACGGACGGATCCTTAAAGCATTCTGCAAAGGCAACTGCCCAGTCCGAGTCCACGTCTTCTCCCCTGACAATGACACCCATGGGGTAATTGATCATGGAAGAATCTCTTGCAATATAAGAAGAGGCATCCTTATTTGCTGCAGCCATATGGGTAAAGAATACACATGCGCCGTCTACATCAGATAAAGTGGTCACGGTCTGTCCCTGATCCAGTTCAATGATTTCAAGCTTTTTGGGGTTTTCCGCAATGTCGGCCACGGTTGCCTGCTTCTGGTCGGCATTCAACTTGATCAGACCCTGGTTTTCCAGAATCCGAAGGGCGATGTCTTCGTTCATGGCGTCGTTCATCACTGCAATTCTTGCACCGTCAGGGAATTCTGCGGCTGAGGAATATTTTTCAGAATACAGGCCGATTCCTGTATACATGGCGTATGGCTTTGCCATATCAAGATTTGCATTATTATTTTCATTGTAGCTCATCACAAATTTTTTATGCTGTCCCAATGCCATGTCCGTTTCTCCGCTTGCACATGCTTCCAGAACCACCGGGTTGGAATCAAAGGTCTTAGATTCCGTTTCGTAACCGTTTGCTTCAAAGATATCTTTAATGGCATCGTAATAAACCTTAGAGATAGAGGTACCTCCGATTACGATTTTTTTAGAAGCCTCTTTTTTGTTTTCTCCGCTATTTGTGGTTTCCTGGCTTCCTGCGGCTTGGGTGGATTCTTCCGTTTTTGGTGTGAGATCATTCTTTCCGCATCCGGCTGTGCCTGCGATTGCCAGCATAGCGGTTAACGCTAAAAATAAAGTTCTTTTTTTCATTACTTTCTCCTTTGCTAATTCAGCTTGTTATATATCATTTTTCCTAATCCCTGGATCAGAAGAACGAACAGAATAAGAATGATTACTACAAAATACATAATTGCATAGTCAAACCGCTGGTATCCGTATGTCAGGGCAACAGCCCCAAGACCGCCGGCTCCCACGGCTCCAGCCATGGCTGTCATATTCAGCATATTGATCATCATAATGGTGAAATTGGATACAAGGCTTGGCAATGCCTCTACTAACATGATTTTATATATGATCTGAGGCTTGGAAGCGCCGAAGGCCTTGGCCGCTTTTATGAGCTGAGGATCCACTGTCTGGAGGGAATTCTCAGTCATTCTGGTCGCAAAGGGCGTACAGCCGATGGTAATTGCAAATATGGCGGCTTCCGCTCCGATCCTTGTTCCGAGCACCAGTCTGGTCAATGGCCCAATGGCAACGATCAATATCATGGTGGGAAATGACCGGATAATATCCGTTATCTTTCCAAGGATATAATTCACGGTTCGATTAGGAGAAAGCCCCTCCTTATCCGTGATAAAGAGAATAATGCCCAGGATCATGCCGAAAAAGATGGATAAAACGGCGGAGACAAAAACCATCTGAAGGGTGGCGAAGATAGCCGGTAGGATCACCGTTGGAAGATATTGCAGTAAATAGGATCTTTCCAGCCATTGGGATATGGTGTTCATCAAAGTGCCCTCCTCTCGGTCCGGTAAACGATGCCGCGGGATTGGAGATAGTCCTCACATACGGGCAAATCTTCTGCATTGATATTTATAGTTACATTGCCATGCTTCTGGTTCTGGAATTCAAAAAAGTCTGAATTCACCATGGTATAAGGTCTTTCCAGCAATTTCCCAAGCTCCCATAGCAGGGAATCAAAGGAAAGCTCAAATATGAGATTGACCCCTGATCCGGGAATCGTTTCTCCTTCCCTCATCCCAAGAAGCTTTTGGAGAGCAGGGGGCTTTTGAAAGAAAAGTTCTCTTACATCACCGGAGGCAACTGCTTTTCCGGCCTCCATAATTGTCATTTTATTGCAAAACTGTTGCACTACCGGCATTTCATGGGTGACCATGATAAGGGTGATGCCCGTCTCTTTTCGTATCTTATCCAGAAGATTTAAAATAGAGGAAGTGATGCCGGGGTCCAGGGAGGAGGTGCTTTCATCGGAAAGTATGTATTTGGGATTCATGGTCAGAGCCCGGGCTATGGCGACTCTCTGCTTCTGCCCACCGCTTAATTCTGAAGGCCTGGCCTTTAGCTTGTCCTGTAACCCCACTATCTCTGCCAGCTCATAGACCCTTTTTTTGATATCGGCTCTTGGAATCTTCCAGCATTCCATGGGAAGGGCAATGTTTTGGTATACATTTTTTCTGTTCACAAGGGAAAAGTTCTGGAAAATCATTCCCATATTTCTGCGGAAAAGCCTTGCCTGTTTCTCTCCCAGAGACTCCAGACACACACCGTCGACAATAATAGAGCCGGACTCATAAAAATCCAGTCCGGCCAGACAATTTAAAAGTGTAGATTTTCCAACTCCGCTTGGTCCTACCAGCCCATATGCCTCTCCATCTTCTATGTTCAGGCTGATATCTTTTAAAACCTGCAGTTCTCCAAAGGCTTTACTTAAATTTTTTATTTCTATCACGGCTGCACCTTATCTGTTGATATCGGTTATTATGTATCAGACTGCTGTTTCAATCAAAACCTATATTATTATGCCGTAGCCATATAGAATAGTCAAATCGAAATATGCTATAAATAAGGTATATTAATAGATATTTTCTATAGATGATTCAAGATCCTATAGCAAATCCATCAGCCGTCTGAATCCGTCTCTGGTATCATCCTGGTTGCTCAGTCTGGAGTAGGAAGCCGCTTTCTGGAAGTTCTGGAAGGATTTCACGTCCTCAGTTAAAAAGTTGTGGAACAGCATATCAAAGAGAACCAGAATGAGAATTTCTCTTGATATGGTATTGCTGCTGTGAAGTAAGTCTGTTTTCGGGACCAGCAGGGTGATGCTGGCATATGGAGAACAAAGGGATTTTTCGTAATTCGTAATCAGAAGCACGCTGCTGCCGTTTTTCTTAAAGTCCGCTAACATGGCTGAAAGCTGTTTGTGGTTTCCGGACAGGGAGATGGTAATGAATAAGTCGCTTTCCCGGGACAGGCTTTGATATAATTTTAAGGTATCATAATTGGTAAGCGCCTGGACTGTCAGTCCGATGGTCATAAATTTGTGGGCAATGATCTCCGCTACATTCTGGTTAAAATTTAATCCCACAATGAAAATACGCTGGGATTTCAGCATCAGCTCCCTGGCATGATTGATGTCTGTGGGATTTGTGAGATTGAACAGGCTGTCTAAGAGCATCTTGTTGTCGTTAAGGAGAGTGGAGTAGTCGGAATGATTGACGGAAGACGAGCTTTTATCGATCTCCTTCTGCATGGTATATTTTAATTCATTAAGCCCTGAATAGCCTACCTTTTGGGCAAAGCGGATAATGCTGGCGTCTGATGTCCCGATTTCCTTTGCCAGTTCCTGAGCGCTCAGCTCAATGAATTTAGCCGTTGATTTCTTAATATACTGGACGATTTTCCAGTCAGTCTTGGTAAACTGGTTTGACATGCCGTCAATCCGGGCCATTAATGTAAAAAGTTCATAGTTTTCAGTCATTTGCGGTACAGCCTTCCTTTCATTCTTCCCGAAAAGGGAAGCCGTGTTGTTGTTTCTGTAGCATTTCTGTAGTGAAATTCAGAATTAGTATATCATATTTTGAAATCAAAATACAATATTCCAGGCTTAAAAAAGTTATAATTACAATAAAAGTAGTGAAATACATAATGAGTTATGTATAAATATCATAAATACAATATTGACATTAAAAATGTAGTATGCTACAATTTCAATTATCAAGGGTCACACAAAAAGAAATGGAGGTAGGAAATGGAAAAACCGCAGATATTGCTTTTGACCCACGGGGGTTGGGGAATGGCGCTGACAGAAAGTCTTAAGATGATCATGGGAAGCGTGGATTTCGTTCATGAGATTCCTTTGACACCGGAGGTGACATTTTCTGAATATTATGCCCTTGTGGAGACTTACGCAGCCGGAATGCCGGAGGGGTCTTTGATCATGACGGATGTCTTTGGGGGGACTACCACGAATGCAGGAGCTAAGATCGGAAGAGAGCGGAACATTAAGGTGATTTCAGGTCTCAATGCACCACTTATGATTGAGGCCTGTACACAGATCCAGTACACGGGTACCTGTAACTTTGATGTGGTATTAGAGCAGGGACAGGCTTCGGTCATGGATGTGGTCAGCGAGGTCATGAAGTCCATAGACAGAAAGGAGAGTTAAGAAGGATGGCAGAAATCGTATTATGCAGGATCGACAGCAGGCTGATTCACGGGCAGGTCATGACAAAATGGGTCAACCAGTCCCAGGCAAATAAAATCATCGTAGTGAGTGACAGCCTGGCAGCCGATGAATTTATGCTGGAGATCTACTTAATGGCAGCTCCGGCAGGGGTTAAGGTAGAATGCTACAGCAGAGCGGATGCAGTCAGCAAATGGGAGGAGAACCGGTTTGGAAATGGACGGGTGCTTTTGCTTCTACCGGATTTAGAAAGCATGAAAGAGGTATACGACGGAGGGCTTAAGGTTACGGATATCCAGGTGGGGGGTCTGGGGGGAGCGCCTAACCGCAAGGTGGTATTTCAGAACATAACTCTGGATGATGAGGATGTTAAGAAGCTGGTATTTTTTCAGGAGGCAGGGGTAAAGATCATTTTCCAGACCATTCCTGAGGATGTTCCTCAGAACCTGGAAGGGATATTAAAAAAATATAATAATTAAGGAGGTATGACATGAGTGTGTTGATGTTAGCTGTATGTATGGGGTTCTATTACTGGTTCTGCCGCTTAAGATTTGGGTATACCTTTTCTTCTATGCTGCTTCAGCCGGTAGTTATCGGAGTTTTTGTAGGCCTGCTCACCGGAAATATGCCGCTGGCGATGAAGATCGGGGCTGGGCTTCAGTTGGTTTATTTAGGGGTTACGTCTACGCCGGGAGGAAATGTTCCCAGCGATCCGGCTCTTGCAGGCTGTATCGCCATCCCTTTGGGGGTTATGTCCAATATGACTCCGGAGGTGGCCATAGCTCTGGCAATTCCTTTTGGTGTTATCGGAGTTTTTGTGGATCAATTAAGAAGAACCACCAATGCGGTCTGGGTACATATGGCGGACCGTTATGCGGAGAAGGCGGATACAAGAGGTATTTTGCGGGCGGCGTTTCTCTATCCCGCCATTGCAGGCCTGATCATCCGTTTTCCAATCGTATTTGCCATTGATTATTTCGGCGTGACAGCCGTGGAAAAACTGATCACCATTCTTCCCCGCTGGCTCATGCATTCCTTTGAGATCATGGGAGGGATCCTCCCGGCTCTTGGTTTTGCCATCACGTTGTCGGTTATCGGAAAAAAGACTCTGGTACCATTCTTTATCGTCGGATTCTTTGCAGTTATGTATTTGAAGCTTGACACCATGGCAGTGGCCATTTTTGCGACCTGCATGGCATTGCTTTTAGGTTTATTCCAGTTAAAGGAGGAGGCAGTATAAGATGGGAGAGCAGACACAGGTAAAAAAGCTTACAAAAAAGGATATTACAAAATCCATGTGGATCTATTATGCCGGCGCGGAACTTTCCAATTCCTATGAGCGTTTGCAGAGTCTGGTATTCTGTGCTTCCATGACGCCGGTTTTAAAAAAGCTTTACAGTACGGATGAGGAATTGAGCGCGGCCTTAAAACGCCACCTGGTATTCTTTAACACGGAAGGGATCTTTGGTGCGATCATTCAGGGAATTGCAATTTCCATGGAAGAGCAGAAGGCCAATGGGGAGAATGTGACCGATGAGGCGATTACCGGCATTAAGACCGGACTGATGGGACCCATTGCCGGAATGGGTGATGCGATTGTATGGGCAGCCATCATGCCAATCATCATTTCCATATTTCTGCCCTTTGCAAGCAACGGGTCTGCCCTTGGCGGTCTCATGCCCCTGATCCTGTATCCGGCGGTTACCATTGCCATTGCCTACGGCCTGATCCACAACGGTTATACCCTGGGTAAAAAATCCGTTATGTCGCTGCTTCACGGGGGAAAGATGAAGTCCATCATATTTACGGCCAATGTCATCGGCCTTACGATGATGGGAGCCCTGTCCGCGAGTTATGTAAACATTACCACTCCATTAACATTCGGATTTTCCAGCGGAACGGAGATCGTGGTTCAGGATATATTAAATACCATAGCACCTGGCTTACTGCCTTTGGCAGCCGTATTTACCATCTATATGTATCTCAGGAAGAAAGGGCCTTATTACAACAGAATCCTGCTTACGGTTGTGGCCGTTGCCGTCATAACCTCCCTGCTTGGCATCCTGTAAGGGTTTTTAAGGAGTAGAAACATGGAAAACATATATAGCAGAAACGGTTTGCAGGCCGTGATCAATGCCTCCGGCAGAATGACAAAGCTGGGCGTATCCACCATTTCGAAAGGAGTGGGTGAAACGTTGGTGGAGGCCGCCGGAAATTACGTGGTGATGGATGATCTCTATGCATTTGCGGGAAAGAAAATCGGAAGCATGATCGGAGCAGAGGATGCCTGTGTTACGTCAAGTGCTTCTGCGGGCATTGCCCTGGCAGTGGCATCCCTGATCTGTAAAGGCAATCTCCAAAAGGTAAAACATCTTTATGATATCCTGCCATCCGAGCCAAAACGGGAGGTGATCCTTTTAAAAGGACAAAATGTGGATTTTGGCGCACCCATTGGTGAGATGATCCAGGTGGGAGGGGGAAAGATCGTAGAAGCCGGTTATGCCAATGGCTCTACGGTTGACGATATTGAGCAGGCAGTGACCGAACATACACTGGCAATCTTTTTCGTCAAGTCCCATCACTGCGTCCAAAAGGAGATGGCGGATGCAAAATCGGTGATCCATCTGGCGAACCGCCTGGGAATTCCCTGCATCGTAGATGCTGCGGCGGAAGAGGACTTGAAGATTTATGCTGCCATGGGAGCGGATTTCGTATGTTACAGCGGAGCCAAGGCAATCGAAGGGCCTACCAGCGGCTTTGTGGCCTGTAAAACCAGGGAACTGGCAGACCATATGAGACTTCAGTATAAAGGCATCGGACGTACCATGAAGGTGGGAAAAGAATGCACCATGGGGCTTGTGAAAGCAATAGAAGAGTACTTAGACGGCGGAAAAAGAAATCCTGTGACAAAAGAAGAACTGGAACGGTTTGCGGCCCGTATAGGGGAGATACCAGGCTGTAAGACAACCATGATAAAGGATGAGGCCGGAAGAGAAATATACCGCTGCAGGATTGCGTTTGACCCGGAGCATTACGGTATAGATGCGAAGGCGGTGGTAAGGAAACTGCAGGAGGGAGCTGTGGCGGTCTTTACCAGGGACTACCAGGCAAATCTAGGTTCCATTGCTGTTGACCCCAGGCCATTAAACAGTGTGGGCGAACTGGACATGATCTATGAGAGGCTTGCGGAAATCCAGAAGTCAGCAAAGGGAAGGAAGTAAGAAATGGAGAAACTTAATTTTTATAAAGGCAGGGTTTGCTTAAACTGTCTGACCAATTCCGTGGAAAATGCCAGGGCAATCTATGAGGCGGCACAGGGTCATGTGGCAGTTGGCATCCTGTCGGCAGATTATCCGGATATTAAAAGCGCTGTGGATGATATGAAAAAATATCAGGCCGCAGTGGATAACAACATCTCCGTAGGTCTGGGAGCCGGAAATCCGGGACAGTGGAAGGCAGTGGCGGAAATCTCCGGACAGATAAAGCCAAAGCATATCAATCAAACCTTTACGGCAGGTGGTTATACCAGGGCAAAAGCAGGGGAAGGACCTTTCTTAAATTCTATGGTCGCACCCTGCGGAAAGCCGGGCTTTGTAAAAGTTTCCACAGGGCCTCTTAGCAAGGATTTAGAGCCTGTCATAGTTTCTGTTAATACAGCCATTGCCATGGCAAGGGAACAGGGAGCTGATTCCTTAAAGTATTTCCCTATGGGTGGCCTTAAGGTACGGGAAGAATTAGAGGCGGTGGCAAAGGCCTGCGGGGAAACCGGCTTTGGGCTGGAACCAACGGGAGGCATTGATCTTGACAATTTTAAGGAGATCCTGGAAATTGTTGTTGCCGCAGGAGTGGAGCAAATCATCCCTCATGTATATTCTTCTATCATTGATAAGGAAACCGGTGCTACTAGAATATCAGACGTCCTGGCTCTTTATGAGATGGTAAAGGAAGTTATGAAATAAAAGAGAATGCCGTTTTTAGCCGTAACTGGGCTGAAAACGGCATTCTCTTTTATACACGTTACTTTTGTTGTGCATGTTGCATAAAAAATGTATTTATTATTAAACAATATTGCAAATGGACTTCTGCAAAGATCCGTGTTATACTGCGTTTAGAAAATAGATGTGTAGTTTGTGACTGGTAAGGCAGGCAAGGTCTACAGGGTTGTTATCACATATCCTAGTTATGTGATGGTCCTCGTAGCTTGTCTTTTTTTATTACTGGAAGGGCATATGAAAATTGAAAAAGTTTTGAACAATAACATGGTATCAGCTTATAATACCGAGGGGAAAGAAATCATACTGAAGGGAAAATCCATTGGCTTTGGAAAGAAAAAGGGCGATGAGGTGGACCGGAAGCTGGTGGAGCGGGTATTTGTACAAAATGATAAGCGGGATGCCCGGCACTTTGAAGAGTATTTCGCAAAGCTTCCCCAGGAATACTGGGATATCAGTGAACAGACTGTTGATTACGCCAAAAGCGAGTTTGGAATGCAGCTGGATTCCCGGATCATTCTTCCGGTGTGTGACCATATTGCCGGTGCGGTAGACCGTTATAAAAACGGAGCCATCCTCCGCAATGCTATGCTTTGGGAGGGAAAGCGGTTTTATCCCAATGAATTTCAAGTGGGTCAGTATGCGGTCGACTTAATTCGGAGAAGGCTGGATATTTCCATGGAAGAGGATGAAGCCATGTTCCTGGCGTTTCATTTTGTTTATGGACAATTAAACCGTCAGGAAACTGATGATTTGGGGATAATTACAGAAGTTATTAAGGACATTGTGGATATTGTGGAGGCGTCCTTTCAGATCAGGCTGGATACAGAGTCCTGGGATTACAGGCGTTTCGTGACTCACATCCGTTTTTTTGCCCAGCGTATGCTGCAGAATAAGCAATATGAGGCAAACAATGAAGAGTGGTATCAGCTGCTAAAGGATAAGTACCGCAGAGCCTATAACTGTATCATTAAAATAGCTGATTATATACACGACCGGTATTACTATGAAATAGACCGGGAAGAAATGATGTATCTGATGATTCACATAGAAAAAGTTACCAGAGAACTGATTTAAAACAGAGGGCTGGGATTGTTACCGGATAGGAAATATGGTCCGGGCAGGACCCTGCATGGAGAGTAGGCTGCAATGGTTATATTATTTGCAGGCTGTTTTTCGGCAGGGTCCTTTTTATTTATAAAACAGAAAATTACTTACAGGAAATCTTTTGTTGAATGATGAGGCGTTTTAAGATAGCCGGCAGACGCCTTTTCAGATAGATAATAATAAATAAACCATAATAAGGGGGAGATAATATGGCATTTGATTATGCAAAGACCGCACATACCTTACTTGAAAAGGTTGGCGGAGAAAATAATGTGAGCGGGCTGTCCCATTGTATGACACGCCTGCGGTTCGTACTGAAAGACAGTACAGTTCCTAAGGATTCTGAAATTGAAAAGGTGCCGGGTGTGATCCGGGTGGTTCGTCAGGGCGGACAGTTCCAGGTAGTTATCGGCAACGAGGTATCAAATGTATATAAGGAACTTACAAAGCTTGGACATTTTGAAGAAAGCACCGGGAATAAGGATGAAGGTCCTAAAGGGAATTTGTTCTCACGTATGTGCAGCTTTGTAGCCGGCTGCATGACACCGCTGCTTCCCGCCATGCTTGGCTGCGGTATGATCAAAGTAGTGCTGACACTTCTGACCACCTTTGGGTTAGTGGATACGTCCGGAAGCACGTATGTGATTTTATCCGCAGTCGGAGATGCTTTTTTCTACTTCCTGCCCATTTTGCTGGCTATGACCACAGCAAAGCGTCTTGGTTCCAACATTTATCTGGCTATGGTAGTAGCGGCGCTTTTGATCCATCCTGATCTTACGGGTCTGCTGAGCCAGGGAAATACCACATATTTTGGATTGCCTGTTACGGCGGCCGTATATAGCTCCTCCGTTCTTCCTATCTTCCTTATCGTTCCGATTATGGGATATATTGAACGGTTTGCTGATAAGGTTTGCCCCAACCTTTTAAAGGTATTTTTGAAACCGCTAATGGTCTTATTCATTACCGTGCCCATTGCATTAATTGTTGTTGGACCGCTTGGAAGCATTCTCGGAAATTATCTGGCAGACGGTATCAATTTCTTATATAGCAAAGCAGGCTGGCTCACCATCATGCTGATCTCTGCAGCCATGCCGTTTATCGTTATGACTGGAATGCATTATGCATTGATGCCTATGTTCGCCATTAGTATGGCGACCTTTGGATTTGATGCAATTGTACTTATTACCATGTTCTGCTCCAACCTGGCTCAGGGAGGTGCCTCTCTGGCTGTTGCAGTCCGTTCCAAGGATGAAAATGTAAAGTCTACCGCATCTGCCTGTGGAATCTCAGCAGTTGTAGCAGGCGTTACGGAGCCAGCTATGTATGGTGTGACCTTAAAATACAAAACACCCATGATAGCAGCGGTAATCGGTGCGGCAGCATCAGGTCTTTATGCCGGAATCACCCATCTGGTAGCCTATACCATGGGCGGCTCTCCTTCCACCTTGACCTTAATTACCATGATCGGCGGTGAGGGATTCGGCAATTTGATAAATGGTGTGATTGCTCTTGTTATCTCTCTGACCGTATCCTTTGTCATGACTCTCATTCTTTATAAGCCGGAGGAGAAGAGCGGGGAGCCGGAAACGACCGGGGCTGCTCCTTCTGAAGAGAAAAAGCCGCTGGTGGAAACCATTGAACTTGCAAGTCCTCTTACAGGAACGGTAATTTCTTTAACAGAGGTAGAGGATCCGGTATTTGCAGGCGGAGTATTAGGAGAAGGGGTAGCCATAATCCCGGACGAGGGAAAGGTATATGCTCCTGCAGACGGAACCATCAGTGCTGTGACCGACACAAAGCATGCGGTCGGCATCACTACGGATACAGGAGCAGAGGTTCTGATCCATGTAGGGCTTGATACGGTGCAGCTTGGAGGAGAAGGCTTTACTCTTCACTGCAAGCAAGGGGACCGGGTCATAAAGGGAAGCCTCCTGCTGGAATTTGATATGGAGAAAATTAAGGAAGCGGGCTTATCCCTTACCACTCCTGTGCTTGTATCTAATATGAACAACTTTGTAAGCTTAAAAGCTGGAAATAAAAAGCAGATCGAGGTTGGAGAGAAGCTGTTAACAATCGTTTGATTATTTTGAAAGAGGTGCCATATGTCTGTATTTACTGAAAATTTTTTATGGGGAGGCGCAGTGGCGGCTAACCAGTGTGAGGGCGCATGGGATGAGGCGGGAAAGGGAATCGCAGATCCTGATGTATGTACGGGAGGTTCCCATGCAAGATCCAAACGGATCACCCGGACCATAGAGCCGGATACATTTTACCCAAGCCATGAAGCCATTGATTTTTACCATCATTATAAAGAAGATATTGCCTTGTTTGCTGAGATGGGTTTTAAGGTATTCCGTTTTTCTATTGCCTGGACCAGAATTTTCCCTACGGGCATGGAAGAGGAGCCGAATGAGGCTGGTCTGGAGTTTTATGACAGGGTAATTGAAGAGTGCTTAAACCATGGAATGGAACCACTGATCACCATTTCCCATTACGAGATGCCCTTTGCCCTTACGGAAAAGTACAATGGTTGGGCTTCCAGAGAGTGCATCGGACTGTATGTTAAATATGCGGAAACGCTGTTCAAACGCTATAAGGGAAAGGTGAAATACTGGCTGACCTTTAATGAGATCAATGCAGGGACAATGCCCATGGGCGGTTTCCTTTCCTTAGGTATTTTAAATGAGGGAACAACGGACTTTACAAATCAGACGGATAATCCTAAAATTCGATTCCAGGGTCTTCATCATCAGTTTGTGGCCAGCGCCCAGGCGGTTAAGGCCGGACATGAGATTGACCCGGACTGTAAGATCGGCTGCATGCTCTGTTATATTACGACCTATCCTTTGACCTGCAATCCGGATGATATTTTAGAAGCTCAGGGACGGAATCAGATTTTAAACCAGTTCAGCGGCGATGTGCAGGTTAGGGGAGAATATCCCAGCTTTATGAACCGTTATTTCAGGGAAAACGGAATTTCCATACAGATGGAGCCAGGAGACTTGGAAGCCATAAAAGAGGGCTGTGTGGATTATTATACCTTTAGTTATTATATGTCTAACTGTGCCACCGTTTCGCCGGAACAGGCAAGCGCCTCCGGAAACTTAATGGGAGGGGCGAAGAATCCTTATCTGGAATCCAGCGACTGGGGCTGGCAGATCGATCCTAAGGGGCTTCGCTATACGCTGAATGAGCTTTACGGGCGTTACCGCATTCCTCTGATGGTGGTGGAAAACGGACTGGGTGCTTATGATAAGAAGGAAGAGGACGGAAGCATCAGGGACGATTACCGCATCGATTACTTAAGAAAACACATTGAGCAGATGAAGGAAGCCGTGGAGGATGGCGTGGATCTGATGGGGTATACTCCTTGGGGATGCATTGATCTGGTCAGCGCTTCCACCGGAGAAATGGCAAAGCGCTACGGTTTCATCTTCGTAGAAAAATATGATGATGGAACCGGAGATTTATCCAGGAGGAAAAAGAAATCCTTTGAATGGTATAAAAAGGTAATTGAAACCAACGGGGAAGAACTGGATTAAAAGAACCAGGAAGATTTTCCTCGTTCCCTTTCAGCCAAAAAACCGGGTAAAAGAAGCGGATTCTGTTGACATAGGCCTTGTTCCATATTAAAGTTATGATACTCTGCGTAAGGCAGAAAATCTACGTTACGGAGGTATACCAGAAAAGCGCGCTTTTACTGGAAGAACTTATGAAAAAATTTATCGGAAATAAGGCATTTTACAGAATGGTGCTGACAATCGCCATTCCCATAATGGTTCAAAGCGGGATCACCAACTTTGTCAGCCTGCTGGATAATATTATGGTGGGCATGGTAGGAACAGAGCAGATGTCCGGCGTGGCAATTGTGAACCAGTTGATCTTTGTCTTTAACATCAGCATTTTTGGAATCATATCGGGAGCAGGTATTTTCGGCGCCCAGTTCTTTGGCTGCGGAAGGCATGATGGAGTGCGGCATACGTTCCGGTTTAAAATCATCTGCTGCGCGCTTCTGGCTGCGGTTGCGATAGCCGTGTTTTTCCTCTTTGGAGAGGATATGATCGCCATGTATCTCCATGGAGAGGGGAATGATGCGGAGCTTGCGGCAGCACTGATGCATGGAAGGCGGTATATGCTGGTCATGCTGATTGGTTTGGTACCCTTTGCCATTGAGCAGGCTTATGTCAGTACCTTGAGGGAATGCGGAGAAACGGTAGTTCCCATGAAAGCCGGAATTGTGGCGGTCCTGGTAAATCTTGTGTTTAATTATATCCTGATCTTTGGAAAGCTGGGGGCCCCGGTCCTTGGTGTAGCAGGGGCGGCAATTGCAACTGTTATGGCCAGATTCGTAGAAGCAACGATTATAATTGTCTGGACCCATAGGAATGCGAAAAAGTATCCGTTTATTACAGGAGCTTATAAAAGCTTTTATATACCGGCCGGCCTTGTGAGGAATATCTTTGTGAAGGGGACACCTCTCATCGTAAATGAAGCCCTTTGGGCAGCGGGGATGGCTACCCTGATGCAGTGCTATTCTGTGGGAGGACTGACCGCGGTGGCAGGCCTTAATATATCCGCCACCATAGGAAATGTATTTAATGTGGTTTACTTAGCCCTGGGAAGCGCGGTCTCCATTATCGTGGGACAGCTTTTGGGAGCCGGAAAGATGGAAGAGGCCAGGGAAACGGACACGAAGCTGATCGCATTTTCCGTTGGTTCCTGTGTGATTATGGGAGCCCTTTTGGCGGTCTCGGCCCCTCTGTTCCCCATGATCTACAACACCACGGACGAGGTCAGGAGTCTGGCTGTCCAGTTTATCCGCATACTGGCCTTTTGCATGCCTATGAGTGCGTTCATGAATGTGGCATATTTTACCTTGCGTTCCGGTGGAAAGACGATGATTACTTTTTTATTTGACAGCGTATTCATGTGGGTGGTCAGCATTCCGGTTGCCTATACCCTCAGCCGGTATACTGCTCTTCCCATCGTACCGTTATATTTCATGTGTCAGATGGTGGAGATCATTAAATGCATCGTTGGTTTTGTGCTGGTGAAAAAGGGCGTGTGGATCCATAATATCGTATTGGGGGAGGAAGAGCTAAGTCAAGAACAAGACAGTGGCAAATAGATGATAGATCCTTCGCCAGTTTAAATTCAAAACGGATATCTTCCTGAGGCTTCCGGCAATTGAATACTGAATAAATAGGTTAATAAGAAATCTTTTCAAGAAACCTCTTGTATTTTAGATAAGTTTATGCTAATATAAGCATAGTTAGTTACAACTAACTACATGTGAATATTCTATACATCAGACGAACCCTCTGATGATACCTTCAATTGACCCGTGAGGGATCATGACTCCTCCAATAAAGCCGTTTCTGTTACCGCATGACAGAACCGGCTTTTTTGGCACGGCTTGATATCATGTAGAAGTTGTAATAACCTGGACAATACGATATAATTGGGAGAGACTTGAGTTTGGAGGAATTACATGAAAGCTTTGATTATAGCGGAAAAACCGTCGGTGGCCAGGGACATTGCCCGAGTCCTTCACTGCAATAAGAACAACAATGGAGTGATCGAAGGGGGAAATTATGTGGTCACCTGGGGACTTGGCCATCTGGTCACATTGGCTGACCCTGAAGATTATGATCCCAAATATAAGGAATGGAAGATAGAGGATCTCCCCATGATGCCGGACCAGTTCCGGCTTGAAGTCATCAAACAGACCGGCAAGCAGTATCGTGTGGTAAAATCCCAGATCCATCGGGCAGATGTGGGAGAAATCATCATTGCCACTGATGCCGGACGGGAAGGGGAGCTTGTAGCCAGGCTGGTCCTGGAAAAAGCAGGGAATAAGAAGCCAATTAAAAGGCTATGGATCTCTTCTGTTACGGATAAGGCCATTAAGGAAGGCTTTGCAAAATTAAAAAATGGCCATGAATACGATAACCTGTACGATGCGGCTATGTGCCGTGCCGAAGCGGACTGGCTGGTAGGTATCAATGCCACCAGGGCGCTGACCTGCAAATACAACGCCAGCTTAAGCTGCGGCCGGGTGCAGACTCCTACTCTTGCCATCATCGCAAGGAGGGAAGAGGAGATCAAAAGTTTTGTTCCCAGGCCTTACTACGGCATTACTGCCAAATGTACGACCCCGGCACTTTCCTTTACCTGGCGGGATGAGAAATCAAAGAGCTTCCGTTCCTTTGACAAGGACCGGGTGGAAACTCTTCTGGGTAAAATGAAAGCCCAGGGCGAGGGTGTAATAACAGAGGTAAAAAGTGTACCGAAAAAGAATGAATCTCCCCAGCTTTATGATCTGACGGAACTGCAGAGGGAAGCCAACCGAAGGTTTAATTATTCTGCAAAAGAAACGTTAAATATCATGCAGAGGCTTTATGAAAACCATAAGGTCCTTACTTACCCCAGAACAGATTCCAGGTATTTAAGCTCGGATATTGTTCCATCCATTAAGGAAAGGCTGGAGGCCTGCGGCGTTGGGCCGTACCGGAAGCTGGCAGGAAGGCTGATGAACCAGAGGATCCAGGCGTCACCTTCCTTTGTAAACGACAAGAAGGTGACGGATCACCATGCCATCATTCCTACGGAACAGTTTGTTCAGCTGGACCATATGACCATTGATGAGCGGAAAATCTATGATCTGGTGGTCCGCAGATTTCTGGCGGTACTGTATCCTCCCTTTGAATATGAACAGACAGAGATCACCCTGGATTTAGGGGGAGAAACTCTGGCAGCCAGAGGAAAGACCGTAAAGGCATTGGGCTGGAAGGAAGTTTATGAAACCCAGGATGAGGAAGACGAGGAGCAGGAATTAAAGGAACAGAATCTTCCTGTTATGAAAAAGGGGGACCGGCTTGCAGAACTGACGGTTGCCATGACCGAAGGAAAGACAAAGCCCCCGTCACCCTTTCAGGAAGCGACCCTTCTTTCCGCCATGGAGAATCCGGTTTCTTATATGGAAACAAAAGATCGGGATATGGCAAAGACCCTGGGAGAAACAGGGGGGCTTGGAACCGTGGCTACAAGGGCGGATATCATCGAAAAATTGTTTTCCAGCTTTCTTCTGGAACGGCGTGGAAAAGACATTTATTTGACCTCCAAGGCCAGACAGCTGCTCACTCTTGTTCCGGAGGA
>NZ_DAMAUN010000061.1:0-4702 GCF_032078915.1 Lacrimispora sp. | reverse complement strand
CAGCGGAATGGGAGATGAGGCTTTCTGAAATTGCCGGGGGAAAATTAAAACGGGCCGCGTTTATGAAGGACATCAGACAGTATTCCGGGGATCTGATCCATCAGATCAGGTCAGGGGAAGGCAGTTTTAACCATGACAACTTAACCAATCACAAATGCCCGGACTGCGGCAAGCGGATGCTGGCAGTCAAAGGAAAAAACAGCGAGATGCTGGTCTGCCAGGACAGGGAGTGCGGGCACCGGGAGACAGTTTCCAGAACCAGTAATGCAAGATGCCCGGTCTGCCATAAGAAGCTGGAGCTTAGGGGAAAAGGGGACGGACAGATCTTTGTCTGCAAATGCGGCTACAAGGAAAAGCTTTCTTCCTTTAAGGAACGGCGTGCAAAGGAAGGAGCCGGGGTATCCAAGAAAGATGTGGCAAAGTATTTGAACCAGCAGAAAAAGGAAGAGGTTATGCCCATCAATTCAGCTTTTGCAGACGCTTTTGCAAAGCTGAATCTGGGAGGAAATGAGGATTAATTTCTTCGTTGAAAGTCAGAGTCACGGTCTGGACAAAGGGAGGCCGTGACTAAGGACCATGTGGTATAGGAAAAGGATGTCTCAAGTCAGACATCCTTTTTGTGAATCCCGGATCAAAACCAGGTAAAAATTTAGTAAAATTTTACTTTGCTTATTGACGCTGACAGAAACTGCAATTATAATGAAAATTGGAAGGTGAGGATATAGATTATGGCTACAATAAAAGAAATTTCGCAGCTTGCGGATGTATCCATTGCAACGGTATCAAGGGTATTAAACCAGGATGATACCATTGTGGTGAGTCCGGAAGTGAAAAAAAGGATATTCAGAATTGCCCACGAGTTAAAATATGTCCCACCCAGGAGGCGTCATGCGCAGAAAGAAAGAGAAATTGTCATAGGAGTAGCTGACTGGCACATTATCCGGAAAGACCGGACCAACATCAGGCTTTCTTCCCTGGACTTAATCGTAAAGTCCATGTCAGGAAAAAATGATGTGCGGTTTGAACGGCTGGATAAAAATCAGCCTGGACAGTACGACGGTATCATGGCCTTCGGCGTTTTTTCCGAGGAAGAGATGGAGTTTCTGCGTATGCAGAGTTTTGCCATCGTATTCATCAATTCGGATCCAAAGGATTATGAGTATGACAGCATTGTCATGGACTTTAATAAGGGAATCCATGAAATGCTGGACTATCTTATGGACCAGAAAAAATACTGCAGCGTCGGCTATATCGGAGGAATTTATGAAGAAGGCCAGGTAAGAATCGGTTACCGGAGACTGGAAGGAATCCGGGGAGCTTTTATGCAGAGAGGCTTTTATGAGGAAGGAAATTTTTACATAGGCGATATCAGCAGGGAAAGCGGTTATAATCTGGCAAAGCAGGCGATCCAGTCAGGCCGTCTGCCGGAAGCGGTGCTCTTAGGAAGCGAAGAGGTCGCGGAAGGGGCTTTGGAAGCCTTCCAGGATGCAGGACTTCGCGTGCCAAAGGATGTGGCTGTGGTCATCTATAAGGACATTGAGACCCTGGAATCCAAATGGCCCTCGTACACCAAGGTCCGGATGTTTCCTGATATCGTGTGGCAGACAGCGATCAAGCTTCTGCTGGAACAGATCCAGGAAGGCCGTAAGGACAATATGACAATTTATCTCCCGACAAAGCTAGAGGTAGGGGACAGTGCGTGATGACTCATGATCCCAAGAACCGATGAATCACACAAAAAGGAGAGCAGTATGAAAAAAACAGTTTCTGTATTAATGGCAGCAGCACTTTGTGCAGCAATGATCGGCGGATGTTCTGGCAGCAGCCAAACAGGAGCCACAACTGCAGCAGGGACCGAGGCAGCGTCTTCTGCAGCAGGAGAAACCACAAAGGCGGAGGCAAAAGCTGAGAACAAGAAGGTAGACAAACTGAATGTATACTTTGTTCCTTCCAGAGAGCCGCAAGAGATCGTGACCGCCACAGAGCCTTTAAAAGACATGCTGAAGTCAGAGCTGGGAAAAGAAGGCTATGATATCGGTGAAGTAGTAATTACGGTCGGAACCAGCTATGAAGCGGTCGGAGAGGCTCTTTCCGCAGGTACTGCAGATATCGGTCTGATTCCTGGAGGAACTTATGTCCTTTATGATGATGGCGCAGAAGTGATTCTTACGGCCACCAGGGATGCATTAAGCAAGAATTTCGATTCTGCAAAGGACTGGAATGACGGTAAGGCAACCGAGGGAACCACAGATCAGGCAACTTCCTACCGCGCGCTTATTATTGCAGGACCTTCTGAAAAGGGAAAAGCGTTGGCAGATAAGGTAAACAAGGGCGAGGCATTGACCTTTGAGGATTTAGACGGAGCAAACTGGAGCGTTATGTCATCCTCTTCACCGGCAGGATACATTTATCCCTCCTTATGGCTTCAGGATAATTTCCAGAAGAATATTTTAAATCTTTCCCACGCAGTTCAGTCTGATTCTTATGGAAGCGCATTTGCAAGACTTGCTTCCGGACAGGTGGATGTTCTCTGTACCTATGCGGACGCCCGCAGGGATTATGAAGAGAAATGGAAATCTGAATACGGAAGAGCCGGCTCCATCTGGGAAGAAACAGGTGTAATCGGTGTGACTCCTCCTATTTTCAATGATACGGTCAGTGTGAGCAAGACCTCCAAAATCATGGATGATGCGTTTTTACAGGCAGTTCAGAACGCATTTATCAACATTGGCAACACGGAAGAGGGCAAGAAAGTCATCGCCATTTACAGCCACAATGGATATAAGCCTGCACAGAGCACTGATTATGACAATGAACGTGCGGCACAGAAGATGATTAAGGAATTAAATGCGAAATAAATAATACACACAGGCTGCGGAGGCGTCGTAAACGGTAAACATTTGCGGCGCCTCCGCACTCTATCCTGGGAAATGAGGAAAATATGATTGAATTTAATCAGGTGGGCAAAAAGTATCCCAATGGCTTTCATGCCTTAAAAGATGTTAACTTAAAGATCGAGCAGGGAGAATTTGTAGCGATCATCGGTCTTTCCGGTGCTGGAAAATCTACTCTTCTCCGTACCATTAACCGCATGCATGATATCACGGAAGGCAGCCTGACCGTAGATGGAACCGATGTGATGCAGTTAAAGGGAAAGGAGTTAAGGCGCTTCCGCCGCAGGATCGGCATGATCTTCCAGTCCTTTAACCTGGTGACCAGAACCCTGGTCATTAATAATGTTCTTATGTCAAAGGTACCGGAACTGCCGTTTTTAAAGGCCTTGTTCGGCATTTATCCAAAGGAGGATAAGCTGGGAGCCTTAGAGGCACTTGATAAGGTGGGGATCCTGGATAAGGCGTTTGTCCGTGCGGATCAGCTGTCAGGAGGCCAGCAGCAGAGAGTTGCACTTGCAAGGACCCTGGCTCAGAATCCCCAGATCATCCTGGCCGATGAGCCGGTGGCTTCCCTTGACCCGGTTACGGCAAAACAGGTTATGGGAGATTTTTTAAGGATCAATAAGGAAATGAACATTACCATCCTGTTAAACATTCACCATGTGGATCTGGCGCTCCAGTATGCAAGCCGCGTTGTGGGTATACGGGCAGGTCAGATCGTATACGATGGCCCGGCTTCTGAAGTTACCCAGGATATTTTAAATGAAATATACGAAGGAAAAGAAGAGGAGGCGGCAGTATGAGTTTATATGACAAGATATTTCCGCCCAGGAAAATCGTATTGTCCAGCGGAAAGACCGTCTTTCGGCCGGCTTCCAGGCTTCCTCTGATCGCTTTGGTCCTGGTGTTTTTAACCGTACTTTCCGTAAAAATCACCGGCTTTGACATGAGGGTCTTGCTGGAAAGGGGAAATCAGTTCTTTGTTATATTGGGAATGATGGTTCCTCCGGCATTTTCCTATAGCTCTCAGGTGTGGAAGCCCTTGTTTGACACCATCAAGATGTCCCTTCTGGGGACCGTGGTCGGCGCGGTGTTCGTCGTTCCCTTCGCAATGGCAGCTTCCACCAACATCATAAAAAGCGCTGCAGTTGTCAGTGCCATGAGATTGTTCTTAAGCATTGTAAGGACACTTCCCACTCTGGTAACCGCTCTGATCGCCACATATGTGTTCGGCCTGGGCACTCTGGCAGGAACTACGGCCATCACCGTTTTCACCTTTGCCTATATGGGTAAGATTTTATATGAAGAGATCGAAACTGCCGATATGGGGGCCTTTGAGGCAATGGAAGCCATAGGAGCCACCAAGGTCCGGGCCTTTGTGAGCGCCATCATACCCCAGGTCCTTCCTTCCTATATATCCAATGGATTGTTTTGCTTTGAAGGAAATGTCCGCTATGCGGCGATTTTAGGCTACGTGGGCGCAGGCGGCCTTGGGCTGATTCTGAATGAGAAGTTAGGCTGGAGAGAGTACCCCAGTGTGGGCATGATTCTTATCATGCTGTTTGTTGCCGTATTTTTAATTGAGTCGGTGAGCCGTTACTGCCGCCGGAAACTGGTGTAGGAGGGCCGACTGATGAATAAACAGATTGAAAAAGCATATGAAGAACGCCCAAGAAACACAGTTTACCAGATAACTGTGTCCGTGGTTGTCCTGGCCCTCATTCTATGGTCCGGCTCTGCCGTGGATTTTTCAGGAAGCGGACTTGGCGGGCTTAAAATTGCCGGAAATATTTTAAACGGGATTTTTC
>NZ_DAMAUN010000060.1:0-36530 GCF_032078915.1 Lacrimispora sp. | reverse complement strand
ATCAATGGCTTCCTTGCCCCAATGGGTTCCGATGTCGGTGAACTTGGCGCTTGGGGCCGTGTAGCCTACGCCGTACACAGAGAAGTGACTGGTTGGTATCAGGACGCTCCCGCTGTTTGTGTCATAGGCAGAACCGTCAATGCGGACCGGGATGCCTTTTGCGTCCACATACACGCCGAACAGGTAGCCGACAGCCTCATTCTCGCCCGGTGTATAGGGGATGGAAAGGGTGGCTGTTCCGCTGCCAAGGCTGGTGATATTCACGGTTTTGCCGTCCTTGACATAGCTGATGGTGATGCTAAAAACCGGCCTGTTTCCAAGGAGGGCTTTTGTCTCTGTGGAAAGCCCTGCCGCCGGGGCGATGGTGACGCTGATATTGCCGCTGCTTTGCTTCTGGATTTCCTTGAGGGCGTTCAGGTCAAGACTGAGGGAAACCGGCGCCCCATCCAGTTCAAGCTGGGACACCCCTGCGCTCACAAGGCTGTTCAGGGAGCTTTGGGTCAAGGTCGCAGTCAGGGAGGTTGCGCCCTTGGGCATGGTGACATTCAGCCCCACGGAAATGCCGCTTGTGGTTTTGCCCTGTGCGTTTGCGTCAGCCTGTGCCTTGGCAATGGCGTCGGTGATGGATTTCTCCGGGATGGAGGCGCTTGCCGCACCGTTTGCCCCGGCTGTCGCTGTGACAGGAGCCGCCGCCGTCACCGGCTGGTCGGGCTTCTTTTCGGGTGTTGTCGGGGTCGGGGTACTTGGCGTGTAAGAACCGCCGCCACCGCCGTTTCCACCGCCGCCGTTGTAGCTCCAGTTGGCGGTAACCGTTAGGTTGGAGGTCACGTTGGTGAATGCCTTATCCCATCCGGTCAAGGTGTAGTTACTGCGTGTAACGTTGGGAGCCACTGCGGAGCCGCCGCTTGGAACCGACTGTGTCAGCTCGCCGCCGCCTGTGCGTGTACCGCCGTTTAGGTTAAAGGTGACGGTATAGACTGTACTGCCTTCCGGATAAATCTGAATCGAAAGCGCCTTTGTCGCATCAGGCGCCGTGCCGTTTGCCGCTTTCACCGTAAAGCTGTATGTGCCCGAGTTTGTGGGCGTACCTGAAATCACGCCTGTATTTTCGTTCAGCGTTAAGCCGCCCGGCAGACTGCCGCTTGCAATGCTCCATGTGATAGACGCTGTGCCGGTGGCGGCAAGGGTTTGGCTGTATGCCGTCCCGACGATGCCGGACGGAAGGGCAGTTGTGGTAATAGCCGGAGCTGTGCCGCCGCCCGGCGCAACCGATACCGTGCCAATATTGGAATAGACGGTGGCAGTCCCGCCCGTAGCGCTCACCTTGCAGCGGTAGACATAGCTTCCCTCCGACAGATCGATTGGGATGGTGAAGCTGGCGTTTGTCGCGCCGGAGACATCCCAAAATAAGCCATTTAGTAATTCCTGCCACTGATAAGAAAGCGTTCCGCTTGGCACGGTCGCCGCCACGGTAAGCGATCCGGTAACCGCGCCTTCCGTCACGCTTGCGTCCTGCGGCTGGGCGGTAATCGTGATAAACTCTGCCGGAGCATCATTATATGTTATCGTGCCGCCGGTATAGCTTAATGCGTACTCTATGAAATTGTTGTTGTCGTAGTTGTACAGCTTCACCGTGCCGCCCGAAATGCCGACATTGAATGAGGAACTCAGGGCGTAGCCCGTGCCTTTGCCGGTCGCTATAAGCGTTCCGGTTGTGGAGATGGCGATGTCATTATAAGCGGTGATGCCTTTACCGTTCGTGGCGGTGGGGATGGCGGTCACGTCGGCGTCGCCGCTGATGGTTACGCCGCCGCTGCCGTGGATAGCGCCGTTACTCCCGCCGCCGCTTGTGGCAGTCACGTTGCCGCCGCTGATATTTACGAAATCCGCAGACAGGGCGCTGCCGTTGTCGCCCGCGCTGGTCGCCGCAACCGTGCCGCCGGATATAATAATGCTTCCGTTGCCCGCAATGATGGCGGTGCCTATGCCTGTTCCGCTTTTGGAGGCGGTTACATTCGCGCTGCCCTCAATGGTTATATTGCCGGATTGGCTTTGGATTGCCCTGTTTGCGCCTGTCGCTGAAACCGTCGCGTTGCCGCCGATGGTGACGCCGCTGCCGCCTTGTGTGTAGATGGCGTTGCCGCCGACGCCGTCAGCCGTTGCGATTACGTTCGCGCTGCCGTTGATGGTCACAATCTTTGCGGAGATGCCGCTGCCGTTATCTCCTGTGCTCGATGCGGTGACTGTGCCGCCGGATATGGTCAATTCGTTTGCGGACAGCGCCACGCCGTCGGAGTTTGCCAGCGCAAGCGTGCCGCCGCTGCCGTTTTCGGTTATGGCAAGCGAACCGCTGCAAGCAATGGGGGGCTCACCGTCTGAGGCGATGCTGACATTGCCGGTGTAAACAAGGTTGATGTTTTCGGCGGTAGCGCACTCGATTAAGATTGGGTTTGTGCTGACATAGCTGTTGGTCAGCGTCAGGGTGGCGTTGGCGGCGTTCCATGTCCAGCCGGGGCCATTCTGATCGCTGGCAAGGCTCTTGTCATATTCCCCGCCGATGTTCATGGTGCCGGTGACGGAGCCGCTTGGCGTGTTGCCGTTCAGCGTGCCGCCGGTATGGATTAAGCCTCCGGGTGCGCTTATCATGTTGGCGGGGGTATCGTTGTTGACCAATGTCACCACGCCGCCGCCGATGCTGACGGAAGCGCCTGCATTGATGGTTTTCAGCGCATACCCTGTGCCGTTTGCCGTGGCGGTTACCGTACCGCCGGTGATGCTGATGTCACTTTCAGCTTGTATCCCGTTGCCGTTTTCCGCCGTATTCGTGGCGGTCACCGTACCGTTTTGCAGGATGATTTCCCCAAGCGCTTTAATTGCCCCGTTGGATGCGCCGCTCGGAGCGATGGCTTTCACTGTGCCGGTGGTGTTAATGGTAATGTCGCCACCTGAGAGAATATCAGTGTTTGAAATTCCCGAGGGGTTCACTTTCGCGCTGTCGCTGATGGCGAGGTTTCCGCTTGATTGTATCGCAACATTGTCTGCATTGCTTGCGGTCACCTCCGCGTTGCCGCTGATGGTGATCGTTCCATTTGTGGCACGTAAGCCGCTTGAAGCGCCACCTTTTGCCGCAGCCGTTACCTTGCTGTTGCCGGTAATCACGATGTTGCCGGCAGAACCTGACGAAAGGCCGCCGCCGATGTTGGTTGCCGAAGCCGTCACATTCACGGAATCAGTAACCGTTACGCCTTGAAGGGCATAAATAGCGTATCCGGTGGAGGTGCCGCTATGGGTGGCCAACACCGTACCGCTGCCGCTGATGGTCAACGCTCCTGCGGTGCGAATTGCGTAGGCAGGGGCGGTGGATGTGTAGCTTTCGGTCACGTTAAGTGCGTAGCTTCCCGTGTCAATGGTGAGGCTGCCTCCGCTCTTTACGCCGTGGTCAATACCCGTGGTTGATATGATAACATTATCTTCCAAGGTCAGATTGACGGCGTCTGTCGTGTCGAAATAAATACCATCGCCGCTATATGTGCTGCCCAGCGTCAGGGTGGCGTTGGCTGCGTTCCACGACCAGCCGCTTGTACTAAGGTTACCTGCGTTCTGAGTCAGGTCGGAAACCGTTGTGCCGCCGATGGACATCGTGCCGGTGACGGAGCCTGTGCCGCCGCCCGGTGTATAAACATATGCCGGGCTGACGTCAGACGGCGGGCCGGCGGTGTAGCTGCTTGTGCCGTCGCCCTGCGCCGTTACCGTAAAGGTGTAGCTTCCTGCCCCTGCCACCGCAATTTCGGAGGTGAAATCATACTCCGTGGCGGTGCCTCTGTTTACGGGGCTGCCCTGCGCCGCGCCGCCCTTATAAAGCTGCACGGAATAATTGACTGCATTGTTAACCGCGTTCCATGTCGCCTTGCCGGGGGTTGTGCTGTCCCACGCAAGGGTGGTGGGCACACCAAGCAGGATGGGTGATGACGCGGTATTGCTAAAATACGTGCCATCCCAAGTATATGTTCCTGCAGAAATTGCATTAGCACCGGCAGGAGCATCTTCTGCTCCTACAGTTACATAAGATGCGGTAAAAACGATGCCCCTGTCTTTTATTTTATTTGCCACACCGTCTATACGGGCATCCTTATAAAAAATAATCTTTCCATTATTTGCTCCCTCTATCTGTACATTAGAAAGATCAAGCTCAATCACACCGCCGGGGTGAAGCTCTAAAACAGAATTGTCTATGATAAGCGAAGCGGTATTGGTCGAAGACATAGGAGCGATGGATATGCCCGTTCCACCGACATGCGTAACAGAGACTGTACTGCCATTGATTATGTTAAGCTCCGAATCAATGGCATTACTGCGAAAACCTGCTGCTCCGTTTTTGTTGGCAAGGGTCACTGTGCTATTATCAAAAGTTAATTTGCCATAGCTTATTGCTTGTGAATTGTAGTCGTTATGACTGTTAATCTCGCTATGAACTTCACTGCCTTTGACATACAGGCTTCCCTCAATCGCTGCCACAGCATAATAGCCGCTGCTCTTCAATGTCACCTCGCAGTCCGTGATGCCTATAGGACTGTCAGAAAATGAACAAATCCCGATTGTGGCCTGATCAGCTCCACCGGTATTGCTGACATCCAGCGTTCCGCCTGTAATCTCCAGTTCTCCAAATGACATAATGCCTATTTCTGATGAATTCGCAATCTTAACATTGCAATCTGTTGCTGTTAATTTACCAGTTACTTGGTTCCCTGCGCTCTTTACCTCAAAGTTAATATTGTCGAGGGTTAAAGTGCCATTTACTGAAATGGTATCGCTTGAAGTCTCGTGGCATTCTAATTTACCGCCTCCGCCGACTGTCAAATCAGTCCCTGAAGGTATGGTTAATTTGCAACCCCCTGCAAGGTATACTGCCTTTCCAGAAGAAATCGACAAAGTATGGTTCGCACCAACCGTTAATGCACTACTTAATGTAAGGTCTTTATTAACTCCAATTATCTGCGCTGTGGTGCTTTTAAGCGCATCTTCCAACTGCTGATAATCTTCCGGAATAACGGTTGGAGTATCCGCCCCCATCGGTTGCGGCGCACCGCGTAGCACCGGAGCAACCGGGGCAATGAGCGTCACGGTGATGGTCGGCGGGGTTACGCCGTCCGCGAGGGTTATACCGTACGGCAAATCCAGTGCCGGGGTAAAGGTGTAAACACCCTCGGCGTTGCAGTCATAGACCGGGTCGGAAGTCCAGCTTTCCACCTTCACGGTGGTTTGGGTTTCTTTCCGCGCGTCGCTGCCTGTGGCGGTTTCATCACCGTTTTCGGTAACAGTAACCGCCAGCGTACCCGGCAGTTTCAGTTCGTCCTCCGCCATGCCGGTTTCCTCCGTCTGTTGGGACACTTCTGTGTCCAATTCCGCAAAGGCGGTGATTTCACCGCTGATCCCCAGCGGAGTACCGGAATCCCTCACTGTTTGGGCAAACGCTACGGTCGGCAGCAGGGTAAAGACCATGCACACCGACAGTAACAGGCTGCCGATTTGTTTCCATGTTCGTTTCATCAATTCATTCCTCCTACATTCTAAGTTTTATTTTCAGATCCTGTTTCGTCCGTAAACATATTCAAGAGCTCATCAAGGCTCAGGCTTGCGCCGTTTGACCAGTAGACGCGCCCGCCGTCTGTGCGGGGCAGGTGGAGCGTCTGGATTTCTGCAAACAGCGGGTCATGCAGCTTGGGGGTCAGCCTCAGCATCAGGATCGCTCCGTTGTCCAGCTCCACATGGATTTCGTTGGGGTCGCCGTCATAGGCTTCGGCGCTTATGATTTTTCGCTGGTTCATCCTGTGTCCCCCCTTACCATTTCAAGTATTTCATCATAGGACAGGCTGGGGCCGTCATTCCAATAGATGCGTTCGCCGTCCGTTTTCGGCCGGTCCCTGCGGTACTGCGCCCATACAGCGGCGTGTTCCGGTGCTTTCAGCTCCTGCGGCATGATTTCACGCATAAGCAGGATCTTTTCCACATGGCGTTTGCCTAATTGGCTGTAAACCGCTTCCTGATAGGTGATGATGGGGTACTGTCCTCCCGGGCTTTTGAGCCGCATACAGAGAACCTGATCGATGTCTATATCCGCTGTGATTGCCAGAATCGTTCCGGCAAGCGGGGGCTGCACATCCTGTTTCATTTGTTGTCCTCCTCTCCCGAAGGCGGAACCCTGAACGTCAGAAGGTTCAATTCTTCCTCGTCGATTTGCAGTACATCGCCAAAGAACAGCGTTTCCCCATCCGTTCGCACCGATTGAAAGACCTCCGGCTCCGCGAGCGGGCTGTAACGGATGGTATGCAGACGGCTTTCCATGTTCAGGGTAAGAATGCTGCCGGTTTTCATCTCCAGACGGAGCCGTCCGCTTTCCAAGGCTTGAACCAGCAGAATGCCTCCCGTATTGCCCGGCAGCTTCCTTGCCATACTCATAGCCTGCCTTGGAAAAATCTCCAGTTCAAAGCTGGTTCCGGTATCAAAGATGATTTTTTCCCCATCCGTGACGGCGGACCTGAACACCGTGTCGCTGTTCAGGTCGTAATAGCGGTTGGTGCGCAGACGGATTTCCATATTCAGCTCCAGAACGCTTCCGCTGCAGAATTCGATATGCAGGCGGTGTTGCTCAAGGGGTGTCACCGCCAAAATCGTGGGAATCTCCTGTTCCCGCCATGATTTTCTGCTGATCATATCCCCTTCCCCCTTTCGATTTGATGATGTGCGGGCATAAAAATGCACCCTACCGTTTTATTGTAGGATGCAGAATTAATTTTTTATATTGGCCGGTGGCCATTTATTTTTTGTTTTTTAGCAGCTCACGAGAGGACACTCCTTTTTTTGAAAGGACACGGCTTACAATTACCTTCGCTGTGGAAAGGGATACATGGAGCCTTTCGGCAATCTCCGGATTGGTCAGCCCTTCTTCCAGAAGCAGAAGCACTTCTTTCTCCCGTGGGGTCAGCTCTTTGGCTCCTGCAATGATGGCAAACCCCTGAGACAGTTCGCCGGCCAGTCGTCTGATGCGCTCCCGCACCTTGCCGTCCGATTCACTGTCAGGCAACAGCCCTTTGATTCCTTCCTGGTTTTCGGCAAAGGGCAGCAGAACGCCGTCGGGCAGAGCGATATCAAGGGCTTTGTTCAGGGCGTCCAGGGCCTGCGGACGTTTTCCCAGCCCATGAAACGCCTGCGCCCGGTACAGGTGTATGTAAATCTGCGGCAGCAGATTGGGGAAGATGGCTGAAATCCCCAGCCCGAATTCGCTCACCCCCAGCAGCTTTTGATATTCTCCCTGTTCTAAGAGAAGCCTGCCGTATATGATCAGGGCAAAGGGCTGGGTCATAATGACCAGACGCTTGTCGTTGATTTCGCCCGCATGGAGCCATGGGGCAACCTCATCCCGCCGCCCCAGCAGCAAATTGAGGAATCCGCAGGCTAAATCCAGCGTGTAGCGGCACAAGTCCTCGGTGTTCTGGTGGGCGCGTTCCGCAATGGAGGCAAGGGCGTTCTGCAGCCTGGCGCCGTCTCCTGTGAGGAGGGCGATACGGGCCAGCAGGAACAGTCCGCATTGGACGATGCTGTTCTGCCGCTTGCTGTCGGCGGTAAACATCGCCTTATGGCAGAGGATTTCCGCTTCCTCCGTTTCGCCCCTCATGAGGTGTGCCTCCGCCCGCATGATAAACTCCGCGCCGCTCCCGTGGCCGCTTGTCAGAGCATAGTAGACGGGCATACATTCGTCCATTTGGGCGAGCGCCTCATCCAGCTTTCCGCTTTCCCGGTAAAACATATACAACACGGAGGGGGAGCCGAAGGTCCATGTGCTTTTGACATTGATGAGGGTGGCGGGGCCGCCCAGCAGTTCCAGTGCCCTGCGGTGGCGGCTGCTCATGGCGTCGATGCGGTTGTATTCCAAAAAGGACAACAGCAGTTCCATCTCGCCGGACAGGACGTTCTTCTTCCTTTCGGGAAGGTCACTATGCCCAAGAACCTCGTGGATTTCCTCCTTGAACGCAAGGAGCTTTTGGTTTTCATGGAGGAAGAACAGGGTAAAGGCCAGAGGCACCATGGCGGCAGGGTATTTCCGCTTGACCTCAAAAGGCGTGTTTTCAATGATGTCCAGTATCATGGGCCTTGTGCTTTCATCCACCACATCTGCAATCTCATAGCTTGTCAATGGCAAGGCCAGAAACCGTTCCCACTCTCCCGAGAGATAGTAGAAGCGCAGGGTATTCACCCGGTCGCCCGCCTGTTCCGCTAAATCGCCCCCGACCAGATAGATGGCCTTTTGCCTTTCTTCCGGCAGCATGGCAAACTGCTCTCTTAAAAAGCTCTGGAACAGGGCGTGGAGGTAGAACCTCCGGGTTTCCCGGTCAAAGTGGACGAACACTCTTTTTTCCCGCAGCAGGCCTTCAGTTTCCGCTGCGCTCATACCGGACAAGGCAGTAGCCTGTGCCAGAGAAAAACGGGGAAAGATGGAGATGACGGTGAGGAACTCCTTTTCAAATTCAGGCAGGCGGTTCCACAGAGCGCCCCTGAGCATATTCTGTATGCTCCCGTCCTCAACAAATGTTTCGCTTTCGATAAAAGACAGAAGCTGGAGGTACAGCGCCATGACCCAGCCCTCGGTGATCCGCTGCACTTCCTCAAGCTGCATGACTGACAGGGAAATCCCAGCCTGCCGGTAATAGGCGTCGATGTCCCCGGCGGAAAAGGTAAAAGCAGCTTCCCGCAGGGCGAAAAGGCGGCTGCTTTCTACAACGGTGCGCTGATCCTGCTCCGGCAGAAGCTGAGAAGCGGCTACCACATGAAGATTTTTTCCGCCATGCCCCGAAAGGGCCATCAGAAACCGCCCGACACCCGGCAGCTTCCATACGGCAAGGTCGTCAAGCACAAGATAGGTTTCCTCCGGACAGTGAATCCCCCGGAAAACCCGCTCAATTTCCGGCAGGCTGTCCTCATCCGGCGGGCCTGCCGCCGTCAGACTCTCCCCGCCGTCCGGGTCAAACTGCCTGATGCAATCGCAGAAGGCTTTCCACGAAACGCCCGGCTGCTCCGGGGCAAAGGTATGCCAGATGACCTGTGCGGTTTTGGAAACCTGTGTATCGAAAAAATGACGCAGCGCCGTAGTCTTTCCGAAGCCGGAGGGAGCCTCCACCAGCGTCAGCGGATACGCTTTGATGGAATTCAGCCGCTCCGTGAGCTTTTTAGGGAAAAACAGTGTTTCCGGTTTGATCTGTCTGGTTCGCGCCATCTCTACCCCTCCTTTTCCGCATTCTTTGATGCGGGCCTGCGTCCATTGACGCAGTGGCATATTCCCATCCGGGAAAATGCAAATCATTTTCTTTTCATTTATTATATTTCACGATGAAGAAGTTTTCAAGAGTGAGAAATAAGCTTCCTTTGGAACCTTATCATTATGACAGCATTTCTTGTCTATGCCGGTTAATCCTGCTAATTATGTATATAGCATAAAGATAGAAAAATTTCCTGTTGCACAAAAAGAGCGGGGACAATTGTCCCCGCTCCGGAATTTTAGCATTCCTGATCGAATCAGTAATTCTGCCGATTAGTTTGCTGCTTTTGTGGATTCAACTTCTACTTCTGCAGACTCTGCTTCCGCATCTTCTGCTGCTGCATCTTCGTTGCTCTCTTCATCAGAAGCCTCATCTAAGGTAACTTCTTCTGTTTCGGATTCTTCTACAGCTTCTATAGTCTCGTTCTCTGTGGTAACTGCTTCTGTTGTAGCCTCTACAGTTGCTTCAGTAGCTGCTGTTGTTTCAGCAGACTTAGTGCTTCCACATGCAGAGATAGATGCCATAGTTAATACGGCTGCGCCTGTAAGTACCAGTTTTTTTGCTGTTAATTTCATAATTATTCTCCTCCTTGCGATACATAGGTGTTATTGTTACATATATCTGTCTTGGTTCCATGTTGTCCTATGTACTTGAAACCGAGTCTCAGTTTAGCACCTTAAGAAAATAAAGTCAATGATTCCAACTCGCTATTTTTACCAGCCAAAAACAGGCAAAATCTAAAAATTAATTACAACTAGGGCAAGATTATTTCATAATAAATTATGAAATTATGCTCTTGAATTTATTTTATTTTACTGGTTTTAATTTTGTCCACTCTAAAAATATAATAATAATTGTCCATAAACCATTAATTTTTTTGTTAATTTTAACTACCATTTTCCCGGCAAAACTGGAAAATCAGGTAGTCAGATCAAAACTTTCCCCTATCATCCGACAAATATCTTCCTTCGGTACGGATCCGTCAAGAAGAACCGTGTTCCAATGTTTTTTATTTAAATGATATCCAGGAAGTACACCGGAGAATGCATTTCTCCAAAACTCTACCCACTCCGGATCACATTTTAAATTGATACAGACTATCCCATCCCGTTCATAGATCCAGGCAAACACCTTTTTGCTTTTTCTGTGCCGGATAACGGCCCACTGGTGGTCACGAAAGGGGTAATCTTCATAAACATCAGGATAGGTTAAACAATAAGTAATCAATTCTGCTCTGGTTTTCATCGTAATCTCTCCCTTCCTTCCCCATGCCATTGCAGACCGGACCAATACCTGCTATACTTTAAAAATAAGAAAACGGATAAAATACAGACAAAACAGGAGGAATATTCTATGTTAAAAGAACTGGTTTTAAAATGCCGTACCTTCCGCCGGTTTTATGAGGATGAGGCGGTTTCAACGAAAGATTTAAGGGGGCTGGTGGATTTAGCCAGACTCACCGCTTCAACAGCCAATTCCCAGGCGTTAAAGTTCCGGCTGTGCAGCACTCCGGAAGAAAATTCCAAGGTGTTCGATACCCTGAGCTGGGCCGGCGCTCTGCCGGACTGGGACGGTCCTGAAAAGGGGGAACGCCCATCTGCCTACATCATCATTCTATGCGATCTGTCCCTTGGGAAAAATAAGCTGTATGATGATGGAATTGCTGCCCAGACCATCATGCTTGGGGCTGTGGAAAAAGGATACGGCGGATGCATATTGGGAAATGTACGAAGAAGTGATCTGGCAGAAGCTCTTTCCATTGATCCGTCACAGTACTCCATAGATTTGGTCCTTGCTCTTGGAAAGCCCAAGGAAGAAGTGGTCCTTGTCCCAGTGAAAGAGGACGGGGATACCCGCTATTACCGGGATGAGAATCAGGTGCATTACGTTCCAAAAAGAGCCCTTGATGATATCATCATTTAGGACACCCTCTGCCAGCTTACGCTTCTGCCTTTTACCTGTTATACGGTGATATAGTGCATGCAGGTGCATGTTTCTTTAAAACCTCTGTCCGCATTTGGGGCAATATTCAAAATCCTCTGTGGTTTCATAGCCGCAGTGGGAACATTGCTTCCGGTTCCAGTCTGAACTCCTGTGGCCGGACTGCAACAGGGTCAAATCCTGTTCACTAATGTCTACAGACTCCTTATGATTCAGTCTTTTTCCTTTTTCGGTGTTCAGTTCGTAAAGGGTATTACAGCAGGACATTTGAACGTAATAACGTCTGTCCCATTTTATGATGGGGATGAAAAAAATACTGAAATAACTGTAAGTCATAAATACCTGGTATCTGCCGTAGCCTCCACACAGGCCGCAGACCACTGTTTTTGTATAATCGAGTATTTTCTTTCCCTGGCTCATGCCGCATATAAAAAACATAAGTTCCTCCTGTAAATGAATGCTGGGTTGATGTTGAATATCTCATAATATGAGATATTTATATGAATTCTATCATAATTCTATATCGCTTACAACTCATATAAGGCCATATTCAGGGCAAGCCCATAAGAAATTCACATAAGCTGTTTCGCAGAAAGGAACGCATAAGATAAAGGTGCCGCAAAATGATTCGTTAATCGTCATTTTACAGCACCTCTCTTATGTTTATAATAACGAGCGAGGGCATTACCGCATGGGAAGTGATCCGCTCATGCTGCAATGCCCTTTAAATTATCGGTTATCTTCTGTTCCAGCCTCGGAACGGCCATAAAAAGTAATCAGGTACAACCCGCAAATTCCTACTAGAGCATACACGATTCTAGTAATCCATGTCATGCTGCCGAAAATAAATGATACCAGGTTGAAGTTAAAGAAACCTACCAGCCCCCAGTTGACCGCGCCAATAATGGCTATAGTCAGAGCTGTATAACTCAATGCTTTATTTCCCATGGCACTACCTCCTTTTCTTTCTTTATTATGGAGTAGTTTTTTGGTTTTTATACATTATTTTCCTAAACTATCAATCCTGGCTTTTATATCACTCTCCCTGTCCTTGAATAAAAGCCGCTCATTATATTGATAATACCGTTCACAATCGTATTCTTTTAAAAATTTAACGCTATGATACCCGGTATTTAATTCTGTTATAAATACCACTATTTCCTGTCCGTCTCCGAAGGCGGCTTCCATAAAATCAAAGGCATGCTCCAGGGATTTTCCTCCCTCTTCCAAAAGCGCCTCATATCTGGCGTTTTCTTCTTCAAACATCTCCCGTATCCGGTCCCAGGTAGCCTCATCCCCGGTCCCTTCCATTCGGAGGGTTTCCTCATATTGAAGAAGAAGGGCCTCCACATCCCGGCGCAAATAATCGTCTCTCCTGCTTAAAAGGCCGGCCTTTTTTCTCCTGTCCCAATCACCATTCCACTGGTTCCTTAATTCGGCAAGGCGGGCCACCATGGGGGTCCCCCGTTCTTTTTCGGATTCCGGACTTATTTTTTTAAGTTCTTCCATCAAAAGGCCGGTTCTGTCTCCCTGATCAGACACAGAGCGGAAGCTCTGACCCAATCTGGATAGCAGGAGGCCGATGACACTCAGCTTCTCATCAAAAGATGCCCGTTTCAGCCTGTCGCACAGGCTCTCCCTGATGATGCCTGACAAGATCTCATCGATCTGGTAATCATCCCGGTACTTATAATAAAGATCCAGGTAGTTGGTGAAATCCTTGGAAATCTTAGGAAACTGGATATACTCTCCCACCACATCCCGGTCCACCTTTTTGCCCAGGCGCTCATAAATTTCAATAAATTTTGATAAGTCATCCCAGCCCCTGGGGGTGGCGAAGAACTTTCCATCAACCGTTGTTTCGATCCGGCAGAAGTATTCGGTCCTGGCATTCAGATAGGAAATGACCGCTGGATGCAGGGCCTGCTCATAGGCATAAGCCTTCCATACCTCAAAGTCCGGTTCCACATGTATGAGCTTGATACGGTCTAAAGTCACCACATCAAAGTCCCTGACCGACTTGTTATATTCCGGCGGGTTTCCAGCCGTCACGATCACCCATCCTTCGGGAATCTTGTGGTTTCCGAAGGTTTTATACTGGAGAAACTGGAGCATGGTCGGCGCAAGGGTTTCGGACACACAGTTGATCTCGTCGATAAAAAGGATCCCTTCCTTAAGGCCGGAGCTCTCGATCTTATTGTAAATTGAGGCCACGATCTCACTCATGGTATATTCTGTTACACGGTAAGTACTCCCACCGAATTCCTTTTCATTTATAAAGGGAAGTCCCACCGCACTCTGGCGGGTATGATGGGTGATGGTATAAGCCACCAGGCCGATCCCGCATTCTCTTGCTACCTGCTCCATGATCTGAGTTTTCCCCACTCCCGGAGGTCCCATGAGAAACACCGGTCTTTGATGAACCGCCGGTATCTCATAAGCACCGTATTCATCCTTTAGCAGATAGGCTTCTATGGTATTCTTAATTTCTTCTTTCGCTCGTTTAATATTCATAATAAATCTCCTGTCAAGTTACTTCCAGATCCTCTTCTGTCAGGATCACTTTCATGGCCCAGCCTGGTACGGAAATGTCCTCATACTGGTCTTCCATAAAGACAAATGCCGTATCATAGGGCGGCATTTTCACCGGATATATCCCTTTTCCGTCTGTAAAATACAAAAGGCCCCGGAGCTTCTTAAAGACCCCTTTGTTTAAAAGGCCGTTCACATACTCGAAAGCCGGTCGGAAATCCGTTCCGCCAAATCCGGATAATGTGAAATGCTCCATATACTCTTTCATCTCCGCCCTGCTTGTGATGGTCACATCAGAGCGGATTTCCTCATCACACTGGATGATATGAATATTGATCTTCCGGAAATAGCTTTCCGATTCCCCGAGGACGCCATAGGTTTCCTGAAGGAAATGCCGAACCAGATCCCCGGATACAGACATGGATGTATCGATCACGATCACAAAATCCTCAATTTTAAAAACTTCCTTTGTTTCCAGAGGCTCAATAAGAGGCATATTTCGGTAAAGAGACATGCCGTAAGTATAAAACACTGGGTCAAAGGAATCCGGATCGATCTCTGCCTCCTCCCTCAACACTGCAAACTTTCTTAAAAACTGCCTGTAATTATATTTCTCCCGATTTTCAATTTTCACCTGTTCCAAAAGGTTTCTTGAAGATTCTTCATTCTTTTCTCCAAAGGACTCCATTTCCGTCTGCATGGTTTCCCGTATGTTCTGCCATTTATTCTGCCGCTCCATCTGAACTCCCGGTGGTGCCTCCTCTTCCCACCGGTCATGGTTGTCCACGTAGAATTCAGCTGCCATTCGTCCATATTGTTCCGGGGTCAGACTCATATCCTGAAGCTCTTTATAAATTCCCTCAGCGGTAAACACCTTTCGTTTTTCTGCCAGCCTGCCGTAGACCTCCCTGCGGTAAGGAGTCTGGTGCCGGTAAACGGGTTTCACATAAAATCCATCCAAAATGGATTCTATGGTGATATCACAGGCCAGATCCCAGTATTCCTTTTCCCGTTCCCCTTTCCCATTCAAATGGCAGAACAGGCAGTGGAAAAGCATATGCAGATAGGCCCGGTTCACCAGGGTCCGGCTTCTCTTATATAGGGAAAACAAATGCTCCGGCTGATAATAGATCACAAACCCATCCGTTCCTACGCCCTGGCCTGTCCAGTCAGCCGCAAACCCAAGGCTGTTTAGGGCTACATCCAGATACCGGAAGCTTAAATAAAGTTCATTGCGGGCATTGGTCAGGATCTCATGGCCCAGCTCCACCTCTGCCAGTTCATCAAGCTGCCTTTGTTTCACCGGATCGATCATGGTTCCACCCTCTTTCTGTTCTATTCTATATAAGGCTGTTCGATTTGCCTAGATTAATGATATTATGTCAGGGAAAACTTCCGTTTCCCTGCCTTAAAGCGCTGTCGGCGAAGACTCATAAGGACGCTAAGAATCTCAGGCTTGTCAGCGCTTCCCGCCATGTCGACCATCCCGTCAAAGTCCTCCTGATTATGGCCGTACTGCCCGGCAAGCCAAAGGAAAAGGGCCGGGTCCTTTTCCTCAAGTGCCAGTCTCGCCGCTCCCTTAAAATGTTCCATCAGGTAAGCCTCATAGGCCTCCCTATCCTTTTCAAGAAGTTCCATAGGAGTATAAAGCCTTCCCAGAACCAGGGCTGCAGTCACCCGCTCCGGCTCCTGCACCAGGATGTGAGGGAACAGGGCGTCGTATTTATGAAACTGAAACTCCGTCTGGTCAAAGCAGTAACGGTACATATGGCCGCAGCCATGCATTTCCCGGAGGATGATCCTGGCCGGCGTATGCTCCACGGATTCTTCAAACATTTCAGGAAAAACCAGCCTCGCATTCCCCTTGCTGCTATAATAGTTTACATAAAGTTCCTGCCGGAGTTCCGCAAGCAGTTCCTTCATGCAGGAACGTTCTCCATCGATCATATGAATATCTAAAAACCGAACCCCTGTGCAGCCGGTAAAAAGACCGGAGCCTACATCAAAAATAGAGCTTGAGCACTCCACGCGGCTTAATTCATAACAGTTATAGAATGCATAATTTCCTATTTTCCTAATCGTATCCGGCAGATATATATCGATCAGCCCTTCACAGCTTATCTCAGGCGGAAATTCTTTTTCTTCTATTTCAATTGGATTGCCCTCTTCATCGCACAGGCATATCTCTTTTCCTGCCAATGAAAGCATTTCTTTTTTCCCCCAGCCATCGGAGAACGCGTAGGCAGCCAGCTCTCTCACCGGCCGGCCTCCGATTTTCTCCGGGATCCGTATGGAACCGTCATATCCCCGACACCCCAGAATCCGTACATGGTCATCTTTCATCTGATATAAAAACATCCTGAAATCCTCTCCACTAACCGTTTAACACATCAATATAACAGAAAAACGGATGAAATGCAACGGAGTTTTTCTGGAAACAGGTAAAATCACTCTCCATACTTTTTAATAATAAACATCTGCTCCAGCAATAACCAGTTTGCCCGGAAAAACTGCATGAGCTGCCAATACCCGGCACCTGTTAACCCGAATTCTTTGATCAAGTCAAACTTGGCCTTATAACTTCTCACATCCTCAAACCAAACCTCATGCTGAATTCCATATTGCCAATAACGGAAATATGGGGACATGGCAACCTCGTCAAATTGGATCTCCACACCATGATCAATGGCAATCTGGATCGCCTCCAGGTTATTTATGGTCCTTGCCCTCGTCACTCCTCTCTCATAGGGCAGGGGCCAGTCGTATCCGTAATTTGGAATTCCCAGGCTGATCTTTTCCGTTGGGATGGCTGTCACAGCATACTCCACTACTCTTCTGACCATGTTGATGGGGGCAACTGCCATGGGAGGGCCGAAAGTATATCCCCACTCATAAGTCATAAGAAGCACCCGGTTAGCCGCCTCGCCTAAAAGCGCGTAATCTACTCCCTCATACAAAAGCCCTGCCTGTGCGGCTGATGTTTTAGGTGCCAGGGCAACCGTGACCTGATAACCGAACCGGTTCATGATCTGGGTAGTCAGTCTTACAAAGTCTGCATAAGCCACTCGGTCCTCCGCCATAATGTACTCAAAATCAAAATCCAGACCTCCAAATCCCTTTTCCAGCATCGTAAGACCCAGGTTCCAGATCAGCCGCTGCTGGACCTCCATATTATGCACAGCCTCAGATACCAGATTGTTGTTAAAATGCCCGTCAGGGCCGAGAGGAGTAAGGGTCAAAATCGGGCGCACTCCAAGCTGCCACGCCCTTTCTATCATCCAGTCATCCGGGCTCATGGGCGGAACCAGCTCTCCCTCCATGGTAAATCCATAAGAGAAAACATAAAGATCCGTCAGAAATGGAAGAGTATTTTCCAGATTATCCGGAGTGATGATCGGGTATGCATAACCGAACACATAAAGAGGCACCCTTTCTTCCGAAGGGTTTTCATCCCTAATATAAAGTGCCTGGCCTACAGCCAGGCGGTATGGATAACCAATCTGGTTATCAAAAATAAGGTTTTGTACCGGAATGCCCTGGGATTCGGCAATGGTGTCCACACTGTCTCCCCGCTCTACCACATATATTCTCATAGCAGCATCCTTTTACCAGAATTGGTAAATCATATGATGAAAAAATCCGTAACATGACAGAAACAGACATCTTTTCAGGCTTCTTTAGAAAAATGTAATGTGCTTTTTTACTGCCTTCGTTGTATAATATTGAAAAAGGAGGTTTTCGTATGCAGAATATTTTAGTATGTGATGATGACAAACAAATCGTAGAAGCTATTGATATATATTTGACAGGAGAAGGGTTTCATGTGATTAAGGCCTATGATGGCTATGATGCCCTGAAGCTTCTGGAAGAACACGAAGTAGATTTAATGATACTGGATGTAATGATGCCTGGCCTTGACGGAATCCGGACCACTTTAAAGGTCCGTGAGACAAGCAGCATCCCCATCATCATCCTCTCTGCCAAATCCGAGGATACCGATAAGATCCTGGGTCTAAACATCGGGGCAGATGATTATATTACAAAGCCCTTTAATCCGCTGGAGCTGGTAGCCAGGGTGAAATCACAGCTGCGCCGTTATACCCAGCTTGGCAATATGAACCAACAGCCAGCCGGACAAGTGTATAAATGCGGAGGCCTGGCCATTAATGACGATAACAAGGAAGTTGCCGTAGAGGGAGAACTGATCAAGCTGACTCCCATTGAGTACAACATCCTGCTGCTTCTTGTAAAGAATGCAGGAAAAGTATTTTCCATTGACGAAATCTATGAGCAGATCTGGAATGAAGAAGCGATCGGCGCAGATAATACCGTGGCCGTACACATCCGGCACATCCGGGAAAAGATCGAAATCAACCCAAGAGAACCTCGCTATTTAAAAGTGGTATGGGGTGTAGGCTATAAGATCGAGAAACAATAGGAGTGCTTATGAAAAAAAGAAAAGATTTTGCAGTCCTCATGCATATACTCTTCTCCCTTCTTGTTGTTGTCGGCGTCTCCATCATGTACAGCAATTCCCATTACGGGGAGGGAATCCACTGGATCAATCATGAGACTTATGAGGACACGCCTGATTTCACCCGTCAGCTTAAATCTGATATTGACGATATTTTTAATTATGTAAAATATAAAGAAGTATTTGAGACCAACGGGAAGCTTGACTATTCAAAACCCATTGTCCGGGTCGTAGAAGGTCCGGGAACCACAATGGAATATACGGTGGATGAGATGATACGGAGGGCCAAATCCCTGGGCTATTATCTGAATGAGCAGTTTAAAGTGAGCGGAGGGCAACCGGCTGCAGATGACTCAGACTCGTATGTACGGGTAGATTACCGGGCCTATGAACCGGACTTTAAGATCACTGAGCCTGGAGAAGCATTTCTCACCATGGATCAGCTGGCCTATGAGGTGCTGACCCACCTGGGTAATTACTATTCATTTTATTACCGCTTTATCCAGAATCCGAGCAACTTAAAGTTTGAAGTCCTCTATCAGAACACGGCTGAAGATTATAAGCTATACAGCAACGTTACCGGCAAATCCATCAATGATTTTAAGACAATGGGGAAATACCTTTACGTAACAGGAGAAGCGCTTTATGTGGACTCCAACTTAACCACTGTCCCAAAGAATGTTTCTTCCCAGCTGGAAAAGATGAATCCCTATAACAACGGCAATTATCATATGACGATAGCTGTGGATACTTCCTATCCCTACGGCGATGCTTATGCGAGGGCCTCTGCTTCCTATGACCAGATGCGTTTGTTATTCATCACCGGAATGATCAGCCTGTGCCTGGGAATCCTGGGTTGTATCGCGACCCTGTATGCCCTGGTAAACATGACTGGGCATACAGACAGAAAACAGAGCCACGGTCCATTGGAACGGATTGACCGGCTCCCTGCAGAGAGCTGTCTCCTTCTGTATTCTGTGGCCGCCATCCTCGCCCTGTTTCTGGCAAACCGGCTTGCATATAAGATTATTCACCTTTTCTTTGCCGTTGACCAATGGGATTACGGAGAGCTGGCCCTTCGGGTCCTCATTTATTATGCAGCCGGGCTGTCAGCCGCATTAAGTTTGTTAAAACGTTATAAGGCAGGAAATCTCTGGACTGGAAGTCTTATGCACCTGGGACTTAAAAATTTGTCCCTGTACTTTAAAAACCGGCGCTTTACTACGCGGATTATGCTTTCTTACACCTTGTTCCTGGTCTTTAACGTTGCCATGACGATGGCATTTGCCATCCTTTTATTTACCTATAACAGCTTAGAATCCCGAATTCTTATGGGGGTAGTTGCTCTGCTGTTTTTCTGCCTGGATTTCTGGATATTCCATCAGATGTACAAAAATGCATGGGAGACCGATCAGATCAATGAGGCCCTCTTAAATATTTCCAGAGGGGATACCACTTATAAGATCAATACCTTGAAATTTAACGGAAAAGAGCGGGAACTGGCTGAGCACATCAATCACATCAGCACCGGACTTGAAACGGCACTTCAGGAAAAGGTACGAAGTGAACGCTTAAAAGCAGACTTAATCACCAATGTATCCCATGATATTAAGACGCCTCTGACATCCATCATAAATTATGTGGACCTTATAAAAAGGGAAAAGATTCAAGACCCGAAGATTCAGGGTTATTTAGAAGTCCTGGAACAGAAGTCCCAGCGATTAAAGACTTTGACAGAAGATCTGGTAGAGGCCTCAAAGGCAAGCTCAGGAAATTTAAAGCTGGAGATCACCAGCATTGATTTTGTAGAACTCATTCATCAGACCAATGGAGAATTTGAAGAAAAATTTGCTCTCCGGCACCTGGAACTGGTTTCCACCCTGCCGGCCGAATCCATCCTGGTCGAGGCGGACGGCAGGTATTTGTGGAGAGTGCTTGAGAACCTTTATAACAACGCGTTCAAGTATGCCATGGAACACAGCCGGGTATACGTAGACATTACTCTGGAAGAGAATATGGCGGTTTTCACTATGAAGAATATATCTCAAAACCCGTTGAACATCCGCGCGGATGAGCTGACCGAACGCTTTGTCCGGGGAGATGTTGCCCGGACCACGGAAGGAAGCGGGCTGGGAATCTCTATCGCAAAAAGCCTGGCCGAGCTTCAGGGCGGGGAATTAAGGCTTTACATTGACGGAGATCTATTTAAAGCAGGCGTCGCCTTCCCCGTCAAGAAATAAGCCGTATCTTCTCCCACTTTCCCGTCAGATATCGGAAGAATGATATAATATAATTGGCCGTCCAGCCCATTGGAACCGCAAACCAAACGGCCTGGACGCCAATAACGGGAGCGAGCACAGCCGCTACCGACACCCGGATCGCCAGATTTACCAGATTGGCGACCGTAAATACCACCACATCTCCTGCACCACGCAAAAGCCCGTCTGTGGTCGCCTTACAGCCAATACAGATATAGAAAAAGGAAATGAACCGGACATAATCCATGCCTGTTCGAAACGCTGTTTCCGCACTGCCTTCGTTTAAAAAGCTTCGTATAAACAAGTCTCCCCAGGTTTCCATAACAACACAGATGATAACCGCAAAAGCCCCTGCCATGAGATAGCAGTAACGGTAGCCCGTTTTTACCCGGTCTGTCTTTCCAGCGCCTATGTTCTGAGCCGTATAGGTGGACATGGCATTTCCAAGAGCAAGCATGGGAACAATACAGATAGATTCGATCCTGGTCCCTGCCGCAAAGCCCGCCATTACCGCAGAGCCAAAACCATTGACCACGGATTGCACGAGGAGCATTCCGATATGGACGATGGACTGCTGAAGGGTGGAAGGAATGGCAACCCGCATCATATGAAGCATCATATTCCAGTCATAAAGCCGAAATGGTTCTGTTGTCTCATACCCCTTTAACCGTTTTATCAAAACGAGAAAGGAAAGAACCGCTGATAATCCCTGAGCGATCAAAGTGGCAATCGCCACACCGGCTACCCCCATGTAAAACTGGGTAACAAACAAAAGATCCAGTACAACATTTAAAAGAGAAGAGAAAACCAGCAGATACAAGGGAGTCTTAGAATCTCCCAGGGCCTGAAAAACAGAAGCCTGTACATTATACATGAATAAAAAGGGCAGCCCTATAAAATAAATCCCAAGATACACCGAGGCATCATAAAATACATTCTCCGGGGTGTTCATGAAGCTTAAAATCCGGTGATTGAAAAGAAGCCCAAGACCGCCGAGTATCACTCCTATGGATAAAAAGTTTATAAGGGTGGTGGATATGGCGGTTTTCATATTTCCAGTCTGTTTTGCCCCTAAAAACTGGGACACCACCACCGAACTTCCGATTCCGCCTCCTACCGCAATGGCAATAAACACATTTGTGATGGAATAGGAGGCGCCTACTGAGGCCAGGGCCTCCTCTCCCACAAACCGTCCGACCACGACAGAGTCTATAATGTTATAAAACTGCTGAAATAAATTTCCAAGAATTAAGGGAAGGGCAAAGAGCAAAAGAGCCTTTCCCGGTGAATCCGTTACCATATTAATTGCTTTTTTCTGCGTTTTCATACTCATTATTCTGAACCATTCCTATCCAAATATACGCCAGCCGCAGATAAAGTTGCTCTTCCACCAGGAGCTTAAGGAACGTTCCACTACCCGACCGTTACTGGAGGAAGCATCGATTACTTTTCCGCCCCCGGCTACGATTCCCACGTGGCCGCTTACCACGATGATATCGCCTGCCTGCAGGCTTCCAAAGCTGGTGATCTTTGTATATTTACCTACATTTCTCCAACCGGACGAGGTCAGATAGCTCTGTCTGACGCCGGCCTGGTTGAGAGACCAGTAAACAAATCCCGAGCAGTCAAAGGATTCCGAACCCTTAGCCCCCCATACATAGGGGCGTCCCAGCTTTGATCTGGCAATAGAAAGCAGTCCGCTTACACCAGAGCCTCCCTTAACGGTACCTCCCGAGGAACCGCCTGAGGAACCGGAAGAGCCTGCAGATTTTATACCGCTTCCCGTAAGCTTGCTCATGGTAAGCTGCCCTACAGAACCATCCGCTTTCAGGCCATTGTTATTCTGGAATGCCTTAACCGCCTTTTCCGTTACTTCACCGTAATATCCTGTCACATTAGCAGAAGCCAGATACCCGTATTTATTTAACAGCTGTTGGATCCTGGTAACCGATTCTCCCTGTTCACCCAGGGTCAAGCCATTTGGCTGCGCCCCAGCGCTCATTAAAGTGATCCGGGTGGATGGCCCTAAATATCCATCCACAACCAGGTCATTCCGGGACTGGAACTGTTTCACCGCTATCACCGTATCATTTCCATATGCCCCATCCGGAGTGGTCGTTAAATATCCCAACTCCTTAAGACGCTGCTGACTGGATAAAACCAAATCACTTTTTTCTCCATAAGACAGAAAGTTTGGTTTGATCTCTTCGCTGTAAAGCAGGTTCATGGTCTGACGTCCTACTTTTCCATCTATGTTTAAGCCGTTTACCTCCTGAAGCTTCTCGACTGCGGCCTCCGTTTCATCCCCAAAGCTGCCGGATACCTGACCTGCACTGGCAAGATACCCCAGCTCATAAAGGCGGCTCTGGATCCGTGATATGTCGTCACCCTCCACACCCTTTGACACAGCATAATATTTGGCAGATGGTGACATAATGGAATTTAACGTCTCTGGCCCTACAATTCCATCCTGAACCAGGCAATTCTGTCGCTGGTAAACCTTAATTGCAGCCTCCGTCACATTACCAAAATACTGGGTGGGCTCATCATTATCCATAAAGCCTAAATTCATCAAACGCTCCTGAAGACTGGCCACCACCGGATGCTCTACCCCGTTCCGCAAATATTCCGGAATAGGATTTTCTTTTTGTTCCGGCACCTTAAGAAGTCTTGGCATCAAGTCTCCCCCTGGAGTAAGTGCATCAATAGGCTGCAGTTCATTTTTTTGTTCCGTTATTATGGCAATGGATGGCGTTGCATCCTTTCCAGGTCCTTTGACTGCTTCTGTTTTATTGCAACCTGTTAATAAAGAAACTGCTGCTGCTGCCAAAAATACAGAATAGGCAGAACGCCTTTTCCATCTTATTTTTATATTCATAAATCAAATTCCTTTCCTATTTGTTGCCTATGCTCTTTAGGCATAAAGGGATACCCGAAGGGTGTTTCCTATTTATTGCCTATGCTCTTTAGGCATAAAGGGATACCCGTAGGGTATCTCCTATTTGTTGCCCATGTTCTTTGGACATAAAAGGACGCCCAAAAGGTATTTACTATGTAAAATTAGGTCTATTTTAGCATAAAACTGTCGGAAATGGAAAGGGAATTTATCTCATTGCGTCAAAACTGAGGTTATGGTATAGTTAAAGGAGTGAAAACACAGTCAGAACCCCTGACTTTAAAGAGATAAAGGAGGGCTTATTATGACGCCTGTTCTGTGGGCTGCCGGTGGTACCGGCTTTACATTTCTCATGACCACCCTGGGGGCTTCGGTTGTATTCTTCTTCCGAAAGGATGTTAACCCGTCTGTCCAGAGGATCTTCCTGGGCTTTGCTGCCGGTGTCATGATCGCGGCTTCGGTGTGGTCGCTTCTCATTCCAGCCATCGCCGAGGCTGAGGCAAGCGGGACTGCGGGCTGGATACCTGCTGCAGGAGGATTCGTCCTGGGAGTACTATTTCTCATATTGTTAGATACCCTTCTTCCTCACCTTCATCCAGATTTGAACAGTGATAAAACGAATGAGGCGGAAGGAATCTCTTCCACCTGGAAACGGACCACCCTGTTGGTCATGGCCGTGACGCTTCATAACATTCCAGAGGGTATGGCCGTCGGACTGGCTTTTGCCCTGGCTGCACAGCATGGAAACGATCCGACTCTATATACTGCTGCCATGGCACTTGCGATCGGCATCGGCATCCAGAACTTCCCGGAAGGTGCCGCCATCTCCCTGCCCCTTAAGCAGGAAGGTCTTTCCACGGGAAAGGCATTTATACGGGGGAGCATGTCTGGCATTGTAGAGCCTATATTCGGAATCCTTACCGTACTCGTGGCAGGCAGTATCCAGCCGCTCATGCCCTGGCTTCTGTCCTTTGCGGCCGGCGCCATGATGTACGTGGTAGTGGAAGAACTGATTCCCGAGGCGCATTTAGGAGAACATTCCAATGTTGGAACCCTTGGCGTTATGGTGGGATTTCTGATCATGATGATTTTAGACGTGGCTTTAGGATAAGAAAAAAGGATATCCGGGAGGCAGATTTCTTCCTCCCGGATATCCTTCTTTTTTTATCATCATTTCCTGTCAAAGCTCATGTTTGTGTTTTGTGCGCAGCCTGGCCAGCGATCTGGCCATAGAAGCCTCAAAATGAGAATGCTCCTGAAGGCTTTTACTCTGCCTTAACTGCTCGGCCGCTCTCTCCATTGCTTCTTCTGCCCGGCGTTCGTCAATATCTTCCGGATGCTCGGCAGTGTCCACAAGAAGTGTCACACGATTGTTGATAATCTGGATGAAACCATTTCCAACAACTGCATGAATCCACTGGCCGTTTTCATCCAACAAACGCATTTCCCCTATGGATACTGCTATGACCATATCTTCGTGATGAGGAAGAATCGCCTTTTCTCCATCTGAAAGAGGAACCACAAGCTCCTGGCACAAGCCTCTGTAAAACACTTTATCACTGGCAAGAACCTGAAGGAAAAACGTATTTTTACTCACAGGCAGCACCTCCAAGCTAAGCCTCTAATGTCCTGGCCTTTTCAATCACCTCATCAATAGTTCCCACATTAAAGAATGCAGCCTCAGGATACTGATCCATATCTCCATCCACAATTGCCTTAAAGCCCCGGACAGTTTCCTTAAGGGGAACGTATTTACCTGCAACACCTGTAAAGTTCTCAGCCACAGAGAAAGGCTGGGATAAGAATTTCTGGATCTTTCTTGCACGGTAAACTGTGATCTTATCGTCATCTCCCAATTCTTCCATACCTAAGATAGCGATAATATCCTGAAGTTCCTTATATTTCTGAAGCAATTCCTGTACCTTACGGGCTACTTCATAATGCTCTTCCCCAACCACATCCGGTTCAAGAATACGGGAGTTTGAGGCAAGGGGATCAACTGCCGGATAAATACCCTGTTCTACGATCTTTCTGGATAGTACGGTGGTCGCATCCAAATGAGCAAAAGTAGTTGCAGGTGCCGGATCCGTCAAGTCATCGGCAGGCACATATACTGCCTGTACAGAAGTAACGGAACCATTTTTCGTCGAAGTAATCCTCTCCTGAAGCTCACCCATTTCCGTAGCCAGGGTAGGCTGGTAACCAACTGCCGACGGCATACGTCCAAGAAGGGCAGAAACCTCAGACCCCGCCTGGGTGAATCGGAAAATATTATCAATAAATAAAAGCACATTCTTATGCTCTTCGTCACGGAAGTATTCCGCCATGGTAAGTCCAGTTTCAGCCACACGCATACGTGCACCCGGCGGCTCATTCATCTGACCAAATACCAGGGCAGTTTTTGAAATAACGCCGGACTCTCCCATTTCGGTCCAAAGGTCATTACCCTCACGGGAACGCTCTCCAACACCAGTAAAAATAGAATATCCGCCATGCTCCGTGGCAATGTTATGGATCAGCTCCTGGATCAGAACCGTCTTACCAACACCGGCGCCGCCAAACAGACCGATCTTTCCGCCTTTTGCATAAGGAGCCAGAAGGTCAATGACTTTGATTCCCGTTTCCAGGATCTCTGCCACAGGGCTTTGCTCCTCAAAGGCCGGAGGATCTCTGTGTATGACCCACTCCGGACCGCCATTTAAGGAACCGCCGTTATCAATGGTCTCTCCAAGCACGTTAAAAAGGCGTCCCAGAGTCTGCTCGCCTACCGGAACCTTAATACCTTCCCCGGTAGCGGTTACCTCCATACCTTTATACAGCCCTTCACTGGAAGCCAGCATGATGCAGCGGACTGTGCTGTTTCCCATATGCTGTGCAACTTCCATTACGCAGCGTTTCCCTTCATTATTCACCTCAAGGGCGTCCTTAATGCGGGGAAGTTCGCTGCCTTCAAAAAACTCAACATCTACTACAGGTCCAAGGACCTGAACGATCTTTCCTATATTCATATTCTGTTACTCACAGTCGTGAGGACTCCTCCTCTCTAAAGTCAACCGAAACATCCGATGATACTATGCTTTCTTCCTTTTTTTCTTTTGGGCCTTTGCACCGCTGATTACCTCGGTGATCTCCTGGGTAATGGCCGCCTGGCGGACTCTGTTATAGGTTATCGCCAGTTCGTCAAGCATCTCCTGAGCACTCTTTGTTGCGGCCTGCATGGCCATCATTCTGGAATTCTGCTCGCTGGAATAAGACTCCACCAAACCTCCATAGATAAAGCCTGCAATGTAATTGGGCACGATGGCATCGATCACTGCCTGTGGAGATGGCTTCATGGTGATCTCTTCCAAATGCACATTAATTGGTACGCTCTTGCTTAACTGGCGCTTAGGAATGGGAAGAAGCTGTTCGATCTCAGCCTCCATTTTCATGGCATTCACCATTCTGGTGTAGATCATATATACCTCATCAAGCTTTCCTGAAAGGAAGTAATCCACGATCTTTTCCTCAATGATTCTGGCCCGGCTCATATTGGGCTTTTGAACGGTATACCGGAAATCCTGTTCCACCGGTATTCCCTTTTTCGTAAAATACTGCTGTCCCAGATCACCAACTACGAACAGCATGGGATTCCCGCCCTTGTCAATTTGCTCCTGAGCCAGTTTAAAAATATTATGATTATAAGAACCGGCCAGCCCCTTGTCAGCCGTTACCACAATGTATCCGATCTTACGGTCTTCTTTCTTAATATGCGGCCTGGTATCCAGATACGGGTCGTCAATTTCGGGCGTGTGCCTTATGATTCTGGCAATGGTCCTTTGCAGTGCGTAAAAGTAAGGCTCCGTATCAGTCAGGGTTTTCCTTGCTCTTTTCAGCTTTGACGAGGAAATGGTATACATCGCATTGGTTATCTTCATAGTACTTTTGATGCTGTTCATCCTGCTTTGTATCTCTCTCGCATTTGCCATATCCTACACCCGTTTCTGTTTAAATTCGGCTGTCACATCAACAATCTTCTGCTTCAGCTCGTCAGACAGCGCTCTGCTTTCTTCAATTTCCTTTCCGATTTCCGGATAGCGTTCATCAAAGAATGCCAGCAATTCTCTCTGAAACTCTTTTATCTTTGTAGCTTCCACATCTAAGAGCAGCCGGTTATTGGCTACAATCAGACTGATCACCTGGGCATGAAGGCTCAAAGGATGGCATAAAGGCTGTTTTAACAGCTCCGTAAGTCCCTTGCCATATTGGATCTGCTCCTTGGTAGCAGGATCAAGATCTGAGCTGAACTGGGTGAACACTTCCATCTCCCGGCACTGTGCCAGGTCGATACGGATGCTCCCCGCAGCCTTTTTCATCGCCTTGGTCTGAGCCGCTCCACCAACTCGGGATACGGAAAGACCTACGTTTACTGCCGGTCTCATACCGGAGAAGAAGAGGTCGCTTTCTAAGAATATCTGACCGTCTGTAATAGAAATGACATTGGTCGGAATATAAGCCGATACATCACCGGCCTGGGTTTCAATGATAGGCAGTGCGGTAATGGAACCGCCTCCTGCTTCCTCACTCAACCGGCTGGAACGCTCCAAAAGCCTGGAATGAAGATAAAATACATCGCCTGGATAAGCCTCACGTCCAGGAGAACGCTCTAAAAGCAGAGATAAGGAACGGTATGCTACCGCATGCTTTGACAGATCATCATAAACGATCAGCACATCTTTTCCCAGGTACATGAAATACTCTGCAAGAGCAGTACCGGAATAAGGTGCGATATACTGTAAGGGTGCCGGTTCGCTGGCCGAAGAAGATACCACAATGGTATAATCCATGGCACCGTAATTTGACAGGGTATTTACCAGCTTTGCAACGGTAGATGCCTTCTGCCCCACCGCTACATAAACGCAGATCACGCCTTTTCCCTTCTGGTTTAAGATAGCATCAATGGCAATGGAAGTCTTTCCGGTCTGACGGTCGCCGATGATCAGCTCTCTTTGTCCCCGTCCGATGGGAAACATGGAGTCAATGGCAAGAATACCTGTTTCCATTGGAACAGACACGCTCTTACGGTCAATAATGCCTGGAGCTTCATGTTCAATGGGACGGTAATCGTCAGAGATGATCTCTCCCTTCCCGTCAATGGGAGCACCAAGAGCATTGACAACTCTTCCCACAAACTTTTCGCCTACCGGGATTCCGGCACGCTTTTTCGTTCTTGTTACCTTGGAACCTTCCCTAACGTCCCGGTCGGAACCGAACAGGATGCATCCGATATCTTCTTTTCTGATGTCCTGTACCATTCCCTTGATCCCACTATCAAAAATAACGATTTCGCCGTACATCGCACGGTCAATTCCATAAACCGTTGCAATGCCGTCGCCAACGCTTATAACAGTTCCAACTTCCTGGTCCCTGGCATGAGCGTCATAATCTTCAATTTCACTTCTCAATATAGAAATTATTTCATCTGAATTGATGGAAGCCACGTTTTTCACCTCCGCATTATTTTTTGTTCCAATTCTCTAAGGCGTCCCCTTAAGCTCCAGTCAGTTTCCACATCTCCTACTCGGATGATGAATCCACCGATCAAACCGGGGTCCTGAATCAGGCGAAGCCTTACATCACGTTTATCATATTTTTTACACAGCATTGCTTTGATCTCGCGAAGCTGTTCTTCCTCCGGTTCTGTCACGTAGAAAAGGGAAGCCTCCAGGATTCCTTCCTGTCTGCAAATGCAGGCACGCCATGCATTAAAAACATCATCTGCAAGATCTACATCCCGGCGATCCACCAAGACCTTTAAAAAGGTTCTGATCTCAGCAGGAAATACGCGGTCAATAATCCGGTGCTTGCTGCTCCTTGCAACCACAGGGCTGTTAAGAGCACGCTGAAGCTCCGGCACAGTCTTTAGTGCCAGAGCCGTTTCCTCAATGGCTGATTCAGGAACAGAGAGCTCATAAAGCACCTGCCCGTAATTAATTGCTGCCTGCATCATGAAAATCACCTGCTTCTGCTATAAATGAATCGTAAAGCGCCTGATTTGCCCTGGCGCTCACCTCCTGATTAACCACCTTGGCCGCTGCTGCGATAACTATGCCCGCAATCTGCGCCTTGGCCTCACGCAATGCCTTTTCCTGATCAGCCTCAGCTTGTTTCCTGGCCTCGACCATCAAACGGCCTGCATCTTCCTCCGCATCCTTTAAGATCCGGTCATACTGGGCCTTTGCCTGGTTTTTCGCTTCTTCAATAAGCTTTGAACCCTCATCGGAGGAGGCAGCCAGCTTTTCTTCATACTGCTTTTTAAGATCCGCTGCTAAAACTTCCTTATTCCTGGCATCTGAAATGCTCTGCTCAATCATTCCCCGCCGTTTATTCATCACATCCAAAACCGGCCCTATGAGGAAATGCCTAAGCAAAAGATACAGGACGATGAGATTCACGATAGTCCACACAAAGTTCATATCCAGTCTAAGCATCTGTACCGCCTGCCTTTCTTTTCAATTTTTCCATCTTAATCCTGACCTTGTTAATTATTTAAGGAATAAAATGATGAGAAGGGCTATAACGAAACCATAGATGGCAGTTGCCTCTGCAAGCGCACAACCTAACAGCAGGGCCTTGCTGATCTTGCTTTCTGCCTCAGGCTGTCTTGCAATGGAATCCACTGCTTTTGAAGTTGCTATTCCAATTCCGATTCCTGCTCCAATACCTGTGAATACTGCGATTCCTGCTCCAATTGCTATTAACATAATAATCTCTCCTTTTAATCTACTATTGTTTATTCTACCGATTCCTTAATGAAAAGGGCAGTCAAAAATACAAATACATACGCCTGAATCAATCCGTCAAAAATATCAAAATAAAAACTGAACGGTATTGGTACAAGGAGTGCTGCAAACTGCTTAAGCAATTCCATAACTACAAATGACGCCAGGATATTACCAAAAAGCCGCATACACAAAGAAAGCGGTTTAATAAATAATTCCAGGATGTTAATGGGGGCTATAATCGGTGACGGCTCTGCAAAGCCTTTTATAAAACCTTTTACCCCTTTTTTGTGAAGGCCTGAATATTCTATCAGAAGTATGCTCATGACAGCAAGCGCTGCAGTGGTATTTAAGTCCTTGGTAGGCGGCTTGAAACCTGCCAGACCAATCAAATTAGCCACTCCGAGATAAATTCCAACTGATATGAGATAAGGAATATATCTCTTCCCTTCTTCCCCCACTAAATCTTCAAAGAAATTGTAAATTCCACCGATTGCCATTTCAAGCGCCAGCTGCTTCTTTCCAGGATTCTCAACCTTAAGATTTCTCACCAGAATGATGGAAAGGAGTGTCAGTGCTGCCATGATAATCCATGTCACCACTACTGATTCAGCAATGGGAATGCCTCCGAATATCGGAATGGTAAAAACCGTTTCGCAGTTCAGTTCCTCTAATAACTTCTCTGCCAAATCCTCCGTAATGCTCACTTCCTTTCTTAAACTGTCTTCCCCTTTATATATTACCAGATTTACAGATTGTACTCTTAAATATACAATATAGCAGAGGTCTACCGTGTATCATACTTTCATATGCGGAAATTGTCAACTTTTTGCAAATTTCATAACATCTTGTTAATGCCCTTAATTGTTTGAACATTTGAGACAATTTTTCGCTTGAAATTCTAAAATTATTATTAATTTTTTAACTTAACTTATGTCTAAATTCTAAAGATTTTAATTTTTAACGCATTTTTCTAGGTTTTATGTAGAATTTTTTTCTAATAATTTGTGTAATTTGACTACGTTTTTTTCACTTTTTTATAATTCACCGTCATTAGTACCTAACACAATTAAGAATAGATAAGAATAGATAGGGAAAAAAGATATGCTCCCAACCCTCCCTTCTTATATGGCTATCAAATCCTACAAATATCCTGTAAAATATTTTTTCTGCTTTTCATGGCTTTCTTCCTATTAAAATAGATATAGTTCTGGTATAATAAGGTAAATGCAAAACCAATGTATCAAAGGAGGTATTATTATGGGAGAAATGATTTCTTCATTTGACGGAACCAAACTGTTTTTAAACAGGGAAGTTCCAGAGGCAGCCCGGGGAGCAGCCGTCATAGTCCACGGGTTATGTGAACACCAGGGAAGGTATGATTACGTTGCGGAGCTGCTACACAAAGCTGGGATCGCAACCTACCGCTTCGATCACAGGGGGCACGGACGTTCTGAAGGCGAACGGACCCACTATGAAGACTTCCATGAATTGCTTGATGACACCAATGTTGTGGTGGACATGGCAATCATGGAGCATCCGGATATCCCGGTATTTTTAATCGGTCACAGCATGGGAGGCTTCACCGTTTCCTTATACGGCGCAAAATATCCGGACAAGAAGCTTCGGGGCATTATCACCAGCGGCGCATTGACAAAGGATAATATGGGGTTGATAAGCGGTGTTCCAGAAGGCCTGGATCCCCACACCAAGCTTCCCAATGAACTGGGAGCAGGCGTATGCTCCGTAGCCGAGGTCGTTGACTGGTACGGCAAGGATCCTTATAACTCAAAAACCTTTACCACTGGCTTATGCTACGCCCTCTGCCAGGGAATTGCCTGGTTTAAAGAAGCAGTGGGAAGGTTTGAGTATCCGATCCTCATGCTTCATGGGGAAAAGGATGGATTGGTAAGCGTACAGGACACGTATCAATTCTTCGCAGCCGCTCCATCAAAAGATAAGCAGATGAAGATCTACGGAGGATTGTTCCACGAGATCTTTAATGAATACTGCAGGGATGAAGTCATCAATGATGTCCTTCACTGGATTGAGGCGCGGATTGCCCTTTAAGACAAGAATACCATCATTTTCAGCCTTAGACATTGCAAAAAAGCAGCGTTTTTCCTATTCGGATAAACGCTGCTTTCTCTCATATATTCCTTTTCAGCTCTCTACCAGTGAAGTACCGTGCCTCCCACTTTCTGCTTTTCCGTATCAAACACAATCACCGTTCCAAGTCCCTTTACGTCTCCCGCGGTAAGCAGGTCCGTGGAATCTCCGATATCACGGTGGGCCAAAATAACCACATAATTCTTTCCTTTCCAGCCAATAGATACCGCCTCCGCATCAGAAGGATCTAAGGGAACCGATGGATCCGCGCCAAATACAGGAAGATGGGAAAGTTCCGGAGATTTGTAATTCTTCTTTTCCCCTCCCGATACAACAGTAATAATAGAAGAAAAGCCATCTGCTTCTATACCGGTCAAAAGCTGCCTTCCCGTTTCTACCTGGTTATAATTTCTGGATATCCGGCTATCTGACAGCTTCAGCTCACACCCCTGTGTAAGAACTGTCAATTCCCCGTCTGTCCTGCTGCCGGAATAACGCACGGTACATCCGGACCTGGAAACCTGTCCCTGGTTGTTAAAATGAAAAAGCTGTTGGTATGTGTGCTTTTCTCTGGAGAAAAACTCGTCCGCGATCAGATAAAGATCCGTATCAATTGCCAGCACCTTTCTGGTGATCCACACGTTTCCCTCTTCTCCATTTAAATATCCGCCGTGGCTTCCCTGGATATAGCGGTACCCGTCCTTTTTCTTATAACCGCCAAAATATGCTGCAGACATCTGATCCACTCCCCAGGCATCCCGGCATTTTAAATAGTCACGGCCGTCAATCAGAGGAACATTGTGGCCCAGGGCGCTTTTAAACCATGTTCTTGCTTCGCCAGGCACATAATGGTAACGTCCTGTGTCCATGAGGATATCCTCCCCGTTGATCACAAGATCTACATGCAGCTTGTCGGAATGGCCGTGGCCTCCTCCCAGGAATCCGCAGCGGAAGTGGAAATAATCTGCATTTTCATCCCAGCCGGACCTGACAAAAAGATTCCCGGTGCTTTCCATAACCCTGTCTAAAAAATCCGGTTCCTTTGCAATAAGCTTTCCGTAGCCTTCGATTCCTTCTTTTAAAAAGTCCCATGCTCCGTCGTAATCCATTTTGTCATAAGCACAGAATTTCAGCATCGGATCTGAAAACAGCCAGGCGCTTTGAGTCAGTAAGTCCCTGATATCGGTTTCATCACTGTCTCCCTGCATGGGCTGGCAATGGTTCGGCTTTTTCCATGCAACATTTGCATAGGCCATCTGCCGTACTTTCTCCGTCTTTTTCCTTGAAATCTTAATTCCGTAGCGCCTGGCCAACCGCATCACTTCCAGATAACAGTGAAACACCTCATTATGATACATAGGGGATTGCTCCCAGTGTACTCCGTCATCAGCGATCTGCACTTCTATCTCTTCACTAAGACGCATAAGCGCTGCGTCCAGATATTCCCTTGTCCGGTCACTGATGGGAAGTGCCAGCGCGATCTCCATAAGGCCCCGGTTTTCAATAACTCCCCAGTTGCTCTTGATCTGGAAATGTTTGTAGGTTGTCATAAGGTATTCTGCATGAATGGTGAGACAGTCCATATATGCTTTCACAAGTCTGTCATCCACGGAGGGGCTGTCCTTAAAGTAGCCCATGGCCTTGACCCAGGTTTCAGCCCTTATACCGGCTTCAATGCTCCTCCATGTGGTTTGCCTGGTTTCTTCTGTTAGAGGATTGTCTTTTATCCAGGAATCTAATAGCTCTGCAAAAGTCTTTGCATACTTTTCATCACCGGTCATGGCATATGCCTGTCCCAGGCATATAAAGAACTGGTGGCGGTTGAACTGAAAGATAAATTCCGGATCATCTCCCGGCATGTAATCCCAAACTACTTCCTGATCAAAATGAACCGGCTCATAGGTTCGCTCCATATCCCACCGCAAATCAAACAAAAACGTATGCTCCATTGCATCATCTGCAATGCGGAGGATATGGTTCACTTCCTCCGGCCAGTTCCTTTGGCAGTAATCTGTGACCCATGCCTTGTCCTCGCCGCTAATATAATTATTCCGGTTTTCAAAATATTGCTCTTTTGACATCTCAACCACCTCTTCCGTAATAGATTATTTTATTAGTTGCTATAATTATAATAGAAGAACCGGATAAATGAAATGAACGATTTTCAGATTCATATTCTTTTTTCAGATTTATAAAACGATAGAATTGGGTGAAATCTTATACGTTCAGCCACCACTCCTTAGGAATTGTTTCCAATTCTATGATGCAGTTAATCTGGTGGGACAACACATCTTTTGTCACTTCATATACTGCATCAGCATTGCACAGAATGCAGGCGGCATCGCCAAAACAGGTCTTAACTGCTGCATTTCTGTCATAGAAAGCCTGTTCCAGCTTTGTGTAATTATCAGAAATATGATCCGTAACTGGATTGTAATGACAGTGCATAAAAGAGGGCTTAATCTGATTGCCTGGCATGACTATCTTAAAATAAGTAGGTTCCTTGGTCAGGCGCTCCGGTACATCTAAATGTTCTTCCACGCAATGTATAAAAGTGTTTCGCCCGTGACCAACCCCAAGAAGCAGGATCTTACCATTTCTGTCTTTTAAACGATCATAGCAGCCACCTGGCGGGCAGGGCGTTGTTCGGTTTTCTTCTCCCTCAATAAATGCCTTACTATCCTTTCCGTACACGGCTACACTATGGGTTGGATGTAAGGATCGAAGTACTCCTTTCCGTCTCATAAAAAGATTGGGCAGAATACCTACGCAAGCCGGCTCTATTCGTGGATCATATACATTGTGGTATTCTGACATGGCAGCCCATGTATGAGTGGGCAGTATAAGCAGACCGTCAGACATATATTCCATAAAAGCATCAAGTACGGTATCCGCCCCACCTTCAACCTCTCCGATTGCCTTCATGGATGAGTGCAGGAGCAAAGTGTCATGGGGCATAATTCCCATTTCTTTTAAATTCTGCTTTAGATCTTGTTTTGTATACATAATAACGCCTTTCTTTTTCCAAATAGATTAATATCATCCTGTCTATTATCATAAGAATTATGACATAATTTTTCAAGTTAGTCTAATTTAAATGAAAATAATGGCTGGAATACAATAATGACAGGCTGCCGATTTATCATTTGGGCAGCCTGTCATTATGTGTAAAATTTTATAACTGAAGCTTTACCTTCTTCCCTTCTTATACCTCCCCAATAAAGTCCTCCCGCTGGGGCGTAAAAATATCCAGGATCACAGAATCTTCCAATGCAGTTGCGCCATGCAGTGAATCCGGTTCTACATAATAGCTGTCGCCGGCCTTCAGAATATATTTAACACCATCTGCTTCATACTGGAAGGAACCGGATACAATATAGCTGACCTGCTCATGAGGATGCTTATGTACACTTCCTACTGCTCCCTTTATAAAGGAGGCCTCTACCCCCATCAGGCTCCCGCCTCTTGCGAGAATGCGCCTGGTGATTCCCGGCTCCGGATTCCCGGGAATTATATCTTCATATTTTAAAACCATCTCGCCGCTCCCTTTCTATATCATCAGATAAACACCTGACCGCCATTGATCTGTATAATCTCTCCTGTAATAAAGGAGGCTTTTTCAGAAACCAGGAATCCGATCACTGCCGCTACCTCCGATGGTTCTCCAAGCCGTTTCATAAGGATCCCATCCTTCCATGACTCCAGGATCTCACGTTTTGTTGCAGAATGAAATGCCGTATCAATGGTGCCAGGGGAAACGGCATTTACACGGATTCCATAATCCGCAAGGTCTTTTGCCAGTGCCCGTGTCAGTCCTTCAATTGCTGCCTTACTCGCTGCATAGATCCCCGCGCCCGGGCCCCCGCCGGAGGTAACTGCAATGGTACTATAGTTAATGATGGATGGGCGATCGCCTTTTTTCAGTAACGGAATGGCTTCACGGCTTGCAAAAAATGCGCTGTCAAAGTTAAGTGCCATTACCTTCCTCATAAAAGAAGTCTCCATCTCTTCAAAGCGCTGCCTTCCGCCAAGACCTCCCACATTGTTCACTAACACATCCAGGGAATCATAAGTCTGGGATATTTTTTCAAAGCAGCGGTTGACGTCTACCTCATTCATCGAATCTGCATAAATAAATTCGCTGTTTATCCCATGGCTTTTCAGCGTTTCCAGTGCCGATTTCCCATCCTCCTGATTAATTCCGGTGATAATAATGTCATAACCAGCCTTCCCCAGCTCTATGGCAGC
>NZ_DAMAUN010000059.1:21028-36975 GCF_032078915.1 Lacrimispora sp. | reverse complement strand
TCAGAAAAATGGAGTTAGGATTTGCATCCTAACTCCGTTTTGTCTACAGTCTGAACAGAGTTAAATGGAACAGATATTTAACTCTGTTTCTTTTTGTGCAGACATACAAAAAGTATATAATATTTGAAGAAAAGCAATTGTATATTTTTTAATAATATTATAAAATCGTATATAAATTCTAAATAATTATATACAATTTGAAAATTAACAATTAATATATAAAAATATGTTAAAAAGTATTGACAAAAGAAGGCCTGTACGTTATAATAAAACCATAACAAAAGGAGTTTAAATAAAGAAAGTCAAATCTAAAAGAAGGAGGTACAGTCCACCAGAAAGAGCAGTCATGCTTCGTTTATATTATAAATGAAGCAAAAGGAAAACCAATCTGCCGATGTTAAAAGCCAATCTTTGAAGCAATGATAAGTCATTCATGAAAAAGAGAGAATTCATGAGAAGGAAAGACTGTATTAGATTCAAATGGTCCAACTTAAGAAATTTTAGGATACATAAGGAGAGAAACAGTTAAGTAAAAGAGGAAAGCCCATGAATCTGGCGTATAACAACGGAGAGCGGAAAAATTAACATAGATCATGCTGAAAAACATGTACCAAGTACAAGGAAACAGACATGAGAGAGAAACGAGGTATCAAGACCAATGGATGAAGTAATATAGAAACGGGTATCGATGGATGGAAGTTCTAAATCGGTATCCGTTTCTATTTGTTTTTATAGAAAGATCCCTTCCAAATCAAAGGGCGGCGTGTATTCTTCTTTTGCGCTGCTTTTTTCCTGCATAAATCCCTGATCCAACCCAAGTCTGATGGCTTCATCAACCACTTTTCCGTATTCATAAGAAGTAATTCTCCGGTTGATTTCCGGAAAACTTTCGCTCCGGTAGAATGGGGTATACTGGCTCAAAAGGCTGATGTAATACATTCCTTCCGGAAGTTCATCCTTCATCCAGTGAAGAAGGCGGATAGAATCTTCCTTAGCGCCTGGAAGCACCATATGGCGTATGATGACCCCCTTTTTCATAAGGGTCCCATCGGAATTAAACTGAGGAGCCCCGGTCTGGCGAATCATCTGTTTGACAGCCTTTGAAGCAGCATCAAAATAATCAGAAGCTTTGCTGTAGCGTGAGGAAAGTTCAGAACTGAAATATTTTAAATCAGGAAGCCACACATCGATGTATGAGGACAGCTCCTTTATGATATCTTCTGATTCATATCCACCGCAGTTATAAATCACAGGAATAGAAAGCTTTTGTTTTGTAAGATCCAGGGCCTTTAAAACCGAGGGGAGATACTGAGTGGCTGTGACCAGATTAATGTTGTGGGCGCTTTCCTCCTGAAGCCTTAAGAAAATCTGGGCAAGTTCTTTACTTGTAATTTCCTTTCCGAAATTCTCCTGGCTGATGGCATAATTCTGACAAAAGCAGCAGCCCAGGGTACAGCCGGAAAAAAATACGGTACCGCTTCCCCGGCTTCCGCTGATGCATGGCTCCTCCCAGTGGTGGAGTGCGGCCCGGGCTGCTTTTATGGTAACGCCGCAGCCGCAAAAACCGGTACTCACATGGCGGTTTACCTTGCAGTTTCTGGGACAGAGGCTGCAGGATTCATAGATATGGTCAAGGTTCATTGATAAACTCCTAATATTGACAAAGTCACTTTTGTGCATTAATATATTAAACAAAATACGGAATAATTGCAAGACAAAGATGATATACAAAGGAACGGTGCCAATGAGTAAAAAGAAAAAGCTTGCTGCTCTTTGCTATGCATTTCCCAGGACAATGCCGGTGATGGCCGGTTATCTGGTTTTAGGAGCAGCCTACGGGATACTTATGAATGTCAACGGGTATGGGATCTGGTGGGCCTTGCTCATCAGTGTATTTGTCTATGCCGGAAGCCTGCAGTACCTTGGAATCACATTTTTTGTGGCGGCAGTGAATCCATGGTACGCCTTTTTTATGTCCTTGATGCTCAATGCCAGACATTTATTTTACGGGCTTTCCATGCTGGACAAATATAAGGATGCAGGGAAGTTAAAGCCATATCTGATATTTTCTCTGACGGATGAAACATTTTCCGTTCTGTGTAATGAGGAGCCGCCTGATGGACTTCCGAAATACTGGGTATATTTTTTTGTATCGGTCCTGGATCAGCTTTACTGGGTGACAGGAGCTGTGATCGGTGCATTAGCCGGAACCATGATAACCTTTAGCACGGCTGGAATGGACTTTGCGCTGACGGCTCTTTTTGTGGTGATCTTTATCGACCAGTGGAAATCAGGAAAAGGACACCAGGCCGCATGTGTGGGCGTGTGTTCCTCTGCCCTTTGCGTGGCGGTCTTTGGCCAGAGTGTTTTCATTGTCCCGGCCATGATCCTCATTCTGATCATTATTACAGCAGGTTATTTCATGGAGAAGAAAAGGGAGGAACAGTCTTGAACGATAATATAGCAGTTTACAGCCTGATCGCAGGAGCCATGGTGCTTGCTACCGTGATCACCCGTTTTCTTCCATTCCTTTTATTCCCGGCAGGGAAAGAGACTCCCAAATATATTCTCTATCTGGGGCGGACTCTTCCCTATGCCACCATTGGGCTTTTGGTGGTCTACTGTTTAAGGGGGCTTCAATTCCTTTCTTATCCTCATGGGCTTCCAGAGCTTATCTCCATTGGCGCCATTACAGGGCTTCATTTGTGGAAGGGGAATTCCCTTTTAAGCATTGGTGCAGGAACGATTCTTTATATGGCACTCATTCAGTGTGTATTCCCATAATGTAACATGAGGCGGTATCAATATCCTTTTGGCAGAACGGCCTGCTCCCGGAATTCTTTGGGGGAAAGGCCGAATTCTTTTTTAAAGGCCCTGTAAAAGCTGGTATAGTCTGAAAAGCCGTACTGATGGTACAGTTCTCCAAAAGGGATGCCGGAGAGGATCCCGTTTTTACTGGCCTGCAGCCGCTTTTTCAGGATGTACTGGTGAAGGGAAATCCCCATGTTATCCTTAAATACATGGGAAATGTGATATTTGCTGGTATAAAAAAAGGATGCCAGATGGTCCAGGGAGAGATTTTCTCCCAAGTGGTTGTTAATATAATCACAAAGGTTAAGATAAAGAACATTTTCATAGGCAGCAGGTACCTGATGGAGCATATCATAAGTGATCCGGTTCAACAGGAGCATAAAGGAATGGATCTGCAGCTCTGAGTTCAGCTTATGGAATGCCTTATTTCCGTGGATTTCTTCCAAAAGGTCCAGGAGACGTCCCTGAATATTCTGAAATGTGACAAAATCCCTGCGGAAATGGTAATGCTTATTCTCTGATACATAACGAAAACTGTATGAAAAGTCTTCTGACCAGGTACACATGGTCTCATAATAGTTCCGGCTGATCCATAAAACAATCCTCTGATAGGTATTTCCGGTGGAATGGAATATGGGGTGATGCTTTACCTCGGGAGGTATGAGCAAGTAATCCCCGTACTGCAAAGGATACTGTTTCCCTTCCACATCATAAGTCACATCTCCATTTAAGAAAAAATACACTTCATAATAGGAATGGCTGTGGTCCACTACATGATTCAAGTCCAGATCTTTATAAAAAAACACTTCAAATTCCCCTGAATTCATATACTGCCGCTCATTAAAGCCGGTGGACAATTCTTTTCTCATTTGATAATCCCCTTTCCTATTTTTCTCATGCCTTTATAATCGTATCGGAAGTAAAGAGCACTTTCGATCATCAGATGTACGGTTTCAGTTGTATTATAGGCCATGACCGCAAGTTTTGCAATGTGAACGGCAAATAAATCCATGGTAATAAGGAGACATTTTGTTTATACTGAGTCCACAAGGTAGGAAAAGAAACTTATTATAGGATTGCGAAGGAGGTATTTTATGAAATTATCATTCAGATGGTACGGAGACGATGACAAGGTAACCTTACAGAACATCCGCCAGATACCAGGCATGTATTCCATTGTAACGGCAGTTTATGATGTTCCCGTTGGGGAAGTGTGGGGCAGAGAAAGCATTGCCCACTTAAAAGAGGAAACAGAAAAGGCAGGACTTGCCTTTGAAGTGATTGAGAGCATTCCGGTTCATGAGGATATTAAATTAGGAAAGCCGACCAGAGACAAGTATATTGCAAATTATTGCGAGAACATCAGGCGGGTATCGGAAGCAGGGATCAAGTGCATCTGCTATAACTTTATGCCTGTGTTTGACTGGACCAGGACCCAGCTGGATCATGTGCTGGAGGATGGCTCTACCTCTCTGGTTTATTATCAGGATCAGGTGGACAAGGTGAATCCTCTGGAGAGCGAAAGCGACTTAACTCTTCCTGGCTGGGATTCCAGCTACACAAGAGATGAGCTTAAGCAGATTGTAAGCGAGTACAATTCCATGTCAGAGGATGACCTTTGGGATAATTTAAAATATTTCTTAGAGGCGATCATTCCTGTTGCAGCGGAATGTAACGTGAATATGGCGATCCATGAAGATGACCCATGCTGGAGCATCTTTGGACTTCCAAGAATCATTACCTGCGAGGAGAACTTAGACCGTTTCTTAAAGCTTGTAGATGATAAGCACAATGGAATCACCCTCTGCACCGGTTCCTTAGGCTGCTCCAATAAAAATGACGTAGTGAAGATGGCTGCCAAATATGCAGCTATGGGACGTATTCATTTTGTCCATGCAAGAAATGTGGCTATTCTGGAAGATAACCAGGGCTTTGAAGAGCGTGCTCATTTATCATCATGCGGTTCCCTGGACATGTTTGCCATTTTAAAAGCTCTTCATGACAATGATTTTGACGGCTATATGCGTCCGGACCACGGCCGTATGATCTGGGGTGAAACAGGCAGAGCCGGTTACGGACTTTATGACCGGGCACTTGGCGCAACCTATTTAAATGGTCTTTGGGAAGCGATTGAAAAAACGAGCAAATAGGAAAGAGGGAAATCATATGGCTTTAACATTTGGTACAGATTTAAGCGGTAAGGTAGCAGTTGTAACAGGAGCAGGCGGAGTATTATGCGGCATGTTCGCAAAGACTCTTGCAGAAGCAGGCGCAAAGGTTGCGGTTCTGGATTTAAACGAAAGTGCTGCAGAGGAAATTGCAGCTTCTATTAATGAGGCAGGCTATAAGGCAAAGGCTTACAAAGCAAACGTTCTGGAACGGGCAAGCCTTGAGGAAGTTCATGCAAAGGTTCTGGCAGAGCTTGGCCCCTGCGACATCCTGATTAACGGCGCAGGCGGTAATAACCCAAGAGCCAATACGGATAAGGAATATTTTGAGATGGGAGACATTGAGGCGGATACAAAGACCTTCTTTGATTTAGACCAGTCAGGCGTTGAATTCGTTTTCAACCTAAACTTCCTTGGAACTCTGCTTCCATGCCAGATTTTTGCAAAGGATATGATTGGCAGGGAAGGCTGCAGCATTTTGAATATTTCCTCCATGAATGCCTTTACCCCGCTTACGAAAATTCCGGCATACAGCGGTGCAAAAGCTGCGATCAGCAACTTTACCCAGTGGCTTGCCGTTCATTTTTCCAAAGTCGGTATCCGCGTGAATGCAATCGCGCCGGGTTTTTTCGTTACAGCCCAGAATGAGAAGCTTCTGTTTCATGAAGATGGTTCTCCCACACCGAGAACCAACAAGATTCTGTCTGCAACTCCCATGGGACGTTTTGGAGAAGCAGAGGAATTAAATGGTGCCCTGTTATTCTTTTTGAATCATGCGGCAGCAGGCTTCATCACCGGCGTGGTTCTGCCTATTGACGGCGGATTCTCAGCTTATTCCGGCGTATAATCCGGCATATTATAAGAAAATTAAACATATCAGCCTCTTCCATGGGATTGCAGTGAGCAGCACTCAAACCGGGAAGGGGCTGTTTTTTAATGAATTTTTCACAGTAGAAAATAGAAAATACACCCAGTTATATTTTCTTTTTAAAGAAAATTCGACAAAATTCTCTTCCATTTTCTGGAAGCGTTGACAAATGGTTACAAAATATTGTATAATGGATAAAACCATGAACAAAGTGTTATGGTTTACAATTACCAAAGACGAGACGAGGAGCATAGGGCAATGAAGACATCGGGGGAAAAGAAACGAAACCTGAAAGCATTACTAGGGACGAAGAAAGTGAAGCCGGAAAAAAACGGAAGTAAGAGTACATTCCTGAAATCATTGAAGATGAAGATGATGGCATTCATTATCGCAATTATTTTGGGATTGGCTGTGACCAACATGGTGATCAGTATTACAGTCAGTTACAAAGGGATTACAGATGTTGTGAAAAATGATTTGGAATCAACGGGTAAACTTGTGAACAGTCTGGTAGTACAGAACTTAAATCAGATGAAACTAAGCATTGAGGCCAGCTCACAGGGTGGAAGCTTGAAATCCATAAATTCCAGGGTTGTGACGGAGTACCTTTCCAACCAGTGCAAGCTTTACGGATACAAAGAACTTGAAGTAATCAGTATGGATGGTACCATTACCCGCAGCGCAAGCGGACAGAATATTGGTGAGAAATACGAAGTCACAGGTTATCTGGAAAAAGCCTTAAGTGGTGAGACCACCATTTCTACCACGGAATATGATAACAACAACGAACTTGTGATCCGCGTTGCGGCTCCTTATGAATATGGAGTTCTTTTGGGAACTTATAATGGCTCTGTTTTAAGCGATCTGATCAGTGACCTTCGGATTGGAGAAAGCGGCAATGCCTTCATTATTGACAATACAGGAACCATGATTGCCAATATAACACCGGATCTGGTTCATAACCGCCAGAACTTTATCGAGCTGGCAAAGTCCGATAAATCTTATGCCTCTGTAGGCCGTATGTTCCAGACTATGTTGGGTGGAAAATCGGGAACTGGTAATTACGAATACAATGGAGATAACCGTTTTTGCTATTACAGCCCGGTAACAGGCAGTGACGGCTGGGCTCTGGGTGTGGCAGCATCGGTTAAGGAAACCACCGTTTCCATCTACTTAGTAGTTTTTGCAATGAGCGTATTTGCCATTGTATCGATCGTGATCGGTTGTTTCCTGGCATTCTGGTTTGCAGGCTCCATTGCAGGTCCGGTATCAGCCATTGCAGCAAGAATGAAACTCTTTACAGAAGGAGATTTGTCCAGTGAAGTTCCGGTTGTAAATCGCAGGGATGAGATCGGCCAGCTTGCCGATGAAATCACCAGTTCCGTACATAGTGTGAAATCCTATATCACTGAAATCGCAGCTGTATTGGAAAATATCGCTTCCGGAGATTTCAGCCGGTCCGTTGGGATGGAATTCCAGGGAGATTTTAAGGTGATTCAGCAATCCATTGAAATTGCAGAAGACTTACTTTCAAAAACCATGGATACCATCAGTATCTCTGCAGATGAAGTAGCAAAGGGCAGTTCTCAGGTGTCTCAGGGAGCGCAGAATTTAAGCCAGGGTGCTGTGGAACAGGCAGCTTCTGTGGAAGAGTTATCTTCCTCTGTAAATGAGATATCCACCAGCCTTATGAGCACGGCTAAGGCTGTAGAAGATGTAAATAAGCAGGCAGGACGGGTTGGAGAAGCCATGGAAAGCGGCAATGCCCAGATGCATGAAATGATGCAGTCCATGGATCAGATCAATAAAAAATCCAAGGAAATTGAGAAGGTCAATAAGCTTATCGAAGACATTGCCTTCCAGACAAACATTCTTGCGCTTAATGCCGCTGTAGAGGCAGCCAGGGCAGGCGAGGCCGGAAAAGGCTTTGCAGTTGTTGCAGATGAGGTCCGCAATCTGGCAGGCAAGAGTGCCAACGCAGCAAAGGATACCTCCAGTCTGGTTGCAGATACCATTGCAGCCGTTAATACGGGAACCGGTATTGCAGCATCTACAGGGGAAACTTTAAACGGTGTTCTTTCAGAAACCAAAAACATGGTTTCCGCCATTCGCAGATCCGCAGAGGAACTGAAAGAGCAAAGTGAAAAGGTTACTCAGGTAACTTACGGAATTGAGCAGATTTCTTCCGTAGTTCAGAATAACTCTGCTACCGCAGAGGAAAGTGCTGCTGCCAGCGAGGAACTTTCTGGTCAGGCGGAAGGTTTACGGGAATTGATGAGCAGATTCCGGCTTCGTTAAAATTTGCCGATGATATAAGAAAATAAAGAAAGCTATTTAGGTAGTCCTGCACGAGACAGTATAAGAAAACCAGACTGCTTATGGATTATTGCCAAGTGAAATGTTAAAAGCAAGCGTATCGATCTTAACAGGTGATACGCTTGCTTTTTTACTTGCCCCTTATAGGGAAGTTCGCAAATAGTCAAAAATAGTGTGTAAAAGTAATAAAATAATAAATAGCAGAAAAAATGCGAAGGAAGGCTCGCATAGCTTTTTTTGTAGTTTTAACATGAGCTGCATTAAGTCAGCTCACATGAAAGCCTTGAGACATTTTCATGATTGAGCTGCAATTGCAGGATTTATAAAAAGCAATGTTATTCATTCAAATTCAATTACCAAAGTTTATTGATTGATTCTCTAATTGATCCAATTGAACTCTTGATTGTTCAACAATTTTAAGACCATTACCATTTTCAGTCACGAATTTAAACTTTTTGATTGCTTCGGCAGCATTTCCAATCTCTTGTTCAAGACAGGCTTTGTTATATAAAGTATTTAACCTTATCCGTTTGCTTATTTTTGTCTTATAAGAACTATAAAGATAATCCAGTTGTGCTAAGTAATATTTTGCAGCTTCCGTATTTTTGTTAAGCTTGAAATTATATTCTAATATAGATGCTTCAACGGCATATTTCATATTAGCTGTAATCGTTTTTCCGCCGAAATCCTTCATATAATTTTCATATTCAAATGTTGCTTTTTCCATTTCGTCAGTATTTATGTATTGAGCAAAACATGCCAAATGATATGCCAATCGAAATATTTCACTATTTTTCACATCTAAATCTATTGCCTGTAACACCTTGTTAGAATCGTCATATTGCCCTGCTGTCATATATCCTACTGCAATATTTAAGTTACATGAATTTTGAAAAGCTTTCCTCTTTGAAAAAAGCTTGAACTTTTCACAAGCTTCAATGAATTTCAAAGGATCACATTTTTCCTCCAGTATATTTGTCAGGGCTTTATTTTTCCCTATCCACCATAAAAAATATCCTCCCAAAAGAGTGATAAATGCCGTAATATAAGTTATTGCAGGATTAATTTCTAATAATCGCATAGGAACAATAACCATAATTGCCCCTAAGAAAAATGCCGTCCATAATTTCCAGCTCAAATGAGCACCCCCCTTTCACGCCTGGTACCATACGCTTTCTCTATCTTGAAATGACTGTCTGCCATCATTTATATTCCATATTTTCTTAAGCATTATTGTACCATGCTGTGAGTAATTATTTCAAGTAAATTGTATTGGCTATAGAACCACCTCGATAAACTGGCTGATTTTCTTGAAAATGAAAAAACTGAATGAAATATTTAAATTTCATCCAGCCTTGTCGATTTTTGCTCCATTATTATTAAACCGTAGTATATTTGTAAAAATTATTAAAGGCATAGCTTTTACACTGCGTCATATTTCCAATCAGATACTGACTTATGACGGAAGGCCTTATAGGTCTTCTTATTTCTTGACTCATTTTCTCATTCTTTATCTACATTCTTTGCACGGGGCATGTAGGGATAAAGATCTTCATATGCTTCCAGTTCAGCTTCCGACTGCGGAGCCGCGGGAATAAGTCCCGTACAGTCCATGGTGGAACAAGTCTGAATATCGATGTCATAATTATTCTTAGAAGTTGTTGATTCTGTCTTTCCTTTTTTCGTTTCTTTTTTTTCTGATTTCATATCATTTTCTCCTTTCGGCAGTCTTAAAGATACTGTTTCTTTTAGTTTGAGGAAAAACAGCGTAATTATTCGTTGCCTGGGTGATCTCTTTTTTGCGTTATAAATTTTATTGAAAATCGTTATATAAGATGCCGGACAGCATTGTCCAAGAGAAATGATTGATTACAGGGGGGAACTGGAAATGAGGATTGCCATTTTTACAAATGAAGAACAGACGCCGGGATTAAAAAAGGCCTGTCCCTGCAGGCAGAACAACCGCCTGCAGATTGATTATTTTTCTATAAAGGAAGGACGTCTTTCCACGTTGGAACGTGCCTTGTATGATATGATCGTAATTAGTCCAAAAGGGAATATCACCTTATACCAGGCAAAATATTCTGTGTTCTTTAACGGCCAGTACTGCATTCTGGATATCACGGATATTCTTTATCTGGAATCCTATTACCGAAAAACCAGCGTGGTAGCAGGCAGCGGCAGGATGCGGATCCGGGCAAGGCTTGATGAAGAGGAAGAAAAGCTTCCAAAAGACCGGTTTGTCAGAATCAACAGGCATAACATCATCAATATGCAATATATAAGGAGTGTAAAAGGAGAAGCAGTTGAGATGCAGAACGGAGAGGTTCTGTATGTAAATGGCGGGAGAAGAAAGAAGTTTGAAAAGAGTTACAGGGACTTCCTGAAAGATCATTGTATGATTTTTTAAAGATATTTAAAAAAACGCAATAATTAGGTTAAAAAGTGCAAACCGTCTTGCTTTGGGTCAAAGTCCATGGTATTGTATATTTCATTAATCGGCAGTTCACATCTAAGCACATTTCTATCATCTGTAACATCAGGACAGGCAGCGAAAATCAGCCGATATCGCTGCCTGTCTTCTTATGGTTAAAGAACCCCTATGGAAAGGCCATAGCTTTTTGTATTTCCAGGACTTAAGGTCTGCACATGGTTCTTATGGATGAATTCGTCATCTTCCGTTGTATAGATTGCAGAACCATTCCACGGCTCCACACAGACGAAGGGCGCTTTCGCAGGATATGGCGTCCAGAAAGCTACAGTTTCAAAGCCTGGATAGGAAACTTCCACACCCCGGCCGGTATTTCTGTTTACAATTGAAACTTTTCTGGACTGTAAATCATCAAAATAGATGGCGTCATCTTTAAATAATTCACGGGTTAAAGAAAGGGAGCGGCTTTTATTTAACTGATCGATCCGGTTTCCAAGATCAAATTCCAGATGTTCGGAATCATATACCATGCTGGATATGGTTTCCTCCTTTTCAAACACCAGATCATAATCCTCAAATACGGCGTTATCCTCCATAGGGCAGTTAAAGCCAGGATGAGCGCCCAGACAGTAGTGTATGGACCTATCATCGGTGTTTGTCACCCGGTATTCCATGAATATGGTACCATCTGTGAGAGTATAGACAAGACTTAAACGGAAGGAATAGGGATAAATCTTCTTTGTTTCTTCTGTATCCCGGATTTCGAAGGTCACGGAAGTGCTTGTCTGGTCAGCGGCGGAAAAATCCATTTCCCGGCAAAAACCGTGCTTAGGGATTTCCCATGTCTGGCCTTCCAGAATGGTCCGGCCGTTGCGGCAGTTTCCCACAATGGGAAAAAGAAGAGGAGAGCATTTGCTCCAGAACTGGGGATCTCTCTGCCATATGTATTCTGTGCCGGCAGAATCTTTGAATGAAATGAGCTGGGCACCGATGGAATCGATGACAGCCGTTGCTTTGGAATCGTGAAGTGTAACCAGCATTTTAATTTACCTCGTTTCTTTGTTCGGTTGTTTTTAACCTTAAATAGCCAGACTTGCTTTATGATAAGTATACTAAATAATAAAAGAAACTTCCATGAGTTTGTGAAAAAAACATAAGAAAAAAGAGGTTATTAACTGAAACGTTTAATATTTTCTCCTGTCCTATTGACAATTACATAAAAATCTGAGTTAATTAAATCAAAAGGTTCTGGAGGCAGGCGATGGCAACCATAAAGGAATTGGCAAAATGCTGCGGTGTATCAGTGGCCACAGTTTCAAATATATTAAACAACAAACCTGGTGCAAGTGCTAAAACCAGAAAACTGGTTTTAGAAATGGCTGAAAAGCTGGATTATACCCCTAACGTTGTTGCTAAGAACTTAAAGCTGCAAAAGACGAGAAGCATTGGGGTCATTGCGGAGGATATGACCATATTCAGCATCCCAGACGTCATCGACGGCATTACGGACTATTGCCAGGAGCTGGATTACCAGATACTTCTGACAAATCTTAGGCTGTTTAAAAAATACGATGATACTTATTATAACCGGGACGACTATTATGGGCAGGTGGGGCTTGAGATAAAAAAGCTGATGGAAAAACAGGTGGAAGGGATCATATATGTGGCTGCCCATGAACGGGTCATCCGGTGTATCCCTGATACGCTGCCGATCCCTGCCGTAATGGCTTACGGATATTCCAAAAGTATGAAGGTGCCTTCTGTTGTGGTGGATGATGTTCATGGCGCTGCTGAAATCATGCAGTATCTTCTGAACCACGGCCATAAGAGAGTCGGGGTGATTACAGGAAAGCCGGACAGCCTTCATGCACAAGCCAGACTGGTGGGATATCAGCAAGCTCTTTTTCAAAACAGGATTTTATACGATCCAGGCCTTGTGATAGAAGGGGACTGGACCAGAGAATCCGGGTACCGGTGTGCCTGCCAGCTCCTTGAAAAGGAAGTGACTGCCATCTTCTGTATGAATGACTTAATGGCAGGAGGGGTGTATGACCGCCTGGAGGAGCTGGGCATGAACGTGGGTGCCGACTTATCGGTGGCAGGATACGATGACCGGGAGTTATCAGGGTATTACCGGCCCCCTCTTACCACCGTAAGGCTGCCTCTTCATGATATCGGGCACAAAGCCAGTGAACTGGTCATTGGCCTTATAAATGGGCAGGAGCTGGAAACTGACGCCGAAAACGTCTGCTCCGTGGGATGCAGGCTTCTGATCCGTAAATCGATAAAGAGTATTGAATAGAACCAGTTTATAAATCAAATTACAAAAAGGAACATATTACATGGGACAGGCCGTGTAAATGTTCCTTTTTTTGTAGTGACAATGGAGCATGAGCTGCCTGATATCGGCTGTTTTCAGATGAGTGTAAGGGGAAACCAGGTAAAATGATATTGTTCTACATTTTACAACAAAAAAATAAGTAAAAGTTACATAATTAAACGATTTAAATATTTACAAAATTGTGCAAAAGTACTTTACAGAATAAAACCCATGTGCTAGTATGAAATTACATGAATTTAAGGGTGATTATTTATGGACAAATCACCTTTCATCTTATTTTTTTGATTAAACGTTTAATATAAATTGCAGAAATTGAAGCAACCATGCCGGATAAAAAAGTTGGTGAATATTCCTCGGAAAATGGTTCCAGTCAATGATAAAACATGGAATAGGCAAATAATGCCTGTGAAGGAAGTGATGACAACTTATCAATGGGTAGATTAAACGATTTAATCTTATCAAGCAGCGAAGCGGATTGCGGATATCCGATTGACCAGCAGGTGGAGAAAGCAGTTTCATACAGGAAATGGGGGATCCGGAGAGCAGGAAAGATGATGGTATGGATAAAAGAGCTCATCCGGTGGGAGTCATACAGATGGTATCATCTGATTTGATAAAGCAGGATAATAAAAAGGAGGATTTATCATGAAAAAGCGGGTATTAGCCGGGCTGCTGTGTGTAGCTATGGCAGCATCCATGATCACTGGATGCAACAGCGACAAGGGAGTTTCCGGGGAAACCACCAAAGGCGTATCTTCGGCAGGGAAAAAGGAGATGGAGGTAGGCGGTAATGATGTGACTACCTTGAACGTGTGGACCTTTATTGAACTGCATCAGAACTTCTATGTAGCAATGGCGGAGAAGTGGAACGAGGCTCATCCGGATAAAAAGGTGAAGCTGGTGCTGAGCAATATGCCCTATGATGACATGCACAATAAACTGTCCCTTGCGCTGGAATCAGGGGAAGGGGCGCCGGATATTGTGGATATCGAGCTTGGCAAGTTCCCTGCATTTATGACAGGAAAGATCGGCCTCATGGAGCTTAATGATGCGGTCGAACCTTACAGGAAGAATATCGTAAAATCGAGGCTGGATATTTACACGAAAGACGGGAAGGAATACGGATTTCCGACCCATGTAGGGACAACGGTAGCATTTTACAATGAAAAGCTGTTAAGTGATGCAGGAATAAAATACGAAGATATTAAGACCTGGGATCAGTTTAAGGAAGCAGGTGTAAAGTACCATGAAACTACCGGAAAATATTTCGCATGTGTGGAAACCTCCGCCCAGTGGATGGTCAATCTGATGCTGGCTCAGAAAGGCGGGGACTATGTTGATGAAAACGGGAAACTCAATCTGGCAAGCAAGGAAATGGCGGAAGTGCTGGAATACATAAAGGGAATGCAGGAAACCGGCGCATTTGCAACGATTCCAGGCGGGCAGCCGGATAACGAAGAAGCATATCCGTTCTATAACTCAGGAGATTATGCCGTACAGATTATGCCGTTCTGGCAGACTTCCAGATACGTTAATTATATGAAGGACTTAAAGAAGCAGGTAGCCATTGCCACGGTACCGGTATGGAACGAAAGCGACAAAGAGGTAGCCACCATCGGCGGAGGCGGTACGGGTACTGCCATTGTAAAATCAGGAAAACATGCACAGCTTGCTGCGGAAGTGATGGCTTATATCAAGCTTTCCGAGGAGGCCAACAAGGAAGTGTGGAATGTGCTGGGTTTTGATCCGGTCAATACTGCGGTATGGTCTGATCCCTCCCTGACACAGAACCCGGATAACCAGTTTGTCCAGTATTTTACCAATTATCCCTTTGATACCCTGCTTAAAACAAAGGACAGCATTGGATCCTTACGGGCTTATACGAATGAAAAATATCCCTCCATCAACAATGAATTCTGCAATGTGACTTTAAACAGTATTTTTGAAGATGGGGTGGATGTGACAGAGGCTCTTCAATCCTCCCAGGAAACCCTGAATAATGAATTTAAAGAATAGGATAGGCTGCGGGCTGCAGGAGGATGGCATATCTTCTGCAGCCGGTAAATGAGTTCCTATGAGAAAAGGGGTATGCGAAATGAAGAAATTCTTTTACTCGAAAAAGATAGCTCCTTATGTATTTATCTGCCCGTTTGTGATCACGGTATTGTTGTTCTGGCTGGTGCCCATCTGCAATGGGGTGCTTTTAAGCTTTCAGGATGTATTAAAAGAGCAATGGGTTGGATTTGACAATTATACGCGGCTGCTGTCTGATAAAATATTTATGAAAGCATTGCAGAACAGCTTTAAGTATATGGCAGGAACGCTGATCCTTCTGATTCCTTTTCCAATGCTGTTTGCAACCTTGTTAAACAGCAGATTAATGAAAAAGGCAGACTTTTTTAAATCTGTCTATTTCATACCTGCGCTTACTTCTGTTGTGGTCGCAGGTACAATTTTCCGTCTTATGTTCGGGGAGTCATCCACCTCTCTTTTTAACCAGGTGCTGGGCTTTTTCGGAGCAGCCCCAATAAAATGGCTGAAGGGTGCGGGAACCAGTTATTTTGCCCTTCTGCTTTTAGCCTGCTGGAGATGGACCGGGGTGAATATCTTATACTTCCTTTCAGGCCTTCAGAGCATTCCTTCTGACCTATATGAGGCAGCTGCCATTGACGGAGCCTCCAAATGGCAGCAGTTTTTTAAAATATCCGTTCCGCTGGTCAAGCCTACTACGGTTTATGTCCTTACGATCAGTATCTATGCGGGCCTTTCCATGTTTCTTGAAAGCAATATGCTGTTTAAGGGGAATAACTCCCCTAATAACATCGGTCTTACCATCGTCGGATACCTTTACAGGCAGGGGGTAGAAAAGAGGGCCCTGGGTTATGCCTGTGCGGTAGGCCTTATTCTTTTGTTAGTTGTTATGCTGGTAAATATCATTCAACTGAAGATCACCGGTACATTTGAAGAAGGGAGGGAATGATATGAACGAAAGAAATACAGCAATCATGCAGG
>NZ_DAMAUN010000059.1:9937-21018 GCF_032078915.1 Lacrimispora sp. | reverse complement strand
ACATGCAGGGCAGAAGAAAGGCGGCCGCCGCCGCGCTGATCCTTTTGTTTGCCATCCTTGCCGTTTTGATCCTTCTTCCCATCTGGGTGCTGTTCGTAGCCAGCTTTAAACCGGGCAGTGATCTGCTGCAATACGGCCTTAACCTGGATATACGCTTTTCAAGAATGAGTCTGGATAACTATATCCTTTTATTCGCAGGGCAGCATGAATACTGGAAATGGTTCTTTAACAGTATCTGCCTTACCGTTGTCACGGTGGTGAGCACTTTGCTTGTAAGCTCCTTTGTGGGATATGGATTTGCGGCTTATGAATTCAAAGGAAAGAAGGCTCTGTTCGTCATCGTTCTTCTGATCCTCTCCATTCCCTTGGAGGTAGTCATGCTTCCCCTGTATAAACAGATGTCCGGCTGGAAGATGATGGACAGCTATGCCGCCATTATTCTTCCCTTTGTTGCCCATGCTTCCACGATCTTTTTCTTCCGCCAGTATCTTTTGAGTATTCCGGGGTCCCTTTTAGAGGCTGGAAGGATCGACGGCGCCACCGAGTACGGGATTTTTTACAGACTGGTCGTTCCTCTGATGAAGCCTGCATTTTCCGCCATGGCCATTCTCAACGGAATGAATGCATGGAACAATTACCTGTGGCCTCTTCTGGTGATCCGGTCTTCTGAAAAGTATCCCCTGACCCTGGGCTTAAATACGCTCATCAATCCTTATGGAGACAATTACAGCCTTTTGATCGTGGGTTCTGTTTTTTCAGTGGTACCCATATTCCTCCTGTTTGTAACATTCCAGAAATACTTTATTGAAGGTATGATGGCAGGGGCTGTGAAAGGGTAGAGGTGGCAGGAGATGGACAGCCGTAATTTAAATAAGACCCCTTATAATGAGCCTTTCATTGCCCGGAGAGCAGATCCTTATGTTTACCGTCATGGAAACGGAAGCTATTATTTTACCGCATCAGTGCCGGAATACGACCGGATCATCCTTCGCCGTTCGGATACGATCCTGGGATTAAAGGCTGAAAAGGAAGTGACCATCTGGGAAAAGCATGAGAAAGGGATCATGAGCGCCCATATCTGGGCCCCGGAGCTTCATTATATGGAAGGCAGGTGGTACGTTTATTTTGCAGCGGGGGATTCGGATAATGTTTGGGCGATCCGTCCTTATGTGCTGGAATGCAGGGAACAAGACCCAATGACAGGAACCTGGAGGGAGTTAGGCATGATGCAGCCCTTTGATGATTTTTCATTTCAGGATTTTTCCCTGGATATGACGGTTTTTAATCATAACGGGAACTGGTACTGCATCTGGGCGGAAAAGGTCAGCGTGGGAAAGAAGATTTCAAACCTGTACATAGCCAGAATGGAGACGCCGTGGAAGCTCTCATCGGAACAGGTGACTCTTTCCACTCCTGACTATGACTGGGAAAGGGCAGGGTTCTGGGTCAATGAAGGACCGGCGGTTATAAAGCATGGAGACAGGATCTATGTCACTTATTCTGCCAGTGCTACAGGGGCTTGCTACTGCATGGGGCTTTTAAGCATAGATGCAGATGCAGATTTACTGGACCGGAATGCATGGAAAAAGGACCGGGAACCTGTATTTAAGTCCGCGCGGGAAGCCGGAATTTATGGTCCGGGACATAATTGTTTTGTGAAAGATGAAGACGGTCTTCAGGATATTATGGTATATCATGCAAGGCAGTACGATGAAATCACCGGAGACCCCCTCTATGATCCCAATCGGCATACTTATATGATGAAGGTTGGCTGGGGAGATCATGGTCCGGTATTTGACTGGAAGAATTATATGAGATAATAAAAGGAAAAATCAGCATTTTACAGGCATTTTGTCAGCCTGGGGAGTGCTGGTTTTTTCCATCCTTTCATTAATTTGTAAGAACTGGTAAGGGTTTTGTCAGAACTTGTCCGAAAGCTTTAGGGAAATATAAGGAATTATTCCTATTTTTAGTGGAACTCTATGATACAATTTAATCAGTGTTATAACATATCATATAACGAGAACCCCTTCTAGGGATATCTGTATGCCCGCGAAGCATGGGCGAAAAAGAGGAAACACCCTGCGGGTTTACCTGTATGCCCAAATAGAATGGGCGAAAAAGTGAAAGGAGACAGTGAATCTATGAGAATTGGAGCATTTATAAGAAGAATTTTATTTTTACTGATGACGGTATGTCTTTTGGCCGGATTCACTGTGGCATATAAAGGATATGAGATGTACCGGGAGGCTCTTTCGGAAACCGGGCTTCAGGACCGGGTGGAGGCGATTCGGGATAAGGAAGGGTATACGGAATACGAAAACCTGCCCCAGATTTATGTAAATGCAGTCATATCCGTTGAGGATCACCGTTTTTACCGCCATAACGGGATCGACTTTATTGCCATAGCCAGGGCCGCTGTAAACGATATCAGAGCCGGGCGGTTTGTGGAAGGCGGAAGCACCATAACCCAGCAGCTTGCTAAGAACTTATATTTTGACCAGGAAAAAGAGATTGCCAGAAAGGCGGCTGAAGTGTTCATGGCCTATGATATTGAGAGAAATTATACCAAGGATGAAATTTTTGAACTGTATGTAAACTGTATTTATTTTGGAGACGGATATTACAGCGTGGGCGCTGCCAGCGAGGGCTACTTTAAAAAAGGGCCGGAGGAAATGACGGAGTATGAGAGTACTCTCTTAGCCGGTGTTCCCAATGCCCCTTCCAAATACGCTCCGTCGAAAAATCCTGTTCTGGCGGAGAAACGGCAGATGAAGGTTCTTCAAAGAATGGAGAAGTGCGGATATTTTTCGGCGCAAGAAGCGGAGACCGTTGCGGAGCAGATGGTGGCCATTCGATGATTTTTGCTTGATGAATGGAAGGGCAGAGAGTATAATGGAGGTGTTACATATACTTTTTTCACCTACAAAAGAATGGAGGTATCTATGTCCATCAGACAGTTTACAGGCAGACGTTTAAATGAATATGCAGAGAATTACGTTGTATTTGATTTGGAAACAACAGGCATCAGTGCCGAAGAAGATTCCATTATAGAGATTTCTGCGATCAAAGTGAAGGGGCATGAGCCTGTTGCCGAATTTAATACATTGGTTAATCCTGGAACCCATATTCCGGCCGGTGCTACCAATGTTAATGGAATTACAGATGATATGGTAAGGGAGGCGCCTGGACTAAAGGAGGTTTTACCGGAGTTTCTTTCCTTTATCGAAGGGGAAATTCTGGTAGGGCACAATATTCAGTCCTTTGACTTGCTTTTCCTGTACAGGGCTGCAGAGGAGCTTTTGGGAAGAGAGGTGGCAAATGATTACGTTGACACCCTTTTTATGGCAAAAGCCTGCTTACCCCAGCTAAACCGCTACCGCCTTACGGATATTTCGGCGTATTTCCATATTGATACAGATGGAGCCCACCGGGCACTTAATGATTGTGTCATGAACCAGAGATGCTATGAGCATATGGGGAAACTGAATCATAAAGAAGAGGCTGAGATCTGCCCCCAATGCGGCGGAGTGCTTAGGCGCCGCAGCGGAAAATTCGGGGAATTTTATGGCTGTACTAATTTTCCGCAGTGCCGTTTTACAAGGAATGTTTAAGCAGCTGGTTTAAAGTGTTATTTCTGCAAACAATGAGCCGGGCGCAGGAATGCATGCATCCGAAGGATGCATAGACTTATTACATAATGGAAGAAAGGGGAAACGGTATGGAAGATAAAAATCTATATAATAAGATCATGCTGATTGTACTTTGTCTGATCATGGTTTTGCTTTGTGCCGGTATGTACAGCTGGTTCCATGAAGGGAGTGCAGCGCCGGAAATGGAAGTGCCCCGGGAAAAGGTCCAGGTCCTTCAATTTGAATTCCGGGAGCCGGGAAGGCTTCCGGAGTCCATCATTTTGGAGGAAGACGGAATATGCAATTTATAATCGAAAGGGCAGTCCCTGCGGATTATCAGACCTTTGCTGACGTGATGCAATCGGTTTGGAAGCAAATCCGGCATAAGGACTGGTTTGTTGCCGATGATTCGGAATACACCTGCCATGCGCTCAAAGAGGGAAACGGAATCGGTTTTAAGGCTTTTGAAATAGATTCCGGGGCCCTGGCAGGTGTTTTTCTTGCTGCTTTGCCGGGAAGCGGGGCAGAAAACCTTGGCCGGGACATCGGTCTTCCCGAAATGGAACTGGGAAAAGTCGCCCATATGGAGTCGATCGCCATTCTTCCTGAATACCGGGGGAACGGCCTTCAGTATTCCATGATGAAGACCGCTGAGGAAGAGCTTAGGAAACAGGGCTATCGGTATCTGATGTGTACGGTTCATCCGGAAAACAGATACAGCAAAAACAACATAATCAAACAGGGTTACGAGGTTGTCCTGACCAAAGAAAAGTACGGCGGATATGTAAGGGATATCTTATTAAAGAAACTTTTCTAAAATAACGGAGTTTTGCAAACGTTTGCTTAAAAAATCGTTGACGTTTGGGTGATTTTTACGTATACTTTTCCTAAGGGCGACAGAAGTCACCAACGGATAGAATACATAAAAGAAACAATTTTAAAAACAGATACCAGGAAGGTATGGGTATCCCCAAGGGATACGTATGGCTGTTTCTGGTATCTGTTTTTTTGCAGAAATACCGGATCGATGATAACGCTTATGGAGGAGAAAAACGATGAGAAAGTATAGATGGGGGATTGCTGCGGCTTTGGTACTGTCTGCCATGGCTATGAACGGCTGCGGAAAGGCCGGCGGGACACAGGCACAGACAGTGTTAGAGTCAGTAGATTCAGATGATACCGGGAAAAACGACAGAGTCGTTGTGGTAATGGGTGTCAGTTCAGAGCCAGAATCAGGATTTGATCCGGCTTATGGCTGGGGAGCCGGGGAGCACGTCCATGAACCTTTAATACAAAGTACGCTTACGGTCACTGATAAGGATTTAAACATTGACTATGATCTGGCAACGGACTTGAAAGTAAGCAGCGACGGCATGACCTGGACCGTAAAGATCCGGGATGACGTGTTTTTTACGGATGGGGAAAAGCTGACCGGGCAGGATGTGGCATTTACTTATAATACCTTGAGAGATACCAGCTCTGTGAATGATTTCACAATGCTTGACAAGGCAGAGGCAGTGGATGACACGACCGTGGAGTTCCATATGAAGCATCCCTATTCCATCTGGCCATACACCATGGCTGTGACAGGAATCGTTCCGGAACATGCATATGGACCGGATTACGGGGAACACCCCATTGGATCCGGCAGGTACATGTTAAAGCAATGGGACAGAGGACAGCAGGTGATCCTTAGTGCCAATCCGGACTATTATGGAGAAGCGCCAAAGATGAAACGGGTTACGGTCCTCTTCATGGAAGAGGATGGGGCCTTGGCGGCGGTCCAGTCCGGACAGGCAGATATTGCGTATACGGCTGCTTCCTACTCAGACCTTACGGTACCCGGGTATGGTCTTTTAGACTGCAAAACCGTGGATAACCGTGGATTTAACCTTCCCGCCATTCCCTCCGGAAGCGTATCGGAAGAGGGGATTCCTTTGGGAAATGACTTTACCAGTGATGTAAAGGTCAGAAGAGCGATCAACATTGGAATCGACAGGGAAGAAATGATAAATAACGTGCTGAACGGATACGGCAGTCCTGCTTACAGTGTCTGTGATAAAATGCCATGGTATGAGCTTTCTACAAAGACAGACTATGACCCGGAAGGGGCAGAGGCATTGCTTGATGAGGCAGGCTGGAAACTGGGCAGCGACGGAATCAGGGTAAAGGATGGTAAACGGGCGGAGCTTCAGTTCCTTTATCCGGCAGGAGATTCGGTAAGGCAGGCCATTGCGGCAGATACCATCAATCAGCTTAAAAAGCTGGGAATCGACGGGCAGATGGAAGGTGCAAGCTGGGATACCGCCTATGATAGAGCTCAGTCACAGCCTTTGATCTGGGGCTGGGGTGCTCATACTCCCATGGAGCTTTATAATATTTACCATACCATGAAGGAAACCGGGCTTGCAGCCTATTCCCCTTATGCCAATCAAAAGCTGGACCAGTACATGGATGAAGCTCTTGCAGAAAGTGATCTGGAAAAATCCTATGAGCTGTGGAAAAAGGCTCAGTGGGATGGAGAAACGGGCATTACCCAGAACGGAGATATTCCATGGATCTGGCTTGTGAATATTGATCATTTATATTGGGTAAGGGATGGCTTAAAGGTTGCGGACCAGAAGCTTCACCCCCACGGCCACGGCTGGTCTATTGTAAATAACGTGGATCAGTGGAGCTGGGAACAATGAAAAGCGGCCGGCCCCAAAGAAAAGTCTTTTGGTTTTTACTGAAACAGCTCATACGGATGGCTGTCCTCCTTTTTCTGGTAAGCGCAGCAGCCTTTTTTCTGGTATCGGTTTCCCCTATTGATCCGTTAAAGGTCAATATTGGCCAGGCAGCTCTTGGCTCTATGAGCCAGGAGCAGATCGAAAAGCTTTCGGAATACTGGGGGACCGGCTTACCGCCGGCAGAGCGGTTCCTTTCCTGGGCCGGCGATTTTCTAAGGGGGGATATGGGAACCTCTCTTTTATACCGCCAGCCGGTTTCCCATGTAATTGGACAGAAGCTGTCAAATTCCCTGTGGCTGATGGCAGTTTCCTGGCTGGTTTCCGGAGGAGCCGGCTTTGTCCTTGGAACACTGGCAGGTGCAAACAGGGGAAAAGCGGTGGATAAGGTGATCTCCGCTTATGCTCTTATGACTGCAAGCACTCCGGCTTTCTGGCTGGCGCTGGTGCTTTTGATGGTGTTTGCTGTCTGGCTTAAGGTGCTTCCCATTGGACTAAGCGTCCCCATAGGCATGGAAGCGGCAGAGGTCACTGTGAAGGACCGGGTGGTGCATGGAATCTTGCCCTGCCTGACCCTTTCCATTACCGGAATGTCCAATATCCTTCTCCATACAAGAGAAAAGATGATCCAGGTTATGGAAAGTGATTATGTCCTCTTTGCAAGAGCGAGGGGAGAGTCCAAAAGCCAGATTGTCTTCCGGCACGGAATCAGGAACATTCTCCTGCCTGCCCTGACCCTTCAGCTGGCTTCGGTCAGCGAAATCTTTGGAGGCTCGGTTTTGGTGGAAGAAGTATTTTCCTATCCGGGACTGGGCCAGGCGGCTGTGACGGCCGGACTTGGCGGTGACATTCCTTTGCTTCTGGGGATCACGGTCATCAGTGCGGCTATTGTATTTACAGGAAATTTTATTGCAAACGTACTTTACGGCGTGGTGGACCCGAGAATGAGGAAAGGGAGGAAGGTCGCATGAAACAATGGAATGGCCGGAAGTCCATGGTATGCCTCCTGGTGCTATTCATCACCCTTTTGGCAGCAGTGACCATTGCCGGACAGCTTTACAGGACAGAGGCCCTTGTCACTGATTTTTCCAGAAAAAATATGCCGCCCTGCTTTGCTCATCCCTTTGGAACGGACTGGATGGGGCGGGATATGTTTGCCAGGACCATGACAGGTCTTTCCATGAGCATCCGCATTGGCCTTTTAACAGCAACGGTCAGCACCGTGATTGCCTTTTTCCTGGGGCTTTTTGCAGCATCCATGGGAAAGGCCGCGGATGGATTTGTGGTCGGGCTCATTGATCTTGTCATGGGGATCCCCCATATCCTCTTGCTGGTTTTGATCTCCTTTGCCTTGGGGAAGGGCTTTAAGGGCGTTGTGGTGGGAATTTCTTTGACCCACTGGACTTCCCTTGCCAGGCTGATCAGGGGAGAGGTTCTTCAGCTTAAGGAGAGCCAGTACATAAAAATCGCCCGTAAGCTTGGTCACGGCGGGTTTGAAACAGCCCTTAAGCATATGACGCCTCATTTAATTCCTCAGCTTCTTGTTGGGCTTGTGCTGTTATTTCCCCATGCCATCCTTCATGAGGCCAGCATCACGTTCCTGGGCTTCGGGCTTTCCTCAGAACAGCCTGCCATCGGCGTGATCCTGTCAGAGAGCATGAAATATCTTTCAATGGGGAAATGGTGGCTGGCGCTGTTTCCAGGAATATTTCTGGTTGCTGTTGTTTTGCTGTTTCATCTAACTGGAGAGATGGTGGGCAGGCTTATAGACCCGGGTGCCCTGCATCAGTAGGAGGAATGGATTGGAAGAGAAGAAAACGGTTCTGTCGGTAAAGAACTTATCAGTATCATTTACCCAATATGAACGGTGGATCAAAAGGACCACTCTTTTGGCTGTCAAGGACGTAAGCCTGACCGTGAGAGAAGGAGAACTGGTGGCAGTGGTGGGTTCCAGCGGTTCGGGGAAAAGCCTTCTGGCCCATGGAGTGCTGGGAATTCTGCCTTATAATGCGGCATGGTCCGGGGAAATATCTTATTATGGGGAGAAGCTTACGGAAAAACGGCTGGGACAGCTTCGGGGGAAGGAGATCGTTCTGGTCCCTCAAAGCGTTTCTTATCTGGATCCCCTCATGAAGGCGGGGCCTCAGATCAGGAAAGGAAAACGGGATCAGGGGAGTATGGGCGAAAGCCTTAAAACCCTTAAACGGTATGGGCTTGATGAGACTGTGGAAAAGCTTTATCCCTTTGAACTGTCAGGGGGAATGACCAGAAGGATCTTAATTTCCACTGCTGTCATGGAAAAACCTAAGCTGGTGATAGCGGATGAGCCTACACCGGGCCTGCATCTGGAGGCGGCAAAGCGGGTGTTGTCCCATTTTCGGGAAATGGCCGATGAAGGAGCCGGTGTGCTTCTCATCACCCATGACCTGGAGCTGGCACTGGAGGTCGCTGACCGGATTGTGGTATTCTATGCCGGTACCAGCGTTGAGGAAGCTTCTGCCGCTGATTTCAGAGAGGAAAGACTCCTTCGCCATCCATACTCAAAGGCCCTTTTCAGGGCTATGCCGGAGCATGGATTCCGGGCGGCACCGGGAGCCCAGCCTTATTTAAAGGACCGCCCCTTAAGCTGCCCCTATGCCCCCAGGTGTGAGTACCGGGAGGCAAGGTGTTTAAAGGAAGTGGAATACGTCGGCTTTGCTGGAGGAATGGTCCGGTGCGTAAAAGCAGAGGAGGGATAAGGTGAGGCTGGAAGCAAAAAACATATCATTCCGTTATGATAACGGGAATAAGCAGATATTAAATGATCTGACCATGTACATGGACAGCGGCGAACGTCTGGGGCTGATTGCTCCCAGCGGTTTTGGGAAGACCACTTGCTGCAAAATTCTTGCCGGATATGAAAAACCGGATCAGGGAGAGGTGTTTTTAGACGGGAAGCCCCTTTCTTCCTACAAGGGATATTGTCCGGTCCAGATGATCTGGCAGCATCCGGAAAACTCTGTAAACCCAAGGCTTAAGCTTAAGGAGGTTTTAAAGGAGGGGGATGGAGTGGAGGACCGGGTGATCGAAGGTCTGGGTATCGAACCGGAATGGTTAAACCGGTACCCTGCTGAGGTTTCGGGAGGCGAGCTTCAGCGTTTCTGCATTGCCCGGGCATTGGGTGGCGGAACCAGGTTTCTCCTTGCGGATGAGATCAGCACCATGCTGGATTTGATCACCCAGAGCCAGATCTGGAATTTTCTCATATCAGAAGTGGAGAGACGTAACATCGGCCTTTTGGTAGTCAGTCATTCCCAGGGCCTTTTAGAACGCGTATGCACAAGAAGACTTGATTTGCGCGGGAAATGAGCTAAGCAAAAACACACAAAGTGTGTTTTTCTTAGCATAAATGGAACATCGTAAGAGGAGGGAGTCGGGATCATGGATATTAGAGATATGCTTAACCTGGTAAAATCAGGGGAAATGGAAATTCAGGAAGCAGAACAGCTGTTAAAGGATCTTCCTTATGAGGACCTGGGTTATGCAAAGCTGGACCATCACAGGGCGCTTCGTTCCGGCTTTGGAGAGACGGTCTTTTGCCAGGGGAAGCCGGACCCATACCTGGTGGAGATTTATAGGAAATTCTATGAAAGAGACGGTGAAGTGCTGGGAACCAGGGCCTCAGAGGAGCAATTTGAACTGGTTAGATCCGTTGTGCCGGAGGTTCAGTATGATCCCATATCCAGGATCTTAAAGGTAGAGCGGACGGAAAAAGAAAGGAAGGGATGCGTGGCCGTCTGTACAGGCGGTACGGCGGACATCCCGGTAGCGGAGGAGGCGGCACAGACTGCGGAATATTTCGGCTGTTACGTAGACCGGATATACGATGTGGGAGTAGCCGGGATCCACCGTCTTCTGTCCCAGAGGGACAGGATCCGGAATGCCAGCTGCATTATTGCAGTGGCAGGAATGGAAGGGGCTTTGGGAACGGTGATCGCCGGGCTGGCGGACTGCCCGGTCATCGCGGTTCCCACCTCGGTAGGCTACGGAGCCAGCTTTCATGGGATCTCTGCTCTTCTTACAATGCTCAATTCCTGTGCGAATGGAATTTCCGTTGTAAATATTGATAATGGATATGGGGCAGGGTATCTTGCGACACAAATCAATCGACTGGCGGTGAAATAAGATGGGAAAAATACTGTATTTGGAATGTAACTCAGGAATCAGCGGTGATATGACGGTAGGCGCTCTTTTAGATCTGGGAGCAGATAAGCAGGCTTTTACAAAGGCTCTGCAAAGCCTGGGAGTGGACGGCTACCATCTTCACTTTGGCAGGACCAGGAAATGCGGACTGGATGCTTATGATTTTGATGTTCATATGGAACATGAAGGGCATGATCATGACCAAAGCCATGACTGCGGCTATGAGCATGATCACGACCATGATCATGACCAAAGCCACGGCCACGACCATAGTCATGGACATGATCATCCCCAAGTTCACCGGAATCTCCAGGATATATATGCAATCATTGACCGGCTGGATTCCAACAGCAGGGTAAAAGCATTGGCGAAGCGGATGTTTGATATTGTGGCAGAGGCGGAGTCAAAGGCTCATGGAATCCCTGTGGAAGAGGTCCATTTTCATGAGGTCGGAGCCATTGATTCCATTGTGGACATCATCGGTGTGGCGGTTTGTGTGGACAGCCTTGGCGTGGATGAGATCGTGGTATCTCCTTTGTCA
>NZ_DAMAUN010000059.1:6881-9927 GCF_032078915.1 Lacrimispora sp. | reverse complement strand
TGTCAGAAGGATATGGCAGCGTCCGCTGCCAGCATGGCGTTATCCCGGTTCCTGTTCCGGCAACAGCTAACATTGTGTCGGCCCATGGTCTGAAGCTTCGTCTTACGGACAATGAAGGGGAGATGGTGACTCCTACCGGAGCTGCCATAGCTGCCGCCCTTGGGACAAGAAAGAATCTTCCCTCCTCCTTTCAGATCTTAAAGACAGGGTTTGGTGCAGGGAAAAAGGACTTTAAACAGGCAAACGTTCTGCGGGCCATGCTGATTCTGGAAGAGGAAGAAGGGGCAGAAGAAAATATGTGGGTTTTAGAGGCCAATATTGACGATTGCAGCGGGGAATCCTTTGGTTTTGCCATGGAATCCTTATTGGAAGCCGGAGCAGCTGATGTCTGGTATACCCCTGTATTCATGAAAAAGAACCGTCCAGCTTATATGCTTAGCCTGATCTGCCGGGAAGAGGAGATAAGCAGAATGGAAGATATCCTGTTCATTCAAACCACTACCATCGGAGTGAGAAGATACCCGGTAGCCAGAACCATTTTAGACCGAAAAAAAAGGAAGGTCATGACGGAATTCGGGGAGGCAGAGGTAAAAATCTGCACCTACAAAGACAGGACCTTCTGCTATCCGGAATTTGAAAGTGTAAGAAGTATTTGCAGACAACATGGGCTGGATTATCAGACTGTATACAGTATCATTCGCATGGAGGCGGAGAAATAATGGAACAGAACATGTTGGAAATAAAAACGAGACTGGAACAGATGATGGCAGAGTATGCCAAAGAGGATATCTGTCTGGCTTTTTCCGGAGGAGTGGATTCCAGTTTGTTGCTGAAAGCAGCAGCAGATGCCGCAGGAAAGACGGGAAAAACTGTTTATGCGGTGACTTTTGACAGCCGTCTTCATCCCTCCTGTGATCTGGAAATCGCAGCCAGGGTAGCAAAGGAGCTGGGAGGAATCCATAAGGTGGTTTCCGTAAATGAGCTGGAACAGGAGGAGATACGTTTTAATCCTGTAAACCGGTGCTATTTATGCAAAAAGAAATTGTTCCAGTCTTTGAAGGATTATGCGGGGGAAATGAACATCCCTTATATCATGGATGGAACCAACGAAGATGACCTGCATGTTTACCGTCCGGGAATCAAAGCCTTAAGAGAATTGGGAATCATCAGTCCTCTGGCAGCGCTACACATTACCAAGGCCCAGGTAAAAGAACTGGCCTCATGGTATGGGATCTCTGTGGCGTCCAGGCCTTCCGCCCCATGTATGGCGACGCGTCTTCCCTATGGTACGGAAATTGATTATGATGTCCTGAATCTTATTGGAAAAGGAGAGGAATTTGTAAGCTCTCTCGTGAAAGGAAATGTACGCCTGAGGCTTCATAAAGACATTGTCCGCATCGAAGTGGACAAGGAAGCGATGGGAAATCTGGTGGGGAAGAGCAGAGAGATCATTGCTTATTTAAAAGAATTGGGTTTTATCTATATCACCATGGATCTGGAAGGATTCCGGTCCGGAAGCATGGATGTGGGAATCAGACCCATTGAGTAAAAGTTCATACTGATAGATAAAAAGTGCGTTTCCCGGACAGGAAACGCACTTTTTCTGCATATTTCGCTGACCGTATAAACAAATCCCCGATAGAGGTCGAGGGGATAGCGGCAGTACCGTCAGGATTCGACAGCACGACAAATGTGGATTTATTAACAATAACCTAAAATGTGAATATTAATTAAAAAATAATATAAAATTTTAATATCGTTTGAACATTTAGCACAGAAATATTATGTGAAATTGTACAATAAATCCTATTGTAATTTGGCTTTGTTTGTGCTAATATAAAAACACACATTTAGGTTTTTTGTCCGTAATCCTGTTTTTAAACATAAGGAGGACAAATATATTAGTAAAGGAGAAAATATACCGTGGGTAACAGTGCAATGGAAAACATGGAACCAGTGGAAGTGTTTCACTATTTTGAGGAAATTAACAGTATTCCGAGAGGTTCAGGAAATGAAAAAAGAATCAGCGATTATCTAGTTTCTTTTGCAAAGGAACACAATCTGGAGGTCATCCAGGATAAAGCGCTGAATGTGATCATCAGGAAGCCAGGTTCCAAGGGCTATGAAGAAAGTCCAGGTGTCGTAATTCAGGGACATATGGATATGGTCTGTGAGAAAAGGCCTGATGTCATGCATGATTTCATGACAGACCCCATCCAAATGAAAATCGTTGGAGATATGCTTTACGCAAACGGAACGACTCTAGGGGGAGACGACGGCATTGCGGTCGCCATGGGGTTAGCGGTTCTGGCATCGGATACATTGGAACACCCTCCTGTCGAATTGTTGGTTACCACCTCTGAAGAGACCGGAATGGACGGCGCCCATGCGCTGGATCCAAAAAACATATTAGGAAAGACCCTTATTAATATCGATTCAGAGGAAGAGGGAATCCTGACGGTAAGCTGTGCAGGCGGATGCTCCTCCAAGATCAATATTCCCATCACATGGGAAGATGCAGATAGCAGCAGGGCTGCTTATATCATTGATATTTCTGGCTTAAAGGGCGGCCACTCTGGAGTGGAAATACATACAGGCAGAGCGAACGCCAATAAATTAATGGCCCGGTTTTTAAAAAGCGTAAGCTTAGAGACAGATTTAAATTTATGTTCCATCAGCGGAGGCTCCAAGCACAACGCCATCGCCCGTGATGCACGAGCTGTTGTGTGTGTAAATTTAGAGGCTGTCCCGATGCTGAAAGAGAAGATTTCCAGTTTGGAACAAATATTCAGGGATGAATTCAAAGTTGCAGATCCGGATATAAAAGTCGAACTGAATCCTGTTGAAAATATGCCGAAGAGAATCATGTCGAAAGACACAAGGGATAACATCATTAATTTTATGTACCTGATTCCAAACGGAGTCCAGAGCGTCAGCATGGATATTGAGGGCCTTGTAGAGAGCTCCCTTAATCTGGGGGTAGTTGAGACCGGAGAAGAAAGCATTGAAATCATCAGTTCTATCAGAAGCTCTGTTGGAACGATAA
>NZ_DAMAUN010000059.1:0-6871 GCF_032078915.1 Lacrimispora sp. | reverse complement strand
CCATTGCCGAACTTACAAACGGGAAGGTGACTGCTGAATCGGATTACCCGGAATGGAAATATAATCCCGATTCAAAAGTAAGACTGCTGTTTATAGAATTATACGAGAAATTATTTGGCGAAAAGCCGTTGATAAGCGCAATTCATGCCGGATTAGAATGCGCAATTTTTGATAAAAAGTTTGAAGGAAAGATGGATATGATATCCGTTGGGCCGACGATCGTTGGGGTACATACTGCAGAAGAGCATTTAAGCATCCCATCCACCCAGAGGACATGGAAATACTTGACAGAAGTGTTGAAAGCCCTCAAATAGCAGCAGAAATACCGCTGATAATTTATATTTTAATTTGTATCAATAACTGATCAAACTATAATGAATATAAGGGAGTACTATGTATGAATCAGAAATTATCTAAAGGCGCATATGGCGGTATAGCCGGCAAAGACTACGTTCCATATGTCCCTAAAAACTCCGGATCGGGTGGAAATGCTGCAGTATTGATCATTGGTATTGCTCTGTCTGCGTTGTTTGCGGCATCGACTGCTTACTCAGGCATGAAAGCAGGTCTTACAGTTGCAGCCGGAATACCAGGCTCCATATTAGGTTCTGTATTTATTGCCATGTTTGCAAGGGAAAAAGGAATTCTTGGAAAGACCCTCCTTCAGGGAATGGCCAGCGGCGGTGAATCCATTGCCAGCGGTATGATATTTGTTTTTCCGGCAATTCTTTTGATCGGTTCCCAGGTAACATTTCTGGAAGGCCTTGTGATCGGTGTCGGCGGTGCATTATTTGGTATAGGTACAGCTTCTCTGGTCTACAATTATTTGATCGTGGAAGAACATGGAAAATTAATGTATCCTGAGTCAATGGCTATTTCGGAAACCTTAGTTGCTTCGGAAGGCGCCAAAGATTCTCTGAAGTTTATGGGAATCGGATTTGGAATAGGCGGTTTAATAACCGCAGTAACCAGCTCATTCCTAAATATCACCAACAACGTAATCAGCTTTGTGCATGAGCCTTTTTACAAATGGAAATTCCAGCTGGAAGTGAACCCCCTGCTGCTGGGAATAGGATTCATCGTGGGGATGGAAGTATCCTTGACCATGTTTGCCGGTTCTATATTATCGAACTTTGCCATTACGCCTCTCATCGGTTATTTTGCTACTTTAGGCAGCGGCGGCCCGGCTGTATGGAATAATCCTTCTGTCAGCGTAAACGCTATGGGAGTCGGTGACATAGCAGGCAGCTACGTAAAATATATCGGTGCAGGCATGATGCTTTCCGGCGGTCTGATCGGTGCGGTAAAGCTGATTCCAACGGTTATCAATTCTATAAAGGAAACCATGAATGCCAGAGGAAAAGGCTCCAGCGGCGCTGGATCTTCTGTTGAAACTGTTATATTACTGTCAGGTATCATCATAGGCTTCATCGGTGGTTTCCTGGTATCTGGCGGCAACATTGCCATGGCTGTACTGGGTGCTGTTTTATCCATGGTGCTGTCTTTGATGTTTGTTATTGTTTCCGGCCGTTTAACCGGTACCATCGGAACTTCAAACCTTCCTGTATCCGGTATGACTATTGCTTCCATCGTTATCGTTACATTACTGTTTGTGGGATTAGGCTGGAAGAGCGTGGATGATAACAAGGCTCTGTTGTTATTCGGTTCCTTTATTGTTACTGCAATCGCTGCAGCTGGCGGTTACTGCCAATCGCAAAAAGTTTCATTTATCATTGGCGGAAGCAAGAATGAAATGCAGAAATATTTTGCCATTTCTTCAGTGGTAGGTGTTGTGGTAGTTACCTGTGTCATATTATTGCTTTCCAATCAGCTCTCAATGACTGGAGACAATGTTCCGTTTGCATTGCCACAGGCGAATTTAATGGCAACATTGACAGCCGGAATCATGTCGGGTCAGCTGCCCTGGGTTATGATCATCTGCGGCATTATGATGGGAATCGTTTTATTTTTGCTGGGACTCCCTGTAATGACAGTTGCAATCGGGTTTTATTTGCCGATATCCACAACTTCTATTATTTTGATAGGAGCCCTGGTTCGTTTCTTAGTTGAGAAATATTCCAAAAATGAAAGAGAAAAGGAAGCGAAAGTTTCTAACGGTGTAAGCCTGTCATCAGGTCTTGTTGCCGGCGGATCCATCATTGGACTTATCGGAATCGTTTTACAGGTAACTGGAATTATCAGTGGTGAAGGCCCAAGCGGATTTGCAAATTCTAATGGAATGGCATTTATCTTATTGATCATTCTTGTACTGGCGACCGCTATACCGCTTTTTAAGAGTGAAGTGAAGAATGCTAAATGACAATGATGAGGTCTTAAATCTAATATTTAAGATTTCCGATAAACTGGAATACGAGGTTGATAAAAACGGCATTGTGACCATGCTTATAAAACAGGATCACAAGATTCAACGGGTTTTTAGAAAACTCGGTTTCAAAATTCCGGAATATAAAAGAATTACAATGGATGAGTATGGAAGCTGCGTCTTTCTACAAATTGACGGCAGTAAGACCATTAGGGAAATTGGAAAAAGCCTTGAAGAAACGTATGGTGATAAGGTAGAGCCGCTGTATGAAAGGCTGCTGTTATACGTCAGCCACTTAGAACAGCAATTTCACTATATTGAAAATACCAGCAGGGTGTAAGAAAGAGTCTGCAAAACAGGCAGATCGGTGTCGGGAATTAAGTCCCGGCACCGATCTTTTTTTGTGTAACTCTTGACCGCTGCTGGCATGAACGATATAATTATCATTAAATTCTTTTACCGACGGATCAGAAAGGACTTTGATGAAACCAAATAAATATATGTTTTTCTTTGTGCTCTTGCTCCTGCCGCTTCTTTTAGCAGGCTGTGGGAGGCATTTCCCGGATTCTGGCAGTCAATCCGGCAGCCTGGACACTGAGGAAACAAAAACGACTGCAAACGGAACAGATGATCACCCTGCAGATCCTACAGAACCCACAATCCATATCTCAACCACAGAGTCTGCAGAGGCAGAGGATACGGCCGGACAGACGGATTCTACCTCTGGCAGTGATCCCTATGAGGTAAGGGCAGGAGAGCTGCTCTTAAGCATGACCCTTGAGGAAAAGGTGGGGCAGATGTTTTTTGTCCGCCTGCGCAAAGCCAGTGCCGTTCCGGATATTGTGAAGTATCATTTAGGCGGTTATATCCTGTTTGGAGACGATTTTAAGGATGAGACCCAAACCGGCATCCAGGATTTTATTAAGAGCTGTCAGAATGCATCTTCCATCCCCTTGCTCATGGGAGTGGATGAAGAAGGCGGGACCGTGTGCCGTGTCAGCAAATACGCGGCTTTCCGTTCTGAACCGTTTAAGTCTCCTCAGGATTTGTATAAACAGGGCGGCTTTGAAGCCATTGAGGCGGATACAAAGGAAAAGGCTGCCGTTCTGCTAGGGCTTGGGATCAATGTTAATCTGGCTCCTGTCTGTGATGTCTCTGTAAATCCGGATGATTTTATTTACCCCAGGTCCTTTGGCCGGGAAGCCCGGGAGACGTCTGATTATGTCAGGAACGTTGTCCGGGAAATGGAAAAAGCGGGGATCGGAAGCACGCTGAAACATTTTCCCGGTTATGGCAGCAATACGGATACGCATACGGGATCCGCGGTAGATAAAAGAGACTATCAACAATTTGTCCAGAGTGACTTCCTGCCATTTGAGGCCGGGATTAAAGCTGGGGCTGACAGTGTTCTGGTTTCCCATAATATCGTAACTTCCATGGATGAGAATCATCCTGCCTCCCTCTCCCGTGGGGTTCATGATATATTAAGGGAGTCCTTAAATTTCAAGGGAGTGATTATGACGGATGACTTAAGTATGGATGCCATTAAGAACAGTACATCGGAGGCGGCTGTTCTGGCCATTGCCGCCGGGAATGACTTACTGGTTGCGACTGACTTTGACGTACAAATTCCTGCCGTTTTAGATGCTTTAAATAAGAGGACTCTGAAAGAAGAGCAGATTGACACTTCTGTAATCAGGATACTGGTCTGGAAGCTTAAATTGGGCATATTGCAGTGATCCATTCTGCCATTACGATTGTACCATTCAGCGATACAAAAAAAGTGCGGTTCCATTGGAAACGCACTTTTTTGTGTTTCAAAACGCTTTATCAAGTTTAAGGACCGCTAACCACTTTAAAAAAATTGTTAATTTCCACCTGGCCATAACCCCATATGTTATTTGGATATGTATTGGCGTTGTCACGGGTTGCATTCAAAATCAGCTGCCGGTTAACAATACCGCCAGTCATCTGGATATAGTTCTCTTCGACAATCCCCCATTCAAACCCCATTGCCATGATCCCTGCCATATGGGCCGCTGCGGCTCCCGTTCCTGTGGCAGTGCCGTATTTATCTCCCGGAACTGCACAGGGGATTAGATAGCCCGGAGCTGCAATGCTGGGCTTAACCACTCCAATTCTCGTGTAGCCTCTGCTGGATTCTTCCAGGATGCTGTTATTTAGCTGATTATAGGCAGTAACGGTCAGCGGGCTTACTGCGTTTCCCGGAGAAGTAATAGTAACGTTTGGATCCGGGTTTATAAAGTATGTTTCGTCTGTTATCAGATTTCCTGATGGGAGCCATGCATGAAAGGAGAATGAATCATTATTATTATTTTCTAAATGAAATTGCCAGGTTCCAGGAAACGTGTTTGTGAAACGCAGCAGGATAAGCTGGTCCCCGGTATTCTGCTCGTAAATAATATTGTTTATCCAGGCGTTTGTCAGGCTTATATTGAAATTATAATTGATACAGCCATTGATCGATGGAGGAATTAATCTTGTGACCTCCCGGGTAGGGGAGGTTATGCTGATGGACAGCTGAGCGGGGGAAGCGGCCCAGATTTCTATGAAGAACATGCTGTCATCGTTTCCCGCATTTAAACTAAAATCACTATAAAAGACATCAGGTGAAGTAGAATAAAAATAATGTCTTTTTTTGTTTCCTTCATTTCCTGCTGAGATCGAAACCCCAATTCCAGGTAGCTGTGCCAGGTAATCTAAATAGCTGCTTAATGGGCCGTTTCCGTCATGTCCTCCCATACTTGTACCAAGGGCAATACAGATAACCACGGGCTTATTTAATTTTATGGAGACAGAAACCAGGTAACTTGAGGCAAGCATGATATCGGATTCCTGAAAACACAGAAGTCCATCCGGTACAAAAAAGAGATCCTTTAAATTCTTTTTCGCATCTTTCAATTTTACGACCACCAGATCAGCTTCCGGGACAACTCCGCGGAATCTTTGGTCAGTGGTTGGGGTACCGGCCGCAATACTGGAAATTGCCGTACCATGGCCATTGGTATCAACCGAGGGAACGATCGATAAAGGGTTATCCGACTGTAACGCTTTGTTTATTAAATCTCTGTCGTATTCGGAACCAAATGTAAAGCCATCCGGCCGTTCACCGCTTTGATCGGTCTGATCCCAGATTGACTGAATGCGGGTGGTCCCGTCAGCGTTTTTAAAAGCCTGATGCCGGTAGTCAATACCGGTATCTATGATTCCTATTAATACATCTTTTCCAAACAGGCTTAAATCAGGATTGTTCTGAACCGCTGTAATTCCGGATATGTCTAAGCTTACTAATGAATTTAGTGTGTAAAGTGACGGAAAACTGTTGTAAGAATACAGCCCTAAGTTACAGGGGTTCATAGATTCTGCCGGGACATGTTCCAAAGAAAGTCTTTCATTTAAGTAGGTAATATCACTGTCCTTTTGATGTAGTGGAATGAGAACGTTATTCACGAACAGATCGTAATAATTATTGTCAAGTATTCGTTCCAAAATCAAGCCCCCTCTTTGCATTCTGGTGCTATACATATTTATGCAAAGAGAATCTGATTATGAACAATATTGATCATGAGGCAGGGAAGGATAAGCTGCTTCTATTCCTTTGATCTTTTCGTAAAGCATATCATTGACCGGAACCCTTAATCCGTGTTTTGCCGCCAGACGGCGGACAACTCCGGAAAACATTTCTACTTCAGAATATCGGCGGGCTATTCCGTCCTGGCGCATGGATGGAACACTTTCCGGAGAAAGGGTTTTGATCAGGTTTATGTAGAAATCCATATCCTCATCCGATAAGTGAACCCCTTCTTTTTGGGAAAGATTGATCACTTCCTTCATGGCCCCGATCAGGGCGTCATAGGGCTCTCCAGGAGTCAGCACTCCGCCATAATTGGTTTCAAAGGCCATGCAGGTCTGGTTGATTCCCACATTCAGCATGAATTTTCCCCAAAGACGTTTTACAATGTCGGCTTCAACCATATAGGATACGCCGGCCCTGTCAAAGTAACAGGTTAAGTCCTTTAGTCTGGTTTCCTGTCCTTCGGTCCTGGTTCCAAGGCAGAGCGTGCCCGGACGGGTGTATGTAAGACTGGAACCAAATCTCATGGCATCCATTCCCTGTGCAATGCAATAAAGTACTTTTTCCCTGCCGAACCGTTTTGCAATGATCTCCTCGCTGTCGATTCCATTCATGACCGATAAGATCGTGGTATCAGGACCAACGCTGGCCTCCATGGTATCCAGGGCAGAAGAGAGGGCGCCGTATTTGACTGCCACAATAATAAAATCCACTGGCCGGGCTTTTGTGCAGTCCTCGATCCGAAAGGTAAAAGGCTTGCCGTTTATGGTGAAGGGCCTTTGCTGGTAACGCTCGATTCTTTCGCGGTCCCCAAGAAAGAATAAGTTATCCGGGCCGAGGGAGGCAGTAATCTGGCTGGCGTAAAGCATTCCCAAAGCGCCCAGCCCTACAATTGCAGTTGTTTTAGAGTGATCGCACATAATATCTCCTTTCAACTAAGACTTGTTTATGGA
>NZ_DAMAUN010000058.1:0-37554 GCF_032078915.1 Lacrimispora sp. | reverse complement strand
AATTTCTTGTCAGCTGGTGAACAATGGTTGCCACGATCTCAAGATGAGCTAACTCGTTGGTACTTGATAGATGTCAGTAATCTATGAATAATTCCAAATAATTCCTTTTGACTTATCGAACATTTGTTCTTATACTTATATTTGGAGGTGATGGTAATTATGGCAGGAATGTGCGGACTTGCGCCAGATATAAATAAATGTCCTAACTACAATGCAGAGACAGTAAGCTGTGCTGTCAATAACAAAGCATGCGGATTTTTTAGAGCATCAGGTGAGATAAAAGAAGAAAAAACAGAATACAAAAGAAAAGCAAGATGGTATGAACAGTATTATAAGAGGTAGGGATATAGGCACCCTACCTCTTTTTTCGTAAAATGATATTTGATTTTCGGTAACTTTATCCTGAAAACGCTGGTGATATTACCAGTCTGGTTCGAAATTACTTTCTATTATGATTCAGTATTTAAAAGCATATTTAATAAATTTTGAATATTTAATCTTCCATATCCCCATATATTATTTGGATAAATTACGCCCGGATCACGCAGAGCATTAAACGTTAACAGCCCTCTGATTTGATTCCCATTTAAATTGATATAATTTATTTTTATACCGGCCCACTCCAAGGCGATCGCTATGGCCCCCGCCGCATATCCTACAGCTGCTCCGGTTCCGCTGATCACTCCATACTGGTTCTCTGGAACAGCACACGGTATCTGGTAACCAGGAGCCGCTATATCGGGTTTCATGATACGTAATCTGGTATAACCTCTTCCGGAATCAGTTAATATGCTATTATTGATTTGATTATAGGCAGCAACGGTTAAGGGATCCGTCGTATTACCTGGTGCGGTTATAGTGGTATCCGGATCTGCATTTATGAAAAAGGTCCCGTCAGATATCAGAGTTCCGGAAGGTAACCACGCATGAAAAGAAAATGGTGTAGTTTCTACACCTAAAATACGTAAATGCCAAGTTCCTGGATAAGGATTTATAAAACGTATTAAAATTAATGGATTTCTGCTTCCGCTCTGAAAAACAAAATCATTAACAAAGAGAATACTCTGACTTTGTTCAAAAGCAAACTCATTACAAGCAAACGAAGGATAAATATTTTTTGTAGATTCCCCCAAAGGTGATATAATCTCAATAGATAAGCTGCTTGGCGCATATGGCCAAATTTCCATAGAAAATAATTTGTCACTGCTTCCTACATTCAATTGAAAATCATGATAATAAGGCTCGGAAAAAGCATGGCCAAAGTAATGCCTTTCTTTGTTTGCCTCATCTCCTGTCGCAACAGCAACTCCGATATTTGGCAGTTCTGCAATACCGTTTAAAAAAGTACTGATCGGGCTGATTCCATCATGGCCGCCTTGATTACTCCCTAATGCAATGCATATAACTAAAGGCCGATTCAGGTTTTGAGATACCGTAATTAAATACCTTATTCCAAGTATTAAGTCAGACTCTTGAAAGCACAAGGAATCATTTGGGACAAAAAACAACTGTTTAAGATTTTGTTTTGCTTCCTTTAGTTTCACAATCAAAAGTTCAGATTCTGGTACAATACCGCTAAAAGAATGATTGGAATCAGGACTTCCAGCGATAATGCTGGCAATCGCTGTTCCATGCCCGTTTGTGTCTATGGAGGGAACTATGGACAATGGATCCTTTAATGACAATGCTTGATTAATCGTTTCTCCAGTATATTCACTGCCAAAAGTAAAACCCGCAGGAATCGTACCACTTTGTTCTGACTGGTCCCATATAGAAATGATGCGTGTCGTCTTATCATTATGGAGAAACGCTGGATGCTGATAATCAATCCCTGTGCCTATTATACCTATAATAATATCTTTCCCATGCAAAGCAGGTTCAGAACTAAACCGAAAGCTTTCATTATTTGCTTCATTTCTATCAATTATCGATATCGGGGTATATAAATCAGGTAAATAATAATAAGGAATCTGGCTTTGGTCACAGATATTAATTTTAGACGTACTAACATGTAATATATGATAAGTCTCATTCAATGGGGTTACATCTTCATTGTTAACCGGGCTCATTGTATTTTCAACAATCAAGTCGAAATAATTTTCATCCAGAATTTTATTCATATATTACCACTTTCCTTATAACAATAGATATTTTTAAATATTATGCAATAAATAATATAGTTATGTGGATTGATTGGGATTTATGTTAGGCTGTTGCCTTAAGTCTGAATTTAAACAGGCCGACCGTCTTCTTACCGGCTGCGGGGGGATTATCTGCTGCTCGCATTCTTCTCATATGTGCGTAACGATGTCAGTATATTTCTTCATCTTCGCATAATGGTCATAAAACTGCTGCTCTGCCGGAAATGCTCATGATCTTCCATACAATTATTTAGAATTTACAAAGCGTCTCTTTATAGCCATGATCCCCAGAATAACACCTGATAACAGTGCAGACAGTCCAAACAGGTAGGATAGCGGAATCAAAGCAAACGGTTCTACCAGAAATCCTTCTGTAGTCACATAACTGCCGATTATATTATATGCCACCAAGCACCCCACACTGGCAATAATAGAAAAAAGTAATATGCCGGCGAAAAAGGAGGACAATCTATCCTGTTTCCATTTCTTTGCAATATTATTCATAACTTTAACATCCTCCGTATTCTTAACCGTTTTAATCTCTATGTTGATCTGCTTCAATTCGTCACGGCACTTTTCACAGGTTGATAAATGCTCTTCAACTAATTTGCGGCTATCCTTACTGCATACATTATCGTGATATAATGGGAGCAGGTCCTTTATTATTTCGCAGGTTATTCGCATTCTATTTTCTCCTTTAATTTCATTTTTGCTCGATGGTAAGTGACCCTCGCCCAGCTTTCTGTTCTTTCAAATAAGCTGCCTATCTGTGAAAAAGATAAATCTCCAAACACTCGCAGCATAAAAACTTCCTTAAAGGGTTCGCTTAGGCTATGAAGCTCTTTGTGAATGTTAAATACAGATTCTTTCGATAAAAGGCTCTGCTCAATCGTTGAATCAACATGAATATTTTCCGCCTCAGTCAAATCCTCATGATACGTTTCTTTCTTTTTGTATGTGAAGAATGTATTTTTTGCAATTTGACATAACCACACATAGATCTTGCACTTCCCATCAAATTTATCGATATTTTTTAAAGCCTTAAAAAATGTCTCTTGTGTTATTTCTTCCGCAATCATTTCATCCCTACTTATTGACAGAACATATTTATAAACATCCTTGAAGTAAAGATTATATATTTGATTGAAGTCCGTCACTTTTTCACCTCGCTTTCATACATAAGACTACGGAGAATCGAATTCGTTACAATTTTTTCAAATTTTAGCATACCTCTTTGACATGCTAATTAAAGATTACCTATATCCAAATAACTTAAAGTAATCCGTAATATACCAATACTCATGATAAAATGATTGATTTATTACATAACTTATTATTTTAATTTTGTTCACTAATTACTCATACATCATACAATTTTCTGGCTTTAATTGGAAACCAATCATAGAATCAAATTATTAAATGAATGGTATACTAAAAATAGTAAGGAGGTAAACTATGGGCAAAGATAATTCAAAAAGAAGTACAAAGAATCATAAAAAAGAAGATGGTACTTTTCATTCAAAACATATCAACCACAATCCACAAGCTGAAAGCGCACGAGCTGTGTTCGGATTAAAGGCAGATAATTCGAAAGATAAAGAATCTTAGATTCCAAATAACATTGAAATATTCCGTAAAAGAAAGGAGTTGTCTTATGAATAAAGTACACTATGATATATCAGGCATACAGAATTCAGAGATCAAAACTCAGCTTAAAAATGCACTGGATAAAGTAGATGGAATCTCTTCGGTCAATATTGATGTAACAAGAGGCTCCATTGAAGTTGGTTACAATCAATCAACAGACGAAAATTCTATCAAATCTTGCATCGAAAATGTTGGATGCAAAATACAAAACCAATCTAACGAATTCTAAGAAGAACCTGATGACAGAGAGTTCTTACTATATAAGAGTAGGGGGAAACCCCCTATTCTTTTTTTAATCAGCCAACGCCGCCAAATCTTAACCGGAACTGCCAGCCAGGCTGAAATCGATCCATTACTGGTCACGCTTGTAGCTGCCCTCTTGCAGCTGCCCTCTTGCAGCTCCCCGATTTTATCTCTTCTCTCTCCTGCTGCCCCGGCAATGCTTGTCCAATGGCTCCGGCCTCAGCCGGTTCCTTCCTTTTGTTTCTTTTCCTTATCCCGATAAATACCAGCAGCAATTCGACCAATGTTATCCAGGATTTCCTGACGTTCAGCTGCTGTTCTTACAACGCAGTCATCATGGCCACGGACAATGGTATTTCCAATTTTCATTTCAAAAACTACCATGCACGGCACCTCCCCTTCGCTTAAAGCTATGCAGCATTGGTTGTACTTGTTGCGTACTTCTTTCCCTCCTCTCATAGTCCTTACATGGGTATCGCCTGCCGCAGTCTGGACAGCGAGGCCGGTACCGGCAGAACTTGCATAACCGATGTTTGGCAGTATCAGACCTTCCGGTAATTATTCCAAAACCTCATAGCCTCCTCTTCGGCGTCGAAGGTATCCACCCAGATTCCATGTTTCTTGTTTCTGTGCAACCGCCCTCTTTACCGTCCTGTTCCAGATGAACTTTTGCTACGATTTTTCCGCCGCTGTAAGCTCTTGCTCCTATTGCATATTTCATATGTATCACAATTCCTCTCTTGTGAAATTTACCATATCACCTTATACTGTACTTACTGGCTCCCGCCAGGGAATATTTTTGAACCACTCAATAGTTTCAAGATGGTTGAGTAAATTACGAGATTTACCTACGCTAGCATTACAACCATAAAGCCCTTGGATACATTAGGAGTTCACTTCCTTTTTCAATGTCCGCAAGAAGTGGAGGAATCTCAAAATCCACTCTTCATCACTTTGGAACCGTATGGTACAAAAGATAGTTATATATTGACTATAAGGTAAATAAAAACCGCCCGGTGCTACCAACACCGAACGGCTTTACATAGATTTCTCTTACCGGGCTTCCGGAAAGATCTATCCATCTCGACAATGGAATTATATCATTTTCGGAACGCCCTGGCAAGGGGCGTATTTTTGTGCCCAAAATACAATAGACTGTACAAGGAGATGATATAATGTTAGATCTGTCAGGAACTTATTATATGTACTTAAGAAAATCAAGAGAAGACCGGGATGCAGAAGCCCACGGAGAGGGCGAAACCCTGGCCCGTCATGAAAACCGATTAAAAGAGCTTGCTGAGCAGCTAGGTATTACCATATCCCATGTTTACCGGGAGGTCGTATCTGGCGAAACCATTGCTGCAAGGCCAGAAATGATGCAGATGATCTCTGACATAGAAAACAATCGGCCAGACGGAGTTCTTGTCATAGAGCTTGAGCGTCTGGCTCGTGGAGATACCAGAGATCAGGGACTTATCATGGAAACATTCAAGTACGGCAATACGAAAATTATTACCCCCATGAAGACCTACGATCCAAATGATGAATTTGACGAAGAATATGCTGAATTCGGCCTTTTTATGAGCCGGCGAGAATACAAGGTAATCAACCGACGTCTGCAAAACGGACGCCGTGCATCTGTCAAAGAGGGGAAATGGACCGGCAATGTTGCTCCTTATGGGTTCGAGAGAATGAAGCTCCCTCATGAGAAGGGATTCACTTTAAAGCCTCTCCCGGAAGAATCAAAAATCGTACAATTTGTTTTTCAGCTATTTACATCTGGGACTCCCGAATCTGATAATCTTCCGCTTGGCACCACGCAAATAGCTCATCTGCTTGATGATATGAAGATTCCTCCTCGTAAATCAGATCACTGGGAAGCCAGCGTGATTAGAGGAATGCTGCGGAACTACGCCTACATAGGGAAGCTGGAAACCGGGAAGCGCAAGCAAGTCAAAATGATAGAAAATGGCGCGGTAAAGCGATCGCGGCCGATCAATACAGATTGTGAGATATTTGATGCCATTCATCCTCCAATCATAGATGAACATATTTTTTATGCAGCCCAGAAACGATTGGAAGCCAATTTCAGACCCTCCGCTTTCCTTACAATAAAATCCCCCCTGGCTGGCCTGATGTATTGCAGTGAATGTAAAATGTCAATGTACCGCCGCCCAGCAGGTTCCAGGAATCCTTCAGATACCATACTGTGTAAAACTCATAACTGCCCTACCGTTGGCTCTTTTTATTATTTAGTTGAAGAACGCCTATTGCAGTTTTTGGAACGATACTTAAAAGATTATGAAATAAAAGTACAAAATGAGGATTCCGGAGATTGGAAGGAAGTAATCGACAGGAAGGTGGCAGTGTTAGCCGGATATCAGAACGAAGCTTCTACCCTCAAGAAACAGCTAGAGACAGTATATGACTATTTTGAACAACAGGTTTATTCCTTGGATTTATTCCGCAAGCGATCAAAAGAACTTACTAAGAAAATAGATGAAAATGACAGGCTCATAGAAAATATCCAGAATGAAATCATTGAGGTCAGGAACCGTATCGCAAAGAAGGAGGAATTTATTCCATACTTTGAAGGAATATTAAGGTCGTACGCAGAAACTGAAGATCCCCTCAGGAAAAACATTCTTCTCAAACAGGTGGTAGACCATGTGTACTATACGAAAATCAAAAAAGGCAATCGCCTTGGCCAGGGAAATGACCTATTTACTCTGGATGTTTATTTGAAACTTCCTTACCAGGATTAATGAGGTTTTTGACGGATATCTACGAAGTACCGATTCTTCCGTTCCGATATCCGTGAGAAGCCCTTTACATTCCTTATAAGGCATGGAATAGCGTTGGGAAAGATAACGCATGGAAGCTCCCATTTCTCCATCTGGGCCACCATACTGGCTAATAATAAAGGAAGCAATCTTGGGGTTAGGAGTCGTTATATTTACCGGATACTGTAATCTCTTTTCATACCTCCACATTAGCCGCACACTCCTTCCCATGGCCATGGATCATTGATCCAGGTCCAGTAATTCTCATCCATGACTCCATCAACCATCAGAGGGCCGCACTGCTCCTCATAAGCCTGCATTGCCTGCTGCCGCATATCAGCTACATAAAAGTAATAGTCTAATGCTTCCTGATCATCTGGATGGGTGTCAAGATACAATACCACATCATCCATTGCAAAGCTGGCTTCATATACCTGCTTTAACAGCATATCGCAATCAACATTATAACCTATCATCACTGGCACCCCCCCATAATAAATGGTTTAAACAGATCCGGGAAGATGGTTCCCATGCTCATGGCAGTATCTAACGGATACACTTCCTGCCAGCACTGCCATGGTACATATGCCATTCCAACCGGAAACTGGTCTATATTTTCGGCTGGACAAGGAGCTGGTGCGGGCATGCTGGGACGCATGGCCGGAGCAGTGCACGTCGGCATTTCAGGGCACTTCACAAATGCGGGACTTGTTGCCATATTCGGACATTTCATAGGAGCCGCAGCTTCCTTCTCTTTTTCCGGGCATTGTACCGGCATGACACATACCGGCATACAATTCTCTGGCACTGTACGGGCCGGCATTGTACGGGCTGGCATTGTACAGGCTGGCATCTCCCTGCATTTCTCTGGCATGCATTTTTCCGGCATTGTGCGGGCTGGCATCACTCTGCATTTCTCTGGCATGCATTTCTCCGGCATTGTGCGGGCTGGCATCTCCCTGCATTTCTCCGGCATGCATTTTTCCGGCATTGTGCGGGCTGGCATCACTCTGCATTTCTCCGGCATGCATTTCTCCGGCATTGTGCGGGCTGGCATCTCCCTGCATTTCTCTGGCATGCATTTCTCCGGCATTGTGCGGGCTGGCATCACTCTGCATTTTTCCGGCATCGGGCAGGCTGGCATTTCTCTGCATTTTTCCGGCATACATTTTTCTGGCATTGGGCAGGCTGGCATCACTCTGCATTTTTCCGGCATACATTTTTCTGGCATCGGACAAGCTGGCATCTCTCTGCATTTTTCCGGCATGCATTTCTCCGGCATCGGGCAGGCTGGCATCTCTCTGCATTTTTCCGGCATGCATTTCTCCGGCATCGTACGGGCTGGCATCTCCTTGCTTTTTTCCGGCATTGGGCATAATAGCATTGGCTGGCAATTCATGGGCATAGGCGCTGCCTCAGATTCACCTCTTGTTTCCGGACATCTTGGTCTTTTGGGCGGCATCCAAGGGCCGGAACCTGAGGCCATATCCTGTTGTTTCATAAGTATGGGATCAGTCCCATTTTCTGCGGACTTTGCCGGACCCGAACCAAGCGGCATGTCAGGACGAATTACCGTACCAGGGCTTACGGACATATCAAGCCCCATGGCATATTCCCAGCCGGCCGAGCCGGTGCCGGTCATATATTCAGGACACCATTGCTTCGTATAAAAATCCATAGGATGTATGACTCCTTTCGTTATTGAAAGTTTCTAATATCAATCTATGAAAGGAATACCCTGTTGTGCAGGGCCTGCTGAAATTTTTCCATTAATTTCAAAAGAAGATCCATGGCATGGACATTCCCAGCGTTTGTCATACCGGTTCCATACCAGACGGCATCCCATGTGGGGACAGTTTACGGCTCCCGGCATGGTTCCGGCTGAAAGTCCCTTCACTGATTGCATGCCATGGGAAAGCAGTGTGCCCGCGGCTGCCTTCAAATGATGCCTTCTGGGAGAAAATACTCCGTCATAGGGTGTTTTCCTTCCTGTTATCTGGGTGCTCAGTATCTTTGCTGCCACCATGGAGGAACTCATGCCCCATTTTCCAAAGCCTGTAGCAACATACCAATCCGGCCTTAGGGAAGAAAACTGCCCAATATAGGGAATTCCGTCTAACGTCATACAATCCTGGGCCGTCCATTTACCAATTTCCTTCGCTTCCGGAAATAGATGTTCCCCTGCCCGTCTCATCGTGGTAAAGGGATTATCCTTTGGCGCCTTTCCGGTCCTGTGGCTTCCATATCCCAATAAAAGCTTATCACCGGCATTCCGAAAGGAATATGCCCTTTCGTCAATTCCAATATACATGCCTTTTAAAGATGTAACCGGTTCAAGCTCCAGAACGTAGCTTTTTTCCTGATACATTTTGGCAAAATAAAATCCAGGGATATTAACAAAAGGATAATGGGAGGCAAATACCACTTTTTCTGCCTTTACCACCCCTTTATCCGTCACAACTTCATGCCCCTGAACCTTGAGAACCTTTGTCCGCTCAAAAATCGTAAGCCCTGCAGATATATCTCTTAGAAATTCCAGAGGATGAAACTGAGCCTGTCCGGTAAAACGTACCGCTCCATGCACAGGAAATGGAAGTCCGGTCTCCCTGACAAAGGAAGCCGGAAGCCCAAGCCTTGCAGCCCATTCCGCCTCTCTTGAAAGCACCTCTGACTCCTGAACCGAATATACATATGCATCCGTTTGTTCATAATGGCACTGTATCGAATAACGTCTAATGAGTTTTCCGTACTCTTCCACCGCCAGCTGGTTTGCCTTTCCATACAGCCTTGCCGTTTCTTCCCCAGTCGTTCGTGCCAGCTTTTCATAAATCAGATTATGCTGGGAAGTGATTTTCGCCGTTGTAAATCCCGTCTGCCCGCTTCCTATGCGGTCTGCCTCCAGCACCACCACATGAAGCCCGTGCCTTTGCAAATAAAAAGCAGTAAGGATTCCTGCCATTCCAGCTCCTATTACTACCACCTCTGTCCGTTTGTTTCCTGTCAATGGATTCCTACCAGGAATTCTGGCTGATTCTGTCCAGATTGATTTCATTCTTTCCACCTCTTGCCTTTATCGCTGACATACAAAAAAAAGTTCTTCTTATCCTTATTATTCTCTCTATTTCCAGATTAATGCCTGTTTTCTATCTTCCAATTATTTCTTGATTTCACCATGCTTTTATAATACAATTAAATCAGATAGCCGATAAAAGGGAGGAAATCCATATGAATTGGTTTGGAAAAAAGACAGCTCTGCCCCTTCAAACAGAGACAGGGACCAAAAGCCAGGTGATAGAAGATACTTTATCAGAGAGCAAACCGGAACGAGAAGCCTGTTTAAAGCATCTAAGCCTGGTAATGAGTTCTATGGAACGGGGCGCTGTGCTAAAGCTTCACATAGAGAATTTTAAACGGCTAAACCAGGTATTTGGTTATGAATACTGTGAAAGCCTTCTGGAACAGATCCTTACATATTTAAAAGAAGTGACAGGAAAAGGCGTCTACCATTATATCGGCGTGGAATATATCATCATACTGGATCAATATACCCAGGGACAGGCTTATGAGCTTGCTGAGACGATTGCCGGAAGGTTTGACCATGTCTGGAAGGTCAACGGGACCGACTGCTTATGTTCCGCACAGATGGGCATATGCTCCTATCCCGGGCACGCCGATTCTCCGGACCAGATGTTAAAGTGTCTGGATCTGGCCGTTATAAAGGCGGAAGACGAAGGTCCCAATCAGGCGGTCGTCTTTGACAGTGTTTTGCAGAAACAGCTGCAGCGGCGCCATACCATTGCCCTTTATCTAAAGACAGCCCTGGAAAAAGAAGAGGTGGAGGTTCGTTACCGCCCTACCCTTCAAATTGATACGGGGACCTTTACCCGGGCAGAGCTTTATATGCGCATCTTCATTAAAGGCCTTGGGATGATCGGAGCCAGCGAATTCCTTCCTGTTGCAGAGGATTCCGGGCAGATACGGGCCATCGAATACTATGCACTGGAAAAAACAGCCCAGTGCATCCACGGACTGCTTGATGCTGGCTGCGAATTTGAATCCATTGCTCTTCCCATTTCACCCGTTCTTTTTTTACAGGAAGATTTCCTTGACGAAGTGAAGCGGATGATGGATATCTATCACATACCTGAGGGAAAGCTTGCCCTGGAGATCCAGGAAAGTGCCCTGATCATGGCTTATTTAAACATCAACGTGACCCTTCAGCAATTGCAGGAAATGGGCGTGGAGATCATCCTCAATGAATTCGGTTCCGGCCACTCCGGAATCTCCTCTATCCTGGAGCTTCCAGTGGATACCTTAAAGCTTGAGCGCCTGTTCGTATGGCAGCTTGAGACGAATCCAAGGTCCCGGTCCGTCATTGAAGGGCTGGTCCGGATGGCAAGGGATCTTGATATGACCATCATTGCCGAAGGCGTGGAGACGGAAAACCAGAACCAAATCCTGACAGAAGCCGGCTGCAATTACCAGCAGGGGTTTTACTATTCTCCTACCCTGGAAAAGGATACTCTGTTAAAAATCCTCGGCTCTTCCTTAACAGAATCTCATCAGCTTTTAGCAGAGGAAAAGGAAAAAATGGGGAAACTAAGCTAATCTTCCAGTAGAAACTTAGAGGAAATTTCAGTATAATTACAGAAACAGCGGCATACAGGAAGGAGGACCACCATATGACCAAATCCGCATATTACCAACGGCCCGAAGACCGTTCCTTCCAGGGCAGACAAGTGGAAGGCCTGTTAGAAAACGTAGAATATTCCCTTAATTCCAATATCCGTATCTGGCATAACATTCAAACGGAAGGCTACGCGCCTCACCAGCACAGTGCACTGGAAATTCTCATACCCGTGGAATGCGACTATACCGTCATCATCAACAAAAAGTCCTTCACCTTACATCCGGGCGACATTCTCTTTATCCCCCGCTTCTCCATCCATGAGATCCTTCCAGCCACCAGCGGTTCCCGCTTCATTTATATGTTCAACATGGAACCGCTGTCCAGCTTTTACGATTCCTCCTTTCTGGATGTGGTTCTGTTAGAACCATGCCTTATGAACAAGCAAAACCATAGCCGGATTTATGAACGGATCTATTCCGGTTTCATGGAGATCAACGACATCTATTTTCCAGGCGGGATCTTTTGGGAATATTCTATTTATGCGGTCCTCATCAACATCTTAACGACAATTGGCGGAGAGTACTATCATGCCCTCTCCGCCAATTCACAAACCTCTCAGGAAAAACATTATGAGTATTACCAGAAGTTCACAGGCCTTTTGTCCTACATTGACGCCCATTACGGGGAGAACTTAACGTTAGAAAAAATGGCCGCCCACATAGGCTTTTCCAAATACCATTTTTCCCGCCTGTTTAAAGAACATACCAACTCTACTTTTTATGACTATTTAAGCCGCAAACGCATTCAGGCGGCTCAGGAAATGCTATTGGCCGGCGATTCGATCACCTCAATCGCTTTCCAAACCGGGTTCAACAATCCGGCCTCCTTTAGCCGGTGCTTTAAGAAGTATACAAAATACAATCCCACCGAGTTTCGCAGCCAGTTTTCCATTTCGTCTATCCCTTAACACCACCCAAAGCAACACCGGAAATTATGTAACGGGAAAGAAGCAGATAAACCACAATCAGGGGCAGCACGGTCAAAGCCAGCCCCATATAAACAGAGCCGTATTCTGTCTTATAAATATCCCCGCGCAGCAGGCTTACCATAATGGGCATGGTATACTTCTTCTGATCTGTCAAAAGTACCAGAGGAGTAAACAAGTTGTTCCAGCTGGACACAAAGCAGAAGATCGCCTGTGTTGCTATGGCCGGTTTCATTATCGGCATAGCAATCCGGTTAAAGATATAGAACTCCCCTGCCCCATCAATGCGGGCAGCCTGAATGATTTCCATTGACAAAGAAGGCAACATATACTGCCTCATAAAGAACACCATAGAAGGAGAGGCAATGGCCGGTAATATGAGCATGAGGAAATTGTTCGTCATATGAATCCGGTAAACCATCTGGTAGAAACCGATCATCGTTATCTGCGCCGGAACCATCATAATCGCCATGATAAAGCTGAAAAATGGTCTGCGGAATCTCCAGTTGTACACCACCAGCCCATATGCGGTCATATTGGAAAAATATACCGCACAAAGTGTTGCCCCTGTGGAAATGATAAGGGAATTAAAAAAACCATTGGCAGGGTTAAAACTTTTCCCAAGCAAAATAGCTATATTCTTCATCATATAAGTAGAAGGAAGAAGGGAAATTGCATGTTGCTGAATCTGTACCGTGGAACGGGTGGCATTGATCACCATAATATAAAACGGGGCAATGCTTAAAATTGCAAGGAAAATGCATACCACGTAAATAATGACTTTCAATATCAATGAGCTGCGCTTTTTATTCATGTGATTTCCTCCGTTCCTTCTGCATTTTCCTATATTCCCGTTCCTGCTGTTTGCTCAGCTTCTCCAATTCCGCTTCGTCCTTATCCCTCATTGCAAAGAACAAAATTGCCGATGCCGCGCAAATAATCACAAACATGATCATACTGGCGGCGGAAGCCCGATTGTATAAGTAACTGCCGCTAAAGGCCTGATTATAGATAAATACGCTGGTGGTTAAGGTGGCATTATCCGGTCCGCCAAGTAAAAACAGCTTGGGAATATCGAACATCTGTAAGCCGCCAATCAAACTGGTTACCAATGTAAACAGCAGAATGGTCTTTAAGTTGGGGATGGTAATATAGATAAAGGTCTGAATCCGGTTTGCCCCATCAACCTCTGCGGATTCAAAGATTTCAGGACTGATTCCCAGTACGCCGGATATCAAAATTATCATGGTATAGCCATACCACGTCCAGAACTGAATAAATGATACGCTTCCCCTTGCCACGGCTTTGTTGACCTGAAAATTAATTGGTTGGTCCGTGATCCCTAAAGTCATCAAAATATCATTGACCGGTCCCATGGGATAGCCGATAAGGGCGTTGAACAGAATGGCGACGGTAGCTGCGGTAATAATGTTTGGCATATAAAATAATACCTTAAACAGTCCCTTTCCTTTGATGTGATTCCGGTTATCCGTAAACCACGCCGTTAAAAGCAGGGCCAGACCTATCTGAGGGATAAAGTTGCATATCCACATGCCTAGAGTGTTCCGAAATGACTTCTGGAACGAGGGATTTGCCAAAATGTTCTTAAAGTTTAAAAATGGATCATCTGCCAGAAAATGAAACTTTACCGTACCCAATCCCTTACAATCCGTAAATCCAATAACAGTAGTAAAAATAATCGGATATAAAGTGAAAATCAAAAATGCAATGGTAAAGGGCAGACAGAATATGTATCCCCATTTCGCATAACCAGAATGCTTTCGTTTCATGTAAGTTCCTCCATTCAACGCAATCGGGCGGACAAGAAGAAAGATCCTCCCCTCCTGCCCGCTCAAGATTATTTATTCAACGGTGATATCCAGATTATCTGCTACCTGCTGTTTGAAATCCTTAATCGCCTGTTCTCTGCTCTTGTTTCCTGCGGTATATTCCCGTACCTGATCTCTCCAATACATATTAATGGTTTCATCGTACTGTGTAAGGTTGGTACCCTTTGCATACTTATTTGCCGGAACAAATACGTCAAACATATTCTGTCCGTTTAAGAAGTTAATAGAGCCGTCTGATTTGGCCATAACTGTACCGGAAGCTACGGTGTCCTTTGTTCCCGCATCATTCATAGTACCGTTTGCCCACATGTACTGCAAGCCGTCTTCGGAAGTTTCCAGGGTGATCCACTGGATAATATCACCAACCGCTTTTTTTACCTCAGAGTCTTTATTTGCCATTACCCATGTGCCGCCCCAGAAAAAGCCGATAGGAGATTCGCATACTGCCCAGTCACCAAAGGTTCCTTCTCCGATTTTCTCGCCGCCGGAGTTAGGAGCCATAACGTAGTTGATCAGCCATGCCGGACCAAAGAAGCCTAAAACCGGTTTTGAGCCCTGGCCCTTCATGTCCGCAAACCAGGCATCCTGCCAGTCTCTGGTATCGTTGTGAAGGCCTCCATCCATCAGCTTCTTGGACAGATCCAAAAACTCTTCCCGCTTCGGGTCAATATTCAGCTTGCCATCCACGATCCAGCCTGTATCTGAGCTGTTTTCCACTGCGTGCCACATATCACCGTCACCAGATATGATTCCGTAGCCTTTGGCTTTTAAATCATTTGCAGCATTGAAAAATGAATCCCAGCTATTGCTTCCCGCTCCCAATTTTGCGCCGACTTCCTTCGGATCATCAGTTCCCCAAGTATCCTTTGCAATGGAACGGCGATAGATAAATGCGCCGCCGGTGGCCTGGTACCCTAAGGAAACCAGCTTGTTATCCTGATTGGTTCCTATGTCCATGGTATACTTGGCGATGTCCGCTTCCTTCACTTTTGCGGCTACATCAATTCCCAAGTCCTCGTAGGGAGCCGCATATCGACTGGCATCTCCCTGCGTGTATTTAAGTACAAATGCGGCTTCTGCACAATACAGGTCAGGTGCATCGGTCCCGCCTGCCGCCAGTGCCTGATCCAGTGCCGGCTGATAAGCGCCGTCTGTTGTGGCAATGATCGTAGGATTGATTTCATAATCAAAATCCGGATGCAGTTCTTTGTATTTTTCGATCATTTTCGGCACTTCATCAGTAAATGCCCAGACATTGATCACCTTTTTTCCAGGTTCCGACGCTTCTGCCTTTTCCGTGGATTCGCTCTTTGCTGCTGTTTCTGTAGATTCGTTCTTTGCCCCCGTATCCGCGGATCCGCTTTTTGCACCACTGCTGCACCCCGATAACACTCCCGCCAGCACACATGCACCTGCCAGCATAATAAACCGTTTTTTCATGTTTATTCCTCCTCCTTTTCATATTCAGCAAAAAACTTTCTGTATTGACTTGTAAACTCAGTGTATCATACAAGATGTCTTTTCGCCTTACAAATCTTGCTTTTTAATATACAGAAATTGCTTTTTAACATGAAATTATTGTTTTAGTTTATGGAGGTATTTTTTTATACAATGTATTTTTTTGTGTATTTATAATTATTAAGCTCTACTTTTATTACTTTCTATATTTATTTTGTCCTTAAGTTTCTTGTTTTTTACTTTTTTCTTATAGCAAGAAATGCGATGAGTTTCAATAGATTTCAGGATTCGAGGATTCGTGAAGTGTTTTTAAATAAAAAAAAGCATTTTCTGCCAGATATTTGGCGGAAAATGCTTTTTTATTTTTATTGAATGGCTGCAGTCTTACAGTTTGTCACCGGCTGCTGCACTTCCAGGGACTTGTTATAAAAATAACGAATAACATCCTTGCGGGTAATGATCCCGATAAAATTCTTTTGGTCATCTACTACAGGCACAAAATTTTGGTTCAGTGCCTTATCAATCAAATCTTCCATATTGGAATCCGCATATACGGGACGGTTATCTGACCTTCTGTCAAGGGCAGCCACCGTTACCTGCTCTGCTTCCTTTAAGTTAAGATTGAATTTGTTCTTGATTCCCCAAAGCATGTCCCCTTCCGTAATTGTCCCTACATATTTCCCCCGTCTGTTTATGACGGGCACTGCAGAGTATTTGTGATACTCCATCTTCTCAAGCGCCTGGCGCAGAGAATCATCCTCAAAAATATAAGCCACCTCATTCTTAGGTGTTAAAAAAAATAATATGTTCATAGCCACACTCCCCGTTGATTCTCGTGAAGGCAACAAGCCAAGGTCAAGCGAACCTGACTTTGGCGGCTACCCACGGGGTCAAATATTCCACAGTTTGCTGCGGGTATTTGACTGATCGGTTATAGTATAGCAGATGACTCTTAATCACGTATGAACATTTTATTATTTTTTTATAACATTTTCCTGAGATTTCTTTTTTTGGCTTATTGCATTTGGTCCAGGGGATCAATCGCCTTATCATTATGAGTCAATTCAAAGTATACGTTGGCGCCTTCCACGGAATAATATTTGGTAGGCTCGGCTACATAGCCTAAGACCTGACCTTCTTTGACATATTCATTTTCTACAACTTGCAGCTCTTTTAACTGGCCGCAGATAGCTGTATAATCGTTGCCCATATTTAAGACAACGTAGCCTCCGATTTCTTCATTGGAGCCGACTTTTTCAACTTTTGCATTGGCAGGAGCCACAACCGGAGTACTTACATCTCCCTGGATCACAAGCCCTGGATTGCATTTATACTGGTCCAGAGTTGGAAAATAGATTGTGGTGTCCATGCTGTAGTCTAAAATGACATTTCCGCGTACTGGCCAGGTCATTCTGGTTGCATCACTAAAATTAAGTACCAGAGACGTTGCCGCGCTTTTGTCTGTTCCGGCCTTTACTGCCGGAGCCTGTGTTTCCTGAGCTGCAGAGGCTTTATTGGAATCAGCCACTTGCATTTCCTCTTCCGTCGTTGCATTGGAGTCTCCTGCAACTGCCACTTGTGTTTCTTGGGGGACTGATTCTTCAACAATCATATTGCTCTGATCCGGTACTTGCAGATAAGGGCTTTCTCCTCCACCATTTCCTCTTTGAATGGTAATGACTCCTGCTGCAGCTACTATAGTCAGCAGGCCTAGAACCAACAGGACAAGGAATACTTTATCCTTGAACAATTGACTTATTTTCTCCTTCACGTTTATCACCTCGATAATATTCTTACCAAGAGTGAAAGAGTTATTCAGAAATTAAAACAATATTTTTATAAAAATAAGGAAGAATTTGTTCCGCCGTCCAGCCTTCCTCTGCTTTGCACCTGGCTCCATACTGGCTCATGCCATATCCGTGCCCAATTCCCTGGCAAACCACACGGATTCCCTCTTCATATTCTTCAAAACCAAAGGCTGCGGATGGAAGTCCCAGAACCCGCTGAATTTCCTCTCCCGTATAAACCTTGGTGCCTATCTGGATCTGCCCCACATATCCCCCCTCATCCCGGAGAACGATCTGAATGCTTCCCGGAATTTGATCTGCCTTCACAGGTACATCGCCGGAAATCTGATTGATTTTTTCCGCAAAATCTTCTTTTTTATATGCAACCATGGTGAGATAACCTTCCGCTTCCACATCCCTGGGACAAGCAGCCTCCTGTAAATACGGATGGTTTTCATCTCCTGCCCTGGTCTTTCCGGTGCTTGCCCGGTGGAATAAGGGATCGATCAGCTTCCCGTCATACATCATGACCATCGACCTGGTAGACCGGACAGCATTTTCCACCGCCTGATAGCTGGCAACAAAGGATTCGCTTCCCCAAAGCTTTTCCATCTGCTGTTCCTCCAGATACTCCATGTGAAGCTCCGATTCCTTCACTTCATTTTGCCCGTTCATTTTTCCGTAGATGTATGTCCGGGCAATGATCGTCTGGGCCCTTAAAGCCTCCCTGCCATAATCGGCCGGCATCTGCTTAGCCACTACGCCGGGAAGATATTCTTCCACATCCATATAGGATTCTCCGCTTTTCCGGTCCAGAATGATCTTCTTACCGCTGGTGATCATGGGAAATTCTCTCTTCTCCTCGATCTTTCCCGTCCAGGCCATAGTAATTATGTATGGAAACAACAGCGCAAGGATACACGCCATAACCGCTTTTTTTATCAATCCGAATCACCAACCTTTCCATCTTCCTGTCCCCTTGTTCAATATATGCAAAAAAACGCCCCGGAATCACTTCCGGAACGTTTTTGCAATCTTATACTTCTTCCAGCTCTACCTTTACCTTCTCTAAGTGCCAGATATCCTTTACATATTCTTCGATGGTTCGGTCTGAGGTAAACTTGCCGCTGCTTGCAACATTTAATATGGCAGCCTTCGCCCACCATGCTTCATCCCGGTACGCCTGGTCGATCCGGCACTGGGCTTCTGCATAGGATGGGAGATCCTTTAAAATAAAGTAGGTGTCCGCGCGGTCACTGCTCTGGGTATTTAATAAGGAATTATAAATATCGCGGAACAGTTCCGGGTTCTGGGGAGAATAATAGCCGTTGATCAGCTGCATCAGTACTCTGCGGATCTCGTAATTGTTGTTAAAAATCTCCATGGGATAATATCCGCCCTCGTTCTCATAACGGATCACCTCGTCGGAGGACATACCAAAGATAAAGGCATTCTCCGCTCCCACTTCTTCTACGATTTCCACATTGGCTCCATCCATGGTTCCAAGGGTCAGGGCGCCGTTTAACATGAATTTCATATTTCCGGTGCCGGAAGCTTCTTTGCTTGCCGTGGATATCTGCTCACTCACATCTGCCGCAGCAAAGATGATTTCCGCATTGGAAACCTTATAATCCTCAATAAACACAACCTTGATCTTACCGCCGATGCTTCTGTCATTGTTAATCACATCAGCCACCGCGTTGATCAGCTTAATGGTCAGCTTTGCACGCTCATAGCCTGCCGCAGCCTTTGCGCCGAACAAAAAGGTTCTGGGAACCATATCAAGGTTTGGGTTATCCTTTAGCTGATTGTACAAATACATGACGTGCAGGATGTTCATAAGCTGCCGCTTATATTCGTGGAGACGCTTTACCTGCACATCAAACATGGATCTGGGATCCACATCAATGCCGTTATGCTCTTTAATATATTTTGCCAGGCGCACCTTGTTCTGGTATTTGATATCCATAAACTCCTGCTGGCACCTGGGGTCATCGGCATAGATTGCCAGACGGTGTATATGAGGCAGATTGGTGATCCAGTCGTTTCCGATCTTTCTCGTCACCCATTCGGCCAAAAGGGGATTTCCATGGAGAAGGAACCGCCTCTGGGTGATGCCGTTTGTCTTGTTGTTGAATTTCTCCGGCATCATCTGATAGAAGTCTTTTAGCTCCTGGTTCTTTAAAATTTCAGTATGGAGTCTGGCAACACCGTTTACTGAGAAGCCTCCCACAATGGCTAAATTGGCCATACGGACCTGACCGTCATAAACGATGGACATTTTCCGAAGCTTTTCCTGGTTTCCCGGATACATCTCCATGATTTTCTGCTGGAATCTCCGGTTTATTTCTTCTACGATCTGATAGATTCTTGGAAGCAGTCTGGAAAACAGCTCAATGGGCCATTTTTCCAGAGCTTCCGACATAATGGTATGGTTGGTATAGGCGCAGGTCTTTGTCGTGATCTCCCATGCTTCATCCCAGCTTAAGCTGTAATCATCAAGAAGGATTCTCATAAGCTCTGGGACTGCCACCGTTGGATGGGTATCATTCAGCTGGAAAACCGTCTTTTCGAAGAACTTATGTATATCTTCATGCTTTTCCATATACTTCATAACCGCTCTCTGTACACTGGCGGAAATAAAGAAGTACTGCTGTTTCAAACGGAGTTCTTTTCCTGCATAATGGTTGTCGTTGGGATAAAGGACTTCTACGATGGTTTTCGCCAGGTTTTCCTGTTCCACTGCCTTCTGGTAATCACCCCTGTCAAAGGAATCCAGACTGAAGGTATTGATGGCCTGGGCATCCCAGATCCTTAAGGTGTTCACCACATTGTTTCCATATCCTACAATGGGCATATCATAGGGAACTGCCAGGACAGACTGATACCCCTCCTGGATAAAGCGTTCCCTTCCGTTTTCCCTTATGGTACTTACATAGCCTCCGAACTTTACCTCTGTGGCATATTCGGCGCGGCGAAGCTCAAATGGATAACCGTTTTTCAGCCAGTCGTCAGGAATTTCCACCTGAAATCCGCCTTCTATTTTCTGTTTGAACATGCCGTACCGGTATCGGATGCCGCAGCCATAAGCCGGATACCCGAGAGTTGCCAGGGAATCCAGGAAGCAGGCCGCAAGACGGCCCAGCCCCCCGTTTCCAAGAGCCGGATCCGGCTCCTGGTCCTCAATGGTGTTTAAATCAAAGCCCAGTTCTTCAAGAACTTCCTTTACTTCCGGCTGAGCCATAATGCTTATGATGTTATTGCCCAGAGCACGGCCCATAAGGAATTCCATTGACAGATAATACAGGGTTTTTACATCCTGATCTTCATACGCCTTATGGGTTGCGATCCATTCATCTATGATAACATCTTTTACTGCATAGGCCACTGCCTGGTACATCTGCTCCGGAGTAGCCTCATCAACCGTCTTACGGAATACATTCTTCATATTAAACAGAACACTTTTCTTAAAGATCTCCTTATCAAATCCCATACTCATTCTACAAGGCCTCCTAACCGTTTACTGAACCTTCTCCACACCCAGGGTTACATTTTCACCGTTAATGTTCCATTCTTTCACATATCCGGCCGGCGTTTCAAGGATGACGTCTTCCGCAAGCACTTCGCTCTTTACTTCTTCCTCATGGTCTTTTAATATACCGGCAATTTTTTCATTGCCCTTGCTGTATACCAGAATGTGATCCGTCACCTCAAACCCGGCTTCCTTACGCATGGTCTGGATCTTGCTGATCAGCTCACGCACAAAGCCTTCTGCCAAAAGCTCAGGTGTTAAATTGGTATCCAACACAACGGTGATGGTGTTATCACCTTCGGATACGTAGCCTTCTGTCTGAGCGGTGTCAATAAGAAGGTCTTCCTTGGTGAGCACAACTTCTGTTCCGTCAAAAGTAAAGGTGAGAGCGCCTGTTTCATTCAGGGTATCCATAGCCTCATTGCCGTTGACCTCTAAAAGGGCCTTTTTAATGGCTCCAAGCTGCTTGCCGTATTTCGGCCCAACAGTCTTTAACTGGGGTTTAAAGCTGTAGGATGTGAAATCCCTTACATCATCTGTAAACGCCACTTTTTTTACGTTCAGCTCTTCCTCAATGATCTCCTGATAGAATACAGGAAGGGCATGAGGTGCTTTTACGAACATCTGGCCAATCGGCTGGCGGTTCTTTAAATTGGCAGTATTTCTGGCAGCCCGGCCCATGACTACGATTTTCAATACTTCATCCATGTCAGTTTCCAGCTGCTTATCGATATAGGTTTTATTTGCCGCAGGATAATCGCACAAATGGATGCTCTCCGGTGCAGATTTATCCACGCTGCAAACCATGTTCTGATAGATCTCTTCGGTCATGAACGGGATGAGCGGAGCCGCCGCCTTGCTTACGGTGACAAGAGCTGTGTAAAGAGTCATATAAGCGTTGATCTTATCCTGCTCCATTCCCTTTGCCCAGAAACGCTCCCTGCTTCGGCGTACATACCAGTTGCTCATATCGTCAACAAAATCCTGAAGCGCTCTTGCTGCTTCCGGAATCTGATAGCCGGTAAGGAATGCATCCACATCTCCCACCAGCGTATTCAGCTTGGAGAGTAGCCATTTATCCATGACCGGGAGCTTCTCATATTCCAGACTGTATTTTGTGGGGTCAAATTCATCAATATTCGCGTAAAGCACAAAGAATGCATAGGTATTCCACAGAGTACCCATAAATTTGCGCTGTCCTTCCATAACCGCTTTTCCGTGGAAACGGTTGGGCAGCCATGGGGCGCTGTTCACATAGAAATACCAGCGGATAGCGTCTGCCCCGTAGGTATCCAGAGCATCAAATGGGTCTACCGCATTTCCCTTGGATTTGCTCATCTTCTGCCCGTTCTCATCCTGGACATGCCCCAGAACGATTACATTTTTATATGGCGCCTTGTTGAAAATCAGAGTGGAGATGGCAAGGAGGGAGTAGAACCAGCCTCTAGTCTGGTCCACGGCCTCAGAAATAAAGTCAGCCGGGAACTGTTTCTCAAACAGATCTTGATTTTCAAAAGGATAATGATGCTGCGCAAAGGGCATGGAACCGGAGTCAAACCAGCAGTCGATTACTTCCGGTACCCTCTTCATCTGCTTTCCGCACGCCGGGCAGGTAATGGTCACTGCGTCAATGTAAGGACGGTGAAGCTCAATGTCTTCTGGGCAATTAGGGGACATGGACTTTAATTCTTCAATGCTTCCGATGGAATGCTGATGCCCGCACTCACATTCCCAAACGTTAAGAGGCGTTCCCCAGTAACGGTTTCTGCTGATTCCCCAGTCCTGGACATTTTCCAGCCAGTCGCCGAAACGTCCTTTTCCGATGCTTTCCGGAATCCAGTTGATCGTATTGTTATTGCGGATCAAGTCTTCCTTTACATCCGTCATCTTAATGAACCAGGATTCTCTTGCATAGTAAATTAACGGGGTGTCACATCTCCAGCAGTGAGGATAGCTGTGTTCGAATACAGGTGCGGAGAATAAAAGGCCTCTTTCTTCCAAGTCCTTTAATATCATTGGATCCGCCTTCTTACAGAAGATGCCTGCCCATTTGGTTTCCTCTGTCATCTCGCCTGCCGCATTGACCAGCTGTACAAATGGAAGGTCATATTTTCTGCCCACCTTGGAGTCATCCTCACCAAAGGCCGGAGCGATATGAACGACACCGGTACCGTCAGTTAAGGTAACGTAAGTGTCACAGGTTACATAATATGCTTTTTTATTTGGTGTTACGAAGTCAAATAAAGGCTCGTATTCTTTATATTCCAAGTCCTTTCCTGTGTACTTCTCTAAAACCGTGTATTCCTCTCCCAGAACCTTTTCACACAGAGCCTCTGCCATATAATAGGTATAGTCTCCTGTCTGCACCTTTACATAGGTCTCTTCAGGATTCACACATAAGCCTACGTTGGAAGGAAGGGTCCACGGAGTTGTGGTCCAGGCCAGAATATAGGCGTCTTCTCCCTTTGCCTTAAACCGGGCGATGGCGGAGCGTTCCTTTACATCCTTATATCCCTGAGCCACCTCATGGCTGGACAAGGGAGTTCCGCACCGCGGACAATAGGGAACGATCTTAAAGCCTTTATACAAAAGACCCTTTTCCCAAATTTTCTTTAATGCCCACCACTCAGATTCAATAAAATTATTCTCATACGTTACATAAGGGTCATCCATATCGGCCCAGAAGCCTACGGTCTTTGAGAAATCCTCCCACATGCCCTTGTATTTCCAAACGCTTTCCTTGCAATACTTAATAAATGGCTCCAGGCCATACTCCTCGATCTGTTCCTTGCCGTCAAGGCCCAGCATCTTTTCCACTTCCAGCTCAACTGGCAGTCCGTGGGTATCCCAACCGGCCTTACGGGGAACGTCATACCCTTTCATGGTCCGGTATCTTGGAATCATATCCTTGATAACTCTGGTCAAAACGTGTCCGATGTGGGGTTTCCCATTGGCAGTAGGGGGACCGTCGTAGAACGGATATGTCTCCCCTCCCTTACGGTTTTCCATGCTCTTTCTGAAAATATCATGGTCTTCCCAGAATTTTTCTACCTCTTTTTCTCGTGCTACAAAATTCAAGTCTGTAGGGACTTTCTTGTACATCTTTAGCGACCTCCATTTCTCCATATATAAAAAAAGCTCCCATCCCGTAATCAGGACGAAAGCCTCACTATATCTCCGTTGTACCACCTATTACCGCATACCAGCATATGCTTTCCCTTAACGCAGAAAATACGTCCTGACCTACCGCAGATGCTTTCAGCCGGAAACTCCGGAGTGATATTCGAACCCATGCTACTTTCGCCAGGCTTCCACCCTCCCCGGCTCTCTTTGGATTTCCCATGGTCCTACTGTCTCCATCAAAGTTTTTCTTCCTATTATGATGTGATAATACTAATATTACCGTATTTTTTAATTATAGGGAGTAAGAAATGAAATGTCAAGGCTATTTTGTTTTACCGTCACGGCAAACACATGAATCTTCGTGAATCCTGTGACTTTGGCGATCAAGCAGGAGTTTCTCTCTGACCTCGAAGGGGCCGGCATTGAAGCCTGGGTGACTAAAAGGAGTTCTATGATTACTTTTACCCCTTGATATTTATATTTTTAAAAAAGATATGTTTACCATTTACTATATCAATATCATGCTTTGCCTGTAAAGCAACATCACTGATATGGATATCATGGACAGGCATCTGTTCTAAGCCGTCAATCCGAATGCCCCACTGTATATCTCTGCCATAAATCCGTGATATCGATATATTCTTAAACTCCGGTAAATCCTCAGCGTCCTCTGGTGCTTCAATGGATAAGGTGCCGTTTTTCATCGTCTTTAAAGCATATCCCATTGTAAAAAGAATAGCCTCACCGGGAATCCGCACCATATTTATATCCCGAATGGTAATGTCCTCCACCACACCTCCACGGCCGGCCGCCGACTTGAAGCGAATGCCGATATCGGTACCGATAAATGTGCAGCGCTCCACCAGGATATGACGGACTCCTCTGGACATTTCACTTCCCACCACGAAACCGCCGTGGCCCCGGTACACGGTGCAGTCATGGATATAAACATTTTCTGTCGGACCTTTTATCCTCCTGGCTTCGCTATTCTTTCCGGCCTTCATACAGATCGCATCATCTCCCACGTCAAAGTTCACCCTGTCAATCTCAACAAATTGACAGGATTCCAGATCCAGCCCGTCTCCGTTTTGCGCCGAATCATCATTTCTGATCCAGGCATTACGCACTGTCAGATTATCACAGAAAAGAGGATGGAGATTCCAGGCCGGAGAGTTCTGGAGTGTGACGCCCTCAATCAGAATCCGACTGCAATGGGTAAGCTCCACCATCACCGGGCGGTAGTAGTCATAATAGGGGGCTGCCATTTCAAGGGCTTTTACATCATCAAGCTTTGATAAGTCCGGTTCGCCATAACGAAATCCCTCAAAAGCAGTGCTGGTGGGATACCAAACCTCCCCCTCCTCAGTACTTAAGAAAGTATCCGGGCTGACAGACCGCTTTTCTTCCCATTCTCTGGAGGTGAATTTAAACTCCTTGGCCATTCGCCAAAGATGACCGTTTCCGTCAATGATTCCCCTGCCGGTTATACCAATATTTTCAGCACATCTGGCATGAATGGGAGAAATAGCCCTGATTCTTCTTGTTCCCTCATAATCGGTAATATGGAGAGGATATTCTTCTTTGCTTTTATCAAACAGCAAAAGGGCTCCTTCTTCCAGGTGCAAATCCACTCCTGATTTTAATTCTATCGGTCCGGTGAGCCAGAGGCCCCCCGGTACCAGGACATGGCCGCCCCCATGTCCTGCTGCAAAATCTATAGCCTCTTGAAGGGGCCTCGAATTCAGGATAAGCCCTCCGGAAACTGCTCCGAATTCAGCAATATTATATGTTTTTTCTTTAAATTCCGGCAAGGCTGCCGTAAAGTCCAGTTTTTCCATTTTAAATCAGGAAGATATTCGTCTTCCGCCCTCCCAATCTGCTAATATTATGTATTTACTATATTTACTGGGTCTCCCTCCAGAAAATTTTTCAGATTCTTTACCGCAATATCCATCAGACGCTGCCGGCTTTCTTTTGGTGCCCATGAAATATGGGGAGTTATCAGACAGTTGGGCGCCTTTAACAGCGGATTGTCTTCCCTGACTGGCTCTGAGGACACCACATCCAGACCGGCGGCATATACCTTTCCTGTTTTCAGGGCCTGTGCTAAATCCTCCTCCACAATCAAAGGGCCTCTGGAATTATTAAGAATAATGACACCATCCTTCATCTTTGCGATGCTGCCCTGATGAATCATTCCCTCAGTCTCCGGAAAAAGGGGACAATGAAGGGAAATGACATCCGACTGGGCAAATAATGTATCTAAATCCGTATACTTGCAGGTCGCAGATTCCAATTCCGGTATTATTTTAAAGGAATCATAAGCAAGTACCTTCATTCCCATAGCCTGGGCAATGCGGCCGGTGCTCTGGCCGATCCGGCCAAACCCGATAATCCCCATCGTCTTACCTGCCAGTTCAATCAAAGGATAATCCCAGAAGCACCAATCCTGATTGCTGCTCCACCTGCCCTGGTGAACCGCATCACTGTGGTGCCCGATACGATGGCAAATTTCCAGCAACAGGGCAATTGCAAACTGGGCAACGGCATCCGTTCCATAGGAGGGAATGTTGCAGACGGAAATCTGACGCTCTTTTGCCGCCGCTGTATCAACTACGTTGTATCCGGTCGCCAATACTCCGATAAACCGAAGGTTCAGACAGCACTCAAGCACCTTACGGCTTATCGGTACCTTATTGGTATAAACAGCCTCTGCATCGCCAATCCGCTCCGCTATCACAGCTTCATCTCCTGCCGTTCTGTCATATACAGTCAGCTCTCCCAGCTGCTCAAGCCCTTCCCAGCTTAAATCTCCGGGATTTTCAGTAAAACCATCTAATACTACAATTTTCATCCTAACATCTCCTTTCACCGGTTAGCCTTAGTCTTCCAATAGCGCCCATGCCCGTTTTATCACCCGTTTCGAATTAGCTAGAATGATATTGGCATCTTCATCCTTCCATGGCTTGACTTCCAGAGATAATACCATCGGATTATCCTTACGGAAGAAGCCTTCCTCCTTCAATACTTTAAAGAAATCCAAAAGCTCCGGGGTATCATTGGCACTGTCCGGAAAGCCAAAGCGGGGATGTTGATCGCCATAAGCTTCAAAACCTTTTTTAACGACAGCATTACCGATATGCAGATGAGTGATGTACGGCTTTAAGGTGCTGATGACAAACTGGGAGGTCTCATAGGTTGTGGGGAAATGGGACAAATCCACCAGCAAGCCAAAATTGCTATGAGTCATCCGCATATCTCCGGCAAACCTCGATGCCAATGGCGCCGGACCTATCAAAGCACTTTTATCCATGTCATAATCAAACACCTCTAATTCAACCATCATACCCTTTAAAGCCGCATAGCTGCATACGTTCCTGGTCGTTTTTAGCAGCTGTCCATAGGCTAAGGCCTTATCCTTCTCCTGCCATTTTCCAGCCAGAAAGGTAATGCCTTTCGCTCCCAAATATTCTGCTTCATCCACCGAGTGCAGAAGTATTTTCTCCGCCTTTTCCCTCTCATTTTCATCAATTGCGTTAGGGTTCAGCCCGTGGCCGAGGAGTCTTGGCTGGGCCCCATAGCACACCCTCATATGAGACTGCTCCAAAAGGGTCCTCAATTGCATTCTTTCCTCATCCGCCTCCACATGGGTCACCTCAAGTGTCGTGAAAAATTCATCACCTGCCAGCTTCTTAACGGATTCCAGCAGGGAATAATCTGCCGGCGGATAACTCATCCATTGAATCGTTCCGATTTGAAAATAAGTTTCAATTGGTTGCTTCATTTTTCATCCTCCTCAGTCTTTTAATTCCTTCATAAATGCCTTACCTGCATAGGCAATCATCGCCTGGTCCGAGCTCAGACCGATAAACTGCACGCCCATGTCAAGAAGCTTTTTGGCCTCCTCTCCATTGGCAGCAATTGTTCCCGCCGCTACCCCTGCTGCCTTACAACGCTCAATAATGTGGGCCACAGCCTCCTGTACTTTAGGATGCCTGCTGTCACCGATAACGCCTAGGGCCTGAGATAAATCCATCGGACCAATCCACATGACATCCAGGCCTGGAACACCGAGCATGTCATCAAGATTATTTAAGGCTTCGGCGGTCTCACAATAAGCAATCGTCATGACATGCTCATTCGCCAGTCCAGCATACTCTTTTCCGTCCATAAAGCCGTAACCGGCAGCACGGTGAGAGGGAGAAAAGCCCCGTCCACCGATGGGGCTATAATAGGAGTTATATATCATTTCCTCCACATCCCTGCGGCTGCTGGTTTCCGGAACCATGATTCCCAGGCTTCCTCCGTCAAGACTTTGCAGTATCATGGAGCGGTTATTCTGGCGGATCCTCACGATTGGAACAATGCCGGATATATCCGCCGTCCGAAGCAAATGATCCATGGTTTCCTTACTCATATGGGAATGCTCGTTATCAATGACAAAAAAATCAAAGCCTATTAAAGAAAACAGCTCAACAACACTTGGATCCGTCATCTTGGCAAAAGTGCCAATATAGCTTTTTCCCTCTTTCAATCCTTTTTTTATCGGGTTCTTTCTAATCATATCGTCCTCCTTGCTTTTGACCAGTCTGCTTCCACCATATAAATATTTAATAATCCCTCCTTGTCAGAGGAAAATAAAATATGACTGCCGTCCGGCGTAAAGACCGGATGGACATGGGCGCTTTTTTTTCCTGAAGTGTCATGGGCGCACAAAAGGTAAGGCTCTGCCCTGTGCCCCTGCGAATCGTAATGAATCAGTGACAGATACCTCCTGCTATCTGGCTGATTTTCGGATAACATACAGGTATCACCGATGCCTTGGCGCTCATTTACCGCTACGCTTATATGCCCCGGGCGGTCATAAGGATAGTAAAAACGCTCCTGATTCTTACCATCAAAATCCATGAATATATCGGCATGCTGGAAAAACGGCATATCTGCCCGATACCGGAAGGAATACTGGGCTCCGATTCTTCCTGAGGGGGTAAAAAACTCGTGACCGATCTGCTCTAAATACTTTTGCTGGAGAAAGAGGGGCTTCACCTCATCGGTTAAGGCATCGACGGTCCACATCCGCTGAACCAGATGCCAGGGACCATCGTTACAAAACAGGAGGCGGTCACCCTCTCCCGGAGCCAACCCCACATGGGTAATGCGCTCGTGTCCCCCGTAGATGGCCTCACAGCTTTTCTTCTTTCTGTCATAACGCAGCACCAGACTGCCTGGCCGCTTAAAGAACCGCTCCCTCGCTCCCGGAGCCGCTTCCGATAACGGGGCGGAAAACCCGGCTGTAAGCAAAGGCAATTCCTCGACGAGAGAAAAAGCCACATAACGGCAATCATCGGTCATGGACAGGCTGTGGAAATTATATGTATTGGGAATATGCATCAATACCTTTGATTCAAGAGTTCTGACATCCGTTTCCTTCAGCTCCTCATTGCTGTAATAATAAACGGTCTTTCCATCCGGAGCGATCATCCCATGAGCTCCGTGTCCCATCTTAACAGCCTCTCCCTGAGTAAGCTGCAATGCTTTCCCGGTCTCAAGCTCCAGGAGGAACAGTTCCCCAAAGCCGACCTTTCCAATTGCGGGGGCATTGGGATTTTTGACCACCGAGGTTTTGGTAAAATCAGATACGAAGATGGTATAACGTCCATCTCTGGTGAATTGCGTAGTCGTAAAATAGGGCCGGTCATAAATTGCTTTGTTATCCGTAAGCCGGATAAGCTCTACTCCTGTCAGCGGGTCCCGGAAGCTGGTACGGTTAAAGACATAGGTATCCCCCTTCATTATCCACCAAGCCTTTCATCAGTCCCAGGTATAAAAGCCATCACCCGCACTGGAAAGGACTCAACGCCCTTAATCGGATAGGGAAAAGCTGATGCGGTAAATCTGGGAACATTGATCTGCCCTAAATTAGCGACATTCTCGATCAATGGGATATTATGCTTAAACAGTGTCGTATGGTTGACATGCTGCTCTGAACCTGGAAGCTCGACACCGCCGGCATCGACGCCCATCATCTTCATACCGCTTTCGGCCAGCCAGGTGATCGCCTCCTCGGTAAAGTACGGGCTTTCACCATAGCGCTTTGTCCCATAAAAATCCCCAAAGCCCAGGTTACAAAAAACAATATCCCCTTCCCGGACTCCCCCGCAGGCTTTAGCAGCCTGTATCGTTCGTTCCCTCGAGATACCAATCCGCCTGCCGATATCGGAAAAATCCAGCAGGACAGCAGGACCACAAAATATATCCACTGGCATCGATGCCAAATCATGGCCATCAGGAAGGATGTGATAGGGTACCTCGATATGAGTGCCGATATGGGATACCATGGCAATATTGGTCATGATATACCACTGCTTCTCAAGGCGCACCACATTCCGGTTTACCGTCTCTGCGCCAATGGTTTCTATTGAAAATTTCCGTTCGACCTTTTCAGGATCGATCACATGGGTTAAATCAATCATTCCACTTCCTCCTGTCTTAATCTAGGTTTCCTCCATACTTCCGGTACTGGCCCGGAGTCAGGAGCGTATATTTTTTAAATACCCGGATAAAATTCTGCGTGCTGCTGTAGCCAAACCGTTCTGCCAGATCATTAATGCTGATATCCGTTTCAAGGAGAAGCTCCTCGCACCGCTCCATCCGTTTTTCGGTTACATAATCAATATAAGTTTTACCAAAATTCTTTTTAAACATCCTGCTTAAATAACTGGCATTGTAATTAAAATGCCTGGCACAATCCTCCAGGTTGATATTACACTCAATATTTTCATTCAGATACTCAGCAATCTGGTAAATAACATCCTTTTGCTCTGCTTTATCACAGATGTTTTTAAATAGCTCATCCAAAAGATAATCCCATAAGTAAGATTGCAGGCTTTCAATGGAGTTGACCTTCCGGCTGATATCATAATCAAGGATGTCACTGATTACATTATAATCCGGCGTCAGCGCGTATTCCTCATAATAATTCAGGATTTCTGATATCAGCTTGCTGATTTCCAGTTTAAATATACAGTACTGGGTATCCTTTAGCAGAGCCAGATAAATATCTAATTCACTGTGGCATTGGATTTTATTACCGGTATCCACTGCCCGCAGAACCTGTTTGCGTCCCTGATAGATCCGGCGGTCCATGAGCAGGATTTTTTCCCTCCGGGGATATCGGTAAAAGTTACAGATACCATCAAATCCCATGGCATCCCGCAATGCTTTTTCACATTCCTCCACCGCCGGAACAATATCCTTAATCTGCTTAAAGCCATTGCTTACACCAACGTTAATCGTCATATGTAAATATTTCCGCACCGCCGTAATGAGCATCGTGGCCGTCGCCTGGGCCTTAATGTCGGCACTTTCATTAGAATCCGCATCCACAAGGCAGGTAATATAAATAATCTTTCCAATCGTCACCAGCGGAAAGCACTCTTCCTTGTGAAGCAGCTCCCTGACGACATTATCCAGGGCAAACAGGCAAAGCTGATGGTCATCCTCGGTCTGAAAATGATCCTTAAACTTCAAAGCCATGGTATACATGGCGGCACCATTTAATTTCTCACTGATAATGCGCTCTTTTATCATCGTATCCTCATCACAGTCTATTTTTTCGCCCCGGTAGAGCTTGCGTAAAAAAAGCTGCTGGCGGCTTTCATCCTTATTCTTCACAATACTTTGCAGCTCTGCATTTTTATTAAGGATATAGCGCACTTTTCCTATCAGCTCCATATCTTCTTCGGTCTTCTTTCCCTCCCACTCAGCATGTATTTTATGTTCTACTAAAGCATCAATCTCCTGAAACGGTAAGTACAGACGTTTTGAAGCTACATACACAACAAAAATATCTACGAACAGCATTCCGGCAACTACCAGGGCCAGCATCGCCATTACATTTGACAGGCTTCTTTGAAATGCCGAGTTCGTTGCCACAAAGATATAGGTCCAGCGATTATATTCCGAGGTTTTAGAGGCCATAATATAGCTTTCACCCCGATATCTCGTATTAATCAGACCGCCCTCCTCCAGCCTTTCGGTATTTCCTACTCCCTCCAGCACCTCCCTGACAACCAGTACATCAATACCGTCACCAAAGATGACCTGTCCCTCTTCATTAAGAATTACGGTTCCATATCCTTCTTTACCCCCCATGGAATCCGTATCCAGAATGCTTTTTTTAAACCGGGCAACCAGCAGGGCATTATCGTTAAGGGTATATATCGGCAGACTTTTGACCAGATATAGGTATCCGGCATCTGCAAACCAGAAGGAATGCTTCTTCATGGCAAATAAGGTATGAACGGTATCCACTGATTCATATTCCTTTAAGGGCATAGTGGCAGCCGTACCAATCAGCCAGTTTTTACTTTTATTAACCAGAAATACGTCATCCAGCTGCTTCTCCGAATTCCCTATCAGCTGTAAATCACCGCGCAATGAATTAAACAGCTGAAAATTCTCTGCTGCCAAATCGGTTCGCAGGGCCAGCAGGGTATCGCTGCTAAGGGCTATCCGAATCATGGCATTTTCCACATAGCGAAAGCTGGTCTCCACTTCATTCATCTGATTGCTGATCTGGGATATCATCGTCTGGTTCAGAGCATTTTTCTGCTGGTTCACCAGATTAACGATAGACCCCCCAAGAAACAAAACCGGAATTAAATTAACTAATAATAATGCCGCAAGAATCTTTTTATAATACCTGTTTTTTTTAGACTTCATAGAAAAAACTCCTCTTGCATTATTATATCAGTTTTCCCGGAGCAGCTCAGCCTTTTACCGAACCTACCATCACCCCCTTATCAAAATATTTCTGCATGAACGGATAAGCCATGATAATTGGCAGTGTGGAAACTACGACTACAGCCAGTTTTAAGCTCATCATCGGCAGGATAAAGCCGGGCATCATCCCATCATCTTCTCCCGAGGTGCTGGACAGCATTACTATCTGGCGCAGGAGAATCTGAACCGTCCATTTCTTTGAATCATTTAAATAAAGGAGGGGCTGTAAAAACTGGTTCCAGTGTCCCACCGCATAAAACATCGTAAAAGTGGCCAGGGCCGGCTTTGATAAGGGCAGGACGATTTTTGTCAACGTATTGATTTCGCTGCTGCCATCTATTTTAGCCGCTTCAATCAGGCTTTCGGGTATTTCCTGGAAAAAGTTCTTCACCAGCACCAGGTTAAAGCTGCTGATGGCTCCCGGGATTATCAGGGCCGCATATTTATCAATCAGCCCCATCGAATTCACAACCAGGTAAGTAGGAATCAGGCCGCCGCTGAATACCAGTGTAAAGGTTACCCCCAGCATCAGCCACTTACGTCCCAGCAGATTTCGCCTGGCTAAAGGATAAGCAGTCAGGCAGGTCATGATCAGGTTTACAAAGGTACCCACAATCGTTACCAATGTAGTGACAGCAATGCTGCGGGGAAAGGTTTTTGTGGATAAAATATATTTATATACATCCAGGGTCGGTTCCTTCGGGATGATCAGGAACTTATTTTCCGCTAATTCTTTTGCGGAGGCTAAGGACCCTGCCACGACATACATTAAAGGAAACAGGATAATCAGAAAGCACAGTAATAATATGCCATGCACTAAAATATCAAATACCCGTTCTCCAACTGTCTTTTTCATTTTCTTATTTTTACCTATCACTCTTACCTCCTCCTATAAAAGCCCTTCCTCACCCATTCTCTTAGCCAGCCAATCCGCCGTCAGCACCAGTATCAGGCCGATGATGGATTTAAACAGCCCTACTGCAGTGGCAAAGCTCAGCTGCCCATTTTTCATACCTATCTGATATACATAGGTATCAATAATCTGTGCTACTTCACGATTTGTCGCATTCTGCATCAGGAACAGCTGGTCAAATCCGGCTTCCAGTACATGCCCAAGCCTTAGAATCAGCATCGTAATGACGGTTGCCCGGATTGCCGGGAGGGTGATATACCATACCTGCTTCATCCGGCCGGCGCCATCTAATTCGGCAGCTTCATACATTTCCACATCCACACCAGCTAAAGCCGCTAAGAAGATGATGGTTCCCCAGCCGCTCTCCTTCCAGATATTTTGCAGGACGACCATCGGCCGCAACCATGTCTCAGATCCCATGAAGTCGATCGGCCTGATGTTGAATACGCTGCCGAGAAAATTATTTACCACACCTCCTTCGGTGGTAAATAACGCATAAGAAATACCCACGACTACAACCCAGGAGAAAAAATGAGGTATATAAAGAAAGCTCTGGACAATCCTTTTAAACCAGTTGATCTTCACTTCATTTAACAATAGTGCGATAATAATCGGAACCGGGAAGAAAAAAATCAGGTTCAGGCATGAGATTACCAGGGTATTTTCCAACAGCCGCAAAAAGGAGCCGCCTGTAAATAATCTTTCAAAATTCTTAACCCCCACCCACGGACTCCCGAAAAAGCCTAAAAAGGGCTGATAATCCTTAAAGGCTGCTATCAGCCCTATCATCGGACCGAATTTGAAAATGAGATAATAAATCACTCCGGGTATCAGCATAATATAGAGAGATTTTTGACGCAGCACTGCTCTTAACGTCTTAGCCCTCAATGCCTTTTTTTCAATTTTCATCATATTAACTTTTTCTACTTTTCCTTGGCTCATAAATTATCTGCCTCCTTTTCACCTCAAATTATAGGAGGTGATATGAAGTAACTCAATGCTCATATTTCCAGTAGTTGGAAAGCATCATCCTTTGTTTCCAAAGCCGGGAAATACTCTTTTTTTTAGGCAATGCTCTTTTTTTTACCTCATTTTGCTCCTGGACAGATGAGGTTTCCAGGCTTTTGGCAGAAATAAGAACATTGTGTTAACCACACAACGGCTTTATACTATAAACATCTTATTTGACAATCTGCAGATGGCTCAGAGAAGAAATAAAAAAACTATTGATAATGTAGGAGGATTTTATATGAGAAAGTCTATATCCCGCTGTTTAGCGGCAGCTCTGGCCTGTATCTTATTAGCTGGCTGCGGCATCCAGGAAGGAAACCAGCCGGGGCAAACCGGGTCAGATTCTGTCAAAACGGAAATTGTTGAAACATCTGAACTGGAGACGCCGGCCTTAGAAACCGTTACGATGATGTGCAACTATAAGGCAGTGGAAGCTCCCAATGAAAATAACAGCATGCTGAAAGCCATCCAGGAATATACCGGTACGAAGCTGGAAGTCATCTGGGTTCCCAATGACGCCTATGAAGAAAAAGTCAATACCCTGATTGCTTCTACCTCCTTACCCCAGATTACCTCTATCCGTGAAACCACCTCAGCCGGTTTTATTAACGCTACCAGAGCTGGTATGTTTTGGGATTTGACTCCCTATATTGAGCTTTTTCCCAATCTTTCCAGCATTGATGAGACCGTTATGAAAAACGTCCAAACCGATGGCAAGCAGTTTTTGATTCCCCGTACCCGTGCTACTATCCGGGCCGGAATCGCCATCCGTACCGATTGGTTAGATAACCTGGGCCTTGAAATGCCTGACACGATTGAAGGGTTCCATGATATCCTTTATGCCTTTACCTTCGATGATCCTGATGGAAACGGCGTACATGATACATATGGCCTTTCCATGTATGATCAGGGCCTTAAAAACTTTGCCACTCAGCTGAGCATCTATATGGGCGGATCGAATGGCTGGGCGGCAGATTCCGCAGGAAATATCACATCAGAATATGATTCTGAGGAATACAAAAGAGCTCTGACATGGTTCCGTGACTGTTATGAGGAAGGTTTGATTAATAATGACTTTCCCATCGTAAATGACAAAACCGCCAACTTTACCAACGGAAAAGCCGGAGCCGTCTTTTTAGGAAACCTGGAGGATGCCGTTACTACCTTAAACTCACTGACTCAGGTCAATCCTGATGCCACCTGTGGCGTTTTGCAGATACTGACGGATGGATCTGACGGGGAGCCCCATATACCCGGATATCAGGGCTATACCGGTGCTATCGCAATACCGAAAACAGCAGTTCCGGATGAGGAAAACTTATTAAGTGTTTTAGCCTTTTTAGATAAAATGGGCAAACCGGAAATGCTTGACTTATTCAATTGGGGAATCGAAGGGGAAACCTACGATGTGGTCGACGGAAAGGTCACCCAGACTGAAGAGCAGCTGTCGATATATGCCGATAAATACAACTTAATCCGGCAGATTACGCCATTTTATGCCTATACTCATCTGGAATCCCAAAGCCTGACCCCTCTTGCACAGCACATTTATGATTTAATCGGTTCTAATTCTAAATATGCGGTTTTTGATCCAACCCTGCCATTTATTTCCGAAACTGAAACCGAGATGGGTGGAACCTTAGGGGAACTATCCACCTTTATTAATGACTCTGCGATTAAATATGTAATTGGTGTTTTAAATGAAAAGGAATGGGAAGATTCCGTCCAGAAATGGAAAGATATGGGCGGAGCAAAGATTATTAAAGAATATACCGAACAATATCAGGCTTATAACTAAAAAAGCAATAATAAGCAGGAGCGTTAAAAGGAGCCGCAAATGACTCCCCAAAGGTGTCATTCAATGGTATAAGCGAATGCCCTGATTTACCGCCTGCGGCTGGTTGAAACAAAGGAGAACGGGTACCGACTCATTTTCATGAAATTCGATACCCGTTCTACATGCTTTCATCCATTGGTTCCTAAATACCTCTCACGTTTTGTTTTTTGCATTGCGTTCTCCGGATGCTCTATATGAATTTTTTCCCGTACCTTTCGCTTAAAACCATCTACAATCTAAATTTTCGGCATTGCTATTTTCATTCTTCTATATTGTTATCCAGCTACCGAATAAAAATTCAATCGGGACAAATCAAAATTACCCATCGGATGAATATTTCTCTGCAGTTATAACGAACTATAGGCATATAAAGAGATTGGTAGATTTTCATTCCGGCTTCAGCCACGGTTCTCTGCTAAGGTTTAACGGTTTTGCCTTTTGCCCGTATCAGCCTTTTTGCCGATTCAGGCTAAACTTATGTTTTCGGCGGGATCTACCTCCTTTTCTCTGTCATTCTCCGAAATAAAATGGAAAGTCGGATTTGAAATTATTATCTTTTGTTTATGGCTTTATTATATACTATCCGTCTGTATTTTGCAAGACTTTTTTACAATAAACATTAAGTTAATTATTAATTTTCAAATTGTATTATACTATTTAGATTATTTAATTAATTACAAATACTTGTGCGGTGTTTTTGACACTATTTCTATTGTTAATTTTTTATCAATTCCATTGTTTTTTTGTAAACTTATGGTATAATGTGCGAAAAGGTTTAGTAAATGGGAAAAAAAAGGAGAACAGCTATGAGCCAGCGCAATTTAACTTTA
>NZ_DAMAUN010000057.1:25109-37902 GCF_032078915.1 Lacrimispora sp. | reverse complement strand
TTAAAAAGCGTTTGATCTCTCCCGTTATCATGGGCACCGCATAAGTGGAAAATTTCACCTCATAGGATAAGTCAAATTTATCAATGGCTTTCATTAAGCCAATGCTGCCGATTTGAAACAAATCCTCAGGTTCATAACCACGCCCTGTAAATCTGCGTACAATGCTCCAAACCAGCCCGAAATTGTCGGTCACAAGCTGATCCCTTGCCGCTTTATCTCCTTCGTGAGCCATTTCTATCAATCTCATGGTCTCATCCATAAGGTTCACCCGTTAATCTTCTTAGTCATGGTTACGGCAGTACCCTCTAAAGGAGCCGACTTTACTTCCACCTGATCCATAAACGCTTCCATAAAGGAAAATCCCATGCCTGACCGTTCTCCATCCGGATCTGTGGTGTACATAGGCTCCATGGCCAGCTTGATATCGGGGATACCGATACCCGTATCTCTGACGGTTACGGCAATTTCCTGGCCGTCAATCTCCACTTCCAGGTAAATGATTCCTCCCTTCCCCTGATATCCATGGATGACTGCATTTGTAACTGCCTCCGACACGGCTGTTTTCACATCATCCACCTCTTCCAGGGTGGGGTTCAACCTTGCCATAAAAACTGCCACTGCCACTCTGGCAAATTCTTCGTTCTTTGACAGGGCTTCCAATTCCATTTTCAGAATTTCTGGTTTATTCTGTTCTGACATACGTTCCTCCTCAACCTGTGACTGCTGCTTCCTTAGAGTCATATAATTTCATTAATTTTAATATCCCCCCTATTTTAAGAATGCGGAGAGCCTGGGGGCCTGCACCGTAGATGGCTATGGTCCCCCCGCTTAAAGCCATCTGCTTATACCTGTTCAGCAAAATACCAATTCCCGAGGAATCCATGAACCTGGTCCTTGAAAAGTCAAAAACAATGCGCCTGATATAGTTCTCGGAAAGGATTAAATCGGTTTCGTATTTAAGCCCTGAACAGTTATGATGATCCAACTCCTCCGGCAGATGGACGATCAGTGTCTGCCCCTCTGCTTCATATGTAAAGTATGGTTGATTCATATGCAATACTCCTCCATTCCTTATTGTCTGCCCGTAATACCAAAAAGAGTACCACCCGGCCGCCGGAAACGTACCGGGAAAATGAAAAAAAGACACCACAAAAAAAATTGCTCTTCTGTAGTGTCTTTCATTTGCTAAAAAAACAAAGGAAGTTCGATTCACTTTCGTTCATCGAACGACTAATTTACTAAGCTTAAGCTGCACTTTGCCTGCCTTCACTAAGTAAATTATGTCAAAAACCTCGCTCTGATTTCGCCTTAGCAGATAGTTCTTCATCTTTGCTGTTATTTATAATGTCGGAGAACAGCCCGTTGGCCTGCTCCTTCTGGTCCATTCCCTTATAGATGACTGCCGCCTTGAATTTAGCCTGCCAGCTGGCTGGTTTTAAATCAAGACATTTTAAGTAATAAGCAAGTGCAGTCTGGGCATCGCCTGCCTCCATCGCCTTGTCCCCAAGGCCTTCTAAAACCGGACAGCCATTCTCTGCCATATCCTTTCTTATCTCACCTACGATTGTCTGGACATCTGCGGAAGCGATGAGATCCGGGTTAAGCCCGGCATAAATCCGCACCGCAGCCGGAAAATCATCCTTCTTATAAGCCTGAAGGATCCCGATCACGGCCTGATACTGGGCCAGAACACTGTCTGAATCACTGGTGAGAGAGGCCAAGGAAGCCTCTGCCGTCTTTTTTTCTGCTTCTATGGATTCCAGCTGTGCCGTAAGACCGTCTGCTTTTTGGTTGGCCTGGCTTAACTGCTCACTGTATTTCAGCATCTCCTGATTATGGATCTCATTTATGGATTTTGTATTTGCCGGCATTACCAGAAAAAAGACCACTGCAGCCCCAAGCAAAAGCCCTGCAAGAATATTCCATACCGCCTGATCCTTGGTATTCTCCCGATAGCTTGGTGGGATGATCACATCGTCATCTTCCATCTGCCTGTGGGAAAGCACATTTTTCAGCTTTCTTTTTTCCGGCTCCCGCTCACTTTTTCCACTTCCGGCCGTATCCTTGACTAAGGACTTGTAGTAAAGCGCCTTTGGATGATTGCGGTCGATCTGCAACACCTTGTAAACGGCTTTGCCAGCCTTCTGATAATCCTCTCTGGCTATGCATAGGAGTGCCAGCAAAAGCTGGGCCTTTACATAGTTAGGCTTGCTTTCCACAACCTTATTGAGCTGCAGGATCGCCAGATCCTCACTGCCGCTTTGGGCATAAATCAGAGCCTGGTTGAATCTTCTCACGGCACGCCGCTCCGTCTCCATGATGCCTGATTTTCTCTGTATCTCACCGAGGTAGTTATCCGCCTGGTTTCCTTCTGGTTGGAAGTTCATGCTGATTACCCATTGAACAAGAGCTTCGCCCACTTCTCCGACCTCATAATAGATCAGACCCAGAAGGTTCCTTGCATCTGTCATATACTTGTTAAAATGGAGGCTTTTTTTCAGGCATTCGGAAGCTCCTGACAAGTCCCTGAGCTTTGCCCGTTCCAGCCCCATGTTGTAATAGCTGTTTGCGATTACCCGGGTTTTTCTTTCATAATCCATATTTTAACCGCCTATTCCTTGTTGATTTCTTTTATAAGATCCATCATTAAGTCATTCATATCCGTCAAATCACTTCTAACAATGGCATCTTCAATGGCATCAACCTCCAGGCTTGGCCTGTAACTGTTAATCTCAGCTTCAAAATCAATCATATCCATTCCTCCTTAATACCGCTTTTATCTCCCCCATCAGGTAAAGTGAACCCACACAAAACAGCAGATGCCCTTCATCCCTTTTATGAAGCATGTATAAAACCGCCTCTTCCACTGTCTGAAATCCTTCCACACCGCAGCCGCAGGCACTTTGAAACTCTTTAAGCAGGACCTCCGTTTCCAGTCCTCTTTCTGAATGAATATGAGCCACCGCCACTTGATCAAGCGGCAGCACACCTGCAATCTCCTTTATCATTTTATCATGATCCTTATCGGATACTGACGAAAACAAAAGATCAGCCCGCTTCTCCCCTGCCTCACAAAGGCCTGCCGCAGCCTTTAAAAAGGCCTTAATTCCGCCTGGATTATGGGCTCCGTCCAGATATACTCCCGGCAGCACTTCTTCCATTCTTCCCGGCCAGTACATGTGAGCGATTCCTTCCTTTATCTGCGGCCGGGTGATCTCTAGGTCCATGACCTCCTTAAGCCCTGCCGCCTCAAGAGCCTTAAACGCAAGGAAGGCATTCATCACCTGATATTCAGCTACGGTCGGAACAGTAACTTCAATAAAATCGCCTTCCGTTTTATAAAATCTGGCTTTGCAGCCCTGTTCTTCATATCCGGTTATCTCATATCCCTGCCTGTCCACTTCACAGAAAGGGGAACCTAGCCCCTCTGCCCTGCTGCGGATGACCTGGGAAGCCTGTCCATCGTTTCCATCAAAGACGACTGTCACACCTTTTTTTATAATTCCAGCCTTTTCCCATGCAATTTTTTCAATCGTATCTCCCAGATATTCTGTATGATCCAGGCTGATGGAGGTAATCACCGATACCAGGGGAGACTTAATAACATTGGTCGTGTCCAGCCTTCCTCCAAGGCCGGTTTCCAAAATTACAATATCCACTTCTGTCTTATGGAACATGTCCATTGCCATATAAAACAGAAACTCAAAATAAGACGGATGGCAATATCCTTTTTCCATCATATTCTCTGAAAGCATTCGGACGGTCTCATAGCTTTCTTCAAAAACCTGTTCCGATACCATCTCTCCGTTTATACAGAAACGTTCCCTGGTTTCAATCAGATGAGGGGAGGTAAAGGTCCCCACACTGCAGCCTGCTTTCCTTAAAATAGACTGTAAAAATGCACATACCGACCCTTTTCCATTGGTACCTGCCACATGAAAAATTTTCATCCCTTCATCCGGTTCCCCCATCTCACAGAGGAACTTCCGGATATCTTCCAGAGAATTTTTCTTTCTGGTCCACATAGGAATCCGGCCCAGATATTCTTCTGCCGTTTCGTCAATCTTCATCGTTAGAGTACCAGCTTCCATATGAATTTCAGACCTGATTTTCATGATGAACGCAAGCCTTAGGGGGCTTTCATTCAGAAAACCGGCAGTCCGATAGCCATAAAAAAATCGGACTTTCTAATTTATTATAATATATGTCCGTCAATATGCAACCCATTTCTTTCGCAAAAAGCCCTTTATTTCTACAACTGCCCTTTTCATATGCCTTATGTTTACAGAAATACAAAAAGAGAGCAAAGCCCTCTGAAACACTTTTAAGCATCTCAAAGGATCCTGCTCCCTGCATTCGTTTCTTTCAATCAATTCCCGGAAAGACTATTTACCGCAATATGCGATGGCTTCGATTTCAACCAGAGCGTTCTTAGGAAGAGCTGCCACTTCAAATGCGGCTCTTGCCGGGCATTCTCCTTCAAAGAAGGAAGCATAAACTTCGTTCATTGCTCCAAACTCACTGATATTCTTTAACAAAACGGTTGTCTTAACCACGTTAGCCATGGATAAGCCTTCGCTTTCCAGAATGGACTTGATGTTTGTCAATGACTGCTTTGTCTGGGATACGATATCCTCACCTGCAAATTCACCGGTAGCAGGGTCAATAGGAAGCTGTCCTGATATAAATACGTAATCGCCCCCGCGTACGCCCTGAGAATATGGGCCGATTGCTGCCGGCGCTTTTTCTGTTGCTAATACTTTTTTCATAATGATGAGTCTCCTTTCGTTCGTTCATTTCTCTGATAATTCTAGATTAGCACACATTCCACAAAAGTCAAGAATCTTTTTCAGGTATTCTTAAAAAAATTTAGTCCTTTAAACCCTTTTCCCCCTTGTCATCTGGTATTGAATACTATATAATATGATATGATAAAGGGATCATCCCTCATGTGCAGCAGCAGGCGTACAGAAGGTCGGCGCCCTGCAGCTATGCCTTTATGCCTAAAGTTATGGGCAGGAAAGAGGAAAACATATGAAGACCAACGACGAAAGAATGCAGGACATCCTGAAGCATCTGGAATCCTTAGACCATATCAGGCCGGAAACCATTCCAAATATTGATCTGTACATGGATCAGGTCACCACCTTCATGGATGAGCATTTAAAAGATACCAAACGCTATCCGGAGGACAAGGTCCTGACCAAGACCATGATCAATAATTATGCCAAGAACAATTTACTTCCGGCTCCTAATAAAAAGAAATATTCCAGAGAACACATTCTGCTGCTTATATTTATATATTACTTTAAAAATCTGCTCTCTTTTCATGATATCGAGCAGCTCTTTAAGCCTATTACGGAAAAGCACTTTAATTCTTCGGAAGGGATTCCTCTGGAGGATATCTACCGGGAAATTTTCTCCCAGGTAGAAGGCGGAATCGACCATATCAAGGAGGATATCCTTCATAAATACGAGCACGCCGGTAAAACCTTTGAAGGCAAAGGGCTCCAGAAAGATGACCTGGAATATCTCCACCTCTTTTCCTGGATCTGTGAGCTTTCCTTTGATGTGTACTTAAAGAAGCAGATCATCGAGCAGATCATTGATGATTTAAGAGAAACCGAGCCCATAAACATAAAAAAGAAAAAATGACAGATGAAAACAGGGGCAAGAATCGGTACCCGGCTTGTCCCTGTTTTTATCAATCTTCTCTCTTTTCTTCTTCCAAACGCTTAAACACCATATCATATCCATCGTTTCCATAATTTAAGGAGCGGTTCACACGACTGATGGTCGCAGTGGACGCCCCCGTCTTTTCCGCGATCTCCAGATAAGTACGGCCCTCTCTTAACATCTTTGCTACCTCATATCTTTGGGATAAGCTTAACAGCTCATTGACTGTGCACACATCCTCAAAAAAAGTATAGCATTCCTCTGACGACTTCAAGGTTAGAATAGCTTCAAACAGATGGTCTACCGCATCTGTCTTAATCTTTTTATTCATAATATCGTTCAATCCCCTTTTTCTTGTTTTTGCCCTTAGTAGCATTTTAACATACTAAAGTTGTAAAGTCCACCCTTCGCGGACATCATGAAAGCATAAATTTTTCTATAACATGAGCCACTCCGTCATCATTATTGGAAAGGGTCACATAATCAGATGCCTTCTTCACCGGGAGAACCGCATTCTCCATCGCAACACCAAGGCCTGCATACTGGATCATGGACAAATCATTGTAACCGTCTCCGCAGGCAATCATCTCATCCTTGCTCATGCCAAGCTTTAAAAGCAGACGTTCCAGACTTGCCGCCTTGTCCACTCCTTTCGGGAGTATCTCCAAAAAATAGGGTTCTGAACGGTAAACGCTGTAATCCCGCCCTAAGGCCGCCTTTACCTTTGGCTCTACCATTGCAAGATAGTCGCCTTCATCAAGCATCATGAATTTAACAACCGGAAACTGTACATAAGCCTCCATATCCTGGATTTCTTTTACTTCCAGCTTGTTGATGGCTGCTTCCTTTTCTACATATTCATCCCTGGCATTGGGAGTGACGATCATATCATCCTCATAGGTAAGAATGTTCACTCCATGGTCCTCTGCCATGCGGATAATCCTGGAATTTGAGGACACCGGCAATTCCCTCGCAAAAACCGTTTCTCCAGTTCTGCAGTCAATGATGCGCCCTCCGTTAAAGGACAGGATGTATCCTCCTGACTTATGAAGCTCCAATTCCTTGGCAAGGGGCATCACCCCGTAAGTGGGCCGTCCGGAAGCCAGTACAATAATACCGCCCTGTCGTTTTAATTCAAAAAGCGCCTCTTTGGTCCTGGGTGTGATCTCCTTATTCCGATTAGTCAGCGTCCCATCCAAATCCAGCACAATCATCCGATAGTCCATTGAATTTCTCCTGTTTTGTAAATTTTACTATAGCAGTATAACACAGTTTCTCTTCTTATTCCATCCTAAAATACAGAAATATATAAATGGCCGGAACCGCAGCCTGGCCCCCCTCATACAATGCCAATAGGAGATACTAGGAAAGGGAGAATGATATGAAAAAGGCAATCGCTTTACTCCTGGTTGCATTCATGCTGGCTGCCTCCCTGACAAGCTGCAGAATCTCGGCCAGAAAACATATTAGACCGCTTTTTTATCAGGTTACCGGCACGGTCACGGTATTATAAAAAAATTTCATAAGACAAAGTACCTTCCCATATTCTCATAATAAAATGTAGTATTAAGATTTCCCTAAGGAGGATTTTATGAGAAAAGCCTATCACTTTTTTCTGGCGGCCATACTCACCGGAGCTTCTTTACTTAGCCTGACTGCCTGCGGCCCAAAAGCTAAGGCATCTGAATTAACTCCGGTCACACTAAATGAAGTTGCCCATTCTATCTTCTACGCTCCCCAGTATTCAGCCATTGAACTGGGATATTTTGAAGATGAAGGCATTAACTTAACCTTAGTCAACGGAGCCGGCGCCGACAAGGTTATGACTGCTCTGATATCAGGCGATGCCGATATCGGATTTATGGGTTCTGAGGCCAGCATCTATACTTACGCCAACGGTTCGAAAGACTATGCTGTCAACTTCGCCCAACTGACCCAGAGAGCCGGAAACTTTCTTGTAGGAAGAGACAATCAGCCTAATTTTAAATGGACGGATCTTAAAGGCAAAAAGGTACTTGGAGGAAGAGCCGGAGGAATGCCGCAGATGGTATTTGAGTATATCCTGAAAAAAAATGGCATTGACCCTGTAACGGACTTATCCATTGACCAGAGTATAAACTTTGGCCTGACTGCTGCGGCATTTACCAGCAATGACGCAGACTATACCGTGGAATTTGAACCATTTGCCACAGGGCTTGAAAAAGAAGGCAGCGGACACGTTGTAGCTTCTCTTGGCGTTGATTCCGGTTATATTCCTTACACTGCTTACAGTGCAAAGAAAAGCTATCTAGAAAAGAATCCGGAAACCATCCAGAAATTCACCAATGCAATCCAAAGAGGCCTGGAATATGTGAACTCCCATTCATCGGAAGAAATTGCAAAGGTGATCCAGCCCCAGTTCAAAGAAACCGACGTGGCGACGATTGCAACCATTATTGAACGGTATAAAGCACAGGATACCTGGAAAAAGGATACGATTTTTGCAAAAGACAGCTTTGAGCTTCTGGAAAACATCCTGGAGGAATCCGGACAATTGACAGAACGGGTTCCTTATGAGGAACTTGTGACCACGGTTTATTCTGAGAAGGCCGCAAAATAAATTCCACCCTTTTTAAACGAATCTGGTGATATAACAAAATATACAGGGCCGCCTCCGCAGCGGTCCTGTATATTTTATACCTATAAACAAATAGCGTTCAAAACGCAATATTGGAGCAGGATTCAAAAGAATCCCACCCCAACGATGGATTCAGCATTCCTGCCGTCCAGTCAGACGATCGCTGCCTCAAACGGCGATACCGGCAGTCCCGGAACTACGTACAGATTCGCATTCCCCGGATTATTTGACCATGCATAGCGTACTCCGGTAACTGTCTTTCCTTTTTGGACATTCAAAATAACCGTCCCTCCCTGGGTCCGGACATCTATGCAATCTGAGATCCATTCGCTTGATATGCAGACTTCAAACCCGCCCGGTTTACCGTCTGATACAGTGAATCCACTCTCCCCATGATCAAAGTGAAGTATGATCTCATCACCCTTTCTTTCCGCATGGGAGAATACAGGGGACAGCCACTCTCCCGGCTCATGGTATGCAATCTCATACGCCGCCATAGCCATTCTCTCCCCCACTGTCTTCTTATCTGTTGGATGCAGGTCATTATATTCGCCGCAATCGATGGTAACCACCATAGCACTGTTTGGAAGCTTTGCAAGGCTCTGCTGCATATTTCGAAAACGTACCCAGTTTCCTGCATCTTCAAGATCATAATTCGGTAACTGGACGTAAATAACAGGAAACTTTCCCATATGCCATTTTCGTCTGTAATCCTCAATCATACGCTCAAAATACTGAGGATAGGAACGATCGTCGTCTGCATTGCTCTCTCCCTGATACCAGCACATACCGCAGATAGGAAAATCATGAAGAGGCGCTATCATAGACTGGTACATGCCCATGGGCTTTCTCTCAAAAAAGACAGGCGGAATAAGAGCTTTCGCATATGCGCCTCTCTTATACTTCCAGCCTTCAGAAATAGACAACGTCTCTCCTGTTTCAAAAATTATTTGATGAGACTTCCCTTTGGTGAAGTCCATCCCCCCGGACACCGCGATCACACGTATGGTAATCTCATGATCCCCTTCGGTAAGGCCCTCCAAATGATATTCCCTGGGCGGGTACCGGTATGTGGTATTTCCGATGCACTGCCCGTCAACGTAAGTGCAGTCCGCATCTTTGATGGTCCCAAGGGAGAGACGAAGCGGCTTGCCTGAATGCTCAGGCGGGATCGTCACAGTCTTTTTAAACCAGGCAGAGCCTGGTTTTTCAAAATCTTCATTTGCATGGAAATCATCGGTAAGGCTGACCGTTTTCCATGTATCCTGGAAACCGGCATTCAGCCAATCTTCTAAAATCCCCGCATCCGCCTCATCTAATTTCTTATACCACGAGGAAGCCCTCTCCTCATCTTCTTTTTGTATATTCCTGACATATTCATCTGATCTGCATTCGTCAGCCGCCTTTGCTTTACCGGAAAAAACCGCGAGCGCTTTTCTGCTCATCCATGCCTCTATAGGCGTGCCGCCCACTGCAGTAAGTATAAGACCAATTGGTACCGGATATCTTTCCCGTAATTTTTCCGCAAAGAAGTATCCTGCGGCTGAAAAATAAGAGGCACACTCCAAAGAATAACGTTCCCATTTCCCTCCCGACAGTTCGTCTGCAGGAGCTTTGAAATCCCACTTGACCGGGACAGTGAACTGCCGGATAAGCGGATCACCGTCTTCACGATACTCCGTCGGAAAACGATACCTTACCCTATGCATAGGCAGCTGCATATTCGACTGACCGGACATAAGCCAGACATCTCCTATATAGATATCGGAAAATTCTTTTCTCTCACCTGCGCATGTAACGGAAATAGAATAGGGCCCCCCTGCCTGCATGGGCATAAACAAAAGCTTCCAGTTTCCGTCTTCATCCGTCAAGGTCTCTTCTATAAATTCGGCACCCTCATCTTCCTTTGAGAACATAGCCTCTACCCGCACTCCCGCATCTGCCGTACCTCTTACGGGTATAAACTCATTTCTCTGCAAAACCGCATGATCTGAGATGTATGGGGTTACACAAAAGCTGCTCATCCTTTTACTCCGGAACTGGTCACTCCCTCTACAAAATACTTCTGGCAGCAGAAGAACAGGATCAGTGCAGGAAGCAGAGCCAGGAACGACATCGCCAGGATCTGGTTCCATTCCACAATACCGCTGCTTTGATCGATCGACATCTTAAGAGCCAGTGACACGGGATATTTCGCAAGGCTCGTCACATAGATCAGGGGGCCTAAGAAATCATTGAAACTCCATACGAACTGAAAGATGGTGCAGCTTATCAGTGCCGGTTTCAATGCAGGGAGCAGTATCATCGTCAAAATTCCAAATGAGTTGCAGCCGTCTATCGTCGCCGCCTCATCTAAATACGTCGGTATGGAACGCATAAACTGGATCAGCATAAATACGAAGAACGGTTCATTGGCAAATACGGTTGGTGCTACCAAAGGTACATAGGTATTTAAAAGTCCAAGGTTTTTCCATAAAATATACAGCGGTATCCTGGTTACGACTGACGGTAAAAACATTGTCGCCATAAGTATGGAGAAACATATCCGTTTTAACGGAAAATTGAATCTGGCAAATCCATACGCCACCAGTGTACTTGATATCAGGCAAAACAATATTTTAGGTATCACAAAACTGAATGTGTTTAAGAAAAACGTGGTAAACGTAAATTTCGTTCTTGTTTTCCAGCCATTGATATAAGGTGTAAAGTCTATTTTGCTCGGTATGAAATTTATTGACGTAAATATCTCATTGTTCGTCTTAAATGTAGCTCCCATAAGCCAGATGATGGGATAAATCATAACCAGGGCCACTACTGTAAGTAAGGTATATCTGATAGCAGCATTAATTATGTTCTTTCTTCTTCTGCGTCTTTCGACTTCGCTGATCAAAATTGTCCGTGCCATGTTATTCCCCCTTATCCGAATAAAATACCCAGCGATCCTGGGTAGCAAATAACACTACCGTAACAGATACGATGATGAGAAACAGTACCCAGCTGGCAGCGCTTGCATAACCCATATTGAAAAGCTGGAAAGCATTGTCATATATGAACATAGAGGTAAGGTAAGTAGAATTTAAAGGGCCTTTCTTCGTAATAAGGTAAGGTCCGTTGAATTCCTGGAACGCGTTGACCAGCTGCATGACCAAATTGAAGAAAATTGTGGGTGTGATCAATGGAATCGTGATCTTAAAAAACGAATAAGATTTCGTAGCTCCGTCCACACTTGCAGCCTCGTAGAGATCCTGAGGCACATCTTTAAGAGCCGCCAGGAATATCAGCATGGCGGAACCGAACTGCCAGACTTTTAAAAGGACAATAACAGCCATAGCTCCGGATGCGGAAGACAGCCATTTTACAGGGCTCACGCCGAATATACCAAGAAAATGGTTAACAAATCCATCTTGCTGGAATAAAAAACGCCATAATACGGCAACCGCCACGTTTCCGCCCAGAAGGGAGGGAACATAGTATGCCGTCCGGTAGAAATTAATAGCCTTTAATTTAAAATTCAGGATAAACGCAATAAAAAGTGCAAATGCAAGCTGCAAAGGCACTGTAATTACTGTATATTTCAGTGTCTGCCTCAGCGTGCCTAAAAAGTCTTTATCTTTAAATAGCTTTGCATAGTTGGCAAATCCTATGAAATTGGGTTCTCTGACCAGGTTGTAATCCGTAAAGCTGATAAAAAGTGCATTAATAAACGGATACAACGTAAGAAAAACCATTCCAATTATCCAGGGGAGAATATACAAAAGCCCGATCTTGCTGTTTTTCAAAAAAATTCCTCCTAGCTAATAATGATATAGCCACTAAGAGCTATATAGTTAATAAGTTCCTATATCAGATTTGACGTTTTTCGGCCGCCGAAGGCGGTGAAAGGATCCAGCTTATATAGGTGAATCCTTCACCTGCTTTCCGGCAGACTGACAATAAGGAATCAGACAGCTTTTTCTCTATTTATTTCCCGTATTCTGCTTTCAGCTTTGCAACCTGAGCGGATGCTTCATCAAAGAATGCCTGAGCCGCTTCATCTACGGTACTTGCGCCCAATTCATATTTCTCATAATTGCTCTCAAAGGAACTTGTAAATACGGCATCTTCAAAGATAGGGGAGTTGTTGATAACTTCTGCTTCATCTGTGAAATCATAAGCCTGCTTTACGGCTCCTGTAATCTGTCCGTCAGCTTCAAGTGTGGCTTTTGCAGATTTAGATGCTACCATACCTCTCTTTGAACCCATAAGCTTGGTGCCTTCCGGATCATTTAAGATATACTGCAGGAATTCTGCCGCTTCTTTTGGGTTTTTGGAGTTCTTTGAGATTGCAAATGTCAGTGACGGTTTTGCCATGGTACCTTTAAATACCGCTCCGTCAATCATTGGAAGGGGTGCTACGATAAGTTCGTCTCCTTTATCTGCAAGTGTCTGTGCATTTGAAGCGATTCCGCCTGTCCACTCAAGTACTCCCAAATATCCGCCGTCAATGAATTTTGCATTCTG
>NZ_DAMAUN010000057.1:0-25099 GCF_032078915.1 Lacrimispora sp. | reverse complement strand
TGAGCAATGGATACTGGATCATTTCCTACATTTTCAAGGTAATCCTGTCTGGAGCAGAATACATGAAGATCTGCCAGTTCTTTGTACCAGGTCATGGCTTCCTTGTAGTCCTCTACCGTGTAATTCATATTCAGATTTTCATCGAATTCACCCTTACCGGTCTTCTGCTGCAGATAATAAACGGCCGCAAAACGGAAGGTCGGGCTTACGATCAGATAAGCGTTTGGATTCTGCGCCGTAATGGCCTTGGCCGCTTCCTTGTAGGCTTCGAATGTAGTCGGAATTTCATTGATACCAGCTCTCTCAAATGCGGATTTGTTCAAATAGACGCCCAGAGTATTCTGCCCGTAAGGAATGGCCTGCATCACACCGCCGGTCTTTCCTGTCTCTAAAAATCCTGCATCATACTGTGAAAAGTCAATGATATCCGCAACCTTGTCTAAATCATAGAAACCAGTGCCGTCCGGACTGTATTTGATAAGCCACGGATAATTGACAGTCATGATATCGGCTTCCGTACCACCCGCATAACGGGTAGCAAAAGTCTCTTCCAGGTTACCGAAGCCGGAAGGCTCGCCTGTCACTTCGATCGCGCCTGCATGAGCCGCGTTAAATGCGTCAATGGCCTCCTGAGTCGCCTGATGGCGGTCATCATTGCCCCACCAGGAAAAGCTTAGCTTGGCCAGTTCACCAGCCGGTGCCGCATCTGACTTTGCCTCTCCGCCGTTGCCTGATGCCACCGTAGTAGCCGGTGCAGAGTTTCCTCCGTTGCTTCCGCATCCGGTGAAGCTGACTGTTGCGGTTAAAACTGCTGCAAGTACGGCTGAACGTTTCTTCCATTTTTTCATAATACTAATTCCTTCCTTTTCTTTTTTATTTGCAGGGTCTGCGAAACCCTATACCGCCAATATTTACGGTGCCTGATAATACATAATACAGATGATATTTTAATCATAGATCTTTCTGCCATGGGTATCAGGAATTCCTGACTTACGATAGAAATAGGTATTGATCTGATCCCGCCAATTGATTGCATTTTCTTTTTGTTTCTTTAGACGGTCTCTCACATTCCTATAGCATTCTTCATCTAAGAGCGGTTCCAGGCTCTCCCAAACACCCTCGTACTGCTCTACTTTCTCCACTCCCGCAAAATGTGTGTCATATATATGCTGTATAACAGTCTTTCCCGAGCGGAGGACATGGGTATACGGCACATGATGGAAAAACAGCAAAAGCTCATCCGGACAGGTAGATAAATCTTCATATTCTCTGAATCTGTCATCGGAGTACTGCCTCGTATATCCGGTACCGCCCGCGACCGAGCGTTCTCTTCCTACGCCGTTGCGGTCTGCATAATGATAGGTCCCCCATCTGTCATATTCATATCCGTCTATGTCCACTCCGTAGTGTATCGTCGGTTTGCACATAAATCCAACTGCCAGAGGACAGGTATAATCTTCATAAACACCTCTGGAAGTGGTAAGGATCTCCATGATCTTTGCAGCCTCATCCTGGGGAAGATCAAAGGTTAAATTTACCCATTCTCCGGCTATGGCTTCAGAACTGAGTGAGTTGTCCCATACAAGCCTGCCGTATCCATAGAGATTGGCCTGAGCCAGCTTGTTGCCTGTCCAGTTTGTATCCATGCCCACACTTCCGACCGCCGCTATTCCTGACCGTTTGGGATCCGGGGAGTTCTTTTTGATCTCATTCCTGATATAAGCATCTTTCCCATAGCGGGTGTCAAAATCCAAAGTTTCCTTCCACATGGGGATCAGATAGCAAATATCGACCTGATGTCCTGTGTATTCCTGGGTGATCTGGAATTCCAGTATTTGATTTGTCTTTTTAAGTGCTCCAAATAATGGAGAATTAGGCTCTCTGATCTGAAAATCAATGGGACCATTTTTAATCTGAAGGATAACATTGTCCTCGAACCTGCCGTCGTGCTCCATAAATATATCATAAGCAGCCATGGCGCGGTCAAGGGTTCTGTCTCTCCAGTCCTGCCCGCAGTTGTATACAAAACACCGCCAGATAATGATGCCTCCTAAGGGTTTTATCGCCCGTGCCAGCATATTCGCGCCATCTTCGTGGGTCCTGTTATAGGTAAATGGACCCGGCTCCCCCTCAGAGTCTGCTTTCACGATGAAACCGCCAAACTGGGGAATCTCTTTGTATATGTCAGCTGTCACTTTCTCCCACCATGCAGCAACTTCCGGCACAAGAGGATCCGCTGTGTCAAGCCCGCCTACCACGATGGGAGCTGCAAAGTTGATGGCAAGAAATGTCCTGATTCCGTATTCGCCAAACACATCAGCTATCTTTCTGATTTCTTTTAAATTCCCGCCCTTTATGAAGAAGGTCTCTTTTTTATGTACGTTTACATTGTTGATTGATATGGCATTGATCCCTGTACTTGCAAGCATTCTTGCATAAGAGCGGACGATCTCCATATCTCCTCTAAAATTGTTACTATCATAATAAATTGACTCTCCCGCATAACCTCGTTCAATGGAACCGTCGAAATTGTCCCAGTGATTGATCATGCGTATGTTCTGATCCGGTCTGCTCTTAAAGGGAAGCGTACCTTTTGTGATCAGAATACGGTGCAGACTGAATACTCCATAAAGAAGACCTGTCTCCGTAGATGCTGTTATTTCGTAGCCTGTCTCTGTCCTTCCTATCTCATATCCATCATTGCCGTCATCACCTGCCAGTGATAACACCAAAGAAGATCCCGGTTCATCCGATGGTTCTGCACCTTCAAACAGCAGTAGCAGCTCTCTCTCTATGGTTTTCATTACAATGCTGTCTTTTTTATCTTTGATATGATAACCGGATATATCCGGCTGATGTACTTTCCTTTTCAGCCAGCACAGATCCCTTGTTTTTGTCATCAATTCAGTTCCTCCTGATTTCCGCTGCCAGCGTTCTGATTCGCTGCGAGGAAATTCTTTCCGTTTTCAATTATTCCGTTTTTATCATACAGAAGACTGTCCCTGTCCAAAGGCAAACGGACCGTCGATTTCGTAAATCCGGACTGATAGATCGCCGTAATGACTTCAAGAGCCAGGCGGCCGTCTGCACTGTCTTCCGGATGGTTCTCACCATTTTCTATAAAACGGATCGCCCGCTCGATCTGTGCCTCATGCGTCGTCCTATCCGACTCTGGAATTGATTCCCGCACCTTCTCAAGCTCTGCTGCGGTATCCGGGTCGTCTACGGGAAATCCCGTGTCTGTAGAACGGCTGCTCGTGACCTGATAGGGGGATGAGATACCCGCTTTTTCACACTGGAAGGCAAGTCTTTGATACTGGCCATGTGTCACCAGGTTTACTGCAAAGGTTACTACTGCTCCGCTTTTATAGGTGAGTATTGCAGCTGACAGATCTTCTGTCTCCGCATTATCATGTGCAGCATTTGTGAGAACAGCCGTCACAGTCTCAGGAGGGCCCATGATCCAGTTAAGTAAGTCTATCTGGTGTACGCCGTGATTCATCACACAGCCCCCGCCTTCCTTCTCCCAGGTGCCTCTCCACCAAAGATCATAATAACTGTGACCGCGGTACCAGAATGACTCCACCTGGCCAAAGAGCACTCTGCCTGCAATGTTACTCTCAATCAGTGTCTTTAGTATCTGATTATCTTTCGTGAAACGGTTCTGGCATACGACTCCCAGATAAGTGCCAGTCTCCTTTTGGACCTCTATCATTTCGTCGCATTCCGCCAGAGACAAGGCCATGGGTTTTTCCACCAGTACATGCTTCCCTGCCCGCATACATGCTATGGAAACAGGCAAATGGGTGAACGGCGGGGTGCATACACTTACAAGATCGATATCCGGTCTTTTAAGCATCTCGTTATAATCCCCATAGACCTCCGCTGCATCCAGACCATACTTCTCTTTCAGACTTTGCGCTTTCCCGGGAAAGATATCGCAAAGCGCAGCCACCTGGCATCTGTCCGGAAGTGCAAGGTATGCCTTAAGATGAGTTTCTGCAATAACGCCCGTTCCGATGATACCTACCATAATAATTCCTTTCTTATAACAGTTTCATTGGGTCTGTCAGCATTTTGATTAAATAAACGTTTATTCTGCTTTACATTTTAGCCATATCCTCCAATTATGTGAATGTAATATTAAAATACCATTTGTAATTTTTAAATATCTTTTTTACTTTGTATTCTCTATTGCACATTTTTACCGGACAAGATATACTAAATATACTAAAAAATCCTGCATCAGTAACAGCCACTTTATTTTTTCTAAAAAAGTCACAAAAATAAATGGGAGGCGCAGCTTATGGAAGTGAATTTTGATAACATGATTCCCGATCTGCACTACTACATTCACAGAAAATGTACTGCGAGTTGGAAGATCGATCCGGATTACATATCTTTCATCGACATCACATATGTCATAGCGGGAAAAGCCAGATATTTCATAGACGGGACAGAATATATCGTCCGGAAAGGTGATCTGATCTGCATACCCAAGGGCACCCACAGGGCGGCGGTCAGTGTACCGGAGGATCTGATGGAATGTTACTCCACAAACCTCTTCCTCACAGATCAAAAAGGCAACGATATCACCCTGCCCATTGACCTCATCAGCCATATAGGCAATGTCCCCCAGCTCATATCATGCTTTCATGAGATCCACGAAGAATGGCTGAAGCGTGAGTTCGGTTACAAATTAAAGGTGCGGGCCAGCATGTGTCTGATTCTATACCATATACTGGATCTCCTTTTCAATGAAAACCGGATCAGCAGCAAAGACATCCGCATCATCAACAGCATCCGTTATATGAGCACTCATTTTGCAGAAGATGTAAGCATCGATACCATGGCCAGTCTGTTCCATATCCATCCGGTATACTACGGAAATCTGTTTAAAAAAGCGCTGGGTATGACATTTAAACAGTACCTGATATCACTGCGGTTAAATCATGCGGAAAACATACTGAGGAGCGGTGAGGCCAACGTAGGCGATGCAGCTCTGCAAAGCGGATTTTCTGATATTTATTATTTCTCAAAACTATTTAAAGAAAAAAAGGGCATCCCGCCTTCAAAGCTGCTGCCGCCGGAGAGGAAGAAACAGATAGAGATATTCAAATAAGGAGGAGATTCCGTATGACGAAGAAAGCACTGATTATCGGAGGAAGCGGAGGCTTAAGCGGCCGTCTGGCTGCACTTGCAAAAGATGAATATGAAGTTTGGGCGGTTACCAGAGGACAGCGGCCCTTAGGTGACGGGATCCATCTTTTAAAAGCCGACCGAAACGATACTGAAAATTTCCGGAAAACCATTTTAGAAGCGGATACAACCTGGGACATCGTCTTTGACTGCATTTGTATGAACGAACGACATGCCTTGCAGGATTTAAATGTATTTCCCGGAATAACAAAGCGCCTGGTAGTGATTTCCACGGATTCCGTGTATGATCCCTTAAGAAAAGACACACCGCAGAATGAAGACGGATATTTCATCGAGGAAGAAGGCGAACCCGAAGCACTCACGTATGCAGGCAACAAACGCCGCATGGAACATATCTTTATCAACAGCTTTAACACCTCCTTAGCGGTTACACTGTTCCGCCCCGGGCATATTTACGGACCTGGTTTTCTCATAGGGTGTTACCCGGAGCACAGCAGGCAGAAGGAATTGCCCCAGCTCATCCTGGACCGGGAGCCTCTATCTCTTGTTGGCGGCGGAATCTATCTCACACAGCCCATATTTGTGGACGATCTGGCAAACTCCATGCTCGACTGCGCAGACAGGCAGGGCGCTTTTAACCGTATTTTCTGTATCGGTGGACCAAAGGCAGTGGAAAACCGCAGATATTATGAGATCATTGGGCAGCTTCTTGACAGGGACTTGAACATTAAGGATATCCCGCTGACAGGATACCTTGAAGATCACCCGGAGTACAGCGGTCATCTGTGCCATCGGATCTATGATCTGTCTGCCCTGCGGGAGGCGGGAGTAAGGCTGCCTGATACCCCCCTTGAAACGGGATTAAATATACACTTAAAATCACTCGGTTATCTTTAACACTCATTCTGAACGAAACCTGGAGGTATTATATGTATTACAAACAGTATGGAAACACCGGCATGAAAGTCTCCGCCATCGGCATGGGCTGTATGCGGTATGACTCTGATGATGTCAAATCAGGTAATCTTGAAAAATGCGCGGAAGTTGCTCTGTATGCCCATGAAAAAGGCATCAACTACTTTGATACTGCTCCTTATTACTGTGACGATAAGAGCGAGATCATCACAGGTATCGCCCTGTCGCAGCTGCCCAGAGACAGTTACTATATTTCTTCAAAGACCAACTTAGGCACTGTAGGCGGCAGCTACACAGAAGCAGATTATCGAAGGAGACTGGAAACCACATTAAGCCGGCTAAAGGTGGATTATCTTGATTTTTATCATCTGTGGTGCGTATTGAATCTGGATTCATTTTCCAATCAGGTGGAAATCCTTTATTCTTTCTTTGAAAAAGCCAAATCAGAAGGGCTGATCCGCAATATCGTGTTTTCATCCCATATGCAGGGTGACGAGCTTGAAACTGCCGTGGCTTCCAATCTATTTAAGGGAATGCTCATTGGATACAATGCTCTCAACTACCGTTTCCGCCAGACCGGCATCAAAGCCGCCTATGACAATGGCATGGGCGTCGTAGTCATGAATCCCTTAGGAGGCGGTCTTATACCGGGAAATCCAGATACATTCCGTTATCTGACAGAAGGAACAGACCTTACCGTGGCACAGGCAGCCTTAAACTTTGTGGCATCCCATAAAGAGATTACAATCACTCTCGCAGGCTGCACCACAAAAGAACATGTCGATGATGCCGTAAAAGCCGTGGAAAACTTAGCCGAGCGCCCCGCTGCTGAAATCTATGAAGAATATGAAAATAAGGGCATGATCAGCAACGACCTCTGCACCGGCTGCGCTTACTGCAAGCACTGTCCAAAAGACATCGATATCCCCAAATTCATGGATGCCTATAACATGAAGCTGCTGGGAAATGATATGTATGATCGCCTGAAGGGTCACTGGCAGATATCAAAAGACTTAGCCGGAGACTGCATCAAATGCGGCAAATGCGAGAAGCTGTGCACACAACATCTGCCCATAATAAATAGACTGGCTGAGATAGCAGGATAAAATACCGGCAGCCTGCATAGCAGGCTGCCGGTCAATTTACCAGTCCACCGTTAAATAACGCCGATTCAACAGAGAGTCAGGGATTCACCACATTCACCGGTGCTTTTTCAAGAAAAGCACGCAGATTTTCGGATGCTATGCTCATCAACCGCTCACGGCTCTCTTTCGGCGCCCAACTGATATGGGGGGGAATCAGACAGTTTTTAGCAGTCAGTAACGGATTGTCGCCCCGGATCGGCTCGGAAGAAACTACGTCTAATCCTGCGGCATATACTTTACCGGTATTTAATGCCTCCGCAAGATCCTGCTCGACGATCAAGGGGCCGCGACTGTTATTAATAAGGATGACTCCATCTTTCATTTTGGCAATGGTATCTTTATTAATGATACCCTCCGTTTCCGGAAACAAGGGGCAGTGAAGAAAAATCACATCGGAGGAAGCAAGCAGTTCGTCCAGTTTTACATAGTCGGCAATGGCACGTCCTGACTCTGATTCTTGCCCGCCATAGGCAAGAACCCTCATATTCATAGCCTTGGCAATGGCACCAGTCGCCTGGCCGATTTTTCCAAAACCAATGATCCCCGCTGTCTTGCCTGCCAGCTCAATAAGAGGATAATCCCAGAAGCACCAGTCCGCATTATTTTCCCAGCGCCCCTCATACACCGCATTGCTGTGATGAGTCACATGATGACAGATTTCAAGGAGAAGTGCAAATGCAAACTGTGCCACCGATGCCGTACCGTAAGCCGGGATATTGGTAACCGTTACTCCCTTTTCCTTCGCAGCTTTCACGTCTACTACATTATATCCGGTTGCCAGGACCCCCACATAGCGAATGCCAGGACAGGCGTCCAGTACTTCAGCACTTATGGGAGTTTTGTTTACGATAACAGCCTCTGCATCACCGATCCGTTCTATAATGGTCTCTAAAGGAGTCCTGTCATAAACAGTCAGTTCCCCTAACGCCTCAAATCCGCTCCAGCTTAAATCTCCCGGATTTTCCGTATACCCATCTAACACAACTATTTTCATGACATTTCCTCCTTAATCTTCTAATAATGCATCTTTTTTTCCAATACTCAAGGCAGCCGCCGCTTCTTCATTTTTTTACATTTTATCATCTTCTATTTCATTTTTCCACTTCTTATGAATAAGTGAATCTATTAGTTCTTCCTGCCAGTCCCCTGCGGCGAAAGGATAACATGGAACCTGAAACCGCATAATAAATCCCATCTTTTTTAATCCTTCACTCAGTGCTATAATAGGAAATGCAGGACCCGCTTACAGCGGCCCTGTAATTTTATGCAATGATTGGAGTGATACCTGTGAATATCGTATTATTAGAATCCCTGGGCATTCCGGACAGCCTTTTGAATAATACGTAAAACCGCTGACGGAAGCCGGCCACTGCTTCACCTCTTATCCGAAGGATACGGACCTTAAAGTCCAGATCCAACGGGCCAAACTGGCAGATGTCATCATGATTGCCAATATGCCTCTTTCCGGGCAGGTTATATCTGCCTGAGAGCATTTAAAATTCATTGATGTTGCATTTACAGGGGTTGATCACGTAGACCTGGAAGCAGCAAAAACGAAAGGGATCAAAGTCAGCAATGCAGCCGGATACTCCACAGAGGCCGTGGCAGAGCTTACGATCTGCCTCATGCTCTCCCTGCTTCGCAATAGTTCCCCAGGTGGAAGCCCGGTGCAGAGAGGGGAAAACCAAAGATGGCCTGGTAGGCTGCGAAATTATGGGTAAAACCGTAGGAATCATAGGCGCCCGCGCTATCGGTACAAGAACTGCCGAACTCTGTTCCGCCTTTGGCTGCAAGGTACTGGGATACAAACGACACCTGGCTGGGGACGAGCCTTCATTTATTGAGTTCGTATCCCTTGACGAGTTATTATCCCGTTCTGACATTGTAAGCCTCCATTGTCCTTTAAACGATGAATCCCGCCATTTAATAAACCGGGACACCATTGCTAAAATGAAAAAGGGCGCATACCTAATAAATGCCGCAAGAGGGCCTGTGGTAGATTCCGCTGCCTTGGCTGGAGCGTTAAATAACGGTTACCTTTCCGGTGCCGGAATTGATGTTTTTGAAACAGAGCCTCCCCTTGATCTGGATCATCCACTTCTTAAAAGCAAGAATACCATCGTTACCCCACACATGGCTTTTGCATCAGTGCAATCCATGGATGCCCGGGCAAAAATTGTCTTTGACAACATCAAAAACTGGCTGGAAGGCTGCCAGACCAACATCATTCTTTAAAATTGAAGCCGAGTAAAAAATATGGTAATTTTTGTCTCATTTGTATAAAAAATACTTGTAATTCAGAATCTTCGTGCTATAATTTAAACATGGGGATATAGCTCAGCTGGGAGAGCGATGCGTTCGCAACGCATAGGTCACGAGTTCGAGTCTCGCTATCTCCATGTGATGGAAGTATAGCTCAGCTGGGATGAGCGTTCGCCTCACACGCGAAAGGTCATGGGTTCGAGCCCCATTACTTCCACTATTTTAAAACCCTAGTAAATACAAGAATGCCTTGTAAATACCAGGGTTTTTGAATACTTGAATTTACAGTTATTTGCTGTATAAGACATGCAAATACCCATAGATACAACACGATATCACTCGAAATTCACTGGAAAATGATACAATTCACTCATGAAAATGGCAGGCCCGGAATACCGGATACCTGCCTATATGTTTATTTAGTTTTATAAATAGTGATCGGATGCCTTCCCATTCCTTAGTTCCATAATAAAAGTACCAGCTAAATGTAGTTAGCTGGTACTCTTATTGAACTATCATGAATTCTTTTTAATGTATATTTTTAATGCTTTTATTAACAGATATAACGCATATATGCCTACTCCTATACCAGCAATGACCAAGAGTAAGATGATTATATTCACAACACTTAAAATAGCCATCTATTCGTAACCCCCTTATAAAGTAATTTAATATCAGCAATAATATTATAATACCATAACGAAATCGTTTTAACTATATCATTACTTTCTTAAATCAATCAGTAATTTGCCTGCTCATCTACCAAATTGCAATTTTGATAACTTAGATACTCGGGTAAAGGGCAGTGTTTCGTATCAAGGCACGTCAAATGCAAATGAATTTGAGGTCTTCGCATCTCTTGGATCTGGTAGTAACTATCCTGATATTGGTTTTATTATACTATTGATTCAAAGTATTAAAGGGAGTCTCGTAAAGGGTACTACTGATCAGACTAATTATCCCTAAACCACCAAGCATTGATAATATTGAGCCTAAAAATCTAAACTTTATAATTGACTGCTCTAAATAGATCAAGTATATATTCGTATCCATGCTACCACCATTCATTTGCATAATGCCTGACATATTATTAGCTCCCAGCTCAGTACTGCCAATCAGTATTGCTATGCCGATAATGAAAATTGCCCCTAATATTGCCAATATCAGATTCTTATTCTTCATATGTTCCTCCAATAATTTTTTTCATCTCACCAGACCCATTGCCAAGAAATCGACAGTTGTTTTCTGATGAGGCGAATTATGAATGATAAAGCCATATATCGATCAACTGCCTTCGACCTGTATAATTGTCTTTCTAGTATAACGATACGCTATCACAACCTTTATTTATCACATCTGCTCCTCCGTAAAACCTTTTAAGTCCAAACATTGGAACCATCCTTATTTCATATAAATATAGAATACCACTTTCATCACGTTTTCCGCTTACTTGGTAAATTGTGCTTACTGGAAAACCATTCTTACATGAATTTAATTTATCCTTTTTAATATTTTTCTTTAGCTGTCTCTTATTCACCCTAGTCTCCTCGCTGCCCTTTGTTCATCAAGACCCTAAATCAGTTAATTAATATCAATGAAATCATCAAAATCTCTTTATATTGATACTATAATTATATATCACCTATATGGACTTTGCAAGGATACGGTTTTGCTAATACAAGGCTGTCCGGTACTTTTGTTTTTCGTGGATTATAGCAGTTTTTCGTAAGCTTTACAATTCCATTGGGCATACTTCAACCGGTGAGGGGATCCTGTTTGATTAGGTTTTCATTGTTTTCCACCCATATCACCCTTCGATCTTTGTATAATAATGACTAAAACCCTGTAATAACTTGCAGTTTTATGTCGTATTTTCAGACATTAACAGTTAATCCACAATTATTTCCACAACATTGTGGATAAGTGTCACTTTCTATATAATAAGTTAATCAGAAAACGCCCATCGTACAAATTCCGACAGGCGTTTTCAAAAAGGAGGCACAGTATGAACAAATCACTATGGATTATTATGTCGTAGTCATTTAAACCTTTACACCATTAAGATATAAATCTTCGACATGTCCTGTGACTATCTTTGATATCTTTTTATTAAATTGTATTTAAATTCTCCACTCGACTATATCTTCCATGCTTTTACGTGGCCGCGGCCTGGGACATTCATCTGGATGTCCAAATGACATAGCTGCGACCAGAGTACCTTATAATCCTTACTAACCATCAATTTTCAATTCTGCAGACTCCGAATAACGCTCATAATGGCTGTCTTAATTTTTTGCTAAAATATAAATTTAAATCATCATCGTTGCAATAAGTTCCATGCGGTTCTGCTATTTTATCCTTATACCATACACCTTTGCCATCGGGTATGTAACCACGCTTATAATACATTCTTTGAGCGCTTCCATATCCGCTGTGTAAGCCTACACCAAGATAAACGGTATCCGAATATTCTGAAGCAACTTTTTCAGCAGCGTCCATAAGTTTAGAACCTATTCCACAGCAACGGTATTTTTCCAATACACCAAAATCAACAATTTCACAATATCCCATATTTGCAAAAGAGCCCCATAAAGCATTGATATATACATTGATATAACCAGCAACGTTACCTTTGTACTCCGCAACAAGTGCAATGGATTTACCGGCAGCGTTATCCGCTAACCTCTTCAAATACTTTTCTTCTTTTGCCTGCCATCCTTGTGCTATTTCTTCTTTGCAAATAACTTTAGGATCTGTTTCAATCATTGTTCTTATCAGAACCTCTTCATCGAAGTAATAAACCATACCTGCTCCTCCCATCATAAAATTAATAAGTAATTCAAACGCTTGCTCCAGTATGATTTTATCTAAAAAACTGCGAACTATCAATATATAGTTTTGAATATAGATAACATTAAGCCAGGACTGCAGAAGTATTACATCAGGCAACGACAGAGTCCCATCACTACCCGTATCCCGTAAAAAACAAAAAACACCGGATTTCCTTTTAAACACAAGATTTCCCGGTGTTTTTGTTTTTCACAAACATTTAAATATTTCTTGCTGAAACACGTTTATCACAATTAGTATTTGCCCAATTTCATATGTCCTGCAAGTTCTGTTTTTGATCTTTGTTTAATTACCCATGCTTCATCCTTTGCCTGAGTGAAAGCGGATACACATTTAGGATCTAAATTATCCTCAATTCCTTCCTTGCTTAATGCGATGATTTTTTCTGCTAATGTGATGATCTCCATATGAATGGCATTGGTGCGGTCAGAACGATATATTTTCTCCGCATCTTCTTCACTAAGCTCTTCAAATTTCTCAGCACCCATTTTACACTTTGGACATTTTTCCGGTGCATTCTCCCCTTCATAAACATAGCCACATACTGTACATCTAAATAACTTCATAATAATATACCCCCTTAGTTGATCGATAATTTTAATATCTAATGTATATTATATTACCCGCTTTGCTATATTTGTCAATCGTTTCTGCAAGGGTTCTGCTATTTATGGAATACTGGGAAAATTCTGCCGCCGGCAATCGGCAGGATAGACAGCCACATTGTCAAAAACTTTAACAGAACCAGAATAAAACAAACCTCTATGCTGCTCATAATAGCACTCCTGCTGCATAATATAAAACAAATGCTCCTTTTGAATCAGACCTGGAGGCTGAAATTTGGAAAAAGTTCTGGACAATGACTACTATGACCTTATAATTAACAATGTTTCAATCCCCATGTATGCTTCCGGGGATAACATTACTACGCTGAATTTCAGGCACTCTTTAGTTCATATTCCTAAGACAAACTCAGATCCCTGCAACCTGGGCGTATATCCTTATAACAGCTTTCCGACTCTCTATACGCCGACTTCCACTATCAGCATTGAAAAATCAGGAATCGGCACCGTACAGAGAAATCCTTTTTTAGGCCTGTTTGGGCAGGGAATCATCGTTGGAGTCATAGATACCGGAATTGATTACCAGCACCAGGCTTTCCTTTATAATGATAACACCACCAGAATCCTTTCCATCTGGGACCAGTCCATACAGAGCGGTCCTATTCCTGAGGGTTTCACATTTGGCTCTGAATATAGAAAGGAAATTATCAATCTGGCCCTGAGATCAGATAATCCCTTATCCATTGTACCTTCCGTCGACACCAACGGCCACGGCACGTCTATTGCCAGTGTCATCGCCGGCAAACCAAATGCCGAAGGTACCTTTTCCGGCATTGTCCCGGAATCCGAACTGGTGGTTGTAAAGCTGAAAGACGCAAAGCAAAATCTGAAGGAAATCTTTTTTGTACCTGATGACACCCTCTGCTTTCAGGAATCCGATATCATACTTGGAATACGCTACTTAAATTCCTATGCGCAAAGTGTAAGCCGTCCCGTGGTCATATGCATTGCCCTTGGCAGCAGCAGCGGAGGGCATGACGGCAGCGGCGCACTCAGTAATTACCTAAACTACCTGGGAAGACTTCCCGGTATCGGCCTTTCTGTTTCAGCAGGGAATGAAGGAAATAACCGCAGGCATTACTTTAACAACACTACAGAGCCGCCCTTTTACAATGACTTTGAATTAAGAGTTGGAGAAAGTGACAGAATTTTTTCCATGGAAATATGGCCTTACGCTCTTGGACGGTTCGCTGTTGATGTTTCCACGCCAAACCGGGAATCCACTCAGCTGATTTATCCCACCATTGGTTCCTGCAGAATGTTTAACTTCATTTTTACCCCAAGTGTGCTCTGGGTGAATAATTTTATATTTGAAGAGGAAACCGGTGACCAGCTCATATTGCTGCGTTTTAGGGATGCCCTTCCCGGAGTCTGGAGCATCCGGATTCAAAGCATTGATAATGAGCCCATATCCTTTCACTCCTGGCTGCCTTCCGGAGATCTTCTTTCAAATGAGACCTTTTTTCTTAACCCGAATCCGGATACCACGATAACGTCCCCCGGCAATGGTCTCCATCAGCTGACGGTTACTGCCTATAACCAATTTAGTGACAGCATACTCATAGAATCAAGCAGGGGCTATACAAGAAGCGGGCTGGTCAAACCGGATATCGCGGCCCCAGGCTACCAGCTTCCCTGTGCCATCCCCAGGAATCAGTATGGATCCATTACAGGAACAGGGGCTGCTGCCGCTCATACGGCCGGTGCCATTGCCATGATCCTGGAATGGGGCATTTCCAGAGGAAATTATACTTCCATGACCGGATACGATGTCAACCGCCTGATTATAAGAGGGGCCCGGCGGGAAGGGGCTAATGTTTTTCCAAATAACATATGGGGATATGGCCAGCTGGATATAAACAATCTGTTTCGCAGGCTTACCAATGTATAACCTGTCTGCCAGGACCGGCATAAGTCTCTGTATTCCGGGTCATGAAATAATCCCTCGGCGCAAGATCCGGCATTTTGAAACGCATAAGGGTGTCCCTTCCTATGAAAACCATAGTTCAGGGACACCCTTTAAAATTTGGATTTTATGCGTCGTTCAATTCATTAAGGATATGTGATATTTAAACTTCCTGTAAAACTTCCATATAATAACAGCTGGCATGCTAAAAAGCAGATACAGAGTGGACAACCCACCTATGATTGCATAAACAACAATCAATAAAATAATAACGGCATTCATATATCACCCCTCCTTTTCTTTCTCTATTTTAGTGAAAATTGCCAATAAAAGGAATAGAGAAACGATAATCTTAACGCCATCTTAACACCTTCTTAACAACATGACATCAGAATGAATCCCATGAATGGAGTCAGGCATTGCCGTTGACAATCCACATGGCACTCCTCTATAATAAAGTCAGCTTATATTGACAATATAAGCTGACGATTGATGAGTTACTCAAGGAATGATAAATATGGCGAAAACGACAGTGTGCCAAAGCTATGGTTTACCTTTTAACAAAGAACACTCTCATTTCATTGCAACAGAGCCTGACGGAAGCAGAAGCATAGCCAACATTTTTTTCTTTCATACATAATCCACTTGCCACTAATCCAAAATCTTTGTATAGTAAATCTGAGGTGATAAATCATGCGCGTAGTTACAAGATTAAGAATCGGTAAAGATAAAATTTTTATTGGCAAAGGCGTAAAGGAAATGTTAGATGCCATTGAACTGTGTAAATCCATAAAAAAAGCAACGGAACAAACGGGGATTTCCTATCCGAAAGCCATTCGAATGATTCGGACTCTGGAAGAAGAACTGGGATTTCCTGTTGTTATTTCTGAAAAGGGCGGAAATGAACGGGGAGGAACACGTTTAACTGAAAAAGGCAAAGAAGTCCTTGAGACATATCGAAGAATTGAGAAATCCGTGGAAGAATATGCGGAAAAGCTGGTGGAACAGGAATTCCGTTTTTAAAAGACAGGGCTTGATATTTCCAAAACGTATAATTTTTCAGCCGCTGCGCATACTCAACTCGTGAGGTGATCATATGAGTTTTTTGAGTCTCTGCGAGATTATTTTTCGGTGCGCTTTATTTGCGTTGGCAGTTTATCATGTTTTCAAACGGGAATTTCAGCTAATGAAATCCGTTATCTTAGTATTCGCATTGTCCTTTTTACCGGAACTTCTAAATGCCGTATTTAAAATAAGAATAGATATCTTTAGCATCCTCGTGTATTTTACCATCCTATTCATGGCATTATACCTGGGCAGCTCGTACCGTTTCTATGATAAATATAAATGGTGGGACCGGACGATCCATTTTCTGTCAGGCGTTGGGTTTGTGGGCTTTGGAATTGCATTTGCCGGTACAGGCTCCGGCATTATAAAATTAGTGATCCTGTTATTTGGTTTTACTTTTTCCGTAACACTTCATGTGATATGGGAAGTGCTCGAATATATAAGTGACTGTATAACTCATGGGAATGCACAGCGCTGGCAAAAGATCCATACTTCGAATAACCATGTATCTGAAAAGGCACTTCAGCCTGCCGGTCTTGTGGATACGATGAATGATGCGATCTGCTGCATATCCGGCGCCGGCCTTTCCATTCTTGTCTGGTGGTTTTTTATTTAGTTTTTTCTGTACCTCCCTTTCAGGCAGTATCTGCCGGGAAGGGAGGTTATATTATGCTTCTGAATATTTTTTCTAACAAAACCTCATAATACTTATAAAACGAATTGAGGTGATTCTATATGCCAAACAGAAATGTAATTCCGGAAGCAAGGGAGGCTCTTGACCGGTTTAAGTATGAAATTGCCGAAGAAACCGGCTTCCCTATAAAAAGCAATGATTATAGCAAAATGACATCTTATCAATATGGATATATGGTTAAAAAGATGATTGAAGAGCAGGAAAAACAGATAATGGAAAGATCTTAATGCAAAGAGGTTTAAAGATGGGAAATTATACAAGCGGTGTAGAATTGCCGGTAGGTCTTGGTTTGGCGCTCGAAGAATATAAAGCAATGGATTATTTTTTCTCCTTACCCACCCAGGCGCAGCAGCAAATTATCGATCATACTCAGACGGTACAGTCCAGAGAAGAAATGCTTTCGTATGTACAGTCTATTGTAGCATCAAAATAAAAGAAGCGAATCTCCAATAAAAAAACAGCAGTCACTCTTGTAAAAGGGGAAATACCCTTACAGGAGTGACTGTTTTTTATAAATAGAAATGAGTAATAATAAACTCTGACAAGAGGCGTATACTACCGGAGTTCATCCCTCCAAAATGCCACTCTCTTCTCATTAATTTCCTTTATCTTCTCAGGATCCACCTTAAAGTTTCTCCTGATATCCATTAATCCATTAACTTCCTGCTGCACATCCGTGACCTGGGTGTAGCAATAGCCGCATACATAGGGGATCTCCTTAATGGCAGTCGTAATACTCTCAAACCTATTTAAGAAGTCCTCTTTTGTATTGACCTTGTTCCCATACCCCCAGCCCTCTTTGTCACTGTCAAATGCGATGCCGCCAAACTCACTGATCATCACCGGCTGTCCCTTGTAAGAAAAGCCATTGGCAAAAGCTGATTTGGAGGTGGAATGGTAAACCTCTGCCGCCAAAATCTCATCTTTGTATTCTGTATAACGCTTCCCCAGCACCTCACCCTTCTCCTCATAATCGTGAAGGGTGATGATATCGGAAACCGTATGCTCCCAGCCATCATTTACGATTACCGGGCGGTTTTTGTCAATGCTTTTCGTCAGGTGATAAATCCCTTCGGTAAAATGCTGCTCACTCCTGTTGGTCTCGACCCGGGGAATCCCCCAGGATTCATTTAACGGAGTCCATGTAATAATGGAAGGATGATTATAATTCTGCTTAACAATATCAAGCCATTCCCTTGTAAACAGTTCCACTGCGCGGTCGGAATAAACATAAGCGGCAGGCGCCTCACTCCAGACCAGCATCCCTTTAACGTCACACCAGTAAAGAAACCTTTCATCTTCTATCTTCTGATGCTTCCTCAAACCGTTGTACCCCAGGGCATGAATTTTATCGATATCTTCGATCAGCGCTTCCTCATCCGGCGGCGTCAAATGGGATTCTTCCCAATACCCCTGATCAAGGATCAGTCTCTGATATAATGGTGTCCCGTTTAAAAGAATGTTCGGACCGTCGATCCTGATCTCACGCATTCCAAAATAGGACAAGGCCTCATCACACACCTCTCCATCATAACGGATACGGAAGCAGATATCATAAAGCCAGGGCTCCGCTGGGGTCCATGTACATATTCCCCATGGGTTATCCGCCTCTGCTGCCTCCAGATCAATGAAAGCCTTTGTGGGATTTTTCCCTATGCTGGTCTGTGTCTTTGTCACAAACCTGCCACCAAAACTGACAGCTGCCTCAACCTCCAGCCTTCTCCCGTCAAGGGGAGTTGGACCGTCCACGATATATTCCAGTTCAAGCCCGCCCGACTGTAAATTGGGCGTCATTTTCACCGAGCTTAAGCTGATTTCCGGTACATACTCCATCCATACGGTCTTCCAGATTCCCGTCGTCTGCACATACCAGCAGCCAAAATTTTCAGAAACCCACCGCTGCTTTCCTCTTGGCTGCTGGGGATCCATATGATCCTCCGCTTTTACGACTACAAGGTTCTCCCCATCCTTTACAAGGTTTGTGATATCAAAGGAAAAACGGGAATATCCGCCTTCATGCATGCCGGCAAGCTGCCCATTGATCCATACCTTTGTCAGGAAGTCACTTCCCTCGAAGTGCAGAAACAGCTTATTTCCCGATAATTTTTCTTTCTCCGCCTGGAATCTGCGGCCATACCACACATAATGGTGCACCCCTTCGTCATGGATATTGCTTTTCTTTGTTTCATAAGTAAAGGGTACGCATATCTCTTTTTCCGTATGGAAACCCTCATACCAGCATTTTAGTTCTCCTTTATTATCATCATCAAAATCGAAGTCCCAAACGCCGTTTAAATTGATCCAGTCCCTACGGACAAACTGTGGTCTTGGATAGTCTTTTTGATAGCATAGCATGTAATAATTCTCCTCTCCTCTTTCCTGTCTCTTCAGCCCTTAACGCCGGACATCGTGATTCCCTGTACGATCTGTTTTTCAAATATCAGATAAATGATGATGGCAGGGATTGATGCGATCATATTGGCCGTCATCGGTTTCACATAATCCACGGTATAGGTTCCGGCAAAAATGGGAATACCCACAGGCAATGTAAATTTACTGCTGTCCATGGCGCAGAGCAGAGGCCACAGATAATTATTCCAGCTTCCGATAAATGCGAAAATGCTGATAGTCGAAATCACCGCCTTTGATAAGGGCATGATGATCCGGGCGAAAATCATAATCTCTCCGGCTCCGTCGATCCTGGCGGCTTCTATGAGGGAATCCGGAAGCCCCTTAAAAAACGTCACCATAATAATCAGATTCATGGATACTGCAACGGACGGAAAAAGCAATCCTGCGTATGTATCAATCAGCTTTAATCCATTGGCAGTAATAAACAGCGGCACAATGGTCGCTTCCCCCGGCACCATGAGTCCTAACAAAAAGTAAATATACAGCTTATTTCTCCCCATAAATTTAATTTTTGCCAGAGCATAGGCTGCCATGGCGGAAAACAGGACTGTTAAAACTGTAACAAGCACTGCAACGATCACGGAATTCAACAGCCACTTGGCAACATCGGAACCGATGATTAAGTCCAGATAATTCCGAAATGTATAGGGAGGCGTAAACCAGCTGACCACGCTTTTGATCTGCTTCCCCTCATACTGCAGGGATACGAAAAAGGCCCAGATCACAGGTGCCAGAAAAATGACGGCAAGCCCCGCGGATAAAAGAGTCAAAGCTACGCTCCCTGCTTTTACTTTCTTACGCTTCATCTTCCCTTTCCCCCTTCCTCTGAACCGCCTTCTGGATAAGCGTACATACTACCAGAATGGCAAACAGCACATAGGACATGGCCGCAGCATAGCCCATATTGTTCTTCGTAAATCCTGTCTCATAAATATATTGAATCAAGGGTTTTGTACTTCCTGCCGGCCCTCCTGCCGTGATTAACTGGATCTGGCCGAACACCTTGAAGCTGGCGATAATCTGCAGCATGACGATTAAGTAGGTGGTGGGCTTTAATAAGGGCAGAACAATGGAAAACAGCTGCTGCCATTTCGCCGCTCCGTCGATTTCCGCTGCCTCGTAAATCTCCGGCGAAATATCCTGCAGAGCCGATAAATATAACAGCATGGAAAATCCTACGGTCCACCATACGGTCATCATGGTAACTACCGCCCATGCATGATTTGTGTCAATCAACCACTGGATTTCCGATCCCGGACCTAAAATCCCGGTCAGATGCAGAACTCCGTTTACAAAGCCCATATAGGGTGCAAACATGTATTTTGCAATAAAGGACGCAACCGAAACGGATATAATACTGGGAAGATAATATGCGACCCTTAACCCACGCCTGATTTTCACCGGCCTGTTGGCAAACAGCGCCAGTATCAAAGCCATGATCACCAGAAAAGGTACGGAAAGGATGACAAAGATGATCGTATGTTCCAGTGCGTCAACAAACTTCTGATCCGAAAAAAATTTAGTATAATTATCCAGTCCTACAAATTTTACCTTACCCATTAAAGACCACTTATGCAGACTTACATACAGCCCCTGAATCACCGGCCATATGGTAAAAACTGTATATAAGGCCAAAAAGGGAAGGCACAATCCCAGGCCTGTAGCCATATCTCTTAATTTTCTGCTTCTGCTCAAATTACTGTCCTCCCTAACCATGCAATCTTTTTACAAAGAGGGGAGAACGGTTCCCCCCTCTGTTTCCTTAAAAGTTACGGAAGGTTTGACTCAAGCTCATCATATAGGGCATCAATTCCGGAGGCAGCATCTCCCTTTCCTGTCCAGATGGTATCCAGGCTGTCGATCATCCCTTTCTTCATTCCGTTGAAGGTAGATACCTTTGCCGGAAGAACTGCTTTCTCCACCTCAGACATGTAGCTGCTTCTATATGGAAGTGCCTTATAGGCGTCACTTGCAAGAACCTCCTTGCATGCCGGGATCTGGCCGGAGCCTGCCCAGGTCACGCCGCCCTTCATGGACGCTGCTACCATGAATTCCACCGCTGCTTTGCTGTCGGCTTCATTCCTTGAATTCTTTGTAGGAAGAATGAAGGTATGGGAATCAGCCCAGCAGTTATCGGTTTCAAAAAGCTTGGGGAATGCCATGGGTACAAAGCTTAAGTTATCCGTCTGCTCAAAAGCACCTACCGCCCAGGTCCCGCCGATGCAGATTCCCGCTTTTCCGGTCTGGAAGAATTTCTGGTGGTCGTCAATGCCTTCAGCTACGTAACCCTTGTCATACAGTCCCTTTACAAACTCCGCCGCTTTTACTGCCTTTTCCTTATCAAGGGTAACCTTCTTCCCGTCATCGCTGACGATAGGGGTTCCTCCCATCTGGAAATAGGTTGCCCACCACAGACGGTACGGGTCATCTCCATTATTGGTGATGGCGATGGTGGTGCCATCTTCCGGGATCACGGCCTTGATCTTATCACAAACGGCATAGAAGTCATCCACGCTTTTAATATCAACGGCCCCTGCCGCAGTGAGGGTCACGCCGGCCTTATCCAATATCTCTTTGTTGAAATACATGATCTCTGCATGAGTGTCCAAAGGCACCGCATAGACTTCTCCGTCAAACGTTACGGCATCAATGGAGGCCTGTGAATAATTCTGGCTTAAATCCACCCCCAGCTCGTCAAGATAGGAAGTGATCGGCTGTACTACACCGTCTTCCACCAGCTGAGGAAGAGAGGAAGCGTGGGAAATGCCGATATCCGGCCCTTTTCCTGCAGCAACGGCTGTCTGGAGCTTTGTATAATAATCTGCCCATACCAACATGATGGACTGTACCTGTTTCGTCGGGCTCGTGCCGTTGTAATCCTCAATCATCTTGGTCATGAAACCGCCGTCACCGCCGCTGAACAGAGACCACATGACCAGCTTGTTGGCATCCACTGCCACCTGCTCCGGATTGTTGACCGTTCCGTCGTCATTAACATTCTTTGTTTCTTCCGCCGCTGCTGCTGACGTTTCTCCACCGGAAGTTTCCTTGCTCTCCTGGGTACCCGCAGTTGTCTGCGTTGATGCGCTGCTTCCGCATCCTGACATTGCCGCCATAACCAGTGCCGCTGCACCTAATGCAGCCATCCATTTTTTGCCCTTTCTCATAATTACCTCCTTGTCTTGTTTAGTTACCTCGCAAACCATAAAACAGCCTGTCGTTTTTTGTCCAATAAAAGCTTGACTAACAACAGTATTACTGTTTCAATAAATCAACAATACACCTTTTTGTTGTGTTAGTCAATATATTATTCTCTATTTTATTTTATATTTTGTATATTTTATCTCTTTACAACAGCATTATTGTTTTATAATTTATTTCTATCATTTAGAAAAATAGAATCCCTGTTATAATACATCCTTTTCTTCTCCCATGCGCAAGGCAAAGAAAAAACAACCGCCTGGAAAATATGCATATTTTCCAAGCGGTTGTTTTATCTATTCCCATATATCATCAATATTCGATTTCCATAATAATATCCTGGGCATAATCGCCGAAGGTCTTACCAAAAAGATTAAAGCCGCCCTCATATTTTGCATCCTTACGATTTCCGATGGTCATGCTGATAAAGGCGTTCTCTGACAGCCCGATGTCATTGATTCTGACTTTGGAGGCCCGCTCTCCATTTATATAGCTTCCGTCTCCCTTGATCTCCCATTTTACCAAAAGACCGTATTGGGTAGAACCATTGGGCCATAGGGAGGGCGTAAATCTCCCCCTTCTGGACCCGAAGTCCCCAGGACAGCACCAGGTGGCGCACTCCACACCGTTTATCCACATGGTAATGTCGGACTTCCATTCCTCCGCATACCCAGGCGCTTCTGAGCATATCTCCATGGAGAAGGACAGCCGCACGGGCCGTTTCCCTGAAGGAAGCAGATTGGGGAACCGGTATTCTACATGGCCTTTGGAGGTCCACAAAAGACCTGCATCCATTCGTTCCGGCAGATAAAAGCTGTATACCTTATCCTCCATTCCCACCACTCCAGAAGGAGTATATAAGCCGCAGGTAGGAGAAATACCGCAGTCCACAAATGCGCCCACCGGCATTTCCACGCTTAATACCTCATTGATCTGACTGCTTCTGGGCAGGAAGCAGAGATTGGCATAATCCTGTTTCCTGCTGCACACCTTCATGGTCCCATGGCTCCCCGGCTGTTCTTCCATACGGATCAAATCCGCCGCCTCAAGAAGCTTCAAATGGAAAGCAGCGCTGGACTGGGGAAGATCAAGAGCTTCCGCGATCTGGCTGATTGAATAATTGTCCTGATATAACAGCTTTATGATCTCCAGCCGGACAGGTGATGAGATCGCCTTGCCAAACTCACAGATCTCTTTGATATTTTCCAGAGTATACTCCTTTATTTTTGCCATGAGCCTCTCTCCTTTTATTCTTTTTTTGCGCCTCTGGCGCTCAAAGACTTCCCCATATTTGATACTTATCATACATTATCTCCTGCAATGCTGTCAATCCCGGCCGTTATGTTGTACCTTTATTTTCCATTATTGGAAATTTTTTATCTTAATGAAAAATAAACTTCAAACAGAAAAAATTATGCTGTTTTATCTTAAATTTTATGATAAAATAAAAAAAGTTTCTTCATTAATAAATAGGGCCGTAATGTTATCAAATCTGGTTGTATGGCATTTATTTTCTTTGATGATGAAAGAATAATAAAAAAGGAATCCTATGGAATGATAGGACTGGTTAAACTATGGAACCGAAATTAGAAAAGAAATATGGCCTTTTTACAGCCATCGCAATGGTTGTAGGCATTGTCATCGGAAGCGGTGTGTTTTTTAAGGCGGAAAAGATCCTTACGGCAACCGGCGGTAATTTAAAGGAGGGCATCCTGGCGTGGGTGATCGGGGGGATCATAATGATTTCCTGCGCTTACACGTTTTCAGTTATGGCTACCAAATATCAGTTTATCAATGGTGTGGTCGATTACGCAGAAGCAACCATGGGGAAAAAGTATGCTTATTATGTGGGCTGGTTTATGGCAGCAATTTATTATCCCACAATTACCTCGGTGCTTGCATGGGTCTCCGCCCGGTATACCTGCGTAATCTTCGGATTTTCCATTACAGGCGGGGAATGTATGACCATAGCCTGCCTTTATCTGGTTTCAAGCTTTACAATGAATGCTTTATCTCCTGTTTTGGCGGGAAAATTCCAGGTAAGCACTACGGTAATCAAATTGGTTCCCCTCTTCTTAATGGCAGTGGTCGGAACATTTGCAGGACTTCGAAGCGGTATGACAATATATAATTTCACCCACTACGTGTCCCAAAGCACTACCAACGGGTTATTTACGGCTGTTGTCGCTGCAAGCTTTGCCTACGAAGGCTGGATCATTGCAACCTGTATTAACGCAGAATTAAAAAATGCAAAGAAAAATCTTCCTTTGGCTTTGATTGCAGGTACTTTTATTACTATGTCTGTTTACATCCTGTATTATATCGGTTTAGCCGGAACGATTAAAAATGAGGTGATGATGGCTGGCGGTGAAACCGGTGCCAAGCTGGCATTCCAAACAGTTTTCACCTCGGCAGGCGGTTCCCTTTTATTTGTATTCGTCATCATTTCATGCCTGGGGACCTTAAACGGGCTGATGCTTGGCTGCACACGGGGAATTTATTCTATCGCTGCAAGGGGTCTTGGTCCTAAGCCCAGAGTTTTCAGCCAGGTGGATCCAGCGACTAATATGCCTGTTAATTCCGCAATTATGGGGTTATTTCTTTGTAGCCTCTGGTTATTTTATTTTTATGGAGCAAACTTAACCGACAATTGGTTTGGGTTCTTCAGCTTTGATTCTTCAGAATTACCCATTATCACAATTTACGCCCTGTACATTCCTATTTTTATTATGTTCATGAAAAAAGGAAAAGAGCTTAATTTTTTCAACAGGATCCTTATGCCCAGCATATCCCTTGCAGGCTGTATATTTATGATTGCTGCCGCCTGGTTTGCCCACGGAATTGCTGCAATCGCATATCTGAT
>NZ_DAMAUN010000056.1:0-38431 GCF_032078915.1 Lacrimispora sp. | reverse complement strand
GAGCCAGACGCCTCGGCTGCAAACGCTTTCTTTTCAGCGGTTCCAGGCGGAATATGGAATTCATAAAGATACGATGACAGAGGGGATGCCGTGTAAGCCTGTCTCCGAATATGGCAGAGCCAAGCTGGAATTTTTAAACAGGGCAATGGAACTGACAGAGAACTGGAAAAAGACAGGCATCTCAGAAATGGAATACATCCACACCAGGATATTCAGCGTGTACGGCCCAGGAGATCATCCCTGGTCCCTTGTGGAAAGCTGCCTTAAGGCGTTTCGCAGAGGAGAGTATATTTCCCTGGGGGAATGTACGCAAATATGGAATTTTTTATATCTTGAGGACTGCATCCGGGCGCTGATACTTTTGATGGAACAGGAGAAAGAATCAGTTTCCGGAACTTATAATGTAGCGGGACCGGAGGGAGAAAACAGGCCTTTAAGAGAATACATCCGGATGATGTATGAGGTTTTAGGCTTTCACGGAAGCTACAGCTACGGAAGAAGAGCGCCTAATGCAGAAGGACTCACAAACCTTATTCCTGATATAAAAAAGCTGGAAAAAGCAACGGGCTGGCAGCCCCTTGTGAACTTTCCAGAGGGGATCCGGCGGACGATCCGCTAAATTCATTGGATTACAAAATATTGACATGGAGGAATTTTTGTGGTATGAGAGATAGGATTTGTATTGTGTGCGGCAGACCTCTTGGGGAAACGCCTTTGATGACCCTTGCGGATATGCCAGCTTCGGCTCAGGATATTCCGGTCAAGGAAGAACTGGGAGAGGAGCAGGGGATCACCCTTTCTCTCCATCAGTGCCAGGCATGCGGTCTGGTACAGTTTGATTGTGAACCTGTGGCATACTACAAGGACGTGATCCGCTCCGGCGGCTTTACCACCACCATGGTAAACTTAAGAAAGAGCCAGTACAGGCATTTTATTGATCGATATCATCTGGAAGGAAAAAAGCTGATTGAGGCAGGCTGCGGCCAGGGAGAATTTCTTGGATTGCTGTCAGAGTTTCCTGTAAAGGCTTATGGAATTGAAAACAGGGAAAGTCTTGTCCGCCTTGCAAGGGAAAAGGGGCTTACAGTCTGGAAGCAGTTTGCAGCGGAAGGGGAACTCCTTGCAGCCGATGACGGCAGTGCAGGCGGTCCCTTTGACGGATTTTTATCCTTTAATTTTCTGGAGCATCAGCCAGATCCGGTTGGAATGCTCCGCTGCATAGCTGACAACTTATCAGAGGAGGGCGTGGGCTTAATTACAGTTCCAAGCCTGGAATATATCCTGCAGTATGACGGATATTATGAGCTGATCCGGGACCACCTTGCCTATTATACCTTTGACACCCTGCGCTATGCAGTAGAAAAAGCCGGGTTTCAGGTATTAGAGGAGGAAATGATAAACCGGGATACCCTTTCTGTCATCGTGAAGAAAAGTCCGGCCGTACAGCCGGAAGATAGCAGAAAGCATATGCCGGTAGACATATCCGGTCTTAAAGAAAGCCTGGATACCATTGGAGATGAGTTGGAAGAACTGACTGACGGTCTTAAGAGCCAGGGTAAAACCTTAGGCATATGGGGCGCCAGCCATCAGGGTTTTACTCTGGCCTCTACAACGGTCATCGGCCGGTTTGCAAGATACATCATTGATTCCGCCCCCTTTAAACAGGGAAAATACGCTCCTGCCTCCCATCTTCCCATTGTCCCCCCGGATCATTATCATATGGACCCGGTAGATGCCATTTTAATCGTCGCCCCTGGCTATACCAGAGAGATAACGGGGATCATACAGGAAAGATTTGGCGGGAATGTAGAGATATTGGCGTTAAAATCCAATCATTTGGAAAGGATATAAGAAAAACCTATGAAAGCTTTTGTTTTGATCGAACCTGGCAAGGTCGGCTGGTATGACGCGCCGGAACCTGTCGTAACCCCTTATGGGGCCATCCTCCGTCCGATCGCGGTGACCCCCTGTTCCTCAGATGTTCATACGGTATATGGCGGAGGTTCCAGAAAGGCTCCCAACCTGATCCTAGGACATGAGTGTGTGGCGGAAATCCTGGAAACCGGAGAGCTGGTATGTGACTTTAAGGCAGGAGATCTTGTAGCAGTGCCTGCCATCACACCGGACTGGAGAGCCAGCGGAATCCAGGAAGGGAATTTTAAGCATGCGACCGCCCCGTTTTCCGGGCACCAGCTTGGAAGGACGGCTCCGGGAGTATTTGCGGAGAAATTTTTAATTCCTGATGCAGATACTACTTTGGCAAAAATACCAGAGGGAATTACTCTGGAGCAGGCACTCATGTGCGTGGATGTTGTTACTACAGGTTTTACAGGAGCGGAGTTTGCGGATATTAAAATAGGAGATACTGTAGTGGTCCTGGGAATCGGCCCCATTGGGCTTATGGCAGTTGAAGGAGCGCGCCATCTGGGCGCTGCGAGAATCCTGGCAGTCGGCAGCAGGCCCATTTGTGTAAAGCTTGCCAGGGAGTTCGGAGCCACAGAGGTCTTAAGCTATAAAGATGGGAACGTAACGGAACAGGTCATGGAACGGACAGGAGGTCTGGGAGCTGACGGTGTCATCATCTGCGGAGGCGGGGATGAGGTCTTTGCCCAGGCGGTGGATATGGCAAAATACGGAATCGGAACCATATCCAATGTGAATTACTATGGCGGAACCGGAAACCTTCCATTCCCCAAGTTTTCAGGCGGACGGGGCATGGCGGGAAAGACGATCCACACAGAGCTTGCAAAGGGTGGCAGAGTGAGAATAGAACGCCTTTTAAAAATGGTCCAGTATGGAAGGATCAATCCCGAAAAGCTGGTGACTCACCATCTTAATGGCTTAGAGCAGGTGGAGACCGCTCTGCAGCTTATGAAAGAAAAGCCGGAAGATTTGATTAAAGTGATGGTTCGGATAGATTGGAAGTGAACATATGAAAACAATTAGCATTGTGGTGCCCTGTTACAATGAGGAAGAAAATATAAATGCCTTGTATCAGGCGATTGACCATATATTTAATACTGATTTGCCAAGATACACCTATGAACTGATTTTTATTGATAATGATTCTAAGGACCGCACCAGGGAGATCCTCCGTAGCTTGTGCGACCAGGATAAAAGAGTAAAAGGGATTTTTAACGCCAAGAATTTCGGCCAGTTCAACTCCCCTTATTATGCCATGCTTCAGTCAACGGGTGACTGTACCATTCTCATGGCAGCGGATTTCCAGGATCCGGTGGAAATGATTCCAAAGTATGTGAAGGAATGGGAAAAAGGCTATAAGATCGTTATTGGAATCAAGAAATCCAGCAAAGAAAATAAGATCATGTACTGGCTGAGAAGCTGTTACTATAAGACGATCAAGAAGCTTTCCGATGTAGAGCAGATCGAGCACTTCACCGGCTTTGGCTTATACGATCAAAGATTTATAAAGGTTCTTAAGGAACTGGATGACCCCACGCCCTTTCTCCGTGGAATTGTGGCGGAGCTTGGTTTTCGGCGTAAGGAGATCCCATATGAGCAGCCGAAAAGACGGGCAGGAAAGACCAGCAATAATTTTTACCGTCTGTATGATGCGGCCATGTTAAGCGTTACTTCCTATACAAAGGTAGGGCTTCGCCTTGCGACCATATTCGGTAGTATCTGTTCCTTTGCCAGCATGATGGTGGCACTTGTCTATCTGGTCATGAAACTGGTTTACTGGGACCGTTTTCCGGCAGGTATGGCTCCCCTTTTGATCGGTATGTGTTTTCTTGGCTCCGTACAGATCTTTTTTATAGGACTTGTAGGAGAATATGTTCTGTCCATCAATGCCCGCGTTATGAAGCGGCCTCTTGTAATTGAAGAGGAGCGGATCAATTTTACGGAAAAAGAAGAAGACAGTCCAGAAGATGAGATACTTTTAATGTCGGCATCCTTGGAGAATGGGGAACAGAGATGAAATATAAGATAGATGTAGCGAGAATCCGTGAAAATTCAATCGTTTTAAACGGGTGGGTCATTGGAAAGAGCCTTGACTCGGAGGCGGCGTTTGAGGTTTTGGACGGGCAGGAAAAAAGCGTGGAGTTTAAGTACGTTCCCGTACGCAGAGATGATGTGTGCCAGATCTACTTTAAGAAAACAGCCGACAGGGATTTAGGGTTTGACATCCGCATTCCCTATATCCGGGAGAAAAACGAGGACAGGATCCTGGTGATCCGGTGCGACGGAAAAACTGCCAGAGTGAAGCTGAATGCCCAGATAATCGAAAGACAGAACAGCTCCGCCCATAAAAAAAGCACAAAGCTGAAAAGCATGATGAATGTGCAGACCCTTCGGTCCGCTGCAGATTTCTGGAGAGATAACGGCTTTAAGGCTTTTGTATTAAAATCCAGGCACAAGCTTTCAGGAATTGACAGTGATTATGATTATCCGGAATGGTATGCCCTTACGAAAACCACGGATGAAGAGCTGGAAGCCCAGAGAAAGACTGTTTTTGACTATAGACCTAAGATGTCTGTGGTAATACCTGCCTATAAAACACCGGAGCGTTATCTTGCGGCCATGTTGGATTCCCTGCTGGCTCAGACCTATGGGAACTGGGAAGTGTGCATTGCAGACGGAAGCCCAAAGGGAGAGGGCGTGGAGCGGGTATTAAAGCGCTATGCCATAAAGGATGAACGGATCCGCTATGTGATCCTTGGCGAGAATAAAGGAATCGCGGGAAATACCAATGCTGCCATTGAAATGGCAACAGGAGATTTTATAGTCCTTGCGGACCATGACGATACCCTTGCACCCGATGCGTTGTTTGAGTGTGTGAAAACGATTAATTCCCATCCGGAAATTGATGTGGTTTATACCGATGAAGATAAGCTGGACATTGACGGCGGAGAATTATTTGAACCGCATTTTAAACCGGATTTTAATCCGGATCTTTTAACAAGCGTCAATTATATCTGTCACCTGTTTGTGGTAAACCATGAGCTGCTGATGGAGGTAGGAGGCTTCCGGGAAGAATATGACGGGGCCCAGGATTATGATTTTATTTTCCGCTGTACGGAAAAAGCCAGAAAGATCTCTCATATCCCTAAGGCTCTTTATCACTGGCGCTGTCATCAGAATTCAACCGCAAGCAATCCGGAAAGTAAATTATATGCTTTTGAGGCAGGGGCAAGGGCCATTAACGCCCACTATGACCGGGTCGGCATAGAGGCCCTTTCCGTTGAAAAAGGCATTGATTACGGAATCTATCATACTACGTTTAAAATAACAGGAGATCCCCTGGTTTCCATTATCATTCCAAGCAAGGATCACAGTGCTGACCTGGATTTATGTATTCGTTCCGTCATAGAGAAATCCACGTATCAAAATCTGGAATTCATTGTTGTGGAAAATAACAGCACGGACCCGGAAACCTTTGCCTATTATGAAAGGATCCAGAAAGAGTTCTCTTTTGTCCATGTGGTTACGTGGGAGCGGGAATTTAACTATTCCGCCATCAATAACTTCGGCGTTGCCCATGCAAAGGGCGAGTATCTCCTGTTCTTAAATAATGATACGGAAATGGTAGGTCCGGAAAGCATCCATGAGATGTTAGGCTTCTGCCAGAGAGAGGATGTGGGCGTTGTCGGGGTCAGGCTTCTTTATTCCGATGATACCATTCAGCATGCCGGTGTCGTGGTTGGCTTTGGCGGCATTGCAGGACATACCTTTATCGGCCTTCACAAGGCGGAGAGCAGCTATTTCAATCAGGCTATGTGTGCCCGGAATTACAGCGCTGTAACAGCTGCCTGCATGATGAGCAAACGCTCCTTGTTTGAAGAAGCGGGAGGCTTTTCAGAGGACCTTGCCGTTGCCTTTAACGATATCGATTACTGCATGAAGATAAGGTCCCTAAATAAACTGGTGGTTTATGCTCCATATGCCCTGTTCTATCATTATGAGTCAAAATCAAGAGGACTTGAGGATACACCGGAAAAGGTGGCCCGCTTTCATGAGGAAATCAAGAAGTTTTCCCGGAAATGGCCGGAGATCTTAAGAGACGGGGATCCTTATTACAATCCCAATCTGACCCTGCGTAAATCCAATTTTGCCCTGCGGGACCTTCGGAAGGAAAAAATCGGGGAACCCTATCAGCTTGAGGTGTGAGATGGAAAAAAAAGTAACGGTTATTATTCCAAATTATAACGGACTAAAATTTATGGAACCTTGTTTTAAGGCCCTGGAAGCTCAGAGTGATAAGAACTTTGAGCTTCTTGTGGTGGATAACGGTTCCACGGATGGAAGTGTGGAGTGGCTGAAGGATAGAAATATTCCTTCTGTTTTTCTGGAGAAGAATACAGGCTTTTCCGGGGCTGTGAATGTGGGGATCCGTCATTCGAAAACCCCTTATGTCATTTTGTTAAACAATGACACGGAACCGGAACCTGATTATGTAAAGGAACTGGTGCTAGCCATGGACCGGTCGCCTAAGATATTTTCCGTCAGCAGTAAGATGATCCAGCTATACCATAAGGAGCTTATGGATGATGCCGGGGATATGTACAGCATATTAGGCTGGGCTTATCAAAGAGGCGTAGGACAAAGCATCAGGGGCTATCAAAAGGCTGGTCGCGTTTTTGCTGCCTGCGCGGGAGCTGCCATTTACAGGCGGGACGTGTTTAAAGAGATCGGAGGCTTTGACGAGGCCCACTTTGCCTATCTGGAAGATATTGATGTGGGATACCGGGCAAAGATCTATGGATATGAAAATGTATACTGCCCCACAGCCGTGGTTTATCATGTGGGCAGCGGAACCAGCGGTTCCAAGTATAATTCCTTTAAGGTCCGGCTGGCTGCCAGGAATAATGTTTATTTAAATTATAAGAATATGCCGGTTTTGCAGCTTCTGGTGAATCTTCTTCCCATGTTAGCCGGAACCTTTGTGAAGTATCTGTTTTTTAAGAAGATCGGTTTTGCATCCGATTATATGGAAGGGTTAAAAGAGGGGCTTAAGACAGCAAAGAATACCAGAAAGGTACCGTTCCGGATGTCCCACCTTGGCAATTATTTTCGGATTGAAGGAGAGCTGATCTTTGGTACGTTCCTCTATATATGGGAATTTTTACGAAGAAAGTTAAAAATTTTCAGGTCATATTAAGAATATTTTAATGGTATCATATTGACATATCATGTATAATATACGGGAATTATGGTGGAGAAATATGGTGCAATGCACGAATGGAAGGTTTTGCTGCTATGATTAAGGATAATCAGAAAAAATTAAATGGGTTTCATGTAGTACTGGATGGACTGGTCATTGTAATATCCTACGTATTTGCCTGGCTGCTTCTTTTACTGGGAAACCGGTTGTTCAGCCCTTATAAACAGGTTTTAAGGCCACAGTACTATTTTGCGGCGCTTCTTATCATATTGCCGACCTATCTGCTGCTTTACGGCATCTTCCATTTGTATGCCCCAAAGAGAGTTCAGGAGAGGCGGTATGAGTTCGCCAATATCTGCAATGCCAATCTCCTGGGAGTTCTGCTTTTTGTTTTGATCCTGTTCCTGGCTAAAAAGAATCCTTATTTAAGTCAGTTCTCTACCAGGATGGTATTTTATTTTTGTGCAATCAACATAACCCTGGAGACGGCTGTTCGGAATATGCTCCGTTCGATGCTTCACTCCATGCGTTCCAAGGGCTACAATCAGAAGCACATCCTTTTGATTGGTTACAGCCGTGCGGCAGAAGGCTTCATAGACAGGGTCAGGGTGAATCCCGAATGGGGCTATCAGGTCAAAGGGATCCTTGACGACAGTAAGGAATGGGGAACCGGATACAAGGGGATCAATGTCATCGGCAAGGTTCGTGACTTAGATGAGATCCTGGCGTTAAATTCCCTTGATGAAATCGCCATTACCTTAAGCATCAAAGAATATGCGAATTTGGAAGGAATTGTGGCTTCCTGTGAAAAATCAGGTGTCCATACCAAATTTATTCCGGACTATAATAACATGATACCTACAAGGCCCTTTATTGAGGACTTACAGGGCCTGCCAGTAGTCAACATCCGCCGGGTGCCCCTAACGGATACGGTAAATGCCCTGGTGAAACGGCTGGTGGACATTTTTGGCGCCTCCGTTGCTCTGATCTTATTTTCTCCTGTCATGCTCATCACAGCAGTCCTGATCAAGCTGACGGCACCGGGACCGCTTATTTACAAACAGGAGAGAGTGGGGCTTCATAACAGGTCGTTTCCTATGTATAAATTCCGTTCCATGGTGGTGCAGACCGCCACAGAGGAAAAAACAAAATGGACGACTCCTCATGATTCCCGCGTGACGCCTGTAGGACGTTTTATCAGGAAAACAAGCATTGATGAAATGCCCCAGTTTATCAATGTCCTTCGCGGAGACATGAGCCTGGTGGGGCCAAGACCGGAAAGGCCTCTCTTTGTTGAGAAGTTTAAAGAGGAGATCCCCCGCTATATGATCAAGCATCAGGTCCGTCCCGGAATCACCGGCTGGGCCCAGGTGAACGGTTACCGGGGCGACACTTCCATCACAAAGAGAATTGAACACGATTTGTATTACATCGAAAACTGGACCCTGGGATTTGATTTTAAGATTTTATTTCTTACCATATTCAAAGGGTTTATCAATAAAAATGCGTACTGATACTGGATACGACACGATTAGGATGAGGTTAAATAAATGAGAAATGAATTTGATGATGAAGCAGGCCGCGAGGATATTAGGAACAGAAAGCGCGGTTTCAACTCAAAACCAGATCCGTCTGATGATGATTACTACCTGGATGATGATTATGAAAATTATCAGGAACAGAAATACGACAGGTCTAATCAGGCAGCAGACGGTCACGATTTACCAAAAAAGGCTGATGATGCGTCTGTAAGGAGAGGCGGAGCTGGGGAAAGAACCAGAAACGCTGACCGTTCCAGGCAATCATCCGGTGACGGCAAGGCAGCCTTTCATGGACAGTCCTCATCGGTCGCAGGTCCAGGTAAAAGTCAGGGAGCAGCAGGAAGCCGTGCTGCTTCAGAAGATAGCCATAGAGCAGCGGGAAGCCGTGCTGCTTCAGGAGACAGCCAAAGAGCAGCGGGAAGCCGTGCTGCTTCAGAAGATAGCCATAGAGCAGCAGGAAGCCGTGCTGCTTCAGGAGACAGCCAAAGAGCAGCGGGAAGCCGTATCTCTGCAGGAGATGGCCAGGGAACAGCGGGAAGCCGTATTTCTTCAGGAGATGGCCAGAGAGCAGCGGTCAACCGTGCTGCCGCAAGTATTAGCCAGGGAGCAGCGGTAAGCCGGACTGCTTCAGGAAATAGCCAGAGAACAGCAGGAGGCCGGTCTGCTTTAGAAAACGGCCAGGGAACTTCCGGTAGCCGGACTTCTTCGGGAAATGGCCAGAGTTCATCAAGAGGTCAGCTTGTCATAGGAGAAGGCGGCACAAAGCAGCAGCAGAGAGTGCCGGGGCAGGATAAAAGTGTGGCAGCCAGCCGGTCCGCGGCCCAGGCAGGAAAAAAGAGAAAAATCAGACGTATCATTCTTATGACGGTTCTTGAAATCTTTACACTGGCAGGCATTTTCGCCTATGCTTATGTGGCCAGACTGATGGGATCCATCCAAAGACCAGATGATTTTAATAAAAACCAGGTACGTAATGAGATCATGTCTCCGGAACAGAAACAGCATATGACCGGCTATCGTACCATAGCAATATTTGGTCTTGACGGCCGTGATGGGAGTATCAATAAAGGAAGTAACTCTGATTTAATTATGATTTGCAATATTAACAGAGATACGGGTGAGATCAGGCTTGTATCCGTCTACCGTGATACATACATGAGTATTGGAGAAGGATATTCTTATAACAAGATAAATGCCGCCTATGCCAATGGGGGAGCTGCTCAGGCTCTGGCTGCCCTCAACCGGGACTTAGATTTAGATATCACTGAATTCGTTACCTTTAACTGGAAATCGGTAGCTGACGGAATCAATATGCTGGGCGGTGTAGACATTGAAATTACCAAGCCGGAATTTCGTTACATCAATTCCTTTATCACTGAAACTGTGAAGGAAACAGGCGTGCCTTCGGTTCATTTAAAGTCAGCAGGAATGAATCATTTAGATGGTGTGCAGGCAGTTGCCTATGCCAGACTGAGAAAAATGGATACTGACTTTCAAAGAACAGAGCGCCAGCGCCTTGTCATTGAAAAAACCTTTGAAAAAGCAAAGAAGGCTGACCTTGGACTGCTTAACAGGATCTTATTGATGGAGGTAGATCAGATAGGGTCAAACCTTACCTTTAGTGATTTTACGGAGCTGCTTTTGGATATCGGCAAATATCATATCGGAAAAACAGGTGGTTTTCCATTTACCCGCGGTGATATGACGGTAGGAAAAAGAGGAGACTGCGTAATCCCTCAGACCTTGGAATCCAATGTTTCCGAACTCCACAAACTTCTTTTTGATAAGGAAGACTATAAGCCTTCGGACATGGTTAAAAAAATAAGCGCTAAAATAGCCGCTGATACCGGCATGTATAAACAAGGGAACACCTCGAACAACAGCACGAAAGACGATGATACAAAGAAGCCCACAGAAGCGACGAAACCGGAGAAAACCACTGCTGCAGAAGAATCTTCGGCACAAGAAGGTTCAACAGAAACAACGGATGGAAGCGGAAAACCAGGAAAGCCTACGGATTCCTCAGAAAGCAGTACGGGAGAGACCAAGGAAACCAGGCCAGGGGAATCAAAGCCTTCAGAAACAACGACTGGATCAACGAAGCCAGGAGAGACAAAGCCTTTACCTTCAACCAGTGAACAGGAGACTACATCCCCTAATGGACCAGGACCAGGGAAGCCTTCGGAACCTAACGAGACAACGGCTCCGCAGACAACCTCAGCTGGACCGGGCGGATCGGGCGGACCGGGAGAAACAACTGCATCCCATCCTTCCAACCCGACGACTGGCGGGAATTCGGATGTTCCGATTGTGGTTCAGCCCCCAACCAATAATTGATTAAGTAAATAAAAGATGAATACCCCGCAGACAGGGCCTTGACGATTAAAAAGGCCGCTGATGCGGGGATTTTTTTCTTTTCACATATTCAATATAATTTTATCACAAAATGGTCACAATTCATTGATAAACTCTGATTATCAAAAGAAATAACAGGTATACATGAAAGGAGATAGATCTTATGTATGACGAAGATGAAAGCAAAGACACAGGCCGCATGAATCCTGAAGAGCATAAAGAAGAAGCTGTTACCACAAATTTTACTATGAGAGATCCGGATTTTGAAAAATCCAGTACCCAGGATCCCGAAAGCAACAGCCAGACTCAGCCCCAGACCCACAGCTCTTATGAAGCGCAGCAGAATATTCCTCATTACCAGGAATACCAATACCACAGGGCAGCAGGACAAAATGTATACCAGGAGGAAGCAATGCCTAAGAAAAAAGGCGGCTTTGCGAAGAAGGCAGCCGGCCTTGTTGGAGGAGCACTTGTTTTTGGTGTGGTTGCCGGAAGCACCATGGTTGGGATCAACTGGGCAGCCGGAGCTTATGGAAGTAAAAACCCTGTGGAGATCAGCCAGGCGGAAACCATTCCCTCTTCCACCAACGAATCAGGAGTCCAGGCGTCAAACACTTCCAGCATTACCATCGCTAATGATGTATCAGCCATCGTAGACAAAGCCATGCCATCTGTAGTTGCTATTACCAGCAAGATGGTTTATGAAAGCCAGACATGGTTCGGCCCTATGCAGAGAGAAGGGGTTGGCAGCGGCTCCGGTATCGTTGTGGGCAAGAACGACGATGAACTTTTAATCGTAACGAATAACCATGTAGTACAGGGAGCGGAGGAATTAAAGGTAACATTTATAGACGAGATAGCCGTAGATGCTTCCATTAAGGGTACGGATGCAGACAGCGACTTAGCAGTGATCGCAGTTCCGTTAAAAAATATTTCTTCTGACACATTATCAAAGATTGCGATTGCCTCTCTTGGAAATTCCGATAACCTAAAGGTAGGTCAGGGAGTTGTCGCCATCGGCAATGCTCTTGGTTATGGACAGTCCGTTACCGTTGGTTATGTCAGCGCTCTTGACCGTTCCGTACAGACCGAGGATGGCACAAGCCGTGACCTGCTTCAGACCGATGCGGCCATTAATCCCGGCAACAGCGGCGGCGCTCTGTTAAATATGCGGGGCGAGGTGGTCGGTATCAATTCAGCCAAGTATTCTTCTACTGAAGTAGAGGGTATGGGCTATGCGATCCCCATTTCCAAAGCTCAGAATATCATTGATACCCTGATGACAAGAAAGACCAGAACCCAGGTTACCGATGCAAACCAGGGATATTTAGGAATCCAGTGCAAGAATATTGATGCAGTCACAAGCCAGCAGCTTGGTATGCCTCAGGGCGTGTTCATCTATAAGATCGTAGAAGGCGGAGCTGCTTCCAAGTCTGATCTGCGGGAAAAAGATATTATTACCAAGTTTGACGGCCAGGGAATTAAGACTTACGATGACCTGCCAAACATGCTTAAATATTACGAAGGAGGAACCACCGTGACTCTTACTGTCCAGTCTCTTGAAAACGGACAGTATGTGGAAAGGAATGTAGATATTACCCTTGGCAACAGACCGGCAGAGGTTCCGCAGCAGGGTTAAGAGAATAAAGTCTCTCCAGGTTCATTGATTGGGCCCGGGGAGATTTTTTGTATTTAAAATGGGCCGGCTCAATGGATGTTAAAACTGCCTTAGGAAAAAAACGGCTATTTTTACAAAAATGCTTGACAAATGCAGGTGTTTCCAGTATTGTAATATGTAAAGTTAGTTATCACTAACCTACATAAAAACCAGCTGACTTTCTTCTTGCCGGATATCTAAAGAGAGGAAGGCTGTTTGCCCTTGCAAGCGGGGGATATGGTGTTTGATTTCTTTTACTAATTTACAGCGCCTTAGGGCGCATATCATTTCATACATAGTTAGCATAGACTAACCAAAGGATTGGAGGTAATTGCATGAGCGTAGTTATCGTTGGGGGAAATGAGTGCATGGTACGCCAATATAAAGAACTATGCAAGGAATACAGCTGCTGTGCAAAGGTCTTTACAGAGTTAAAGGGCGGGATGAAAAATAAAATCGGCAAGCCTGATTTGCTGGTGCTTTTTACCAGCACCATGTCCCATAAAATGGTTCGATGTGCATTAAGTGAGACAAAGGGACTGGATACCATAATCGCCCGTTCCCATTCCAGCTCCATGTCGGCGCTGAAAAATATTCTGGTAGAACACGTCGGATAGGAGGGAACAACATGTCAGAAGAAATGCTGATCAGGCACTGTGCACCCACACTTGCCGGGATAAAAACGGGGAGTCTGTTTTCCTGCCCTTGCCGTTCCAAGGAAGAAATCCAAAATGAGGTGAGGCGGCTGAACCGTGTGCTTGCGCCAAAAGGAATCCGGGTTTTACCGATGCGCTATTACAAACAGAGGGCTTTGATCTATCTCTATCGTCCCAGCCACTTAAAACGGGATCTGTCGGATGGGTATGCTTCCGCCTTGCTGAAGCAATATGGATATTCCTTTGAAAACTCCCAGCGCTGTGTGGTCCAGCTTGTGAACAGGCTGCGCACCTGCTCTGGATTTCCTCATGAGATTGGTTTGTTTCTTGGCTATCCGCCGGAGGACGTTCAAGGTTTTATCGACAACAAGGCCTGTCACTGTAAATGCATCGGATGCTGGAAGGTTTATGGCGATGAGGAAAAAGCGATACAGACCTTTAACCTATATAAAAAATGTACGGAAACATATTTTGCACAGTGGTCTAAAGGCACAGCTGTTGAACGGCTCGCCGTAGCCGTTTGATATAGAAGGATTAATTGAGAAAGGTTGGTTATACATCATGAGTAAAATTGCAGTAGTTTATTGGAGTGGAACCGGAAACACCGAAGCAATGGCAGATGCCGTATTGGCGGGAGTAAAGGAAAAGGGTGCAGACGGGGTCATACTCATCCCTTCCGATTTTGAAGCTTCCATGATTGATTCTCTGGATGCCATTGCGTTTGGCTGTCCTGCCATGGGGGCGGAGGTTCTGGAGGAGAGTGAATTTGAACCTATGTTTTCTTCCTGCTTGTCTAAGCTTTCCGGGAAAAAGATTGCCCTGTTCGGTTCCTATGGCTGGGGCGACGGCGAATGGATGCGTTCCTGGGAAAAGTCCTGCGAAGACGCGGGAGTGGAGCTTGCCTGCGATAGTGTGATCTGCAATGAAGCGCCTGACGAAGAGGCTGTAACAGCTTGTAAGGCACTGGGTGCGGCTTTAGCAGAATAGGAAAACGATTACATAGGACGGACAGTCATTCAATTAATTGCGCTGAGTACTTATTTTTGAGTATTCAGCGCTATATTTTTGCATATAGATTTGTTGTTTTACAATCATATGAATTTCAACTCATTAAAAAAGTCTAAATTCCTGGCCCGCACTTGTAAGAGACTTTTAAATGCTTTATAATAATCTGGTATGCGGTGCATAATTACAGATAGAAGGAGATTACAATTTGGACGAGAAAGATTTTCCGGAAGAGAAAATGGAAGATACAGCTGCCCGCGGCTCTGACAGCGGCAAAAAGAAAAAAGACGAAGATGAGTATGAAAAAGTCTGCTATGTCTGCCGCAGGCCGGAGAATGTGACAGGGCCTATGGTTTCCATGCCCGGAGGCATGAATCTGTGCCATGATTGTATGCAGAAAGCATTTGATTCCGTAACACAGGGCGGATTTGATATAACAAAGATTCAGAATATGCCTTATATGAATTTGAATTTCAGTGATCTGGGAAGCTTAGACAAAAAGGATCTTGAGATACCTAATAAGCAGAGGGTGAAAAAGAGATCGGAAAAGGAGCCGGGGCAGGCGCTTAATTTAAAAAATATTCCGGCGCCTCATGTGATCCGGCGGAAGTTAGATGAATATGTCATCGGTCAGGAACAGGCCAAAAAGGTGATTTCCGTAGCAGTTTATAATCATTACAAAAGGGTTTATCTGGCGGATTCCAAAAAGGTGGATGAGGAAGGGAATGTCCAGATAGAAAAATCCAACATTTTAATGATCGGTCCCACCGGAAGCGGAAAAACCTACCTGGTTAAGACCCTGGCAAAGCTTCTTGACGTTCCCCTGGCCATTGCCGATGCCACTTCTCTTACAGAGGCCGGATACATAGGCGATGACATAGAGAGCGTGGTTTCCAAGTTGCTTGCGGCGGCTGATAATGATGTGGAAAAGGCGGAACGGGGCATTATTTTTATTGATGAGATTGATAAGATTGCAAAAAAGAAGAACACCAGCAGCAGGGATGTAAGCGGAGAGTCCGTCCAGCAGGAGCTTTTAAAGCTGTTAGAGGGGAGTAGTGTGGAGGTCCCGGTGGGCTCAAACCAGAAAAATGCTCTTACTCCAATGACAGCGGTGAGCACCGAGAACATCCTGTTCATCTGTGGAGGAGCGTTCCCGGATTTAGAGGATATTATCAAAGAGCGGCTGAAGGAAAAGTCATCCATTGGTTTTTCTGCAGAATTAAAAGACCGGTACGAGAAGGATCCCAATATCCTTTCTCACGTGACCAATGAGGATTTACGCAAATTCGGTATGATTCCTGAATTTTTAGGCCGCCTGCCCATTTCAGTGACCCTGGAATCTTTGGATAAGGATCTTCTGGTCCGCGTTTTAAAAGAACCGAAGAATGCCATTTTAAAACAGTATAAAAAGCTTTTGGAGCTTGATGAGGTGAATCTGGTATTTGAGGACGAGGCACTTGAATGGATCGCGGAAGAAGCTCTTAAGAAAAAGACAGGAGCAAGAGCCCTAAGAGCCATCATAGAAAATTTCATGCTTGATATCATGTATGAGGTTCCTAAGGATCCCAATATTGGGTCAGTGGTCATAACGAGAGCTTACTTAGATAAGAACGGCGGTCCTCTTATTCAAATGAGATGTTAATAAAACGGGAATTGCTGGGCAAGGGATAAAAAATACAAAAGAGTGGAGATAATAAGGACGGAAGGAGTGTGGGTCATGGTATTTATCGGTATCATTGCATTGCTGGCTGCCCTGGATCTTTTAATAAAAAGCGCCATTGAGGATCAGGAAGAAGCCGGCTTTCCCAAGGAAATGGAGGGAAGCGGCGGAAAAATTATGTTGCATAAGAATCATAATGCCGGTTTTTCCTTCGGCTATTTTAAGGATCATCAGTCTATGGTGATGATGATTCCCCTGGCAGTGGCATCTTTTATCGGAGGAATGCTGGCAAGCCTTCTTCAAAGAAAAGGAAACATTTTAGAAAAACTGGCTTTATCCATTGCACTGGGAGGTGCGGTCAGCAATCTGTACGACAGGCTGGTTCGTCATTATGTAGTGGACTATTTCAGCATTCAGTATGGAAAGCTTAAAAAAGTAGTGTTCAATCTGGGTGACCTGTTCATTTTTCTGGGAGCCGGAATTATCCTTATAGTAGAAATCATTAAGGCTTTTAAAGAACGATGAAATGCAACACCCTGCAGGAATCCCTTCATGCCCAGAAAGCGTGGGCAGTAAATACGTAAAAAAGCGGCTGTCTTCTTGACACAGCCGCTTTTCTATTGTAGAATCAATGATAAAATATTATAAAACAGGAGTTGGTCTTTTTGGATTCAAGTGACTATATACAGTTGCTTATGTTATTTATTTTAGTTGCATTATCAGCATTTTTCTCATCGGCTGAGACTGCGCTTACTACGGTGAATAAAATCAGAGTACGGAATTTAGCCGAGGCAGGAGATAAGAAAGCCATTACTCTGACTAAGATTTTAGAGAACCAGGGTAAGATGCTCAGTGCGATTCTTGTTGGTAACAATGTGGTAAACTTAACTGCCTCTTCCATGTCAACCACACTGGTTATGAACATTTGGGGCAATAAGGCAATAGGCATTGGGACCGGTATCCTTACGCTTGTCATTCTGGTATTTGGTGAGATCTCGCCAAAAACCATTTCTACCTTATATTCCGAATCGATATCTTTAAAATATGCAAAAGTAATCTATGCTTTTATGATTGTCATGACACCGGTCATTTATGTGATTCGTATCCTTTCATCAGGATTTTTGCGCTTTATCCATGTAAACCAGAACCGGAAGCAGGAGCCTATCACAGAAGATGAGCTTAGGACCATCGTAGATGTGAGCCATGAGGAAGGCGTGATAGAATCAGAAGAAAGAAAGATTATTAATAACGTGTTTGATTTTGGTGATTCCGTGGCACGGGATATTATGATTCCCCGTATTGATATGACTCTGGTAGAGGTAAATGCCGCCTATGATGAATTGATCGATATTTTCCGGCAGGAGATGTACACCAGGATTCCGGTATACGAGGAAACCAGCGACAATGTGATCGGAATCATCAATATGAAGGATCTGCTTCTTGTCGACAGGACAGATGATTTCAATATCAGGAGTTTTTTAAGAGAGCCGCTCTATACATACGAGTATAAAAAAACTGCGGAACTTATGTTGGAGATGCGCCAAACCTGCAATAACGTTGTCATCGTTTTGGATGAATACGGAGCAACGGCAGGGATGATAACCCTGGAAGACTTACTGGAAGAAATCGTCGGAGAGATCCGTGATGAGTATGACGAGGATGAAGAAAATGAACTGGTTGAGGTGGAGCCCTTTGAATACCTGGTAGAAGGCTCCATGAAACTTGATGATTTAAATGACAGGCTGGACCTTGGACTGAAGTCTGATGATTACGATTCCATCGGCGGCCTGATCATCGGACAGCTTGACCGGCTCCCGGAACAGGGGGAAGAGGTTGTCTGTAGCGGAATCCGCCTTGTTGTAGATGAATTGGACAAAAACAGAATTGATAAGGTACGGATGTATTTGCCTCATTAAGTAAGCTTTTTGCTGGCCGGCGATTTCGCAGGCTTTACCGGAAGGCTGGGAAAGAAGGGAGAGGGAAGCTTGCTGCTTCTGCTCTCCCTTTCGCATTTCCCGGGAACTCTTTCGTCAACTAAGCATCCCCCCCGCGGTGCCGCTGACTGCGCAGATGGCCATGGTTGTGAGGAGCTGGTTCATAGAGCCATTTAATCCTTTGTTTAAGAAAAAGGATACGGCCAAGAGCACCAGGAAATATAGAAGTCCCAACAAAAGGCCCCAGAAGAATCTTCGATGCCGTACGCTCTTTCCCATTAAAACTCCGCCAAAGAGACAGGCGATAATATAAATCGCATTGACTCCCAGGCGTATCTGTCCTTCCTTCAGCCGGAATCTATAGAGTGCTAAGGCCAGGACCACCAGCAAGATTCCGGTCAGTATGTAGGTGATTAGAAGGTTTCTTAGTGTGACCTGAAGCTTTGATTTTTCCATTTGAATACTCCTTATATCTTGTCTTCTGGTTCAGTATATTCTTGGGGTATGGATGATATTCATGGATGTCCTAACAATAAAATTGATCCTTCCTTATCTGGCGCCCTAGGGCAATTCATCTTGCACTCGTCTAAAACATGTGGTATAATCTCAAAGAATTAGACAAATACAGGAGGTGTAAGTTTATGAAGCATGTAAAGACCTTAAATTCCAGTACATTAAAAGAGTCTATGAAGAAAGGCGGCTGCGGCGAATGCCAGACTTCCTGCCAGTCAGCCTGCAAGACATCCTGTACAGTAGGAAACCAGAGCTGCGAGAACAGCAACCGTTAATTATTTTAACTGTATAGAATAGCCATAAGGCAGATAAGCAGATGCCCCTACGGTCGTAATGACAGTAGGGGTTCCTTCGCTTGTCTGCCCAAAACCAATCATCGGTTAAATCTTTTTAAGTTAAGGAGAATACAAGTGATTCATCAATATATCAACAATGGCTTCCATATTATTATGGATGTCAACAGCGGCTCCGTTCACTCTGTGGATCCGGTCATGTATGAGGCCGTAGAGATCGCCGCAGGCATGGTGCCGGAGATGGAAGAGGCCCAGGTCCTGGACAAAGAGGTAGGAGAAGAAGTACGAATCCGTCTTTCTGAAAAATATGGAGAGACAGAAGTAGAAGAAGCGCTGGAGGAAATCCAGTATCTGATCCATAAGGGAGAGCTGTTTACAAAGGATTTATACCACGATTATGTGGTGGATTTTAAAAAGCGGCAGACTGTAGTAAAGGCTCTTTGCTTACATATTGCTCATGATTGCAACCTGGCCTGCAAATATTGTTTTGCAGAAGAAGGAGAGTACCATGGCAGACGGGCGCTGATGTCCTTTGAAGTGGGAAAAAAGGCTCTGGACTTTCTTATCGCCAATTCCGGGAACCGAAGAAACTTAGAAGTTGACTTTTTTGGCGGAGAACCGCTCATGAATTGGGACGTAGTAAAGCAGCTTGTTGAATACGGACGGAAAAAAGAGAAAGAATATAATAAGAACTTCCGTTTTACCATGACTACCAACGGGGTGCTGTTAAACGATGAGATCATGGAATTCTGCAATCGGGAGATGAGCAATGTGGTCTTAAGCCTTGACGGACGTAAAGAGGTCAATGACAATATGCGCCCATTCCGTAATGGAAAAGGCAGCTACGAGCTGATCGTTCCTAAATTCCAGAAATTTGCACAGCTGCGGGGAACCAAGGATTATTATATCAGAGGAACCTTTACCCGTCATAATATGGATTTTGCAAAGGATGTTCTGGAATTTGCTGATCTCGGCTTTACCAGTATGTCTATTGAGCCTGTGGTGGCACAGCCGGAAGAGGAATATGCAATCAGGGAGGAAGACCTTCCTCAAATCTTAAGAGAGTATGACGATCTTGCTGTGGAATACATTAAAAGGCAGAAGGAAGGAAAAGGGTTCAACTTCTTCCATTTTAATATTGACTTAAACCAGGGCCCCTGTGTAGCTAAGCGCCTGTCCGGCTGCGGATCAGGAACCGAGTATCTGGCGGTGACTCCATGGGGAGACTTTTATCCATGCCACCAGTTTGTCGGTGAGGAAAAATTCCTTCTTGGCAATGTGGACACAGGCGTGACTAATTTAGAGATCCGCGATGAGTTCAAGCTTTGCAATGTTTATGCAAAGGACAAATGCCGGGACTGCTTTGCAAGGTTTTACTGCAGCGGAGGCTGTGCGGCTAACTCCCACAACTTCCATGGAAAGTTGACGGATGCGTATGAGATCGGCTGCGAAATGCAAAAGAAGCGGATCGAATCCGCCATCATGATTAAGGCGGCTTTGGCGGAAGATTGAGAACACAATACTCTTATGCCCAGTGAACTTGGGCAGGAATAGGGAAATCAGATGAATTATAAGATCGTTGCAAAGGATGGACGTGCAAAGCGTGCAGAAGTAACCACCGTTCACGGCACCATAAAGACTCCGGTATTCATGAACGTGGGTACGGTGGGAGCCATTAAAGGGGCTGTTTCCACCGATGATCTCCGTGAGATCAAAACCCAGGTGGAGCTGTCAAACACCTATCATCTTCATGTACGCACTGGCGATAAATTAATCAAAGAGTTTGGCGGCCTTCATAAGTTTATGAGCTGGGACCGTCCAATTCTCACGGATTCCGGCGGCTTTCAGGTATTCTCCCTGACTGGCTTAAGGAAAATAAAGGAGGAGGGCGTATACTTTCAATCCCATATAGACGGACGTAAGATTTTCATGGGTCCGGAAGAAAGTATGCAGATCCAGTCCAATCTGGCGTCTACCATAGCCATGGCCTTTGATGAATGCCCGCCTCATCCGGCTACCAGGGAATACATGCAAAACAGCGTAGACCGTACCACAAGATGGCTGGAAAGGTGCCAGGCTGAGATGGCAAAGCTTAATTCCCAGCCAGATACCTTAAATAAGGACCAGCTGTTATTCGGCATCAACCAGGGCGGAACCTTTGAAGATATCCGCATTGCCCATGCAAAAACCATATCTGCCATGAACTTGGACGGCTATGCCCTGGGCGGACTGGCGGTGGGAGAAAGCCATGAAGAGATGTACCGGATCTTAGACGAAACGGTTCCTTATCTGCCGGAGAACAAGCCCACCTATTTAATGGGCGTGGGAACTCCCGCTAACATTTTAGAGGCCGTAGACAGGGGCGTGGATTTTTTTGACTGTGTATATCCGTCAAGAAACGGACGCCATGGACATGTATACACCAATCACGGAAAAATGAATTTATTTAATACCAAATATGAGCTGGACCACAGGCCGATCGAAGAGGGCTGCGGGTGTCCGGCCTGCCGTTCCTACAGCAGAGCCTATATCAGGCATCTCTTTAAGGCAAAAGAAATGCTTGGCATGAGATTATGTGTATTGCATAATTTGTATTTTTATAATACAATGATGGAAGAGATCCGCGACGCAATCGAGAACCACCGTTATGGGGAATACAAGGAGCAGAAGCTTTCGGGTATGATGGCAGGTCAGACTACCTAAAAAGAGAGACAAGCAGGCGGCGGATCGTTATATAAGGAGGAAATGGTTATGTTATCAGCAACAGGCGGTACCATGGGCGTGGGCTTTTGGGTCATTTATATCGCAGTGATCTTTGGCTTCATGTATTTTATTGCAATCAGACCACAGAAGAAAGAGAAAAAGAAACAGCAGGAGATGTTTGCAAACATTGCAATCGGAGACAGCGTTTTGACCTCAAGTGGATTTTATGGTGTCATCATTGATATGACGGATGATACGGTTATCGTAGAGTTCGGCAATAATAAGAACTGCAGAATTCCTATGCAGAAGACTGCTATCGTTCAGGTAGAAAAAGCACAGGCTTAATCAATCAGGGCACCCGGAAAGAGGTTTACTTTTTCCGGGTGCTTTTTTCATAGGAAATAGCCGGGATTCTGCGCAGAAGCAGCTTTCCATGGTGGCAGTATACACCATGGGGTTTCCAACATATGATTTAGTAAGGGGTGTTATTTTAAAGCCAGCCTCCGTCAAGGCCGATGACCTGTCCGGTCAGATAAGAATTTTTATAGCCCAGGTGGTATACCAGATCGGCTACCTCCTCTGCTTTTCCCAGCCGCCCTGCCGGGATTCCATCGATGAGATCGATTAATTCATCTTCCTCCAGGAATTGATTCATTTCCGTATCAATGGCGCCGCAGGCAACGGCGTTGACCTGGATATTACTTGGAGCCAGCTCCTTAGCCAGAGCCTTTGTAAACGCATTGATTCCGCCTTTTGTGGCGGAATAAGCGACTTCACAGGAGGCGCCTGATATTCCCCATACGGAAGAGATATTAATGATCTTTCCTTGCTTTTTTTCAACCATTCCGGGAATGGCCAGCTTACAGCAGTTAAATACTGATGTTAAGTTGGTGCGGACAATCCGGTCCCAGGCATCTGTGCTCATATCCTGTAAAAGCCCGATGTAGGAGATGCCTGCGTTGTTAACGAGGACATCCAGTGTGCCAAACTGCTTGCGCACCTGTTCAAAGAGAGCCTGGCACTGGTCCATGTCTCCCATGTCCCCCATGCAGGAAAGACAAGTTACCTGATAAGCTTCCAGCTCCTTTTTAACCTGCGCAAGACGGTCCTCGCTGTGGAGGCAGTTGATGACCACGTTGTATCCTTTTTTTGCAAATTTAAAAGCAATCGCTTTTCCGATTCCCCGGGAAGCTCCGGTGATGAGTACTGTTTTTCTGGCCATAACATCATCCTTTCTGTCGATGTAAGATAGTTTCATTTTATCAAATTGTCAGGAAGAATGCAACGTGGTCGGAAAAAGGGCTTTTTGTGATTTTGTTACGGACCAGGCATTGCATACTTAAGGGCTGGTGAGATATAATGAAGATAGAAAACCTAATATCAGATAGAATAGAGAAAGCAGGTAGATAAATATGAATGAGATTTATGATGTGGTGATCATCGGGTCCGGGCCCGCAGGGCTTTCGGCCGCGGTTTATGGTAAAAGGGCTGAGCTTAAGATGGTAGTGATTGAAAAAGAGATGGCAAGCGGCGGCCAGGTCCTTAATACTTATGAAGTGGATAATTACCCGGGGCTGCCTGGAATTAACGGCTTTGATCTTGGAATGAAGTTCCGGGAGCACGCAGAAAAGCTGGGAGCAGAGTTTTCCACAGACGAGGTCCTTCGGATCGAAGCGTCTGACGGGAAATTTACCGTAGTAGGAGAAGAGAGGACTTATGCGACAAAGACAGTCATCATCTCTACCGGAGCCCAGCACCGGAAATTAAGCGTGATCGGAGAAGAGGAGTTAACAGGCATGGGAGTTTCCTACTGTGCGACCTGTGACGGTGCATTTTTCCGCAATAAGGTGGCAGCAGTGGTTGGCGGCGGTGACGTTGCCATTGAGGATGCCATTTTCCTGGCCAGAATGTGTAAAAAGGTATACTTAATTCATAGGAGAAATAAGTTGAGGGGAGCAAAGACTTTGCAGACCCAGCTGTTTAACCAAAAAAATGTGGAAATCATCTGGGATACCGTGGTAGAAGAGATCGAAGGCGGAGATCAGGTGGAATCCCTGACCATAAAGAATGCCAAAACCGAGGAATCGAAAAAGCTTGCGGTAGACGGTGTGTTTATAGCAGTAGGAATCAACCCGCAAAGCGAGGCGTTTAACAACTTAGTGGAGATGGATCATGGCTATATAAAAGCCGGTGAAGACTGTGAAACCAATATTCCCGGTATCTTTGCAGCCGGCGATGTGCGCACCAAACAGCTTCGCCAGGTCTCCACAGCTGTTTCAGACGGCGCAAATGCAATTACCAGTGTTGAACGGTATCTGACACGGATCTAAGCATAAGAAAAGCAGCCGGACAATTGTCCTGGCTGCTTTTTGCAGGTTGTCAAGGGGATATTATCAATCCCCTTCGCTGCTTGCTCTTGATTCGGTTAAAATTCCGGTTCAATCAGGCCGTAGGAGCCGCCTTTTCTTTTATAAACCACATTGACTTCCTCGGTATCCGAATTTAAGAATACGTAGAAGCTATGACCAAGAAGTTCCATCTGAACACAGGCTTCTTCCGGATCCATGGGCTTTATGGCAAATTTCTTTGACTTAACGATTTCCACATGATCATCTGGCTGGGTTTCATCTTCCAGAAAAGCTTTTGAAAAGGATGGGGTATTCAGCTTTTTGTCAATTAATTTGTTTTTATATTTTTTCAGCTGGCGTTCCAGGATCTCTTCCACAAGATCAATGGAAACGTACATGTCTGTACTGGATTCTTCTGCTCTGATTATATGTCCTTTCACTGGAATGGTTACTTCGATTTTCTGTATTTCTTTCTGCACGCTGAGTCTTACTGTTGCTTCTGTCGCAGGAGCGAAGAAACGGTCCAGCTTTCCAAGCTTGTCCTCGACTGCCTTGCGTAATCCCGGTGTTACCTCGATATTTCTCCCTGTAATTGTAAAACGCATAAGTCATCAGCTCCTTTTTCTTGAGATGGTTATAGTATAGCATATTTTTGAGAATAGTTCAATTGCATTGTAAAATTATTAGATAATTATTGGTAATTTTTTGTAAAATGTCTCTACTTATTAGTTTGACTAATTATTGAAAAACTATAGATGGTCTTAAAAAAAAGTCAAGGGAAAAAGAGAAATTTTCGTCGAAAAAGGAAACTTTATGACATATATACAAAAATCCGAAAGCCTGACAATCGGATGGGAAATATGGGAATCTGTGGAGAATAAATGTGGATAATGTGGATAACTTGGTGTATAACTAATTTTTCCCCTAATTATGGGATTTCATAGTGGGGATAAAACTGGGGGAAAAATACACAATGGAATGTGGATAATGTGGAAAAGCGGAGAATCGAACAGGTTTTTTGTGCAATGTGTCAGGTTAACCATAAAATTTTCCAGATTTGCCGTTGTTTGCTGTGGAAAAAGGAAGGACCTGGTAATAATAGGCCCTGTTTATTACCAGAATGTTAATTTTTTATGAATTCATTGAATTAAGAAGGAGTTAGTGCTACAATATACGAGATTGTATCGTGTATATCGTTAAGAAGAGTAGGAGAATGAAATATGAACTTCGTTCAAAAAATATTTGGAACTCATAGTGAAAGAGAATTAAAATTAATAGAACCCATTGTGGATAAGATAGAAGCTCTGCGTCCGACCATGGTTGCACTTACGGATGAGGAGCTGAGAAACAACACAAGGCTCTTTAAGGAAAGACTTTCATCAGGCGAGGCTCTGGATGATATTTTACCGGAAGCTTTTGCAACGGTGAGAGAGGCAGCACGAAGAGTTCTTAATATGGAGCATTTCCGTGTACAGCTAATCGGCGGACTCGTTCTTCATCAGGGACGTATTTCTGAGATGAAGACCGGTGAAGGTAAGACCCTGGTATCTACCTGCCCCGCTTATTTAAACGCACTGGCAGGCAATGGAGTGCAGATTGTAACGGTCAATGATTACCTGGCAAAACGAGATGCGGAGTGGATGGGAAGAGTACATGAATTCCTGGGTCTGACTGTTGGGGTCGTGCTTAACTCCATGAATTCTGACGAAAGACGTGAAGCATACAACTGCGACATTACCTATGTAACCAACAACGAGCTTGGTTTTGATTATCTGAGAGATAACATGGCCATCTATAAGGAACAGATGGTTTTAAGAAATTTAGATTTTTGTATCATTGATGAGGTAGACTCTGTATTAATTGATGAGGCAAGAACACCTCTTATTATTTCCGGACAGAGCGGCAAGTCCACAAAGCTGTATGAGGTCTGTGATATTCTGGCCCGTCAGCTGGAACGAGGCGAGGCTTCCGCAGAATTCTCCAAGATGGCTGCCATCATGGGAGAGGAGATCACGGAAACCGGCGACTTCGTTGTGGATGAAAAGGACAAGGTTGTCAACTTAACCGAACAGGGTGTGGAAAAGGTAGAGCAGTTCTTCCACATCGAGAACTTATCTGATCCCCAGAACTTAGAGATCCAGCATAACATCATTCTGGCCCTTCGCGCCAATTATCTCATGTTCCGGGATAAGGATTATGTAGTAAAGGATGACGAGGTCCTGATTGTTGATGAGTTTACCGGACGTATTATGCCCGGCAGACGTTATTCTGACGGACTCCATCAGGCGATTGAAGCCAAGGAGCACGTAAATGTGCGCAGAGAGAGCAAGACTCTTGCCACCATCACCTTCCAGAACTTCTTTAATAAGTACAATAAAAAAGCAGGTATGACCGGTACCGCCCTTACAGAAGAGAAAGAATTCCGTAATACCTACGGCATGGATGCCATTTCCATCCCAACCAACCGCCCGATCGCACGTATTGATCAGGAGGATGCCGTTTATAAAACAAAAAAAGAGAAATTTGAAGCGGTATGCAATGAAGTGGAGATTGCTTACGAGAAGGGACAGCCTGTCCTGGTAGGTACCATTACCATTGAAACTTCTGAAATGTTAAGCAACATGTTACGGCGCCGTGGCATTCCTCATAAGGTGCTGAATGCAAAATATCATGAGCTGGAAGCTGAGATCGTAGCGGATGCAGGTGTGCATAAGGCTGTGACCATTGCCACCAACATGGCAGGCCGTGGTACGGATATCAAGCTTGATGATGAGTCAAAGGCAGCAGGCGGTTTAAAGATCATCGGTACGGAGCGTCACGAATCCCGCCGAATCGATAACCAGCTGCGCGGCCGTTCCGGACGTCAGGGTGATCCGGGAGAATCCAGATTTTATATTTCCCTTGAAGATGACTTGATGCGTTTGTTTGGTTCCGAACGTCTGGTAGGCATGTTCAATGCTCTTGGCGTGCCGGAAGGAGAGCAGATCGAGCACAAGATGCTTTCGAATGCCATTGAAAAGGCCCAGATGAAGATTGAGACAAATAACTACGGCATCCGTGAGAACCTTTTAAAATATGACGAGGTCATGAACGAACAGCGTGAAGTGATCTATGGAGAGAGAAGAAAGGTTCTGGATGGAGACAATATGCGTGATTTCGTCTTAAAGATGGTGACGGATATTGTGGAAAATGCGGTGGATCTTTGTGTCAGCGATGATCAGGCACCGGAAGATTGGGATTTGAACGAGCTTAACACCCTTCTTCTCCCCATCATCCCTCTTCAGCCGGTTACTCTTCCTGAAGATAAGAAGATTAAGAAGAATGAACTAAAGCATATGCTGAAGGAAGAAGCTATTAAGCTTTATGAATCCAAAGAAGCAGAATTCCCGGAGGGAGAACAGATTCGTGAAATCGAGCGTGTGATTCTCTTAAAGGTGATTGATAATAAATGGATGTCCCATATTGATGATATGGATCAGCTGCGCCAGGGCATCGGCCTGCAGGCTTACGGACAGAGAGATCCGCTGGTGGAATACAAGATGAGCGGATATCAGATGTTTGATGAGATGGCTGCTGCCATCCGTGAGGATACCGTAAGAATCTTATTCCATATCCGCGTAGAGCAGAAGGTGGAGAGAGAGCCGGCTGCTAAGGTGACAGGAACCAATAAGGATGAAAGCTCCCCGAAAGCACCGGTAAAGAAGGTGGAAGCTAAGGTTTATCCCAATGATCCATGTCCATGCGGTTCCGGTAAGAAATACAAGCAGTGCTGCGGACGTAAATTAGTATAGTATTTTTATAAAATTGGAGTTCGCACCCTTTTTAAGGCCGGACTCCAATTTTGTTTAGATAAATAATTAAATTCAGAAAGTGGGTGACACAGTGGTAGAGTTAGACCAGTACAAATACGAATTATCAACGTTTGAAAAACCATTAGTGGAAGTGAGGGATTCACTTTGACTTAGATAATAAGTTAAAGAGAATCGATGAGCTGGACAAGTCCATGGAGGAGCCGGGCTTTTGGGAGAATCCTGAAAAGTCGGCAAAGATTGTACAGTTTGCAAAGAATTTAAAAGATACCGTTCAGACCTATAAGGACTTAGAGCAGCAGTATGAAGACATTGGAGTAATGATCGAAATGGGAAATGAGGAGAATGATCCCTCCCTGGTTCCGGAAGTGGAAGAGATGTTAAACCAGTTTAAAGAAAAACTGGAGAACATGCGCATCAACACCCTGCTGTCCGGAGAGTACGACAGCGACAATGCCATTTTAAAGCTTAACGCAGGCGCGGGAGGAACCGAATCCTGTGACTGGTGCGGCATGCTGTACCGCATGTTCTGCCGGTGGGCGGAGAAAAAAGGCTTTTCCTTAGAAGTCCTGGATTACCTTGACGGAGAAGAAGCGGGTATTAAATCCGTTACGGTTCAGATCAATGGGCCCAATGCCTTTGGGTACTTGAAATCGGAAAAGGGAGTTCACCGCCTGGTGCGCATCTCGCCGTTTAATGCTGCCGGCAAACGCCAGACCTCCTTTGTATCCTGTGATGTCATGCCGGATATTGAAGAGGATTTGGATGTGGAGATCAACGATGAGGACCTTCGCATCGATACCTACCGCTCCAGCGGTGCGGGAGGACAGCATATCAACAAAACTTCCTCTGCCATCCGCATCACTCACCTCCCTACGGGAATTGTGGTCCAGTGCCAGAATGAGCGCTCCCAGTTCCAGAATAAGGACAAGGCCATGCAGATGTTAAAGGCAAAGCTTTATATGCTGAAGCAGCAGGAAAATGCGGAGAAATTATCCGGAATCCGGGGCGATGTGACAGAGATTGGCTGGGGAAACCAGATCCGTTCCTATGTCCTTCAGCCTTATACCATGGTCAAGGATCACAGGACCAATGCAGAAACCGGCAATGTAGGAAGCGTTCTGGACGGCTCTTTGGATCAGTTCATGTACGCCTATTTACGCTGGCTGAGCACTGGGGCAAAGTCCGGGGAAAGCAGCGCTGAATAGAGGATTTTTCCTGTATTTTTTTAAAAACCGAAGAAAATAAATAGAAAAATAGTTGCATACCCTGCCTAAATATGATAATATCTTCCCTATGAGCACAGATGTATTTCCGATGCGGACACAGAAGGGAAGATATTTTTATTATGGAAGAAAAAAGTAAATATTTTGTGGTAAAGCAAAAGGCTGTACCTGAAGTATTGCTGAAGGTAGTTGAAGCAAAAAAGCTGTTGGAATCGGAGCGTGTTATTACCGTTCAGGAGGCAACAGACCGGGTAGGAATCAGCCGCAGCTCTTTTTATAAGTATAAGGATGATATCTTTCCTTTTTATGATAATACAAAAGGGAAAACCATAACACTTGTGATGCAGATGGATGATGAACCAGGTTTACTGTCCGATCTGCTGCATGTGGTTGCTGTGTACCGCGCCAATATCCTAACCATACACCAGAGCATTCCGGTCAATGGAGTGGCCACACTGACATTAAGCGTGGAAGTCCTTGAGACTACCGGCAATGTTTCAAAAATGGTGGAGGAAATAGAAGAAAAAGATGGAGTCCACTACGTTAAAATTTTAGCCAGGGAGTAAAAGCAGGCGATGAGCCCAATGACAAATTGAACTTCCTTGAAAAATAATACGAAAGCGAGTTGGCGGAGGATAATATGAGACATATTGCAGTTATGGGCTATGGCACCATTGGATCAGGTGTGGTAGAGGTTTTGGAAAGAAACAAAGATATAATTGCCAAAAGGGTAGGCGATGAAGTTGATGTAAAGTATGTCCTGGATTTAAGGGAATTTCCAGGTGATCCTGCAGAAGATAAGATCGTACATGACTTTTCCGTCATTGAAAAGGATCCGTCAGTGTCCATGGTGGTTGAGACCATGGGAGGACTAAATCCTGCTTATCCCTTTGTGAAGGCGTGTTTAAAGGCGGGCAAGCATGTGGCCACCTCCAATAAGGCTCTGGTTGCGGCATACGGCACGGAGCTTTTGGAAATTGCAAAAGAGCACGATGTAAATTTTTTCTTCGAGGCAAGTGTAGGCGGCGGTATTCCTGTTATACGCCCTCTGTACACTTCCCTTGCAGGTGAGGTGGTTGAAGAGATCACCGGCATTTTAAATGGAACCACCAACTATATATTGACAAAAATGGACAAAGCAGGCGAAACCTTTGAAACGGCCTTACGAGAGGCTCAGGACCTTGGCTACGCGGAGCGGAATCCGGAAGCCGATGTGGATGGACACGATACCTGTCGAAAGATTGCCATCCTGACGGCAATGGCAACGGGACACGAGGTCAATTACGAGCATATTTATACAGAAGGGATAACAAAAATAACGGATGTGGATTTCCGCTATGCCGATGCTATGGGAACCTCTGTAAAGCTGTTTGGCTCCAGCAGGATCCAGGACGGAACTGTCCATGCATTTGTAGCCCCGGTCATGATTGGAAAAGATCATCCGTTATATTCCGTAAATGATGTTTATAACGGCATTCTGGTAAAAGGAAACATGTTGGGCACGTCCATGTTTTATGGATGCGGGGCCGGTAAGCTTCCAACAGCAAGCGCTGTGGTAGCGGATATTATTGAAGCCCTGAATCATCAAGGCCACCATGTGGAAATGGGCTGGGATAGGGAAAACCTTACCATTTCTTCCATGAGCAGCAGCTCCTTCCGCTATTTTGTGAGGATCAAAGGAATTGCTGATAAGCGTGTGAAAGAAGTGGAGGCAGTATTCGGCAGGGTGGAAGTGGTGGAACTGGACCATATGGACGAATTTGCCGTCCTTACGGAAACTATGACCGAAGAAGAATACGAAGAAAAAGCGAAAAAGCTGCCGGAAATCAGGCAGCGCATCCGCGCAGAATTAGTAACGGTGTAACAGGTTATGAGCATACAGCAAAGCGGATCAGAATATCTGCTTGACTTTTCGCCAGGAGGCATCAATGTTAGTAGTGAAAAAATTTGGCGGTAGCTCCGTCGCAGACAAAGAAAGAATTTTTAATGTGGCAAAACGCTGCATTGAGGAATATGAAAAAGGCAATCAGGTGGTAGTGGTACTGTCCGCTATGGGAAAAACAACGGATGGTCTCATTGCAAAAGCCCTTGAGATAAATCCCAACCCTCCTAAGAGAGAACTGGATATGCTGTTAGCCACCGGGGAGCAGGTCAGTGTGGCCCTTATGGCTATGGCAATGAATTCTTTGGGAGTTCCGGCCGTTTCTTTAAATGCGGCTCAGGTGGCCATGCACACCACCTCTGCCTACGGAACGGCCAAATTAAAGCGGATCGATAGGTCACGGATACAGCATGAACTGGAGGCCAGGAAAATCGTGATCGTCACAGGTTTTCAGGGGGTTAATAAGTACGAAGACTTAACAACACTTGGCCGGGGAGGCTCCGATACAACGGCCGTAGCCCTTGCAGCCGCCCTTCATGCGGACGCATGTGAGATCTATACGGATGTGGATGGAGTATACACAGCAGATCCCCACATCGTTCCAAACGCTAGAAAGCTCCCTGAGGTTTCTTATGATGAAATGCTGGAATTCGCTTCCCTTGGAGCAAAAGTGCTCCATAACCGGTCTGTGGAGATGGCAAAGCGTTATGGAGTTCAGTTGGTTGTTCTGTCAAGTCTGACCAGGGCAGAAGGTACAGTCGTCAAGGAGGAAACAAAATTGGAAAGAATGCTGGTTAGCGGTGTGGCCGCGGATAAGAATGTAGCCCGTATTTCAGTAATCGGGGTCAAAAATACGCCGGGAATTGCTTTTAAAATCTTTAATCTCCTGGCAAGGCATAATATCAATGTGGATATTATCATTCAGTCCATCGGACGGGAAGAAAGAAAGGACATTTCCTTTACGGTGGCAAAGACTGATTTAAAGGATACCATGGATCTTTTAATGGAAAATAAGGAATCCATCACCGCCCAGGATGTGACGAGCGAGGAAGACGTCGCTAAGATTTCCATTATCGGCGCAGGGATGACAGGCAATCCCGGAGTGGCTGCAAAGATGTTTGAAGCTCTTTCCAGTGCCAATGTGAATATCAAGATGATCGCCACCTCTGAGATACGGATAACGGTTTTAATCGATGAAGCGGATGTAAACCGTGCTATGAGGACCGTCCACGATGCCTTTGATCTGGCGGATTAAACTAAGGTGAAAAAATGAACTGGTTAAAAAGAATATTTGGCCTCGGGCTTCCCTGTCTGTTCCATTCCCTGACCGGACTTTACTGTCCTGGCTGTGGGGGAACCCGGGCCGTCCGGTCATTGCTGCGAGGGGACCTGCGAATGAGTTTTCAGTATCATCCGCTGGTCCTTTATGCTGTCCTCGTTCTGTTTTTGGAAATGATCTTATGGGCCGCCAAAGGGCGGAAAACTCCCTTCGAACATAAAAAAAGAGCCAGGATACTGATCCTGGCAGGAGCGGCTATTGTTGCAGCCAATTGGATTTTCAAAAATTATATGCTGGTCATAAAGGGTATAGATCTGCTGCCTGTTATAAGATAGGCTCTATTCTCCGGAAGGAGAGGATGTAAGGGCCTGAGAGGCAGTCTCAAAAACCTGTCTGAAATAATGGCCCAAAGGCGTGTTGGTATCCATAGTATCATATACAAAAATAATAAACAATGCCATCATAAGGCCGCAGACCGTGGAAATAATAGACAGGATCAGGCCAAGCTGGGCCTGTTGAGTAAACGGTTTTCCCTGTTTGGAGAGCACAGCGCATGCGATGCCGATCAGGCCGAGAAACAGGCCTGCAGGCAGACTCCAGATACTGAATAGGGGAAGACAGTCGCTGGCAAGTCCAATACCGCCAAGAAGAACGGACCAGAAGGCCAGAAGAGAACCTGTCGGACGGATCTGGGGCAGCATCCCGTTGTTGCTGTTATGGTTTTCTTCCATTCGTAATTTACCTCGTTTGCATATTGTGAAAAAAATGGTTATTAACCACACTATTGTATGATTGTAGCACGAAAAGGTCTGCATGTCCAGACGGGTCTTGCATAAGGAAGGCTGATGAATTATAATAGTAAATTGAATAAAGGCTGAACGAAAATACATTAGGATACAAATTATGAAAAAATAAGGGGATCACCATGGATATAATAAAGGCATTACAAGAAGAACTTTCCATTAGCCGCGGGCAGGTGGAGGCGACAGTAAAGCTCATTGACGAAGGAAACACCATTCCGTTTATTGCTAGATACCGGAAGGAGGTCACCGGTTCCTTAAATGATGAGGTACTGCGTAACTTAGATGAAAGGCTTCGCTATCTGCGGAATTTAGAAGAGCGGAAGGAACAGGTCCTTTCTTCCATCAGGGAGCAGGAGAAGCTGACGCCGGAGCTGGAAAAAAAGATAATAGAAGCCCAGACGCTGGTAGCTGTGGAGGATTTATACCGTCCCTATAAGCCAAAGAGAAGGACAAGAGCGACCATTGCAAAGGAGAAGGGGTTAGAACCTCTTGCGGATCTAATCATGCTTCAGATGATAAAGACTCCCTTAACAGAGGTTGGACTCCAGTACGTGTCTGAAGAAATGGGCGTTTCTTCCCCGGAGGAAGCCATAAACGGGGCAAAGGACATCCTGGCAGAGCGGATTTCCGACAACGCGGAATACCGTACCTATATCCGGAACGCCACCATAAACCAGGGAAGCCTTCAGTCATCAGCAAAGGATGAAGAGGCAGAATCTGTTTATGAAATGTATTACAATTATGAGGAAACCATTAAAAAATCCGCAGGCCACAGGATTCTGGCTTTAAACCGCGGGGAAAAAGAGAAGATCCTTACGGTAAAAATACTTGCACCTGTAGAACAGATTATACGGTTTCTGGAAAAGCAGGTGATTGCAAAGGACAACCCATACACCACGACTGTCCTGAAAGAGGTGATCGCAGACAGCTATGACCGCCTCATAGCCCCTGCCATAGAGCGTGAGGTAAGAAGCTCATTGACAGAGCAGGCAGAGGCTGGAGCGATCCGGGTGTTCGGCAAAAACTTAGAGCAGCTTTTAATGCAGCCTCCCATTGCAGGGCGTGTGGTCCTGGGCTGGGACCCGGCATTTCGAACCGGCTGCAAGCTGGCTGTTGTGGATGAGACAGGAAAAGTCCTTGATACCATAGTCATTTATCCCACAGCGCCCCAGAACAAGGTGGATGAAGCAAAAGCCGTCTTAAAGAAGCTGATCAAAAAATACCATATATCCCTGATTTCCGTTGGAAACGGAACCGCATCCAGGGAATCGGAAGCGGTTATCGTGGAATTGTTAAAGGAGATCCCTGAGCAGGTCCAGTATATTATTGTAAATGAGGCAGGGGCCTCTGTTTATTCTGCCAGCAAGCTTGCCACGGAAGAGTTTCCTGAATTTGACGTAGGTCAGAGGAGTGCCGCTTCCATTGCCAGAAGACTGCAGGATCCTCTGGCAGAACTTGTAAAGATCGACCCCAAATCCATTGGGGTAGGCCAGTACCAGCATGATATGAACCAGAAGCATTTAAGCGAGGCCCTTCAGGGCGTAGTAGAGGATTGCGTAAACAAAGTGGGAGTGGATTTAAATACGGCTTCTGCTTCCCTGCTGGAATATATATCCGGCATTTCAAAACCCATTGCAAAGAATATCGTAACTTACCGCGAAGAAAATGGGGCATTTGCCGGCAGAAACCAGCTCTTAAAGGTTCCCAAGCTTGGGCCAAAGGCATACGAGCAGTGTGCAGGCTTTATGAGGATCCAGGGAGGGAAGAATCCCTTAGACGGGACCAGTGTTCACCCTGAAACCTATGATGCGGCAAAAAAGCTTTTGATAAAGCTTGGCTATGACTTAACAGAGCTTGCTCATGGAGGATTAAATGGAATCGGTAAAAAGATTCTGGATTATAAGGCGCTGGCAGCCCAGCTGGAAATCGGAGAGATCACCCTGCGCGATATTGTAAAAGAGCTGGAAAAACCGGCAAGGGATCCCAGAGAACAGATGCCTGCCCCCATTCTCCGTACCGATGTGATGGATATGAAGGATTTGCAGCCAGGCATGGTATTAAAGGGAACCGTAAGAAATGTCATTGATTTCGGTGCTTTTGTAGATATTGGTGTCCACCAGGATGGTCTTGTCCACATTTCCCAGATGTCCGATAAATTCATCAAGCATCCCCTGGAAGCGGTGAGCGTGGGAGATATTGTTGAAGTTAAGGTCATAAGCGTGGATGTTCAGAAGAAGAGAATCGCCCTGACCATGAAATTATAAGATAAGCTTGATCCGCCTGGCGGCTGATCTGACGAATGAAAGTTATACCAGGATATGATATGCCAAGCGTACAGAAAGGAGGAAACATGGAGGAGAAAGATCCGATTAAAATAGAAGTGAAATTAACCGCAAAGGATTTGTGGAAGTTTTCGATGTACCATTCTTATCATGGGCTGCAGGGGCTTTTTAATATTATTTTCAGCGCTGCCGCTGTATTTCTCTTGATCACCACATGGAGTTCTAATTCTACCTCATACCGGGTGCTGTTAATCGTTTGTGCCCTGATGTTTACAGTCTGGCAGCCAGGCATTCTATATTTGAAGGCTCTTAAGCAGGCCAAGACTCCTGCGATTCAGAATGTTATGACTCTCACCTTCGGCGAGAATGGAATTCTGGTTTCCCAGGGAGAGGAAAGCCTGGAAATTGCCTGGGAAAACATGGTCAAAGTGGACCGTATAAGGGATATGATGATTCTCTATATGGACCGGGTTCATGCCTATCTGCTGCCTGATTCCGTAACTGGAGAAAAAAAGGCGGCTATCCGTGGGCTCATCAAAGAAAAACTGCCTCCTGAAAGGCGGAAGAGGATATAAATTATGGTAATAGAAAGCTGGAAGCCAGAGGAAACCTATGAATTTGGGAAAAAACTGGGAGAGGAAGCAAAGCCTTCTGACGTATACTGCTTAAATGGTGATTTGGGAGTGGGAAAGACCGTATTTACCCAGGGGTTTGCAGCGGGCCTTGGGATCAGGGAGCCTGTTAACAGTCCTACCTTTACCATTGTTAACCAGTATGAGGATGGGCGGCTGCCTTTTTACCATTTCGATGTATACCGGATCGGTGATGTCAGTGAGATGGATGAGATCGGTTATGAAGACTGCTTTTACGGGGAGGGAGTAAGCCTTATTGAATGGTCGAATTTGATTAAAGAGCTTCTCCCTGACCATGTAATAACCATAACCATTGAAAAGGATTTGGAAAAAGGGTTTGATTACAGGAAAATAACCGTGGAGGGAATGTAAATGAGGATACTTGGAATTGAAAGCTCGTCTTTGGTGGCTTCCGTTGCCGTGATGGAGGACGAGGTACTGATTGCGGAATATACGGTAAATTTTAAGAGGACCCATTCCCAGACCCTTCTTCCCATGCTGGATGAAATTGTAAAGATGGTGGAACTGGATTTGGAAACCATTGATGTCATTGCAGTTTCCGGTGGACCGGGTTCCTTTACCGGGCTGCGGATCGGCTCCGCTACAGGCAAGGGCCTTGGCCTGGCTTTGAATAAACCCCTGGTTTCCGTTCCCACCGTGGATGCCATGGCATATAACTTATACGGCAGCGCCTATCGTGTCTGCCCCATCATGGATGCCAGAAGAAATCAGGTATATACCGGCATTTACGATAATCAGAACGGTTATTCCGTGATTAAGGAACAATGCGCCATGGACATTTTGGAATTGGTGGATGAATTAAATGCAGCCGGGCAAAAGGTGATTTTTTTAGGAGACGGAGTTCCTGTATACAAAAAGCAGATACAAGAAAAGATAACGGTTCCCTTCCTGTTTGCACCAGCCCATTTGAACCGGCAGCGGGCAGCAGCGGTTGCGGCTTTGGGCGGCCTTTATTATGAAGAGGGAAAAACCCTTACGGCGGCGGAGCATTCCCCTGATTATCTAAGAAAGCCCCAAGCGGAGCGGGAACGGGAGGCATATTTATCTAAATGATAGGGGGAGAAGCCAATGGTTCATGAAATGAGACGGGAGGATGTATCCGGAGTCGCTGAAATAGAACGGTTCTGCTTTTCGGATCCATGGTCCTTGGATTCAGTCAAAGAAGGCTTAGAAAGCAGCCTTGATACCTGGCTGGTGCTGGAAGAAGAGGGCAGCATTTTAGGGTACTGTGTCTTCCGGGTCATTGCCGGGGAAGGAGAGCTGCTTCGGATTGCCGTTTTGCCAGCGTACAGGGGGAGGGGCCTATCAAAGAAACTTATGGACCGACTGGTGGAATCTTCCATTAAAAATGGAGTAAAATCCCTGTCTTTAGAGGTCCGGGAAAGCAATAAAAAGGCCAGAAACCTTTATAGATACTATGGTTTTCAAGAGGAAACCATCCGGAAAAATTATTACCTTAATCCCTGTGAAAATGCCATCATCATGTGGAACCGCCGGATATGAAACATTTACCACTAAAAATAAGGGGAATCACCGTTTATAATGTAGGGGTATCCAGTGAGGATGCCCTTTTTCCTGTTTTCGGTAGACGCAAAACGGAAACAGGGCCTTACTGGTAAGTGCGAAAAAGGAATTAATGGAAAGGTGAGAGGAAGATGAGAAAGTACAAAAACGGTGGTCAACTTGAAACAGTTGTGTGCAACTGCTGTGGCAAAAAAATTATCGTGTCAGAAGGTGTTGCCAGGGAGGGGGTAATAAATGTCAATCATTCCTGGGACTTTTTCTCCGAGAAGGATGGCGAGATCCATCATTTTGATCTGTGTGAGGACTGCTACGATACCATAATTCAGGAATTCAAGATTCCTGTGGAGGTAGAAGATCAGCTGGAATATTTATAGTTGCTAATTGCCTCTGCTTTGTGATATGATTTTATGAGGCGGTTTTTTACCGCTGTTCATTGATAGAAACCAAAGCGAGGAAATTTTATGTTGGATATATGTTTGCTGGGAACCGGAGGAATGATGCCTCTGCCATACCGGTGGCTGACAGCCATGATGGCCAGATGCGGTGGCAGTGATCTTCTCATTGACTGCGGGGAAGGAACCCAGATTGCGTTAAAAGAAAAGGGCTGGAGCCCGAAACCCATTGATATCATTTGCTTTACCCATTTTCACGCCGACCATATCAGTGGTCTTCCGGGGCTTCTCCTGACCATGGGCAATGCGGAAAGGACAGAACCCCTGACTCTTATTGGGCCAAAGGGCTTAGAGCGTGTAGTGGGAGCGCTGAGGATCATTGCGCCGGAGCTGCCCTTTGAACTGAAATTCATTGAGCTTGACCAGATGAGAGAGCAGGTAAAGATCGGGCCTTATGTAATCGATGCTTACCGGGTAAACCACAATGTTGTTTGCTATGGCTATTCCATTTCCATTCCAAGGACAGGCCGGTTCGATGTGGACCGGGCCAATGCCGCCGGAATACCCCAGAAGTTCTGGAGCCGCCTGCAAAAAGGGGAAACCATTGAAGACGGCGGAAGAACTCTGACTCCTGATATGGTCTTAGGTCCGGCAAGACGGGGGCTTAAGGTTACCTATTGTACGGATACAAGGCCGGTTCCTGTAATTGCGGAATACGCAAGGGAGGCGGATCTTTTTATCTGCGAAGGTATGTACGGAGAGGAAGGGAAGGCAGCAAAAGCCAGAGAGTATA
>NZ_DAMAUN010000055.1:0-40802 GCF_032078915.1 Lacrimispora sp. | reverse complement strand
AATTACTTATCTGGATTGACATTTATGTGTGATAAAAATATAATATATTATATCGATAAATAATTATCGATATATAATTATTGAATAAACAATCTAAGGAGGAATTAACATGGCTAATATAATTGGCAGCCCTGAACGTTACGTTCAAGGCAGAGGGATATTAGGTGAACTATGTAAACATTTGCAAAATATAGGAAAGGCGCCCTTTATTTTAGTTAGTGAATCAGGTAAGGGACGTGTTGAAGAACCTATCGAAAAGAGTGCAAAAGAATTTAATACAAAATTATTTTTCGAAATCTTTCAAGGTGAGTGCTCTCGCAAAGAAATTGACCGCTTAGTGAAAGTATTTAAGGAATCTGGTTGTGATGTAGTTGTTGGAATTGGAGGAGGAAAGATCCACGATACAGCAAAAGCTCTTGCTTTTTACGCAGAAGCTCCAGTAGTAATCGTTCCTACCATTGCCGGAACAGATGCTCCATGCAGTGCTTTATCGGTTATTTATACAGATGACGGCGCATTTGAAGATTATCTTTTTCTTCCTAAGAATCCAAACATGGTTTTGGTCGATACTGAGGTAATTAGCCGTGCTCCGGCACGTTTACTAGTATCTGGTATGGGAGATGCGCTGGCAACCTATTTTGAAGCCCGTGCATGTATGCAGTCAAACAGTCCTAACTTTATTGGCGGCTACTATACCATCACCTCTATGGCAATTGCCAGATTATGCTATGATACATTACTTGCTAACGGCATTAAAGCTCTTGTATCTGCGCAAGCAAAAGTATGTACAAAAGCACTGGAAAACATAGTTGAAGCAAATACATATCTTTCAGGTATTGGTTTTGAAAGCTGTGGTATCGCAGCAGCCCATGCGATTCATAATGGATTTACAGCTATACATGAAACACATCAGTGTTACCATGGCGAGAAAGTGGCTTTTGGTACTTTAACTCAATTAGTACTTGAAAATGCTTCTCCGGAAGAATTTGAAGAAGTGATGAACTTTTGTTTAGATATCGGATTGCCAACAACTCTGGAGGATCTTGGAATTCATGAGATTAAAATAGATGAATTAATGAAAGTTGCAGAATTAGCATGCAGCCCTAATGATACAATGGGGAACATGCCATTAACATTAACACCCGAAATAGTCTGTGATGCAATTATTGCTACAGATAAACTGGGTCATTATTTTAAAGCAAAGCGACTTTAATTAAAGATCCTTTCAAGGTGGGCATGAACATACTTTAGTGGAAACGGAATTACTAAAGGAAAATTTGATTAAAATATTACTGCAGCACGAATGGGGTAACGCTAAGGAGCGTCCTAACGCTTGCTGCGGCTTATACGGAGAAGCGGCGGGCCTTCCGTCTGCCTTTTTACTATAAAAAGAGAGCTTATTCCGGATGCTCATTATGAGACTCCGGAACAAGCTCGAGATGATATTTTTACATACATTGAGTGATATTATAATACTAAAAGGATTCATTCTGCTCTTGGGTATATAACTCCCTCTCAATTTAAAGAACAACATTCATAAAATCCTCTTAACTTTATATCTACAAAACCTTGACAACCCAATTATTATGGAAAATACTTGAGAATATGCTGTGCCACTGTGCACACCTGTCCAGCCTGATTTGTAATCTCAATATTCCCTATTGTTTTATCATGTTCCTCATCTTTTGACGCAATGGTATACGTAACAGTCAGCGTATCACCGATAAAAACTGGTTTAACAAAGCGTACATGGTCATAACCATAAGAAACGCTGGGCATTGGGGCCTTCTCTGCTACTATAGTGGACGTCGTAGAAGCAAATCCCAGTGACAGCACACCATGAGCAATCCGCTTTTGATAGACTGTCTTTTTCATATACTCTTCATTCACATGGTTAGGGCTCAGATCTCCCGTTATTCCGGCAAACAGATACACATCCGATTCACCGATAGTCTTACTAAAGGTAAAGGTATCCCCTATTTCAAAAGGTAATTTGCTCATCGTAATCTCCTTTTTTAGAATCCGGAATCATACAGCTCGTCTACATTCTCCGGCGTTACCAGTGTAACCGGAATCAGATTGATTTTTTCCACAGATTTTCCATCCAGAATTTCCTTGGCCAGTTCAAACGCTTCTGCTGCTCCGGTAGGGTAAAGTACAGTTGCTGCCAGCTTTCCTTCTTTAATCTTGTCAAAGGTTTCTTTCTGACCGTCTGCTCCTGTAATCAGCATTTCGGACGTTCGCCCGGCTGCATCTGTAGCCTGCAGAGCGCCAAGAGCCATGTTATCACTCATGCAGAATACAGCCTGAATATCTTTGTTCGCCTGAAGAATATCTTCCATTGTCTTCATTGCCACATCACGTTTATAATCTGCCGATAAATCCACAATCAGATTCATGTCTGGATATTGCTCCAAGGCTTCTTTAAAACCGATCTCCCGGTCCAGAGTTGCGGAAGCACCCAGGGTTCCCTGCATCATTACTATATTTCCTTTACCGCTCAACTGCTCAGCAAAGTACTCAGCCGTAATGGTTCCAATCATCTTATTATCACCGCCTACAAATGTGGTATAGTCTTCGGTACTGATCGTGCGGTCAACTAAAATCAACGGAATCCCTGCATCTATAACCTTTCTCGCTACAGGCGCCAGTGGCTGGGACTGGGTCGGGCTCATAATGATAACATCTACTTTTTTAGCAATAAGGTCCTCAACGTCATTGGTCTGCTTGGCCGGATTGTTCTGACCGTCGGTAAAAATCAGTTCCCAGCTTAAGTTCTGCTCTTTGATAATATTCTCCATCTCACTTTTCAGCGCCACACGGTAAGGCGTATTCATATGGCACTGGGACACGCCTACAACGATCTTGCGCTCTGCGGCCGGCTGGCTTGCCGCCGGCGTGCTTTCCTGGCCTCCTGCTGCCTCTGACTGCGCTGCCGGTGCACCGGTGGTTGCCGCCGTCGACGCCGTTGCTGCCCCGCTTCCCGAGCATCCCATGAGGCCTGCGGACACTGCCAATACTGCTGCCATAACCCCTGTTAAAATCTTACTCCTTTTCTTCATAAAAAACCTCCTCCTTTAAACTGCTTTTTGTCTTTTTGAATTATCCCATACTACTGCCAGGAAAATAATCAATCCCTTTGCCAACTGCTGTATGTATGGATTAATCGCCATTAAGTTCAAAACATTTGATAAAATTCCGATAATCAGTATACCGATTACCGTCTTATAAATCTTGCCTTCCCCTCCCGACATGCTGGTTCCGCCGATTACCGTGGAGGCAATTGCATCCAGCTGGAAGCCCACACCTACCGTCGGATCACAGGAGGATAAGCGGCTGGTCAGCACCACTGCCGTCAGAGCTGCTAAAAAACCGGAGATGCAATACACAAAAATCTTGGATCTTACAATGCTGATACCAGAAAGACGGGAAGCTTCCGGATTGCCGCCGACTGAGTAGACCGTTCGTCCGTAGGTAGTATGGTTTAAGATAAAATGGGCAATAACCGCCACCACACCAAAAATAATAACCGGAATGGGAATTCCCTTAAAGCTGCCAAACCCAAACACAAATCCCTGACCGATGACATCAAATCCTTTCGCAACCCCCCATACTGGCTGGCCATTGGAAATGATATAAGCAAGTCCGCGGATCATCGTATCAGTAGCCATGGTCACAATAAAAGGAGCCAGACCTTTTGATACGTAATAACCATTTAAGACACCGATCAGCAGCCCAATCACAATAACTGCCAAAATGGATAAGATCAACCCAAATCCCTGTGCCTGCATCATAACCACCACCATGCCGGCAAAACCGACGATACCGCTGACGCTTAAATCAATATTGCCGTTGATGATAATAAACGTCATACCGATGGCCAGCATACCGGTGATGGAAACCTGTCTGATTACATTGATGAAGTTATTAAAAGACCGGAAGGATGGCTCTAAGGCAGAAGCAATGATAATCATGGCAACCAGTACCAGCTCAATTCCGTATGTCACTAATAATTTGCTAATTTTACTCTTCTCTTTCATCTGTGTTTAAACTCCTCCCACAGCAAATGCCATAATATTTTCTTCCGTGGCCTCTTCCTTTGCGACCTCACCGGCAATCTTCCCTTCATGCATAACCAGAATCCGGTCGCTGACGCCCATAACCTCCGGCAGCTCTGAGGAGACCATGATGACACCGCAGCCGTCCTCGGCCAGATTAATCATCAGCTGATATATTTCCGCTTTTGCCCCAACGTCAATGCCCCTTGTCGGTTCATCGAAGATATAAACCTGGGCATGAGTATTGAGCCATTTGGAAATCACCACCTTCTGCTGATTGCCGCCGCTTAGATTCACCACAATTTTGTTGATGGAATCCGTTCGGGTCCGAAGTTTTTCCACATATTCTTTGGCAATCTGCTTTTCCTTTTTTAAATCCATGATCCCGGCCGGACTGGCAAACGAGGAAAAATTGGCAAGAGTCGTATTTTCTTTTACACTCATTTTCATGACCAGCCCCTCAATGCGCCTGTCCTCCGTAGCAAATGCAATTCTCAGCCGGATCGCATCTTTCGGCTTTCGGATATGCACCTCCTGCTGGTTTAGAAACACCTGACCGCTGTCCTTTTTATCCGCACCGAAGATGGCCCGCATGGTCTCTGTACGCCCGGCTCCCACCAGACCGGCAAGGCCAAGCACTTCCCCTTTATGCAGGGTAAAGCTCACATCCTTCACAGCCGAGCCTGACTTTAAATTCTTTACCTCCAACAAAACCTCCGTGCCTGGCTTAGACTTTCGTTTCGGATAATAATTATCCAGATCCCGCCCTACCATCAGGCTGACCAGTTCATCCTTGCTGGTATCCTTGATATCCCGCACTCCGGACAGCGCTCCGTCTTTCAGCACCGTAACCCGGTCACAAATCGTCAGAACCTCCTCCAGCTTATGGGAAATATAGATAACGCTGACCCCTTCCGCCTTTAGCTGGTTAATGATTTCAAACAGCTTGGCCACCTCCGTATCAGCCAGCGAGCTGGTCGGTTCATCCATGATTACAATCTTGGATTTTAAGCTCAAGGCCCGGGCTATTTCCACCATCTGCCGCTGGGCGATACTGATGTCCCGGATCAAGGTCCTGGGATTTACCTGGAGCGCAATCCTCTCAAAATAACCGGCCGAATCCCTATAGATTTTCTTCCAGTCCACCACATTGCCAAGCTTTGGCAGCCGTCCTAAAAACACATTTTCCGCGGCAGTAATCGTCGGAATCAGCGACAATTCCTGATAGATAATACTGACCCCTTTACTTCTGGCATCCATGGGATTCTTAATTTCCACTTCCTCCTCATCGATGAAGATCCGGCCTTCATCCTTGCTGTAAGCGCCGGCAAGAATCTTCATCAGAGTCGACTTTCCGGCGCCGTTTTCGCCGATCAGGGCCAATGCCTCGCCCTTATAAACCGTCATATCAATTCCTTTTAAGACAGGTACGCCGGAAAAAGACTTCCTGACATTCTCAAGTCTTATGATCACTTCTTTCTTTTCCATCCGGTCCCTCCTACTTTCCTTCAAAAACGGGCTTTCGCTTTTCCAGAAAGGCATTTACTCCTTCGGTTTGATCCTCGGTGGAGACACATAGACCCACGCCAAAAGCTTCCATTACCATTCCGGCTTCCACAGACATTTCCTGGCTGAAATGAACTGCCTTTTTTGCATATGCCACCGACAGAGGACCTCTGCGGGCAATCTTTTCAGCCATCTCAAAGGCTTTATCCATCAGCACTTCCAAATCCACCGCATGATTGCACAGCCCGATTGCCACTGCTTCTTCACCGGTTATCATATCTCCGGTCAGGATCAATTCTTTGGCCTTGGCCGTTCCCACCAGCCGGGGCAGCCGCTGGGTTCCTCCCCAGCCCGGCATATTGCCCAGATTAATCTCCGGCTGTCCAAGCTTTGCACTTCTGGCAGCAATTCTGATATCACATGCCATAGCCAGCTCACAGCCGCCCCCCAGGGCATATCCGTTGACCGCCGCAATGCTGGGCTTTGACGACTGCTCGATCCGGCTGAATACCTGCTGCCCCAGATACATCTGATTCACCGCCCCGGCCGGAGTCAGATTCTGAAGCTCATTGATATCAGCACCGGATACAAAGGCTTTTTCACTGCTCCCGGTAATAATGAATACCCTCACCTCCGAATCCTGTTCCAGGTCATTTACCGCATCAAGCAACTCCCCCAAAACCTCCTTGGAAAGAGCATTATAAATATGGGGCCGGTTAACCGTGATTAACCCAATCCCTCCCTTTTTCTCATATAAAATGGTCTGATACATCAATTCTCCTCCCATCTGCGTTTCAGTCCAAGGAGACAATCGGAAAATATCTTTTGATCCATTTCCTGCATCGTCTCGCTGATAAGCGGCTCAAATCCCATCTGGTCAAGGATATCTCTCTGTAAATCTGCGCCCGGAGCAATTTCCACCAGCATGACGCCGGCAGCAGTCAGCTTAAATACTGCCCGCTCAGTCACATAGTAGACTTCCTGCCCATTCATGGCGGCATAACTTCCACTGAAGCTGATCTGTGAAACCCGATCCACCATTTTTTTATACTTTCCGTCCTTTTCGATACACAGCCGGCCATCCTGACAGGAGGTCACCAATCCTGAAGCCGTAAATGTCCCAATAAACACTACTCGTTTGGCATTCTGTGAAATGTTGATGAAGCCGCCCACTCCGGTTACCCGGCCGTTAAACTTGCTGACATTCACATTTCCCTCCCGATCCAGCTCTGCAAAGGATAAAAAGGCAATGTCGAGCCCGCCGCCGTCATACCAGTCAAACTGGTATGCCTCATCAATAATTGCCTGGGGATTGTAGCCCAGGCCGAAATTAATGCCTAAGGCCGGTACTCCGCCAATGATTCCCTGCTCAACCGAAAGTGTAATTTGATCTGAAACGCCTTCCCTGGAAGCTACTGCCGCTACGGTATCCGGCATCCCAAAGCCCAGATTCACACAATCACCGCTCCTCAGCTCCATGGCCGCACGACGTCCTACTACCATCCGCACATCAAACTCTGTATCCAGTCCCGGAACCTCCGGAAGCTTGATTTCACCGGTGAAAGCCGGCTCGTAGTCGGTAATAAAAGACTGCTTCTGCTCTGGATCTACCACAACCGCATCCACCAAAACCCCCGGGATCTTTACGTCCAATGGCTTTAAGCAGCCCCGTCTGGTCAGACGCTTCACCTGGGCAATCACAATTCCGCCGGAATTTTTGGCTGCCTGAGCCGCTGAGATGCTTTCTAAAACCATGCCTTCCTGTTCCATGGAAATATTGCCGTCTTCATCTGCTGTCGTACCTCTGATAACCGTCACATCAATGGGAAACGCCTTGTAAAACAAATATTCTCTGCCGCCGATGACCATCACTTCCGATAATTCCGCCTTGGAAATATCATTCAAAGCACCGCCTTCGATTCGCGGGTCAATAAAGGTTTTGAGGCCCACGTGGCTGATCAGTCCAGGCTTCCCCCCGGCAATCTGTCTCGCCAGCTGAACCATCACACCCTGAGGCAGAATATAAGCTTCCAGCTTATTGGAAAACGCCATATCAGACATCGCCGGCGACCAGGCCCAGTGACTGCCGATTACCTTGCGGACCATTCCCGGATGAGCAAAGCAGTCGGAACCTCCGCCATGCTTATCTCCAATCCCGGAGCTGTGACATAAAACCAACTTACCCGGTTTGCCGGTTTCTACAAAGGATTGCTCCAGTCCTTTTAAGAAATACTTCGGCTCATTGATTCCGCCGCCCGAGCTTACCACCCACACACAGCTGCCCTCTTTAATCAGGCCGATTGCAGCTTCCCGTGACACAATCTTTGACATCGTATCCCCTCCTTCTAGTATAAAAGAGCTATTTTTTCTTCGTTATCTTCATACTTGATACGGTACAACGCCTCCATAAAATAATAGTCACCGTACATGGTCGATTCACCGATTCCCGAATTTCTGGGTAAATCTACGGTAGCTTTCTCCAGAATGCCATAGCAGTCTGTCCTTTCGTATAAACAATGCTCGATCAGGCTCCTGACAATGGCTTCACCGTTGGTTTTAAAATATTGGTATTGTTTCTCGTTGCCCATCTGTTTATACAGCTGAGCCAGGAGCAGCAGTCCGCTGGCGGCAATGGCTCCGGCCGAAGAATCCACCGGCTGACTGGTATCATCCCCAAACACAAAATCCCATCTGGCCTGATAATCAGCATCCAGATGATCGATATAGTACCGGGCCAATTGGTTTGCCTGCTCCAGATACTCAGCATTTCCGGTATAGCGGTATACATTGGCAAACCCATAAAATGCCCAGGCCTGTCCTCTGGACCAGCAGGTCTCATCAGCATACCCCTGATGAGTACCGCCGGTGATCCGGTAACTTTCATCCCAGCGAACCACATGATAAGTAGAGGCATCCTCCCTGATATGATATTTTTGGATTACATCAATAACCGAAAGAGCCAGCTCCCAGTAAACCTTTTTATTGGCTTGGTCTGCCGCCCATAGAAGGATTGGCAAATTCATCATTGTATCCACAATAGCAATCCGTTCATAATCTGTCTCTGCCCATGCCCTGATTAGTTCCACGTGTCGGTCATAGAGATCAAACATATTTCCGGCGCCATCCAAAGCCTGCTTTTTCAATTCCATATTTCCGGTAATGTTATAGCCCATAATGCAGCTTGGGCCAAAGATAAATCCCTGGTCATGAGTCGTATTGTCATTTCTTCTGCAAGCTAACTGTCCCGCCCGCAGTAACGCCTCTTCCTTGAATCGCTCTTCACCTGTCTCCAGATAATGAAGCCATAACAGACCCGTCCAGAAGCCTCCTGTCCAGTGGCCGTTGCGGTTCTCCAGCCACCTGCCCCCTTTGGTGATATGAGGGAACCCATTTAAGCTGGAAACCAAATAATCTACCTTTTCAAATCCTTTGACCAGCGCTTTTTCAAACGTTGCTTCCAAAACTGTTCCTCCTTCTGTCTTATTGGTTTATAATGTTTGACAATTTATCATTTTGTCGTTACACTAATCATAAACTTGGATTCATTATATAGCATTAAACTGTGCAAAGTTGTGTTTCTGAGCACACTCATTAGATTTTCTATGTGTTTTTTTACTAATTTTCGGAGGACTCTATGTCAGATATCATACATGCATTACAATCATGTCATCTGTTTAAGGATATACCAGAAGCTGCGATACAAGATTTTATTAAGGAATTTCCTTACCAGGTGCAGGAGTATGGGCAGGGGGCATGTATCATTTCCAAAGATGATACTCCCGGCTATATTGGTATTGTTTTAAGCGGCACCTTGGGGATTTATTCCGACAGTCTTCATGGGGGACATACACTGATTGGCATTGCCGACGAAAATTACCTGTTCGGCTTTATTGCCAGATTTTACAACAATGCCCGGTCCATCACCGCCCTATACGCCCGCAACCGCTGTAAAATTGTCAAATTCATGATTCCGGCCTGCATGGCCAGTCATGAGTTTATTGCCAAAACTGACACACGCATTATATCCAATATGTTTGCAATTCTGACGGCTCACATTGAACGTGACTTTGACCGGATGTACTTAATTAGCACCTATTCCGTACGGATTAAGCTAGTCCGCTACCTGTTGTATGAGCGTACCAAAAACAACAGCCTGACGTTCCAGTGTCCTTTTAACAAGACCGAGCTGGCAAGCTATCTGGGGGTATACCGAACTTCTTTAATTCATGAGATTAAAAAAATGGATAATGAAGAAATCATTGCTGCTGATAAGAACCAGTTTACGATACTGGATATAGAACAGTTGATTGAAATTGAACAAATGAGTTATGAGAGATAGATGATATGTAAAAGCCTATGTAAACAGAAAAAACGCAAAAATCCTGACGGTACAATAAAGGCCTCAGAGACCTTATTTTATCAGGTTTCTGAGGCTTTTCTAAGAGAGGTGACAATCAGATTTGAACGGATTTCGCCGTTGAAAACGCTTGTAGAAAGGAGCTTTCTGCAATTCCTCTCTTGATTTGCATACAATTTGCATACACATGAACATTATCATGATTTAAAAACATACTAAAAAAATTTGACAACCAGATTTGAACATAACCGGATGCATAGAAAGTAGGGTCTTAAATCTTTGATACTGGTTTAACCTATTTTGCACCTTATATTTAATTTAAACTCCATAAAACTAACTTTAATTATATTAATCTACATAAGTTATAATCTATTTTCTTGATTCAAGAAAATGGTCTCTATCAGCGTAAATGTCAGCCAAATACTCTTCCATTTCTTCATCTTCCCAAATTGTCTTAGTTTTTAATTTCACGAGTTTCAAATCATTACACTCTTTAAAGAACTTATTTTTATTGTATTCTTCCACTATATCCTCAAAATACGTAATATCTTTCTTTTGATATCCATTAATATACTGAATAATTTTATCCTTATATCCCGGTTCTATGTAATTAACAAACGAAATATATCCTAGAATAATATTACGTTTAGAATAATCAGTTGAAATTATAGCTCTATGTATCATACTTCGTAATCTTCTCTTAATATCCTTTGATGCTTTTAATTTACCATTAGATATTGTAATCCCTGTAATATGCTTCTGTGTATAGTTTGACATAAATCTGGTCTTATCTTCGTTAACAGTGAAATCTTCATCACTAATTATATCATAAATAATTTTTTTAATGCGTCTAAGCTGTTCCTTGTTATCGCAAGAAAACGTCATATCATCTGCATATCTAGAATAATATATTTCTCTTTTAACACAGAAACCTTCTAATCGTTTATCAAGATTCCTACTAATTATATTTGATATATAGGGTGATGTAACTGCTCCTTGAGGTAACTGGCTATTTAATGTGCAGACATTGCTAAACCAGTTTGAAATTGTATCATTGTATCCTATGTTTTTAAATATGTAGAATACTCTATTTCTATTTATCGATGAAAAATAATTATGTAAATCGATTTGCAAATAATATATATTATGTTTGTGTATTTCAGCATTACTTTTAATATTATAATTGTTTCCTTTTCTAAAGCCCATAGCTTGATTCGATATAGGAATTTTATATAAAATATTTTCCAAAATCCATTTTTGAACTAATTTTAACCTTAGAGTAGGCGCATCTATCTTTCTTTTAGACCCATTTCTTTTGTTAATATTAAAAGAATAATAAAATGATGCTGTCTTACTATCAAATAAATATAGTATAGTTTTACTAAGCGAAAGTTGGTCACTTAAATCATCGTATGTTTCAATTAATGGCAACTTCAGACATTCTAATAAGAATTTATTCGTATTTTTCATAAACCCACCATCCTACCATAAATATTGTTTTGTAAATTATTCGGTGACTTTCACTATTGTGGAAGTTGCCGGATAATTTAGAAAATGTGTTGTTATCATAGTACTATAGGAAGCGAACCACTTCCAACTACTCCTCCAAAAATAAATATCATTTATGTAATAAGTAGTAACATCTAGGACAGTGGGTTTATTTACCATATAAAGACTTATTTATTATATCAAATCTTATTGAATCATACAACTTTGAATTACATTTTCTGTTTTTACTGTTTGTAGTGTAATATAATTTAGTATATACCAATTCATATCCACTTTTTGTCAACCCATAAAGGGACCTGTTTGAAACATTTTCTTTGAAAATTGTCCTATTTTTAAATAATAGTTTCAAACTCGCATTCATTAATGTATCCTTTTCCAGAACGCATATTTTATATTTTCCCCATATAATATCTAAACATTCCTTTATTTCTTGGTAGGTTAAAGACTTATAAAAATATAATAATAAAGGCAAATATTGAACAACTCCAATAATAGTATCAATCCCATAATTACCGGAATTTTTCTTATAAGTTTTAGCCTTAGTCACCAATTTCTCCGATAATGTGACCAAATCGTCCTTGTTATAAAAAATCACATTGTCCTTATGAGTCTTTTTAGTAAGATATTTTATAGGTCCTAACATAATAAAACTCTTATCTTTTTTCCTCGATTCTTCTAACAACGCTATCACTTTTGGCATTGTCACATCGTTGTTTATAAACGCCCCGAGTTCCACTAATGAACCAGGACTTTCACAAATAATACAAATACAATCACAGTTATCTGCTAAAAATTTTTCATAACTAAGCAAATCTGAACTTTTATCTTTCTCTAGCATTTCAATAAACATATCTTCAGGGTATAATATATTAACTCCTATCTTTTTAAGCGCTAATTTCCTTACATCATCTCTGATATAAGAGGGATTTGTTTTAACTCCTCCACACAAGAAGACCGTAGTTTGACTTTCTATTATGTTGGTATAAATCTTCGCATAAATATCCAATATTATTTTCTCGTGTATTTTTATCGTTGTCAAGTTAAATCCTCCTAACGAAAAAACGCTCATGTAAGTCCAATAACCTTTATATAGACTTATAAAATAATTTTGTTGTAATTATCTATTCAATAGTATCATATCCTACAAAATTATTAAACTTAATTTTACAGAAATCCGTATTCGTAATTTATTAATATGTACTCACTACACATTTTAAAAGGCGTATGCATATTTTAATAAAACAAAAAAATGCTTCAAACCCTTGTAAAATACGGATTTGAAGCACTTCTTAAAAGAGGCGACAACAAGATTTGAACTGGAGATCGCTCAAAAAATGTAGGAAAAAGGAGGGTTTGGCGTGCCGGGTGGGGTTTGCGCAAGCGGGGGGCAAACAAATGAATTCATAAACTGTAAATCCCCCTCATTTCATCTGTTATGGAAATATACTAAAGCGCTTTCATTTTTAGAATGCACTTCGCTTGCCCAAAAATCAAAAAAACTATCTACGTAATCAAAGTATCTATTACATCACTTTTAGGATTTTATCAAAATCTCAAGGCGATTCTCTGAAAAATACAGTTTGCAATTTTATAAAGCATCAACTAATTCTTTTACATTTTGAAATCCACGTTTATGCAACAATTCTTTCATTCTCTCCGAATAACAATTATCTACCCCACACTTTTCAATCGATAGGACAAAAGAAAATATCCCTTTTAGATGCTCAACTTCAGTAATCTCTCTGTTATTTTCATTATCATAAAGATTTATTGCTTTCCAAAAAATATTATTCTTTAATTTTCTTCCAATACTAATATGCCTATAATTATTAGAATCTCTCGTTATACTAATACCTGTAATCCTAACATGGTTTGATTGTTCTAAATTTACTAAAGAAGTTTTCTTTTCATTCAAAGATAAATGAACCTTTTTTAATAAAAAACTAACTTCTTCGTGTATTTCTTTAATGCATTCTTCATAATGGGGCTTAAACTTAAAGGATATTACCATGTCATCAGCATACCGAGTATAAATAGGGTTTATGAGGCCTAATGCCTTAATCTTCCCATATAATATTCCATCAAACTCTTTCATGTATATATTAGCTAATGCCGGTGAAGTTACAAGTCCTAATGGAAGACCTTTATTTCCAACGCTACACTTTCGTACAATATCATAGCATTCCTTTTTACTAATTTGAGTTGTTTTATTTATTTCAAAAAAAAGTCGTTCTGCCAGATATTGATGATTAATATTCGGAAAAAAGTTTTTAATATCTAGCTTTAAAAAAATATCATTATAAAGATGAGCTTCAGCATTTTTGTAAATTGAAGACTTCGGTACATATGCTTTTGCAAAAATAGAATTAATAGTATTTTTTTTCAAATAATCCACTACTAATTCATGATATTTTCTAAGATCACTATTTTCTTTATACGTTATAATTTTTCTAATTTTCCCCTTTGTTCTAATATATTTTACAATTAATTGATCATTCATTTCCGCCTCTTCTATACAATTTGTACCCCTACCACAATATCAATACAAGAAGAATATTTTTCATAAAAAAAATGGTTTTTTCTTTCACTACTGCAGAGCATCTTTCTATTAATACACAGCTTCCTTGTATCTGCATAATCTTCATCTTTTATTATAGTAATAAAACCAGCCGCTTGAAATAAATATAAACTCATTCCAATAATTTGAGATATATATACACCATTTATGTTCATCTTTGCTTTAATCGAACACCCTCTTATTTGTTTACCTAGCATCTCTTCGACTGTATTAATAAACACCTCTTCCATTGCATTTTTTATAATTTGTATATATTCCCTTAATTCTTTACTTTTTGAATTAAAAATACTCTTTTGGATGTTATCAATATTTAATACACTAGCTACGCATATCATTATAATTCTTGGTAATGCAGTTATACTCAATTCGCCATTTATTACTTTATAATGTATTTGACCTTCATCAATTTTACAAACTGATTTTGAAAATTTCAATAAATTTGGCACATTTCTGCTATTAAGAAAAGTTATAATTTCTTGTTCTAAATTTTTCCCAATTTGATCACCATAAAAATAAGTATGCCAATTTCTAAAATTTTGAGAGCAAATATTTTCTTCCACTCTTGGATAATATGTGATTGTTTTTAAATACGGTTCCTTTTGTTGAAAAGCCAACCTCAAAAATTGCCCTAATTTATTTTCTTCAACTGCTATTTCATCCGGCAATAGTAGGCATGTTTTACATATTGCATTTTTTTCACTCAAAAAAAGTCCTGCTTCCGCCCCAGTAGATATACTTTCATGTATAATAATATTATTATCCGCCAAGTAATTCATCAGCATTTCAACTTGGTACAAATCCTTCATATGAATGTCATCATATACCAAATATTTTTTACTATTTTTGGTAAAAACAAAATTTTCCTCTAATATAATTGGTCTATAGCAATTATCTACAGATTCCAAATATTTTCTTAAAACTTTCCTTTTATCTAATTTATCTTTTTTATTGTAATGCGCTCCGCACAAAAATATATATCTGTATTCTTTTTCTATACTTTGTTCTTTAAAAATATATCTACTCATTTTTTCTCCAATAAAAAGGATCCTACTTAAATTTGGTAATAATTATTTGGAAAAAGTTAATTTATTATGAGGTTCTTCTTATGGAGGCAAGATTGCCGGAATAAGAAGGTTCTCAAAATAAATTCACTTTTCAGCATAGCTTCGACATCGTCGACCAAATTTATCCAAATTCTATTTACTTTAACCTCAAACGCTGAGGCGGCAAGTCGCCATACTAGGATCCTAAATAATTATATCATAAAATTCCCGACTTTTCAAATATATCAAAATCATAAAAACACTTATTATTGGCACTACGCCTTTCCTCTGTATTATAATTCTCATATATACTGCAATCTATATCATATCCAATTCCATTTAGGTAATCTTTTGCAAGAATATCATGAAAGTAATAGTATTTCAGCAATGATATGTATTTTACAATTGTATGCTTCATAAACTCATACTTATTTCCCCATAACGGTACAGCGGCTGCGTCCTTTGCTAATATCATATTTACCAATAAAAATACATTTTCAAAATCCATATCTATATCTTGTGGATTTAGTAAAATCTGCGAATTAAATATTGGGGGTAACCCTATACTTTCATACTGTGTATCATCAATAAAAAATTGATACTTATTCCCATTTCCTCGATACAAATTTTTTAATCCTACAACGAGTTCGTTCATTATATCTTCATTACTTATCTGTAATAACATTGAAATTATATCGGCATCTGAAAAGTAGACTCTTGCTCCATTTCCAATAAATAAGTATTTTGTAAATTCATTTTTTTTAATTAAAAAATTGGTATTTTGTTTTTCATTTTCCCCAATATATATTGGTATATATATTGCATACTTTTTATTACCTTTTTTAATATTATCTTTCAACTTTGCTTGTGCATAAAAATAATCTAGTTCTGCAATAAAATTTTCCATTGCCCTTCTCTTTATCTCCGTCCGCCTTTTTCCAGTTTACTTTTATAATTAAAATATACCATGCTAAATATCATACTTTTTTTGTATAGATTCGTACTTTAAATTTATATAATGTATTTTTAGCTTTAGATTCTCCGTCGTTCTATGCTACCGATTTCATACAAAACTACTCAAACAGAAGTAATTAGTAAAAAATAGATGAGTGATTTATTAACATTATACACCCAACTCATATTTTCATTTAAACGTCCTCTAATTTCTTGATTAACATTTTCTTTTTTCCGATAATTCAAAATTAATTTAAAATAATCTTTTATACGTTATACACTTCTTTAATTTTTTAGGATTATACGATTAACAAACTTCCACTTCATAATTCATTGACTTTATATGATACAATTTCACATCAATACATTTAAATTTTTTGTAATCGAAGAAAGCATAATTAAGTCCACCTTTATTTAAAGAACTTCTATAGCATATCCCATCAAATCCGAGGCTTTTAACAAAATCAGATATGTATTGTGCAGGCAAATAATCCAAGTCACTATCTTGCCTTCTTAATGGCTTGGCTATTTCCGTACTTATTTTTTTCAGGATTGACATATTAATAGCAAACCATTCATAATCAAAGCTCCCCTGAGAAAAAGGACTGATATTATCTAAATTAGAAAGATCTACAATATTCAATTCTCTGCAAGGTTTAAACGATGCCATAGATACATGATCTAAATCTCTTGCTCGAATTTCATGTAACGTAGTCACAATATTATTTGACAAATATAAACAGCTAATTCCTGCAGAGTTTGCTCGTCCTGCAGTGGCTTTCTTCGCTGGAGGTGGCCCCATTTCTTCTTTTTTTATTCCATTTTCATCAGAAATTCTAGCTCTAAAAAAACCATCTGAATCCTTCGGCACTATTCGTTGCATTTGCGGACTACATAAAAATTCATTTAATAGCTCTAGATTTATATGATTAGAATGAAAACGATTTATATTTTTTATTGAACTCATGAACTTTTCCCATGATGATTCTCGCAGAAGACTATTTCTTCTCAAAAACTCAAAATCACACAATTTTTCCATTCCGACCTTTTCAGTAAAAAACAAAGAATCTTGAGTATATATATCCTTGCATATTTCAATAACAATACGTTTTATATTTTCTCTTGATGTATTAAAGATTTCCCATTCTTCAAATAATATATGCTCTATATAATTAAGATTTTCAATTGGAAAATCATTTGGTAGATCAGATGCTGGTGAATATATGTTTAATATCTCGGATATATAATCTTTTATTATATTATCTTCATCAGTATCATAAACAGCAACATCTATTTCTCCTGTTATTTCACAGATTCCCTTAATATTGGGGTGTCCAATGATTGATCGAAGTTCAATATCCCTAAAGCAATTTATACCAATCAGCACTAAAGTTCTCCTTCTAAAAACATATTCATAAGTTCTAAATGGTGCATTATCGAATATTTTTTTACAGTCCCCAATCCTGGATATTTACCTGTATTATAGCATTCAATAAAACTACTTAATCCAGCTGTCTTGAACTGCCCTGTCTCTTCCACCCAATCAACTAATTTTTTTACAGCTTCACCAAACTTTCTAGCAGGGTCATTAATATCCTCATTTGAGTCTGAAACAAAATGTCTTACTCTTAACCCCTTGTTTTTGTCAAAGTATACAATATGAATTGCTACTGCCAGTGGGGCAAATCCTGATTCATTATATTCTGCACCAACAACAGAAAAATCAGAAAATCCTTTAAACCCCTCTGATTTGTAATATAAATGATCTTCAGAGAAAAAGCCATCTACATTTTTACAATAATCAGAATTTCTTGCAGCCTTTTCAAATCGATCTACGAATACCACTTTTGAATTCGGTGCTTTTCTGCTAAAGCCTCTATCATCCGGCAATAACGTATAAGTAGGTTCCTGCTTACTATAAACATCGACAAAATCATCCAAACAATCACGTTTTGGATTAATAATCATAAACTTTTCTATATCTGTTTTCTTCTTCAATTGAGCAGGAGTATTTTTCTTCATCAAATAGGCTTTAATCATACATTCTGATTCAAGTTGCTTATATAATTCATCAACCACTTTATCCTGAGCTTTCCTTTTTTCTTTTACCTTTAAAACAAAGTCTCCCACTTCTGGGTTCATTATTAAAGCTATTTTATGTTCCCTCTCTGTATATAGCTGTAACGTTTTTACCAATGTTGATGTAAGTTTAACTGGTTCAATGATTGGAACAATATTGCTTCCAATTAGTTCCTTCTCTAGCAACTCTCTTACTGCAATTAGCTCAAACTGACGCCCTCTTAAATATGGGAAATACATAATCAACCTCCATAGCTTTTTTTCATCATCATCTCAAGTTCATTTCTTTTTGCCCGAACTTTTCCATCAAAATATATTAAAAATCTTAACGCTTCGGGAGAGTCCAAGCAAAACTCTACCGCTTCAATTCTCATTCTGCTTTTTAACTGTTTTAACATTTCTTTCTGCAATTCTTGAATATTTATTTCTCGAATCAAATTATAACATTCCTTATAGTATTCAAACTGAATTACTTCAGGAAGTCTTAACCCATTGTCCAATAGTATTTGCTCAAACTCGCTCTTTCGTAAAATTTTAAATATAGTATAATAATCTAGATATTTATCTAGAATTTCTGCATTTCTAACTGATCTTAATGCTTGACGTTTAGTTAACAACATAATACCAACACTCTTTGGAACCGTAGCCATTACTTTTTCTACATTTTCCTCATAAGTTACCACTATCACTTCTGTAAATGCTTTATAGTAGTCTTGTATTTGAGTTTCAATCCTGTCCAGATTATCTAATTCTGTTTTTATCTCATATATAACACCTTTACCATTTATCATTACAAAATCTGCTTTTGATTTATCGATTGGAAGCTCTGTTAAAGCTACAGTTTTTCTATAATCATGTTTTGCAAAAAGCAGTTTATTTAAAATTGTGTTCTTATACAAATACTCTGTTCTATATTCCTTACCCATATAGGTATAAATTTCACTTATTAATTCGTCATATGTCTTTCCATTTGGACTTTTAATATATCTCTTTACTACACATTCAAAAACACTACTCTTTTCTTGTGAAAGCAGATCTGCTAGCATTGATTTTGAAAAGAATCTCTTTAAGATCAAATTATTATTCATAATCTGCCTCCTTTGTTTTATTTCTCATATAATATTTTACCACAATCTTGTTGAAAAATCGCAATTATTACAACTATCATTTGGTTTCATTTGGTTTGGCAATGTCTTTGACGATTCAGAGAATACGCAATAAATACGAACAATTATTCTAACATAAGATACATTTTACAGAGAGGCCTTGCCTTAATCAGGCGTACTGCATTAAAGTGATATCTTTTACCTCTAGGTCTACCGAAAACAATTTTGGTTGTTTAATATAAAAGGAAAATAGCCGATTCACATAAATATCCTCTTAATTCAATACATCTTGTATTCGCAAAAAAGGAGATATCTTGTATTAATATTATTTCATGCTATTGTAAAACCAATCCCTAAATCCTGCATTTTTAGCTGCGCTATATATAGGCAACAAGATATTGTTCAAATTTTCTTTAAATTCAATTTCTGATAAATTCTCTCTATACAACTTCATCATCACATCGTCACTATTTACATGCGCTTTACTGCACTTAATAAATTCTTTATGTATAAGATCATATTTCCACATCATCAGATATGAAAAATACTCTTTCTCACACAATGCCGTAAAATATTTATCCCAATCCGGAAGATTATTACTTTTGCTGCTATTTATACTTTTCGTAGTCGGATGCAGATTCCAAAACTCATCATGAGCTACATAAGACCACGGAATAAAATGATCAATCGAAAGTGTTTCTCCCGTCAATACTTCATTTCCATAAATATCAGAAACAGGAGTAATCTCCATAATTGTCTTCCAATACTTAATGACTTTATTCAACTTCCTGTCCTGAGGCGGCTCTAATTTACTGGAAATTCCCGGAACATTCGGATTTCTCCGTTGCAAATACATAATTAAATTATACTGAATCCACCCCTTTAATATCTCCTGATTTTTTCTTATATAGGTACACCATTCCGGTCGTACACAAATAGAAGTGTCCATTCCGCAAATATCCGCATAATAATATATCAGTCTTTTTTCCCGATTCATTCTCATTGTAAGATTTGGTTTAGAAAGGTTCCATTCATGCCCTGCAAAAGTTTCAACAAAAGGAGCTTGCAAACGATAGGGAACAAAATAAGTCAAAGTCCGCTTCATATCAACCACTTTCTTATCTTTACACTGTTGCAAGTAGTTAATAATATTAGCTTTCTTTTCACTGGTTTTCAGACCACTGATTTCATGGATATAATGAACTAAAGCTTCCAGTGTATCCGACGGACCCAGATTTAATTTATACTCCGACACCATATACCAGGAATCTGCAAGCATTTCATTTATCAATTCTTGATATGTCAGCGTCTCTTTCCCGGAAATTACTTTATTCACAATTGCCTGAAACCAAAATATCTTATAAGACTCACTCATCTTATCAAACAATCTTCCTAAACGCTCAATACTCAAATTTTCAGAATATGGTAACTGCATCATAGTATTCTCCGCCACAATTATTTCTCTTAAGTATTTTTCAGTTCCGGCATCTCAAGCCCCACTGCCCTGGTAAAGTCATTTTCTGCCTTCCACTCCATCTCTGCAATAAACCGGATAAATTTCTCCGGCTCTGCGTACACTCCTTCCAAAGCCAGAATATAGTCATTACGCATATAAGGAAAGATAACACAAGGCAAATCCCCTTTGTATCAAAGCCGTATTCATCAGCTGCCTGGCCGTCTTTCCGTCCCCATCTTCAAATGGATGGATAAATATAAAACTCCGATGTAATTCTGCAGTAAAGGTAATCGAATCATATTTCCTGTCCTATCTCGTCCGGGACACAAACCGAATAAGATGAATCTGTAATAACTACATGTATCGTTCTATATACTCCTACCTTGCTTTCAGATATGCCAGAATAAAAAAGCTGGTGAAAGTTCCTTAATAACCGACTCCCGAATTGTATCCTTATCAATCGAAAAAACATGTAATCATAAGCGCAGCTATTCATAAGTTTCAAATGTTTCTCTAAGGGATTTTCCTCTAACTGTAATTCCGTCTTCAAGAAGCGCCTTTGTTTCACTGATTGTCAATGTATTTCCTTACAAAGCGTTTGAAGACCAAGTTGTAGAAATCCAAAAGGAATCACGAACTTGTTATAACATATTTTCTTCAAACAGCCAGGCCTTATTTATAAACTGATGGCATAACTTTGCTTTTTTCATATAATTATTATCATAATCTTCTTCCAGCCTTTCCTTCCCCATTTATATATACTATGATACTAATGTCTCAAGCTCAACCATGCCATACCGATTGGATGGTTTAATCATTCCCACTTTATTATCGCGCAAAATACCCTGTATTTGTCAGATTTCACCATAAGCGCTGTCTATTTTAGCATATCCTCTCTTTATCATAATAATCTATAAAAATTATATCACACTTTAAGCTCCATAAAAATAATCTTATCAATTTTCTTTTATAAAAAATTTATTACTTTTACATATTCCTACTATCTTCCACCATAAGAATAATTAATGACATACAAAGAATTTATTTTACAAGATTATCACTACAATCATGGTACCCGCTTACATTTACACAATAAGAAAGCGATTGAGCAGAATTGGATTAAGCTCAGATATTCTTCCAGTAGGCTGCTCGTTATGTGCAACTTATTGCTGGATCAGCTCGTTCATTACATTCATGCTGAATAGGACAACATTAAACGCATCTACTTCCTGCATAAGTTTAACGGATCTTCTGAAAAAGAAAACTCTGCCAGAAACAGATTTTCCTTTTATTTATATCCAGTCTTGTATTGAAAACCCAATAAAACCCTTGGTGGTAAATATTTTATGTAAAATTTACGCTTGGGAACAGCGAAAGTTAGGGGCGGTATATCGTAACATCAGAAATGCTTTTGTTGGTACAGCTACACCTTATTATGTCGAAAGCGAAGAAGATGGATATTTCTATTTAGAATCAAACAATATTAAAGAAGGCCAAATTAACCGAAATGCGGAAGTGTTTATCAATGAGGCTTTTTACCAAGGGCAACGTGATAAATGGCTACATACCGGAGACTTAGTTATGGTTCAATCAGGTCATGTTGGACACACCGCTGTAATACCAAAAGAGTTAGACTGTGTTGCTGCTCATGCACTTATTATGTTTCAAAATTCGATAGACAATATTAACCCTTACTTTACAAACTATCAACTTCAAACTCTAGAATCAAAAAAGAAGCTGGATTACATAACGACTGGAAATACTATAAAACATATATTGGCTTCAGAAATGAAACAATTTACTGTAGACTTTTCAGCTACTATTGAAGAACAAACCGCCATCAGTAATTTCTTCCTCACTCTTGATGATGCTATCACCCTACATAAGCGTAAGCTAGATGGGCTAAAAGAATTGAAGCGTGGATACTTACAGCGGATGTTTCCGCAGGCGGGCGAGAATGTACCACAGGTTAGGTTCTCCAGGTTTACAAGCGATTGGGAACGAACAACCATAGGGAAGATTTCAGATATTGTGAGAGGTGCATCACCAAGACCTATCCAAAATCCAAAGTGGTTTGATAAAAATTCTGATGTCGGTTGGCTTCGTATTTCTGATGTAACTGAACAAAATGGGCGCATCAATCATCTTGAGCAAAAAATATCTCAGGCCGGGCAAAGTAAAACCAGGGTCTTGAGAACCCCTCACCTTTTATTCAGTATTGCTGCGACTGTTGGAAAACCTGTTATTAATTATATTAAAACTGGAGTACATGACGGATTTTTAATTTTTTTGAATCCAAAATTTGAACAAGAATTTATGTTTCAATGGCTGGAAATGTTCCGCCCACAGTGGCAGCAATACGGTCAACCGGGAAGCCAAGTCAATTTAAACTCTGAATTGGTTAAGGCTCAAGAAGTTTATTTGCCAGCAAATGAGGAACAAACTGCAATCGGAGATTTCTTTCGAAATCTTGACGTACAGATATCTGTGCAGCAACAAAAGTTAAGCCAATTAAAACGATTGAAATCTACATATTTGCAAAAAATGTTTATATAGTATACAACAAAGCTTGAAGTCTCCTCTATAATAGGGATGTTAACTTTATCATCATATTATTTCAGGAGGCTTTTTTATGATTACAAGCAAAATATCGTCGCAATATTTTCATGAATATTTTTCCGAATGGATAAAAATATATAAGCATGGTGCTGTTCGCCCTGTTACATATCAAAAATACTTAATGACATTGCGGAGGCTTACCGAGCTTTCTCCAAATTTGAAAATTTGCGAACTGGATAAAAGAAGCTACCAAACCTTACTCAATGATTATGCTGAGACTCATGAGAGGCAAACGACAATGGATTTTCACCATCATTTAAAAAGTGCAATCTTAGACGCTGTTGATGAAGGTCTGTTGGCAACAGACCCCACTCGAAAGATTGTTATAAAAGGCAAGGCAGCCACAAAAAGGAAAAACAAGTACCTAAGTCAATTTGAACTGCAATCTCTGCTGAAAAATTTATCACTGACAGATAGTCCAAATTGGGATTGGCTTATTCTTCTTATTTCTAAAACAGGACTTCGTTTTTCGGAGGCACTTGCGCTAACTCCAAACGATTTTGATTTTTCGGCCCCCAAAATAAGCATAACAAAAACATGGAATTATAAAGGTGCTGGGGGTGGCTTTATGGAAACGAAAAATACATCTTCTAAGCGTGTCATTCCAATAGATCTATCATTGGCTATAAACTTTGAAACATTAACCAAGAATTTGGCGACCGATGAACTAATTTTTGTACAGGGAAGAGTTTTCAATTCAACAGTCAATAATCGGCTGAAACACTTATGCAAAACAGCAGGAATCCCTGTGATTTCAATACATAGTCTTCGTCATACCCATGCATCACTTTTAATTTTTGCAGGAGTTTCTATCGCCAGTATTGCCAAACGGTTGGGGCACTCTAGTGTAACTACCACGCAAGAAACCTATCTCCATATCATTCGAGAGTTGGAGAATCAAGACAATGATAAAATTATAAATCATTTGTCTGCTTTGGATGTAAATATAAGGGCGTTGTGAACGCCTTTATATAAACATCTTTTGTAGGTATGCCGATTTTAGCTGTTTTATTTGGCTAAGTTTCTGTTTTTGAGTAATAATTTGTCCATCAAGCATGCGAAAGAAATTGCCGATGGTAGCTTGTTCGTCACTATCAGTCGGTATTGTCAGCACGGTATCGAAAAAATCAGATGTGGAGATATTAAGCAATCCGTGATTTCTTGCACCTTCTGCTGCGTATTGTGAAACTTCATTATGCCAATACGTCGTTTCATAATATTGTGTCAAAAATTCCGAATCAATATTAGTAGGCTTAAAAACAATGTAGAGGGTAGATAGAACCCCTATCTCATAATTATCGAGTCGCTTAATTGCCCCCCAAGGATAGCCATTAGAATAGCTTTTATTATATGCGAATTCACCATTTTTCACGAGATAATAATTGCTTACATCTTTGCTCGCAACTTCTTTATCAAAAAAATCCTTTTGAGCAATAAGACCGTGCTGAGCGGATATGGTGAGCACTAGTGTGCTTTCAAGTCCTTTGTTTTTTCTTGTTACGCGATCAACTACATCCCCCAACAACCGCTTCTGCCATGGTTCAGTAAAACCGGCGAGCCTAACCTGTGGTACACTCTGGCCCGCCTGCGGAAACATCCGCTGTAAGTATCCACGCTTCAATTCTTTTAGCCCATCTAGCTTACGCTTATGTAGAGTGATAGCATCGTCAAGAATGCGGAAGAAATTGCCGATGGCGATTTGTTCGGAAAGCATGGGATAGGACATCAAAAACTTTTGAAAATCGGGAAGGCTAATTGATTGGACGGTCGTTCCACTTTTCACTATATATTTTAGTATAAATCCTTCGTTCCTTTGAATACCAGCAACTAAAAAGTCTGTTCTGATTCTTTCATTATCGTAAATAAGTGCTTTAATATCTTGATTGATTGCAACATCAACAGTAGGAATGCTTATAGGAAATCGTTTAGCTAAAATACCACTTCTTGTTACAATTAAAGGTGTTCCGGCTTTAATAACTTTTGTAGCGTTATCTTGCACGGCCTTTTTTGTGATTTTATAAGTTCCAGATGTAACAAAACTCTCTTTGATTTCTTGGGAAGAAAGCCAAACAATATCACCATTCCAGTATTCTGAATTTGCTTTAAAGGGAGTTGCGCCTCCAACGAATTTGATGTCCTCCCCCAACTTTCGCTGTTCCCAAGCGTCAGTAAATCCCTGAAACCTTATTTCAGGAACCTTCGTATCTTTATCATTCATATGTAATCTCCACAAATTTATATTTTTTCAAAGAAGGCTTCGAGCACTACATAAAGATACTCTTTGTGGCTTCTATAATATCCCTTGTTTCATCTGTTATGGCAAGCTTATTAAGCATGTCTAAAAACTCTGCCTCTTTCTGCTTGATCTGTAAATTCAGATCAGTAATATCCTTGCTAAGAGCCACTATATCTATTAGTGCTTCTTCCTCGAATGTATCCACATAGCGTGGGATATTGAGATTATAGTCGTTGCGGACAATCTCATCATAATCTGCTAAATGGGCATATTGAGGGATATCGCTTCGCTTTTTATATGAATCAACAATTTTTATTATATCTTGGCTACGCATACAGTTTTGATTTTTTTGCTTCTCAAAGTCTTTTGATGCGTCAATGAACAGGACATCCCGTTTGGCACGGTTTTTTTTCAGAATCAGTACAACGGTTGGTATACTTGTGCCATAAAAGATATTAGCAGGCAGACCAATAACCGCATCGATTGCTCCCATATCAAGCAAGTTTTTTCTAATTGCTCCTTCAGAAGCCCCTCTAAACAGCACTCCATGAGGTAAAACAATGCCCATCGTTCCTTTTTCATTTAAGTGATAAAATCCGTGTAGTAAAAATGAGAAATCAGCCTTAGACTTTGGTGCAAGTTTTCCATATCGCTCAAAACGGGGATCACTCAAAAATTTGTTATCTGCACTCCAGTTCGCCGAATATGGAGGATTCATAACGACAGCGTTAAAAAGATACGGCTCATCGGTAGGCCAATCCTCATCAAGAGTATCGCCATTTCTGAGACGCATTTGCGACTGCTCCACATTATGTAATATCAGGTTCATTCGAGCAAGGTTGTAGGTTGTTGTATTAAGCTCCTGTCCATGATAATGTACTTGTCCCTGATTCTTCACAAATCGGCGTATATTAAGCATAAGTGAGCCTGAACCCATTGCAGGGTCGTAAATGTGAAATGGCGTAGTTTCCTCTTGCCCAATAGATACAATTTCGGAAATGATTTTGCTTACCGCTTGTGGCGTATAAAACTCACCAGCTTTCTTTCCGGCTCCTGCAGCAAATTGACCAATTAAATACTCATAAGCATCACCAATAACATCACCGTCATGCCCAAAAAGGTCAATTTCATCAAGAGCCTTTATGACCTCCGTAATGGTTACGTTACGCTGCTGTGCATTTGCCCCCAGCTTCGTTGAAGTAAGGTCAACATCATCAAACAGTCCTGTAAAATGTTCTCCCTGTCGCCCAAGCTCAATAAATGCATCTTGAATGTCTGAAATTTGAAGTTCATATTCACTGGCTCTCTTTCTAAAAGTATAAAAAAGGTGGTTCGGCTCAATAAAATACCCCAACTTCTTAGAAATAATCTCTTGAATGTCTGCTGCATCGTCATCGTACCAATCCAGAAGCTCTAAAAACTGTTCTTCCCTGCTCGGATACTCTGCGACTCTACCATGCTCCTCTTCATATACAGCACGCAGTTCCTGGTCTGATAAGTATTTGTAGAAGACCAACCCAAGCAAATAGTTCTTATATTCATTTGCGTCCATTTTTCCGCGTAGTATGTCGGCACTTGTCCAAAGCTGATTGTTGAGTTCACTCATCGTTTGGTTCCCTCCATTTTTTAAGTTCGCCAGTAAAATTCGAAAGTTCGTCCTTTAAAGGCAATAGCTTATTGTTAATTTCCTTTTTCCAATATTCTTCTATAATCCGGCGGCGCTCTCGAAACTTTTTATGAAAGAATTGCTCAAACTCTTCCCGAGTTATTGTGGATTTATCAATAATCATGTTGATATATGGAACTTCTGCCTTATCCCTCCGATATTCGTTAAAGCTTATATTCAAATCCTCTTCTGATACCTTCAATATTGAAGCGTTTTCCTTTATTATAGACTCAATTGTATGCCTGAAATGACTGTCAACGCTGTCAATAATTTTCCGCTCGTCCGAAAGCGAGCCTAAAGCCTCATCGTAAGCCATTTTAACAATGGAGGCCTTGTTCTTTATAATTTCATCAAACTTTTGTTTACTTTTTTCATCTTTTATATCTTTTAGAAGCTGGCTAATATAATAACTGTCAATCTTCTCTTCAAGGGTTGCACGCTGATCTGATGAAAACTCTATTTCAAAAAAATCTGGTAACTGATTGCCATCCACGTCTGTCCCTTTAAGAGCTTCCTTAACTTCAGCTTTAAGATTTTCAATATGACCTATTTCATCTGTAATAACTTGTGTTATATCGGACAAATTGGCAAAGTCTACTTCGTATTCCTCATAGCTTTTTATGGCTTCTCCTAAATTCTTCATAGTTTGGAATGTTTTTATGGCATGGAGCTGTTTTTTTATGTCTGTTGGGTTTTCAGTCAGTTCCCTGTTGGCATCCCTAAACTTTTTGTAAGCTGCTTTGAGGTTTTGCTTAACCTCCCTGTATTGCCTTGGTACCAGTTTTTCCCAATCCCTTTCCTCGTTCGAAAACAACTTGATTGCATCACGAACATTTCTAGCCATTGTGTTTGGCTTCCGGAATGTGACAATCATACCAATGCTCTTACCGGGACATGTTCGGTTCGTGCGTGAGAATGCCTGGAGCAACTTCTGATATCGCAGTTCTCTATCGACATACAGGGTTTGAATAGTAGGTGCGTCAAAACCAGTTAAAAGCCTATTCACTACGATAACAAAATCTAGCCACTGTCCATCCTTTTGGTATTGGGCATCCTTTCGGGCTAAACGATTATTTATATTTTGATTGTACAGATCAATATCTGTATAGTTTGTACCAAACATGCTGTTGTACTCTTTCATGATCCCCATTAACTCTTCATTTGCTGCAATCATTTGATCCTGGCTCTCGTCGACAGAATATGTGATCGCCACACGTGGAAAATCGGGATCGCGTAGCTTTCTTCTTTCATCCATAGGTTTACCCGTTATCAGACTTCCTGCTTTTTTAAACTCCACCAATTTACGGTATATCCGTTTTGCCTGAGCTATGGAATGGGTTGTAAGAATAGCACTCATAGTGGGCATACCATCACTCACCTTAAATTTTTCAAGTACTGATTGATGTTTAAATATTTTTTTAAGCATTGTTTCAATATAGTCGTCATTTTCGTAATCTGAAGATTCTAACAGAGACTCTTTTTCAATCTCATCAAACATAGATTTTAATCTTGCTTCTGGATCGTCGTTAGGGTACCTCTGCCGGATTTTTCTTAGATATATCCGTTCTTCCTCCTCCTCGTTTAAAAGCGAATGGTATTCAACTTGAAAGTCCAACACTGATTTATCTTCCATAGCATTTTTAGTAGTATATGCATGTAACAATTCCCCGTATTGATCGAAGGTTGTGCGTGCGTATGTTCCATTTTCCTGTTTTTTGTTTTCTTCAAAAATGGGGGTTCCGGTAAGACCAATCCATGTGGACTTTGGAAATATTTTCTTAATTGCCTTCATTTCCTGATCAGAAACAGCCCTATGACACTCATCTACAATGAAAACAATATATTCACCCTTCAGTTTCTCAAATTTGTTTACCTCCGATTCTCTGCTTTCACGGATTGCACGGCTTAATTTTTGAATTGTTGTGATGATGATTGTGTTGTTATTTTTTTTGCTAAGGAAATTTTCCACCAGTTCTCGCTTGTTATCTATACCTACTATAAGCGTATTATCTGTGCCTTTGCCTGAAGTAACCCCTGTATTGTATTCAGAAGCAAATTTGCTAAACTCATTTTTAGTTTGGCTGTCTAAGTCTTTACGATCAACAATCATTATGGTACGAGCAACAGAAATAGCTGATTGAGCCAACAATTTAGTCGCGACAAAACTGGTTATCGTTTTGCCTGAGCCTGTGGCATGCCATATGAAGCCACCCTCATGGCTGTACGCTTGCTTCATTATTTTCTTTATTGCGTGTATCTGATATGGGCGCAATACCATCATGAATTTTTGACCTTTTTTGTCGTCAACTAGAATTGTAAAACGGCTTATTAACTCATGTGCCATAGGAATGCTTAGCGCCCTTCTTGTAAAATCGTATAAATCGTCTACGGGTGTATTGTCTGGTTCTCGCCAATTAAACAAGAACTTTTTTGCAGACTGAAAATCGTCATTTGCTCTTGGTCTTGCAAAATATCTTGTAGATACTTTATTGCTGACTACAAAAATCTGCACAGTTGAGTAAATTCCATCAAAAAAACCCGACTGAGCATATCTTTCAATTTGTTGAAATGCTTGCAAATAACCATCTTTAGCAAGTTCGCTTTTAAGCTCTATATGTATGACAGGCAAACCGTTTATAAGCAAAGTGACATCTCCACGGGTTGTTTTACCTTCTATATTAGGAACGACTTGGTTTACCACTTCATAACTTGATATACCCCCGGCAATGTCCTTATTGCTAAAAAGCGTAAGGGTAACGCTCCCTTTAGAAATTTCGTCACGCTCTATGGATACCTGTGCTATGCCGTTTTCACCTCGAAGCCATTGAGACGCCATAAAAGGTGTTTGTGCGAAACGCCTGAGTTCATTTCTAACTTGCTTAAACTCATTGTCTGTTAGAAGCACGCCCTCCAACCGTGCAAGATTGATTCGGTTAATATGCCCTCGCAGGTTTTCCCAAAGTTGGGATTCTGTCTTTATATCACTACGATATGTCCATTGGTTCTCTCTCATTGTTAAAATATCAATGAATGTATTTTCAATTTGTTTTTCAGGTGTCATACTCTATTCCCCCTAGCGATTTCAAAATCTACATTATCTTTTAATCTCCTGCAATATTGCTCTAGCGGCTTTTGTCCTGCCATCAAGAGGCTTAGGTGCCCCCTTGGGAATCACCCAGATATCACCCAATTTGAACGCATCCGGGATTCGCCTATTGTCGCATAGCTATTGCTGCTGCTTCCTTTGTTATTATCAAATCCATATTATCAACCATTCTAAAGCAAAAAACTTAATGATATCAATAATTATACAGCGTACAAACGAATAATAGTAAAATTATTTTTTATAAAATTCTTGAATTCAAATTGGAAATCCACATCATCTCTATTAGTTATATTCTCACATTTATCACTGCCTTAATGGATTTTAATACTATATTTTGCTCAAAAGCATTTATACTAAGTTAATAAGTTGATTATTATGTACGACAACAGGTCATCTGAAATCGGCTAAAAAGGAAATTTTCCAATACATTAAATGAAACTTTAAATAATCTTCTTCAGAAAAAAAATCCTCTCGCACAATGGATCCTTTTGTTACCATAGTTACCCGCATATCCGAAACGTGATCATTTCATCCAGTCCAATTTCACTGATGTTACATCCTGCCCCGCCGCGCACATAGGTTTCAATGTGATAAAACAACAGGCTGTCCTTCAGATATCGAAGCAGTTTTTCTGACCTTCTCTTATACCCGTAAGCCCGTAGCATGGTCCTCAATTTCATACGGATAAAATCCTGGTTGCCTAAGAACAGCAGCTGCAGACGCATCTTCTTAAAGAACAGATCCAGATCAAAGTATTCTGTGATAAAAGAATCTTCGGCAATCTTTTTTCCAAATAAATCAAAATCTTTCTGAATGGATGGAAACTCTGCATCTATCGTTGGTTTATCTGATAGATAATCAAGCCAATAGTGCACATCCAGATACAATCTTCTCTTGTCATTTCGATAATTACCCTCAAGAAAAAACCGGTCTTTATAAAACAGCTCCTCCAACAGTCTTCCTGTTTCTTGTGCACCCAGATTCATACTGTTAATGATGCAGGCCAGATCGAAGCTGCTGTACAAAAACTCTTTCATATCTGATCACCCTTGATTCCATTACAAGTCCTGCATAGTATCTGAAGGTTATCCTCAGTACTCTTTCCACCTTGATTCATTGGATTAATATGATCAACTTGGAAATAGATTCTATTATGCTCTTTTTTACCGCAGCATGCACAGGTATAATTTCCATCTGTATCTTTTGCACGATCAAATGTCTTATCCCTTAGTTCCTTTTCCAGTTCCGGGGCAATTTTTCCAATCTCATAAAGTGAAAGATCTTCCAGCTTTCTTTTTCCAAACCTCACATTATTCTCTTCATCATAAATATGCGGGTCAGACAACTTTGTCAGTTCTATTTCTACCTGTCGCAGGAAATATAATTTTCTGCCGAAGAAAAGCTTCAGCATGTTATCGTCCTGGTCATTCCAGATACCGACTAAGTATTCTGCCTGTTTTCTGCAGCCCATATCCTCATCCCAGATATGCTTTGCAATCGCACCAACATCCAAGCGACTTCTGTCGATATCATCAAAGGTATAGAACTTTGGAGCTGCATCATACTGAGCATAGTACCTTAAAATCCGTTCCAGATCCGTTTCTTCCAGAGGCGGAACCATTTCTCCGAGGAAAACTGTATTCCTACACTGTTCTGCCATTTCACTAATCACATCTGCGGCCGGAAACTCCTCTGTTACTCCATAATCGGCAAAAAGCACCGGTAGCACAGCCATCATTTTTTCATACGCTTCCTTCGTACTGTCATAGACCATGACCTGATAAGAAGAATCCACACCGCCTTCTTCCAAGTAGGAGAACGCATACATACCGACCGGGATTCTACGTACAAACGGGACCTTTTCCAACGCTGTCGTATCCACTGAATCATCCAGCGTTGAAGCGAATTCCTCAATTTTGGAAATTGCAATCATTCGCAGTTCCCGTTTCACATGCTCAGATTCATTTTCTGTAAATTCGTTATCTCCAATGAAAATGGATTCCGGGTTTACCCATGCAATATGCTCATTCCATTTATCAATAAATGATACAATATATGCGGTTGCTGTTCCTCCTGCAGCTTCTCCGCGCAAAGCACGTCCGATCATCTGCGTCATCATAATGGTTGAAACAGTTGGCCTTGCAAGGAATACCGTTTTTGTCTGAGGAAGGTCAATTCCCTCGGTCAGAATGTTCACATTGATCAAGACCTGAACAGAGCCGCTTCGGTATGCCTCTATCTTTCTCTCATTATCCTCTCTACTGATCCTTACACCGGTAATGGAATCTTTAATATCAGAAACAATATACTCTGCCCTAATACCTGCCTTCTTAAAAAGTGCACAGAGTGTAATCGCATGTGTTACATTGACTGCAAACACAATGGTCTGTTCATACTCGTCATACTTTTCTTTATAAGTATCTACAATCAGCCGATTCCTGACCGCACTGTCTGCAATCTGGCCAGCAATATCAGCCGGAAGCACATCCAAATGCTGAATACTTTCCCAGTCATTTACACCAAGCAGGTCCCCATACATTTCATCCGTAAAACGGCTGATAAAAACCGGCTTTGAAAGAATCCTTCTGTTGATCAATTCTTTCAATCCAATCTGATATGTGATTCCGATATCACCATGCACTGCCTGTCCGTTTTGGATACCGTCCTGATAGATTTTCGAGAGCAAACCCTGTTCCTTTTCTGCGGTACGGAATGGTGTTGCCGTCAGGCCAAAGAGCTTTACATGAGGAACCTGTGATTTCACATAGTCTACCACTTTTCTATATGTTTTTGCTGTAGAATGATGCGCCTCATCAATGACAAGAAAAATTTCCTCTTCTCCTTTCAGCCACACATCCAGAGCTTTCAGGTTCCGTCCAATACTATCCTTACTTACAATCAGCAACTGATCAGATGGGTCTATGTCTATGGTTCTGTCATGGGAAGACGCACCGGAAACAATCCGGTATGTATACGATGAAATATGCGGAATCGTCTCCGCATAGGCGTACTTCTGGAAAGATTCCGCTGCCTGCTCCAGAAGCATCTGTCTGTGTGCCAGCCATAGTATTTTTGTATGCTGATCCAGTGCATTCCTAAGAAGCCATGTGGATGCAGTATATGTTTTTCCTCCTCCTGTCGGGAGCACAAGAAGTGTACTATAATCCGAATTCTGATTAATCAGATTCAGATTCTCTAATGCCTTTCTCTGATGTTCATAAAGTGTTCTTGTATTATTTCCTGCTTTAGGTAAAACCTTTCCAAACGATTTTACCTCTATCTCATAATTCTGCATTTTATTTCCCCTGCCTTCTCAATTTATATCGTTTCTCTATGCTTGTTTCCCTGATATTTTGAGCATTTTCCCTGTCATAAGTTCTAGCATTTTTTTGCGTATTCCCACTTCACCATAATAACCTGTAAACATTATAGCATACTTTACTCTCCATAATAATGATCCTATCTACTCTTTTATAAAAAATAAATTTCGTTTGAAAATTGCCCCTATGGTTTTCACCCATAGGAGCAATTAATGATATGCAATGAATCTGATTTTATTCTATAAGACTAATACTACAATCATGCCGAGAATACTTATAAATCCTATCCGACAACACATCCTCCTTTGGCACTTCACTTTCATTTATCTGGCCAACCATTTTCTGCAACTCTCCATAATCCAAATTCTCATCATCAGGAACCAAAATAGTTTCATGCAGGCTGGACGGCAATATAACAATATCTGAATTCTGAGAATCAGCGAAATCCTTCAAACACCCATCGTATAAAATGCACCCGGCGCCGTTAATCTGTTTTCTATTCGAAAGGACATATAAGGGTGGCTTCTGCGAATCAAAATCCAACAGATCATCTACCATCTCTTCCATTTCCAATTCCTCTAAATGTCCTTTCAATATATCACACATAATCTCTTTCATTGTTTTAATTTCCGACGGCAGCAATATGGGAGTATTTCTCATTGCTAGACGATACAGTTCCTCTTTCTCCACTCCCCAAGGTTCCATATGAGAGTTATGGATCAATGCCGTCATCTGGCCCCCTCTATGTTCATCCAGAATCAGATAGAACACCACTGCCAGGTCCAAAAATTCAAAATATGGAATATCCTTTAAAAGCTCCTTATTCTTTTCCCTCTGGATCAGCTTAAAAGCCACATTATCCTGCAGATTAGTAAAATCCAAAAGCTCTCTTATATCACCAAAAACTACATCATTGTTCTCCTTATACGCAGATATAATATCTTCCAGAATTTCCTGCAGTGACATCCCATGGGTAAAATGCATATAGTATGAATTTAAGTAAATTGTTGGAGCAATATTTTTACTTGCCTTTCCAATAATCAGCCCATCCAGCACTATTCCGTTATTTTTTGTAATTTTCTGAATGCGAATCTCATAATCACTTCCTAATCTCTCCTGCACTGCTGCTCTAACTTCCTCTAAAAACTGATTGTAATTCATTTGTTCTTCCTCCATTATCTTTTTCATATTTTAAACAATAAAAAGAAGCATCTCCTTAGAAATGCCTCTGACAGAAAAATCACTTATTTTTTTACCCATTTCACGTAGACAATCTCAAACTAATTTTCCAATTCAACATAAATGAAGCTATTATCTCAACCCAGACTATAGCTACCCCTCCCATGCTCAAGACTGTTCTTCATTCCCTCTTTCATAAGCAAACCGAACTCTTCCCACCATATATATAGGCACGGTTATCTTCCGGCCTGCTATACCGCCATAAGTATCTCCTTTCAGCAAATAAACAGCCTCTATCTTTTCATCTTCTAAAAGCTGCTGCGCTGTCTCCGTCTCTGATTTTCCATCCTTTACCTCCACGCCATAGCTATTATCATTTTCCCAGCGTTTTATAAGGAAATCAATCTCCCCTTCCTTTTACGTTCCAGACATTGGAGCTATTCCTGTTATCTCAAATCCTCTGATACGCTTTAATAGTTCAATATACACAAAACATTTACTTACCATTCCCCTAAGAGCAGGCAAATCAATTCCTACCACATCCATAAAATATCTGCATACTCCAACATCCATAAAATAAAAATGGTTGTGCAAAGATACGTTCACGGGATCACATTCATTGGCCTTATAACAATAACCTATGATATCTGAACAATATAGCCAGTCTATAACTGCACTAATACTTTTCCTCATGGTTCTATTGCTTTTTCCGTTATAAATAATACGGGATAATTCTGTATTACATCACCATGCTCCTTTTTCTCCCGGACAGAAAGCTGTGCAATCGCAGGAAATATCTGCTCCAGTAAAATCATTTCCTGTATACCGCCTAAGACTCTTGTTGATTCTTCTATAAAAGTCCCGATAATCTGCGTCAAAACCTTTTTGCATTCTTGCGTATCCTGTGTTTTCATATAACAATTTATGACATCCGGATAGCCGCCTATTTCACAATATATTTTATAATATTCTTTTAATTCATCATATTGCAAGGGATTACTGGAACCAAGCAAATCAACGCCATTATAAAGCTCCCTTTTTCCAAATGCCGCTACAAATTCTTCGAATGACAATGTATTAAGCATCAAATTCTCTGTGTCTCCTGCTGAAAGATAATACCCCTTTTCCAATGTCTTTCCTAAGTAACTGCCTGCAACTATAAAATGGCATAAAAACTCTCTTGAAAATTCTCTGATTCTGGAATACACTTTCGCTGATTCCTGAATCTCATCTATAACAATAATGGTGTCTTTATTATCCTCGAACCGGGAATCAAACAATCGGAAAGCTTCATGCAGCGTCTTTTCTATCCGCGTCTCTCCAGGCTTCCAGGCAGATGCCTGTTTCATGCAAGCCAGAAATTGTTCACCGGACAGCTGAGCCATATTGATATAGATATAAATTTTGTAATTTTCTTGTGCAAATTTATCCAGAATAAATGTCTTACCAGTCTGTCTGGCACCTTTTAATTCCAGGACCTTACCGCTGTCACGCTGCTTCCAACGAAGCAGATCATTGTAAATATTTCGCTTCAGTTCCACCAGAGTCATCCTCACTTTTCCAATATTTCTACTGTAACACACCATAACCCTGATTCAAATTCTTTTCAGTAAAATATATTCCTGAAATCCTTATCTTTCATTATAGCTGCTCCCTTTATCATAACTTTAAAATTACCTTTAAAACCCTGGCTCCATCTTTCATACCGGCAAGATACAGATAGCGGCTTTCTTCTGCCGACCGTATAACCCATTCATCCCAAAACTGCTCCATAGTAACTTTTGATTCCTCATCCAACCGTTCAAGAATATCTTTCATCTCGTGGTTTAGCTCCCTTTCCTCATGAAGGGTTTCATCAGAACGTGCATTTAACAGCATCTCAATACGGTCACAAATGATCTGTTCCAGTAAATCTTCCACATTCATATCATCACCTTTTCCTTCTTTTTTGCAACAAAAAAAGCCCCCGCAGTCTCACACCGCAAGGGCTAATCCTATTGTACTCGTTGAAACCAATCCGGCACATTATGAGAAACACGAACCGGAAGCCCATCTTTATAGATGGCAATTCTTCTAAATTCCCTAGTATTATCATACAGAGAAGCCAGATTACACATAGGAAGAACAATCTTCAAGTTCTGGAATGTTTCCAGATACCGTTTTTCCACATCCTTATCCGGTATTCCATGCCCACCTTTTGATACACGGTAGGCAATCCTCTGTTTTGCCAATTCTACAGAATCAACTCCTACATAATAAAGTTCAATGTAATATCCCTGATTCCTGGCCTTTTCTATTGTTCTAAAAATAGTCTTTCCACAGAGCGTTGTTTCCTGATAAAAGGAACTTCCGATAGATAGGCATTGATTCAATTCCTGAACAGCCCGTTTTCCACTTTCATAACATCACTGGTTATTTTCCAGTCCCCAAATGTTTTAAGAATTTCATCTATATTAATTCTAGGCATCTGATGATACTTGAGAAAAGTCTGATACAGCGTAGACTTCCCAGCCCCATTCACTCCTGCAAAAATAACATATCGTTTCATCAAAACCGATTCTCCTCAATGACCTTTCTCTGTCTCTGCTGAAGGAAAAGGTCACTGATCATGGAATAAAATTCCTGCTCTTCTTCCGTCTCCGCCCCAAGGATTAACTGCGTAGTCTCATCAGGATCTAATTTCATGCACTCTTTGTACAACATTTTCAAGGTTTCATTCGTTGACATATCATCACTCCTTCCTTGTAAGTAAGTCCATTATATCATAGGAACATAATGAAATACAATGAGCACTCGAACATTTGTATCGACTTATGCCAGATACCCGATCATTTATGCCAGTACATTTTTTGCCACGTGCTCTGTAAATCAGCCTTCCATTTCATTCTGCCTCTGCTCCTTACTCAAGTCCACAAAGAGTTCCTCCTAATGTTCTTGTCCATAAACACTTAAAAATATTTCCTCCGCTATCTCTTTCTGTCCCAGGCTCAGTTCAAGGAAATCCTCTCCGGTATACCGCCGCCCGACAAGCTCCAGTATATAGCAAACTCCGAATAAAGAACGATAAAATGCCTCCCGGTTCTTATAAATCTCTCTCTTGGAAATACATTTCTTTTGAAGTTTCCCTAATGCTATTGCATCTTGAAAAATACGCCTATCACTCTGACTTACCTTTATCATGCCACCTCACCGCTTTCCAATGTTTCCGGCAAACACTCATTCCGTATCTCGCTCATATCAATGGAAAGCTGTGTTTTCACAGTTTCATCCAAGGTGATGGCTTTCTTAAAATCCGACTTAATCGGTGCATATTTTAACAGCTGCTTAATCACCGTCTTTTTCGCCATCCCCTCATAATTACTCTTCCACGGGCTAAAATCCGAAGTAAACGCTTTTGAATACTTGGTAGCATAAGCATCTACATAGCTTTTGCTCATAACTTCAAAGCGAAAGCCACCGTTATCCAACCGGAAGATTGCGTAAAAAGCCCTGATTTCTCCCGGCTCATCAAAAGATGGCCGATGAGTCAAAGATGGATGAAGGCCCAATTCATAAGAAAATTCATCATTTTCATACACCACCTGAGCCTCAATGCTCTGCATCCTGTCATTGCGATATGCCAAATCAATCAGTCCCCGATATCCCAGTTGAAACTGACACTCCAATACCCCTTTGTTTTTATATGGGATTAAGTAGGCCTGTCCTAAAGGTGTATTTGGCTCCAGCCCCAGCTGAGCCGCATTCATCAAAGCTGCAATAAAGCTCATAGGAGTACATTCTCCCAGCTTGGGAGTATTGTTAATCGCCGATAATGCCATACGCGTAAATCGTTCCGGCGTAAGAATACTTGGAAGCGCCCGTTTAATTTCCGGTTCAAGGGCCTTAACCATATCAACGATAGTCATGTTTTTTGTCAGCCTGACGGATTGACCTTGACCTCCGCCGCCTGCTGCCCTCTTTTCTAATTCCTGTTTTACATCTGACATTTTCTCATCCCTTTCATTTTAGTTCATTTAATTAATTTGAAAAAGGACCATCCTGCATCCAGCAAGACGGTCCCTTTCCTCAATACTCAAAATATTAAATTAACATAATTACATCTGAAATTAACGACTGAATATATAATTTTGTATGATTCCTCTCTCTCATCTCATAAAAAGCCAAATCATTTACCTAACTGTCCGCCTTTATATTATATTACATCACAGATCGTGAGACTTCCCCACTAAAAGATTTTTGCGAATATCCGAAAATGTATCCTCTATAGAAGCAGTTCTTTCATTTTCCACATCATCCTGAGCTTCCGCCAACATTTTCCACAATTCCAATTCGGTTTTCATCTTTTCATACTGGATATGGCTCATTAAAACGGTATCCTCCCGACCATCTACTGTAATAAAAACTGGTTCTTGAGATTCCCATGTTAAGGCTGATATCTCCAAATACTTATTTTGTAAATCAGATGAAGGTCTGAATGCTTCCATTACGCGTCCTCCTCGTCATGATTTTATGGCATTATTATAACGTGATAACGATACACGTACAATCTGCATTTTTTCATTGATCAAAACAAGCAGCCTGTGAAGTGTTAAACTTGAGCCTTTACATCTTTAAACCTCAAACCATTACGCCGCCTTAACAGTAAATCGTCTTGACTGGCTGCATTTGGCAAAATCCCGGTAAAGATCTGGCCGCTCCTCCTTTAATCGCTTGCTGTCAATACGGACTGTATCCACATTGCTCCAGGAAACTCTATAGTGCTCATTAAATGCCATTTCATATTCGCCCATATAAAGCTTAAGCTGCTGTTCAATCTGATTCTGCTCCTGTGTCAACTTCTTTGCCAGAAGAATGATTTCTTCCCTTCTTTTTAACTGCTCATTTAAATGAGACGGAAGAGGAATCGTCTTTTTACGGGCCGTTGGAAAATACTGGTTAATCACTTCATTTGAAATATCACTGCCGTCCGGGTCTGGCATATTTCCTGACAAAACATGGTCCTCCCAGAATTCCTTTTCTATGGCAATCAGATTTTGAATCAGCTCCTCATCACGTTCAATCTTCTTATACTTAAATTCCCTCCCCAAAATCACAACAGCCAGATACCAGGCCTTCGCCCCGGTCACCGCCATATAATGATGACATTGAATTTCATAATGGGCAGGGACAGATTCTCCGGTCCATTTATCCACATTATAGGCACTGGCCGTTTTGCATTCAAGTCCCATGTTTTCCCCTGAAATAAGGCGGTCAACATTTGCCAGCATAAAGGGATATTCTTCGCTCTGATACATGACATTGGACCGTCGTACCTTTAAGCCTGTCTCTTCCATAAAGCGCCGGGCCACATATTCTTCAAGGTCTCGCCCCTGTCTCATGGATTCATTATCATAATCTTCTACTTCTGAGCCTGTTTTTTCATAGAAAATACTCATAGGGCTGACATAGGGATTAAGACCACAGATTGCACCTGCATCAGACCCACCGATTCCCTGTTTTCTGTATTTCAGCCAATCTTCATGAGATAAGCCGTTTGTTGAAATTAACTTTTTCATTCATGCCACACCTCCAATTCCAAAAGGCTCAATCCTTTCTTCCCGGAAGCTTACATATCTGCCCTCCGAACCAATCACAATATGGTCAAGCAATTCGATTCCCAGCAATACTCCTGCTTCCTTAATCCGGCCTGTAATAAGAGAATCCTCTCGACTTGGCTTTGGCTCTCCAGAAGGATGATTGTGAAAGCAAATAATTTTTGAAGCATTTGAAAGAATCGCATGTTTAAATAAATCCCTTGGATCTATCCCACATGAGCTCAAGCCTCCCACTGCGACGATTTCCAAAGCGATGGGCGTCATTGCTGAATCCAATGACATTACCATCATCATCTCACGATCTGAATATTCAAAGAGAGACCTCACCATATCCGCTGCCTCTTTTGCTTCATGAAAACGTTCAGTTCCATAAACGGAAGCGCCTTCCCGAACTATTTTAAGCTTTATGATCCCTACTCTCTTCTTAGGAATAGGC
>NZ_DAMAUN010000054.1:12698-41491 GCF_032078915.1 Lacrimispora sp. | reverse complement strand
TAAAAACCGTCTTCCCAATTGCCCACACAGTTTTTACCGGGGCAGCCGTTTGAACTTCTAAGCATCGGCAGTCCCACCTTTTTGTCCCAAGATGGTGCGAATGAGATGATTTACGCCATATATAAAAAGTATAATAAAAGACATGATTGCTCCTTTCTGCCTGAAAAAAAGCGAAAAAAAATAAAGGCGCTGCCAAACGGCTTTCTGAAAGACAGCGCCAATGCTGTTATTTGCAGGATATTGTTGCTTATTCTTCGTCATCGTGAGGAGCTTCAGGCTGCGGAGGCGTATGCCTGCCGTCACCCCGTCTGCCAAAGCAATTGGAACCGTGCCCGTTGAACCTTGGATCATTGTGGCCCGGTTCAAAACGTCTGGCGCCGTGTGCACCTCCCGGTCTTCTGTCTGACCAGCCATGAAAGTCTTCTCTGCGGTCAAAAGGATGCCTGCCGCCGTGCATAAACATCATTTCAAACCTTTCATCGCCCAGTCTTTCACGGGCAGAGCGCATCCATTCAAGCCTTTCGTCGTCTTCATCATCCCCAAGCTGGGCTTCAAGTGCCGCAGCGACGCGGTCGAGATACTCACCGAAGACCATTTGTTCCTCCTCGTTGAGACAGCTGAAAATATCTACAAAATCCGGGCGGGGCTGCTGCTCATTCTTTCCTTTTTCCGTTAGCTGTACCAGCATGATGCGTCTGTCAGCTTCCGAAGGGGTGCGGGTGATATAACCGCCTTTCTCCAGTTTGTTAAGAAGCTCGTTAAGAGATTGTATCCGAATGCCCAGCAGATATGACAGGTCTTTTGTGCTGATTTCAGATTGCATTTTGAGCATAGCTAAAACCCTGCCTTGCCCGCGGGTCGGATCAGCCATGGGACCATGTTCCGCATGTTTCTGTAAATGCTGGCGCTGCAAGAGCCATTGCAGCTTTGAGAATTTTTCGTAGAGTTCTGTAAAGTTATCTTCCATCATATTAAAAACCTCCTAAAATTGAATGTTCATCAGGTACCTTAAATACATTGTACAGGTACCTGATAGAAATGTCAAGAAAAATTTCATCAGGTACCTGTACTTTTTTTATATCTTATATTTTTACGATTAAAAATTCCTTATAAAAGCAAGAGGAAAAAGTGAATTTCCGAAAAGTCCGGAAAAGCCTGAATATGGGAACAATGGAAGAACATACCTGGAGCGTGAGGCTAAAGATGAAGAATAATGATATAACAAGGATGGATACGAAGAAAATCATTTTATGATAAAGTTTGCAGGGAAAAGAGGTAAATGCTGATCAAAGGCGGGGAAACGATTGAGAAGCTTCTATATAATAAGGTCAGAAAGACAGATAGAGTTTCCTTATAAAACATGGTTGATGCCAAGGGGCACATGAACTATCGAATATAAAAATATAAAAATATATTGTATTTTCAGAAAAATTATGGTATGATATCCTTTGTTTGACTATAGGAGGTGGGAAACGTGATCAGGATTATTTTATCAATCATATTTGTTATCATATGTGTTGCTTTATCAGCAATAATCCTTTTACAGGAAGGAAAGAGTCAGGGCCTGGGTTCTATCGGCGGTATGGCTGATACCTACTGGGGCAGAAATAAAGGCCGTTCCATGGAAGGAAAACTGGAGAAATTCACAAAATACGGTGCAGTCCTGTTTTTCATTCTGGCGCTGGTACTGAATCTGAATATACTGTAAAGATTAAACACTCTTGTGATATGGCAACAAGGGTGTTTTTTTCGCATTATGGGGAAGTTTCGTAATACCTGCTAGTAAAATGCAGATAATAATAGAATAGATTGAAAAGAAAAATAGATAAAAATGATAGTTAAGAGAGGAAGACAATGACAGAAGAACAATTAACGCAAAGAAAAGCCATGCTTCTCCAGCTGATAAATGATCCTGCCTATGCACCTATGAAATTAAAGGAGTTAGCCATTTTCTTTGACATTCCAAAGGATCAGAGGGAAGATTTAAAAGAGGTACTGGATACTCTTTTAGCAGAAGGAAAGATCGGTATATCGCAAAAAGGAAAATATGGAAAGCCAGATATCGGCTCCATTGCCGGAGTGTTTTCCGGACACTCCAAAGGCTTTGGGTTTGTAGCGGTAGAAGGGCTGGATCAGGATATTTTTATTCCGGAAGACAAGACAGGCGGAGCGCTTCACGGTGATACGGTGCTGATATCTGCCGAATCAAAGCCAGGAAACGGAAAAAGAGCTGAAGGCCATGTGATCAAGGTGCTGATCCATGCAAATGAGCAGATCATAGGGTTTTATCAGAAAAATAAGAATTTTGGTTTCGTCATTCCGGACAACCAGAAAATTTCAAAGGATGTGTTCATTCCTCAGGGCAAGGACATGGGAGCCGTGACCGGTCACAAGGTGGTGGTTAGGGTTACGGATTTCGGCGGGCCGGAACGGAAGCCGGAAGGAATAATAACAGAAATAATTGGCCACGTCAATGACCCTGGCACGGATATTCTTTCGATTGTAAGAGCATACGGACTTCCGGAGGAATTCCCGGACAGCGTAATGAAGCAGGTGGAATCAGTGCCTGGTGAAGTAACCGGTAAAGATATGCAGGGCCGTCTGGATTTAAGAAATTTACAGACAGTTACCATTGATGGAGAAGATGCAAAGGATCTTGACGATGCTATTACTTTATCAAAAAAAGATGGAGTCTACACCTTAGGCGTTCATATCGCTGATGTTACGAATTATGTAACGGAAAACAGCCCATTGGATGAGGAAGCATTAAGACGGGGAACCAGCATTTATCTTGTGGACCGGGTAATTCCCATGCTGCCTCATAAGCTGTCAAATGGAATATGTTCCCTAAATCAGGGAGAAGACCGGCTGGCCTTAAGCTGCATCATGGACATTGATGAAAACGGCAATGTAATGGGACACAGGATAGCAGAAACCGTCATAAACGTGGACCGGAGAATGACCTATACGGCGGTCAACGCCATTGTCACTGACCGGGATGAGACGGTTATGAAGGAATACGAAACTTTTATCTCCATGTTTGATCAGATGAAGGAGCTGGCCGATATTCTGCGGGAAAAGAGAAAGAAGAGAGGCTCCATTGATTTTGATTTCCCGGAAACCAAGGTGATTCTTGATGAACGCGGAAAGCCTTTGGAAATCAAGCCTTATGAGAGAAATGCAGCAACTAAAATCATTGAAGATTTTATGCTGATGGCAAATGAGACAGTTGCAGAGGATTATTTCTGGCAGGAGATTCCATTCCTTTACCGGACCCATGACAACCCGGATCCGGAAAAGATGAAGAGTCTTGCAACTTTGATTAACAATTTCGGATATTCCATCCGTTTTCACAATGGTGAGGTTTACCCGAAGGAAGTCCAGAAGCTGCTTGCCAACGCGGAAGATACGCCGGAGGAAGCCCTGATCAGCCGTCTGGCCCTGCGTTCTATGAAGCAGGCTAAATATACGGTATCAAATACCGGACATTTTGGCCTGGCGGCTAAATATTACACCCACTTTACTTCTCCGATCAGAAGGTATCCGGATTTACAGATCCACCGCATCATTAAGGAGAACCTAAGGTCAGGCTTAGCTGGGAAGAGGATCAGCCATTACGATAAGATCCTTCAGCAGGTAGCCGTCCAGTCTTCTGCCATGGAGCGGAGAGCCGATGAAGCAGAGCGGGAGACCATTAAGCTTAAAAAGTGTGAATATATGTCAAAACACGTTGGGGAAGAGTTTGACGGAGTGATTTCCGGTGTGACAAACTGGGGGCTTTATGTGGAACTTTCCAACACCGTGGAGGGCCTGATTCATGTGAATCAGCTCCAGGATGATTATTATCATTTTGATGAAGAACATTATGAGCTGGTAGGTGAAACGACAAGGAAAACCTTTAAATTAGGTCAGCCTATCAGGGTCATGGTATTGGGTACGGATAAGCTTTTGCGTACCATCGACTTTATTCCGGCGAAGAGTTTTGAAGAGGAATAACAGGAGGAATGAAAATGGGGAAAGAGAGTTTCAAATTAATTGCCAATAATAAAAAGGCATATCACGATTATTTTATTGATGAAAAATTCGAGGCAGGCATCGAACTTGCCGGAACAGAAGTAAAATCCATCCGCATGGGCAAATGCAGCGTCAAAGAATCCTTTGTGAAAATCGATAAAGGAGAGGTTTATGTCTGCGGCATGAACATCAGCCCTTATGAAAAAGGGAATATCTTTAACAAGGATCCGTTGAGGGTCAGAAAGCTGCTGCTTCACAGGGCTGAGATCGGAAAGCTGGATGCAAAGATTGCCCAGAAGGGCTATACCCTGGTCCCTCTGCAGGTATATTTTAAAGGCAGTCTGGTGAAGGTGGAGATCGGCCTTGCCAGAGGTAAAAAACTATACGATAAGAGAGATGACATTGCGAAAAAGGATCAGAAAAGAGAAGTGGAAAGAGAATTTAAGGTGAGAAATCTTTCATAGAGTGCCACTTTAAGCCTCCTGAATAATCTGTACAGAAAGCTGTTTTAATGCTAAAATAACCTTAGAAAATGTTGGAGGGAAAACGGATGGCATTATATGATTACGTAGGGGCGTTAAAGCGGGGCCGCAGGCAATATCAGGCTTCCGTGTCAAAGGGAGAATATCCGTATCTGCCGGTCTTGGATCAGATCCTGTCCTATACGGATATTGTTTCAGAAGTGAACTTGGGAATCATGGATATTCCTCTGGAAAAGGTGGTAGGCACGAAAACGGAGGGACGCACCAGCGCCTTTGCCAGTAATTTCATGCCTCTATTGTCGGAGAAATCAGAATTTGGGGCGAAATGGGCATATTTATATGACCATCAGATTGAAGAGGGGATCCATGATCCTATCGAAGTCTTTGAATTTATGAACCAGTATTACGTTCAGGAAGGCAATAAAAGGGTCAGTGTCTTAAAATATGTAGGTGCTTTCAGTATCTCTGCCTCTGTCACCCGCATGATTCCAAAGAGGACAGATGATTTAGATAACAAGCTTTATTATGAATTTCTGGATTTTTACCAGGTTTCTTTTAACTGTGATGTCTGGTTCAGCAAGGAAGGAAGCTACGACAAGCTGATAAAGGCCATGAATAAGATTCCGGGAGAGCCTTGGAGTGAGGATGACAGGATCATCTTCAAATCCGCTTATGACCGTTTTTCCAAAGCATTCCATGCTTTTGGCGGCGATGATTACGATATGACGTGTTCGGACGCGTTTCTTGTTTACGTGGAGCTGTTCGGATACCGAATCGTGAAAGACCGGATCGAGGGGCAGATAAAAAAGGACTTGGTCAGAATAAAGGATGAACTGCTCCTGGCCTCCAGAGGCAATAAGATCACTTTGATTGAACAGCCGGAAGAAATAGAGGAATCATCGGACAATAGTCCCCTTAAGCTCATTAATTGGCTGCGTCCGTTCCAGTCCATTGAACCGGAGATGCTGAAAATTGCATTTATCCATGCGAAAACAGCAGAAACTTCCAGCTGGGCTTATGGACACGAGCTGGGCAGGATGTACTTAGAGCAGGCTTTTAACGGAGCCATACAAACGGTTGCATTTTTTAACGCAGATTCTGAGCCGGAGATCGCAAATGCCATTGAACTGGCCATTGGGGCCAGGTGCAACGTAATATTTACTACGGCCTCCCAGATGATCAATTTAAGTGTGAAAGCTGCAATCGATCATCCGGAGGTAAAGGTGTTCAACTGTTCCGTTAATATGTCCTATTCTTCCATCTGCACCTATTATGGAAGAATGTATGAATCAAAATTCCTTATGGGCGCTTTAGCAGCTTCCATGTCCCAGGCTGAGAAGATTGGATATATTGCTGATTATCCGATCTACGGCACTATTGCCAATATCAATGCCTTTGCCCTGGGAGCCAGAATGATCAATCCTTATGCCAAGGTGTACTTAGAATGGTCAAGGGTAAAGGAACGGGATGCTCATGCGGAGTTGGAAAAAGAGAAAGTCACCTTTATATCAGGCGATGACATGATAACTCCCCAGACGCCCACCAGAGAATACGGACTTTACCAAAAGAATCCAGATGGCAGCCTGAAAAATCTGGCGACTCCTATCTGGCATTGGGGAAAGTTTTACGAAAGAATTGTTAATATTATATGCCATGGGGATTTTAGCAGGAAGGAAATGAAGGGGAAACAGGCCATCAATTACTGGTGGGGGATGTCGGCAGATGTGATAGATGTCATTTGCTCTCATAATCTGCCTCACGGAACCAGCCGGCTGATTTCATTTTTAAGGAATTCCATAAGGGCTGGAAGCTTTCAGCCTTTTGAAGGAACCATTTATTCTCAGGACGGACAAATCCAGTGCGGAGAAAACGAAAGTCTTACTCCGGAAGAAATAACCACCATGAACTGGCTGACAGATAATGTGGTGGGACAGATTCCGGAATTTGATGAGCTTACGGAAGAGGCTCGGTCTCTGGTACGTCTCCAGGGACAGACAATATACGAGAACATGGATATGGAGGAACAGCGTGAAGATCCTGGTACTGTCTGACCATGAGTCAAAATCACTTTATGAATACTATTCACCGGAAAAATTGCAGGACATTGATTTAATCATTTCCTGCGGAGATTTACGAGCGAATTATCTTACGTTTTTTGCAACATTTTCCCATGCCCCGGTCTATTATGTCCGGGGTAACCACGATTGCAGGTATGAGGACTGTCCACCTGAAGGCTGCACCTGCATTGAAGATGATATCATAACCTACAAGGGAATCCGGATCATGGGGCTGGGCGGTTCCATGGAGTACATTCCAGGCTCGCCGAACCAGTATACGGAACGGGGAATGGAGCGGAGAATCAAAAAGATGTGGTGGAAGCTTAAGAAGAACAAAGGATTTGATATTCTTGTCACCCATGCTCCGGCATATGAACTCAACGACTTACCGGACCTGCCTCATCAGGGATTTTCCTGTTTTAAGGCACTGATGGACAAGTATTCTCCCAAATATTTTCTTCATGGACATGTGCATGCCAATTATGGAAAGAGCTTTAAGAGGGAAGACCAGTATGGCTGCACAAAGGTTGTAAATGCTTATGAGTATTATATAATAGAGTATCCGGGGAATCCGTAATACTCCGGGTCCTGGTACAAACGGAACAGGCGATGGCTATCTTAAGCCATATAGCAGGTTATCCAGTCTGTGATACCATATAAAAAGATTTTATATTTGACAGGAGGTAGAGGAATATGAACGAATCCATAAAACATCTGGTTGAAAGGAGAAGCGTGCGCAGCTACTCCTCAAAACAAATAACAAAGGAAGAACTTAGTGCCATTCTGGAGGCTGGCAGCTTTGCCCCGTCAGCAATGAACCGTCAGCCTGTAGTTATGGTGGCAGTGCAGAAGCAGGAAGTCCGTGATAAGTTATCTGAGTTAAACGCAAAAGTCATGGGATCAGACATTGACCCTTTTTATGGAGCGCCGACGGTCATTGTGGTGCTTGCGGACCGGGCGGTGTCAACGTATCTATATGACGGATCTTTGGTTATGGGGAATCTTATGAATGGAGCTCATGCAGTTGGAGTCGATTCTTGCTGGGTTCACCGGGCAAAAGAAGTATTTGACAGCGAAGAGGGAAAAGAACTTTTAAAGGAATGGGGAATCCAGGGAGATTATGAAGGGATCGGTCATTGTATTCTTGGGTATGGAAATATGGAATACCCCCAGGCCAAGCCAAGAAAAGAACATGCAATTACATATATAGAATAGAAGAAACAGAAAAAAAGAGGACTGCGGCCGATAAAACGCGGCCCTCTTTGCTTTTAGGTATAACCACAAATTATAATACACATTCCTATTAATTAGTTGACAAAAAGATGCTGGATTGCTATCATTTAAGTTACTATACAAAAAGGCGGGGATATGGATGGAGAGAATCGTATTATCATTGTTGGTTGATAACACCTCCGGCGTTTTGAGCCGTGTAGCCGGACTGTTCAGCCGCCGTGGCTATAATATTGAAAGCCTTACGGTGGGTGTGACTGCGGATGAGAGATATTCCAGAATGACGGTGGTGTCCACAGGCGATCAGGAGATTTTAGACCAAATTGAAAAACAGCTGAGAAAGCTGGAAGATGTCAGGGATATCAAAGAATTAAAGCCAGGCTATTCTGTTTACAGGGAGCTTATTCTGGTCAAGGTACATGCCAATGCCAGCCAGCGTCAGGCGATTTGTGCCATAGCTGATATTTTCAGAGCCACCATTGTTGATGTCGGCAAAGATTCCGTAACCGTCATGCTTACAGGAGATCAGTCCAAGCTTGATGCAGTTCTTAACCTGCTTGAAGATTACGAAATATTAGAGCTTGCCAGAACTGGTCTCACAGGACTATCCAGAGGCTCTGACGATATTCGATATCTGCCTTAGGCAGTCAGTATTTGTAAGCTAGAGGTTATTGCCAAAGGCGGACAGTGAGCCGTCGGCATGGTTCCTTTAACAAAATATATCAAGAGTCAGTATATGAGGAGGAAATAAAAGATGGCAAAGATTTACTATCAGGAAGATTGCAATTTATCCTTATTGGAAGGTAAGACCATTGCAGTTATTGGATACGGCAGCCAGGGCCATGCCCATGCGCTTAATTTAAAGGAGTCTGGATGCAATGTCATTGTAGGACTTTATGAGGGAAGCAGTTCCTGGGCAAAGGCAGAGGCACAGGGGTTAACCGTTTATACAGCAGCAGAAGCTGCAAAGAACGCCGACATCATTATGATCCTAATCAATGATGAGAAGCAGGCTGCTATGTACAAGGAATCTGTAGAGCCTAATTTAAAGGATGGGGACATGCTGATGTTTGCCCATGGTTTTGCCATTCATTTTGGACAGATCGTTCCTCCTAAGAATGTTGATGTTACCATGATCGCGCCAAAGGCTCCCGGCCATACCGTAAGAAATGAATATCTGGTAGGCAGAGGAACCCCATGTCTGGTTGCTGTTCATCAGGATTATACAGGCAAGGCAAAGGACAGGGCTTTAGCTTATGCATTGGCCCTGGGCGGCGCAAGAGCCGGCGTACTGGAGACAACCTTTAAGGATGAGACAGAAACAGACCTTTTTGGCGAGCAGGCTGTATTATGCGGAGGCGTATGCGCTCTGATGAAGGCTGGCTTTGAAACTTTGGTAGAAGCAGGATATGCTCCTGAGAATGCTTATTTTGAATGTATTCACGAGATGAAGCTGATCGTAGACCTGATTTTTGAAAGCGGCTTTGCAGGCATGAGATATTCTGTTTCCAATACTGCTGAATACGGTGATTACATCACAGGGCCAAAGATCGTTACCGATGAGACCAAGAAGGCAATGAAGCAGGTTCTTACTGATATTCAGAATGGAAACTTTGCAAAGGACTGGCTGCTTGAGAACCAGGTAGGATGCGCTCACTTTAATGCGGTTAGAAAGAAAGAAGCTTCCCACCAGTTAGAAAAGGTAGGCAGCGAGCTCCGCAAGCTTTACAGCTGGAACGACGGCGGAAAGCTGATTGATAACTAAATGTTATAACTGCAGGCAGCGGCCTGTTAAATAAAAAGCCCGGAAAAAGTAAGTCTTTTTCCGGGCTTTTTATTTACTTGAGCAATGAGCCTGCCCCTCTCATGGCATCAAAAAAGTTTTCCATAGCCGTGGATAATCCATTGGGATTATAAGCGAATCCAACGGTTCTTTTCTTGATCGCTGATTCCATGGGAATCTGAACCAAATCTCCCCGGTCCAGTTCCTCCTGGACAAATTCTTTGATCACACATCCGATCCCCAGTCCGATTTTAGCAAATTCGATCAACAGATCCATGGTAGTGACCTCCAAAAGCTGATTTGGCACAATCTGATTTTCTTTCAGATACTCGTCAATATACTTTCTGGTCATGTTGTTCTTATCCAAAAGAAGGATATTTCCTGTCTGAAAGAAATCCGTATCCGGTCCTTCCCTTAAATACAGGTTATCCAGATAAGATTTTGTAGCCACGAAAATATCATGGACGTCCATGACCGGCTGAAACAAAAGAGGGCGCCGGTTGCTTGGCTCTGCAATGAGCCCCAGATCGATCCGCTGCTGTTCCAACATGGTGATTGTATGGGAAGTGGACTGGCTTTCAATGGAAATCTTAATATGAGGATACTTCTCAATGAATCCCTTTAAATAAGGAAGAAGGATATACTTGCAAAGGGTATTGCTGACGCCTATTTTCAAGTGCCCGATATTAAAATCCTTCACCCGCTTCAGTTCCAGTTCTCCGCGGTTTATTTCTTCAAAGGCCGCTTTTGTATGATTATATAGAAGCTTTCCTTCTTCGGTGAGCTGGACGCCTCTTGAATTCCTCGTGAATAAAGTCACCTCCAGGCTGTCTTCCAGCTTGCTGATGGATTTACTGATGGCAGGCTGGCTGATATAAAGCTCCTTGGCCGCTTTTGAGATATTTCCGGCTTTGGCAACTTCATAAAATATCTTATACTGGGAAAGGTTATGATCCATCTTAAGTCTTCCTCTCATTGAACGATACTTTTCGTTCCATTTTATAACTAACTATTATATTAAATATTCGTATTATGTATTTCTATTATACCAATAAGTATGTTAAAATGTAAAGCGAGAAAAAGATGTTACAATTTAAACTGTAATGGTGATAAATTGACAGGAGGACGCAGACAATGGGAATGACGATGACCCAGAAAATATTGGCAGCCCATGCAGGGCTTTCCAAGGTAAAGGCAGGCCAGCTGATCGAAGCGGAACTGGATCTGGTATTGGGGAATGATATCACATCACCGGTTGCCATTAAGGAAATGGAGAAATTCGATAAAGATACAATCTTTCATAAAGATAAGATTGCCCTGGTCATGGACCACTTTATTCCAAATAAGGATATTAAATCCGCAGAAAACTGTAAATGCTGCCGTGATTTTGCCGGCAAACACGAAATTACCAATTATTTCGATGTAGGGCAGATGGGAATCGAACATGCCCTTCTTCCGGAAAAGGGACTGGTGGTTGCAGGAGATGCAGTCATTGGAGCGGACTCCCATACATGCACCTATGGAGCACTGGGAGCTTTTTCCACCGGTGTTGGCAGTACGGATATGGCGGCAGGCATGGTAACTGGAAAAGCCTGGTTCAAGGTACCGACCGCAATTAAGTTTGAACTGGTGGGAAAACCCTCCAAGTGGGTCAGCGGCAAAGATGTCATATTGCATATCATAGGCATGATCGGTGTAGACGGTGCGTTATATAAGTCAATGGAATTTTCCGGAGAGGGCATCAGGAATTTATCCATGGATGACCGTTTTACTATTTGCAACATGGCCATTGAGGCCGGCGGAAAGAACGGTATATTCCCGGTGGATGACCTTGCGATCCAGTACATGAAGGATCATTCAAAGCGTGATTACAAAATCTATGAGGCGGATGAGGATGCAGAATATGAGGCGGTTTATACCATTGACTTATCCAAATTAGAGCCAACGGTTTCCTTCCCCCACCTTCCTGAAAATACCAGGACCATCGGCACATTTGGTGAGATTAAAGTGGATCAGTCGGTAATCGGCTCCTGTACCAACGGCCGGCTTGACGATATGCGCATAGCCGCGGCTGTCATGAAAGGACATAAAGTGGCAAAAAATCTGCGCTGTATTGTGATCCCAGCTACTCAGGAAATCTATTTGCAGTCCATGAAAGAAGGCCTTTTAGAAATTTTTATCGAAGCCGGAGCTGTGGTCAGCACACCAACCTGCGGTCCATGCCTTGGCGGCTATATGGGTATTCTGGCGGCAGGAGAGCGCTGCATCTCTACCACCAACCGTAATTTTGTGGTGGGGATGGGTTATGTGGAATCAGAGGTATATTTAGCCAACCCTGCAGTGGCTGCTGCAAGTGCGATTACCGGCCATATATGTGCGCCGGATGAACTGGGATTATAGGAGGTTGTAAATATGAAGGCATGTGGATCTGTTTTTAGATACGGAGATAACGTGGACACGGATGTTATCATTCCGGCAAGATATTTGAATATTACAGATGGGAATGAGCTGGCTAAGCACTGCATGGAGGATATTGACAAGGGTTTTGTAACCAATGTAAAAAATGGAGACATTATTGTCGCAAATAAAAACTTTGGATGCGGCTCTTCCAGGGAGCATGCGCCTCTTGTCATCAAGTGTGCCGGAATAAGCTGCGTGATTGCCGAAACTTTTGCCAGGATCTTCTACCGGAATGCAATTAACATCGGCCTTCCTATTATAGAATGCCCGGAAGCTGCCAGAGCTATTCAGGCAGGAGATGAGGTCATGGTTGATTTTGACAGCGGCATTATCACCAATAAAACCACCGGTGAATCCTTTGAGGGACAGGCATTTCCTCCCTTTATGCAGGGGATCATTTCAGCGGGAGGGTTGTTCCCCTATATTAATAAGAAGAAATAGCTTGTATTTCCATGGAAAATAAGTCCGTAACTGTCAGGAATTGTATTTGACAGCTGCGGACCTTTTTGATGTGGGGCATTCTGGCATTGCCAATAAAAGAAATGCGTATTATAATTAGAAAAAATTCAAGGAGTTGATCTATATGGTAAAGACAAATGCAATGAGAATGCTTGACAGGGCAAAGGTTGAGTATACCACCAGGGAATATGAAGTGGACGAGCAGGACCTATCCGGCAGCCATGCAGCGGATATGATGGGGGCGGATCATGGAAGCGTATTTAAAACTCTTGTATTAAAAGGAGAAAAAATAGGATATCTGGTCTGCTGCATTCCGGTTGATGGGGAACTGGATTTAAAAAAAGTGGCGAAGGCTGCCGGAGATAAGAAGGTAGAGATGATTCCAATGAAGGATTTGCAGGGAATCACAGGATATATACGCGGAGGCTGTTCTCCTATCGGCATGAAAAAACAATTTCCTACTTTTGTCGAAGAAAAAGCCCGCTCTTATGAGGTAATTGTCGTAAGCGGAGGCTTAAGAGGACAGCAAATCGTCATTTCTCCCCAGGCCCTTGTTGCGTTTATAAAGGGCAGTTTTGCCCCTCTTACCCATAATTAGTTTACATAATACAAGAAATGCTGGGGACAAGTCATACAGGTGAATTTGAATAATTAACATAAATGTAACACTATTGTAAAATATGATTGCAACAATAGCATAAAAAACTAAGAAATGAATGGGATAAAATAGTGCGAAATACACAAAGAGAAAAAGGAGTTGAAAAATTAGAAATTAAAATATCACAAAAATGTTAAATAGCCATTGACTTTTTTAGCAGGCTTCTTCTATAATTACGGACGTCACCAGGAAACGGCTGTGGAATGTAACCCAGCCCAGGCAAGTGATATAAGAGAAAGAGGTGTATATATGCTTACACTACGCTCTATCCTTCAGCAGATTTGTCAATTCTTCAGAGGGATGTCCTTTAAGGTCACAAAGCGGATGTATCGTTCTTCCGCAGTTTTTATGGCGGGTGCGGCAATTATTACTGTTGTGGCGTTTACCTCAGCAGGATTTGGAAGCGGCGGCAGAAATGCTTTAACGGTATTTGCGGAAACGCCGGAGTCAGAAGACTCTCCGGATAAAGAAGATTTGAAAGATGAAACAGTGAAAGAAGAAACCGTTACCCAGGAAAAAGCCCAAATAAAACTTACGGAAGTCAGAATGCAGGCACAACAGCTGGCCGGTGATTTCCTGGAGAAAGATGTGATCCAGAAACAGGAACAGGCGGAGGAGTCCAAGGCGGAGATTGAGCGAATCAATACGAAGATCGCCATGGAAGAAGAGGCTAAACGGCAGGCAGAAGAAGCAGCTAAAAAAGCGGCAGAAGCAAAGAAAGCGGCAGAAGAGGCAGCAAAGAAGGCAGAGGAAGAAAAGGCCGCCCATTCAACGTCGGTGACTCAGGACGATTATCAGGTCTTGCTGAGGATCGTGCAGGCGGAAGCCGGTATTTGCGATGACAAGGGTAAGATCCTTGTGGCCAATGTCATTATTAACCGCGTAAAGAGCGGAAAATTTCCCGACACGGTGAAAGGAGTCGTCTATGAACCCTCCCAGTTTTCACCGGTATCAAACGGAAGTATTAATTCCGTAAAAGTGACAGATGATACGAAACAGTGTGTTGACCGTGCGCTGGCAGGAGAGGATTATTCAAGCGGGGCCCTGTATTTTATGAATCGGGGAGGCTCCCGGAGAGGTGCTATCAGCTGGTTTGATTCCCATCTGACTTATTTATTTCAGCATGGCAACCATGAATTTTTTAAATAAAAACATTGTAGAATATTCTGCTTAAGGTGTATACTATATGTGCATAGCAGGTACCATTGGAATCTGCGGCCAAACTAGACGATACATAAAAGGAGAGTATGATTATGATTTTTGATTCAGCAAAAAACCTTGATTTTTACAGAAGCCTTGGAGTGGACGGAAGATACGAAAAGGCAGTTGATTTTCTTAAGAACACTGATTTAGAGAGCCTGGCGCCAGGCAAATATGAGATTGACGGCAAGAATGTTTTTGCGAATGTAACAGAGTATACAACGGTTCCCTGGGAGGAAGCCAAGTATGAAGCTCACCATAATTACACAGATATTCAATATGTGATATCCGGTTCTGAAACCATGACATATGCACGGATCGATGAACTGAATGAAAAGGTACCTTATAACGAAGAAAAAGATGTTGTATTTTACGACAATGAAAATCCAGGCTTAAAAGTAGTTGTAAAAGCTGGAGAATATATGATTTTCAATCCCTGGGATGGTCATAAGCCAAAAGCAGCTGTAAGTGAACCGGCTTTGATTAAAAAAGTGATTGTTAAGATCAAAGAGAACTAAATTAAAAACGGGGTCCGATCCTTTTTACAAGGGATCAGCTCCCGTTTTCGTTTTATGGATTCCAGTTGTCAGGACCAGACAGAACGGCTTCTTTTGTGAAGCTTTTAAGATCAGTTTCTGTCAGCCGGTGAATCCAGTCCGGTCGTTTTTCCATCACGGCACCAGGGCCGTAACTGCCGTATTCACCATAGAAGGTATGTTTATGGGCAGCTTCCTTGTTCCAGTCATGCCAGCCTTCTTTGCAGATATGATCATCCAGAAAGCAGTTGATCAGCACCGTTTTTCCATACTCTCTCCATGGACGTCCAAGGTAAGCGTTGTCAGCGGGGCAGTTGCTTTCAAAGCGGCATTTTTCCATGACATAGCCATATTCCTGTCCCTTTGGAGTGGAGGCGGCAGTTACATAGCTGCTGATCTCCATTCCCGTATATTTGGAAAAGAAGGTGCAGCCTTCAAAATAAGCGGTTGCGCTGCCGAAAATAAAGTCAATATCCCCTTCTAAGTAACAGTTTTTATAATAGTGCCGGCCGTTGATCCGGGGGGAATGCTGCTTTGGTCCGATAAGACCATTGGGCTCGATTTCCTTTGGAGGAAGGGGACCTGTAAAAAGAGTATCCTGGTTTCCTAAGAAACGGCAGTTTTCAAAAAGCAACCGGTCTCCATCGGCATAAAGGGCCAAAGCCTGCCCAACATCGGTACCAATGCCCGCACTGTTTTCAAATGTAAGATTCCTGGCGGTAAAATCATGGGTATCGATCAGGCAGGAATAGGTGCGGAAGGTGCCCCGCTTCATCCCATCCTCCATGGTCATGCGGGCATAAAGGCCGTAGGAGAGAATGGTGCTTTTTGCATCTTCCCCGACAAAGGTTACGTGAGGAACCGTTACGGCAATCTGCTCTTCGTAAAATCCCTTGTGTATGTAGAGGACCTGTTCCTCAGTATGATCCGATGGAAGAGAACGAAGTGCCTCTCCAATACTTGCAAAATCTCCTGTACCATCTTTTGAAATATGAATCATAATTATCCTTTCTTTTGCTTATTGTACACAAAATGCATAATATATATATAATATATCCATTTTTTTGGAAAATTGCAATGATAATCATTGACTTTTTCTTAACAAAGTGAGATAATAGTGACAAATTTGGATTTTATAAAAGGAGGAATTTTCTATGTCAACAAAAGCATATTATCCAATCAATGAAATTGGAAAAGGCCAACCAGGTTTTGCAACTACGCGTTCGATCATTGAAGCTCCGTTTTATGGAAACAACGTAATTAAGGTTAATACACTTAGAGAGGCATATGAACTGGCGAAGAATTCACCAGGAACTGTGGTAACGGACATGCCTGTATACAGGGGAGAGGAATTTGGTCTTGATAAAGATGCCAAGGTTCTCTTATTTAACGATGGTGCGATTACCGGACGCTATGCAACTGCGAGAAGAATCGCAGGAGAACCCGGTGTAAACTGCGGCGCTCTTGACAAAGTTGTTATGGATGCAGTTTATGAAACCCGTTGGAAAACAATGTATCATGCAGAGGTTTATGCCGGACTTGATCCTGAATTCATGGTGAAGGTACATCTCCTTATTCCGGAAGGCGAAGAAAATATTCTGTATAACTGGATGCTGAACTTCCAGTATATGTCTGATGAATATGCGAAAATGTATAAAGCTTCTAAACCAGTCGGCGATGGAAAAGAAGCAGATATCTATATCTTCTCTGATCCTCAGTGGAATGGTTCCGACCGTCCTGGAGTAGATCTGTCCTGTTTAAGCGATCCGAAATGTTTATGCTACTTTAATACGGACCAGAACTGTGCGGCAATCCTGGGTATGAGATACTTCGGAGAGCACAAAAAAGGCACCCTTACTATGGTATGGGCTCTTGCTAACCGCAACGGATATGCTTCCTGCCACGGCGGACAGAAAGAATACAACTTAACCGATGGTTCCAAATATGTTGCATCTGTATTTGGCTTATCCGGCTCAGGAAAATCCACCATTACCCATGCAAAGCATGGCGGAAAATATGATGTTACCGTTCTCCATGACGATGCATTCATTATCAATACCGACACCTGCTCATCCGTGGCAATAGAACCTACATATTTTGATAAAACACAGGATTATCCGACCGGCTGTGAAGATAATAAATTTCTCTTAACTGCCCAGAACTGTTCCTGTACCTTAGACGAAGACGGAAAGATCCAGCTGGTAACAGAGGATATCAGAAACGGCAATGGACGTGCCATCAAATCAAAACTGTGGTCTCCCAACCGTGTGGATAAGATCGAAGCACCGGTTAATGCGATCTTCTGGATCATGAAGGATCCTACCATTCCGCCGGTAGTAAAATTAAAAGGCGCTTCCCTGGCATCTGTTATGGGTGCAACTCTTGCAACAAAGAGATCAACAGCGGAAAGACTGGCACCGGGAGCTGATCCCAATGCTCTGGTAGTTGTGCCTTATGCCAACCCATTCAGAACCTATCCTCTGGCCAATGATTATGAGAAATTTAAAAAACTGGTGGAAGAGAAGAACGTAGATTGCTATATTATCAACACTGGTGATTTCATGGGCAAGAAGGTTCAGCCAAAGGATACCTTAGGCATCCTGGAAGCCATTGTGGATAAGACTGCCCAGTTCAAACAATGGGGACCTTTCTCTGATATTGAAATCTTTGAGTGGGAAGGATTTGTTCCGGATCTTCACGATGCCGCTTATGCAGAGCAGTTAAAGGCCCGTATGGAAGACCGGGTGAAATTCGTTGCCAATATTGCCACGGTTAAGGAAGGCTATGACAAGCTTCCGGATGATGCCCTGGCAGCACTTCAGAAAATTGTTGAAGAATTAAAATAAAATTTCATAGAGACGAAAAAGGAGCTTCCTTTTTCGTCTCTGTTTTTGCGCGGATACCACGTCAGCTAAGAAAAACATGCAAAGCGTGTTTTTCTTAATTTCACGATACAGGAGGCACCATGAATAAAGAATATTTGTTGTTTGATTTAGATGGAACTCTTACGGATCCCAAAGAGGGTATAACGAAGTCTGTCCAGTATAGCCTCCGGCATTTTGGGATTGAGGTGGAGAATTTAGATGAGCTTTGCTGCTTTATCGGGCCGCCTTTAAAAGACAGCTACATGGAGTATTTTGGCTTTAGCGAGGAACAGGCAAGAAAGGCCATTGATATTTACCGGGAATATTTTTCGGAAAAAGGATTGTATGAAAATAAGGCCTATGAAGGAGTTTTGGGTGTACTGCAGTCTCTTCTTAAGGCAGGGAAAAAGCTTTATGTGGCTTCCTCAAAGCCGGAAGTGTTTGTCCGGATGATCCTTGAGCATTTTGAGTTGGATTCCTGCTTTTTATTTATAGGAGGCGCCGACATGGATGAAACCAGGGTAAAAAAGGCAGATGTGATCCGTTATGTTTTAAAGGAAAGCGGAATTACCGATTTGGACAAGACGGTGATGATCGGAGACAGGAAGCATGATGTTTTGGGGGCAAAAGAAACCGGAATTGCGTCGGTAGGAGTGTTGTACGGTTACGGAAGCCGGCAGGAGCTTACGGAAGCCGGAGCGGATGTTCTGGCAGAAACAATTTTTGATTTGCAGAATCTATTATAGTATGTTATACTAGGTCTCTAACATTTTAACAGGAGGAATACAAGAGATGAAAAAGGTGGAGATTGGATTCTGGGGAGTTGATTCCATCCTGGAATTTGTCTCAATTGCGGGAGCGTGTAAAGAAAAAATAAATTTGGCCTGCGGTGATAGAACGGTAAACGCAAAATCGTTGCTTTCTGTGCTGTCTTTGGCCACTGCGGAAGGGTTGGAACTGATCATTCAAGAAGACTCCAGCGACTCTCTTTTAAGACTTCTGGAACTGTATGTAGAGCATGGAAGACTGCTTGGCAGCAAACATCTTGCTGTCTGATCCAATAGATTAAAATCAAAACTGACAGGAAAAGGAACTTGAAAAACAAAACAAAGTAGTGTATACTAAGACCATAGAAAATATGGGATAGTAATTCCTGAAATGTGCGACACTCTTACCTTTTTTGAACCTACATTATGACTCATGGGATTCCGATATTTTCAGGTGGATGTCAAGCCTCCGTTTGCAGTGGAAGGCAGAAACCTGAGTGAGGTTGCCCACCTAGCAAGGCTAGGCGTCAATAAGTAAGAACCGGCATTTTGGGGTTACCAAAGAAAAAAGCAGCGAGAAATCGCTGCTTTAATTTTATGTAAAAGTATGGTAGAGTATAGGATAGACAATAGTCAATCTTAAAAACTTAGGAGAATTTTATGAAAGAGACAAAATTTCGGAATTATATATGCTTGGGAGTCACAGCACTTTCCGTTATTTCATTGAGCATAACCTTTGCCTTTTTTCTTTCCAGATTCCAGGCTGTGAAGGGTACGGTAAAAATAGTTGTGGGGATTCTTATGCCTGTCATTTACGGGGCAGTCCTCGCATATCTTTTACTGCCGGTATATAACAAGTCCAGAGACATTACGGTGTGCCTGCTTTCTTCCAGATGGAAAAACAGGAATGGGGTGAAGTCCATATCCCGGGCCGCGGGAACTGTGGTCAGCCTGATTTTTCTGTTTGTGATAGTAGTCGGACTTTTCTGGATGATCATCCCTCAGATTTATACAAGCGTCATGGGACTCCAGGAATCACTGGGTGAGAATATGAATGATCTGGCTCTGTGGCTTCAGAAGATGCTTGAGGATAATCCTTCTGTGGAACGGGCGGTCATTCCTATATATGACCGGCTGACAGGCCAGCTGCAAAACTGGATGACCTCTGATCTGGTCCCCAACATGTCCATGTTGATCGGCAGCCTTTCCAGCGGACTGCTAAGCGTGGTACTGGTTCTTAAAAATATACTGATCGGTGTAATCGTAATGGTTTATCTCCTGAACATAAAGGGAACGCTTTCTGCTCAGGGCAAAAAGATCATTTACAGTATATTTCCTATTAAAACGGCTAATCAGGCAATCGATGAAATCCGTTTTGTTCACCGGGTGTTTGGCGGGTTCATAACGGGAAAGATTTTAGATTCCCTGATTATCGGGATTATGTGCTTTTTCCTTTTGAACGCTATGAATATGCCTTACACTCTGTTAGTAAGCGTGATTGTGGGGGTAACCAATGTGATTCCCTTTTTCGGTCCGTTTATCGGAGCCATTCCCAGTGCATTTTTAATCCTGCTGGTCAGCCCGATTAAGTGTCTGTATTTCCTGATATTCATTCTTTTGCTCCAGCAGTTTGATGGAAATATCCTGGGTCCGAAAATATTGGGACAATCCACGGGGCTTCCCAGCTTTTGGGTACTGTTTTCCATCCTGCTTTTTGGCGGACTGTTTGGTTTTGTGGGAATGATCATTGCAGTGCCGACCTTTGCTGTGTTTTACAGTGTGGTTTCAAGGCTGGTGAACCGTTCTCTGACGAAAAAGGATCTCTCCCTAAAAACGGTGGACTATTTTGACTTAGAGCGGATTGATGAAAACAAAAAAACTTATATGAGATAAGAGGAGCGCATGAATAAAAAGACATTTATCGGATTTATAGTCGGTATTCCTCTTTTGGTTTTGATTCTCATTATTATTATTCTGGTAAATGAACCGGAACCGGAGGGAATATCAAGGGGGGTAGCATATAAGTCGGCTGCTCTTCTTCTTACCGATAGAGAAAGCTGTGAAAAAATGCTGAAGGAACATAGCCAGGAATACTTTCCGGAAAAGGAACAGAATAACTGGTATGTGAAATACATGAATTACCTGTATGCAGGCGGTTATCTTGACCCTCATGAAATTCCGGCTAAAAGTGATGCTGCGGAAGGTTTTCTGACCTACAAAGAGGCGGAAAGCCTGGCGGAAGCTCTGGTTCCCGGTTCAGGAAAGAAGATTCATGAAAGCAGCAAAAAACAAAATAAGAAGCTTCCTGCTGATCAATGGTGGTATTTGTATGAAGAATTAAGGCAGGCACTGGATAAGGAAGGAACGATCAGAGTGCTTGATGTGTTTCTTTACGGCACTCCTACCAATGTAAAAACTGCAACAGCCTGGACTGCTTATACCAGCGAGGGAAATTTTCAGTTTGAGGGCATCAGCCTGGATTCTTACATAGACTGGGAGTTAAAGCTCCTGGTAAAGGGCAATGAGATCATTGCATTAAAAGAAGCGGTAACAGATTCCATAACCTATAAAAATGTCTGGCTTACCACTGGAACGGGTGGAACGTTCGGCGTATACTTAGGGTCCGTGGAACGTACCTTTCCCCTTGAGGCCTCTTTGGGGCAGCCGGAGGATTTTGCCAATAATATTGCGGATATCAGTTTAAAAAGAGGAAGCCTTCAAAAGGTCACCCTGAAGAAAAAGAAGATATCGGGGAAGGTTCTTGCGGTGAAGGATGATTCTGTTGAGGTTGAGGGATATGGCAGCTTAAAACTGGATAAAGATTTTAAAGTATACCGGTTATACGGTCAGTTTGAAGAGCGCAGTGTCACCGATATTCTGGTAGGATATGATATACAGGATTTTGTTGTTGCCCATGGCAGGATATGTGCTGCCTTGCTGGTAAGGGAATTTGATGCAAAGAGCATTCGTGTTCTTTTGATGAGCACCAATTTCCAGTCAATCTTCCATCCGTCCGTAACTCTGTCTGCTGAAAGCGGCCTGTTATTGACCTATGGCGAGAAGGAGGTAAAGGTGCCTCCAAAGGCAGAAGTGATTATTGATACCTCAGATGAGCGGCTGAAGGATGGACGGATTGTAATAGCACCACTAGAAAAAGGAGATTCCATTTCCGTTAATTCCATCCAGAGGTCCTTTGGCACCCCGGCCTATGACGGAACGATTGAGATACGTAAGGAAGCCGATGGGCTGCTTTTAGTCAATGAGTTGTACCTGGAGGATTATTTAACAAAGGTTGTTCCCAGCGAGATGCCTGACAGCTATGAAAAGGAAGCCTTAAAAGCCCAGGCTGTTTGTGCCAGAACCTATGCGTTCCGTCAGATCCAGAGCAACACCTACAGCAAATACGGAGCTCATGTGGATGACAGCACCAGATTCCAGGTTTATAACAATCTGCAGGCCGCATCAAAAACAGAAGAAGCGGTACGTGAGACTTATGGAAAGCTGTTGTTTTATGATGATAAACCAATTGAGGCCTTTTATTTTTCAACCTCTTGCGGACATACAACCGACGGCAGCATATGGGGAGGAGATCCGGCCAGTTTCCCCTATCTTGATGGCAGTCTTCTTCAGGAAAATAGTGGAGTATTGAATCTGTCGACAAATTCTGATTTTGATGAATTTATAAAGAAAAAAGATTATCCTGCCTTTGATTCAGGGTTCCCCATGTACCGATGGGAGACCACCGTCACGAACCGGCAGCTGGAGGAAGAGATCACCGAAGTCGGGTCGATCTTAAACATTACTGTAACAGAACGGGGAGTAGGCGGAATTGTTAAGAAATTAAGGGTCGAGGGATCCGACGGCGTCATGACCATCAATGGGGAAGGACAGGTAAGGGCAAAGCTTGGCAATAAATATATGAGCATTACTAAGCTTGATGGTACGCTCATGAAGAATTTTGATTCCCTTCCCAGCGCCTATATTGCAATAGAAAATCAGGGCGTTGATGACAATAACATTACAACCTTTCATATTTATGGGGGAGGTTTTGGGCATGGTGTGGGAATGAGTCAGAATGGGGCTCAGGCCATGGCAAAGAGCGGAAAGAATTTTGAGGATATCTTAAAATTCTTCTATCATGACACGGAAGTGCGGGAAGCAGAGCAGAGTAAGGAATGAGAATGACAGTTCCAGCGTAGGATGATAAAAAAGCACAGGAATGTCGTATGCAAGATCAAAAGCTGGAAGTCCTGTTAAATCTTGCCCTCAGCGCAACTCCTGAAGAGCGTGAAAAATCAGGCAATTTAAATGTAGGATATAATCCCGAGGAAAAATCATGGGATGTGATTGTTAAGCATTCCGGAGATATAAGCAATCTGTCCCTGGTGGGAATCCGGGTGGAGCAAATGGTAAACGAATACTCCATACTTACAGTTCCGGAATCCCTAATTGACCAGTTAAGTGCCTTGCCTCAAATCGAATATGTAGAGAAACCAAAGAGGCTGTTTTTTGCCATCAATCAGGCAAAGTCGGCCTCTTGTGTCAATCTGCTCCAGCAGGGAAGTAATTCTCTTACCGGAAGGGGAGTTTTGGTAGCCATCATTGATTCGGGGATTGATTATTACCACGCTGATTTCCGGAATGATGACGGTACGACCAGAATCGTAGCGTTGTGGGATCAGACTCTGGACCGGGTGTTCACGGCTGAAGAAATCAATGCCGCTTTGGCTACCGGAAGCAGGACAGAGGCCAACAGGCTGGTTCCGACCGTAGATATCTCCGGCCATGGCACAGCCGTGGCATCCATAGCGGCCGGAAACGGAAGGGAAAACAGGGGACAATACCGGGGAATCGCTTTTGAAAGCCCGCTTTTAGTTGTAAAGCTAGGAGTTCCTCAGGAAGGCGGATTTCCCAGGACCACAGAACTTATGCGTGCGGTCAATTTTGCAGTACAACAAGCTGTTAGTATGCAGATGCCCCTGGCCATCAACTTAAGCTTTGGAAATACTTATGGATCCCATGACGGCACCAGCCTTTTAGAGACATTTCTTGACGACTTATCCAATTACGGGAGGACAGTGATTGTGGTAGGAACAGGTAACGAAGGGGTGGCAGGCGGCCATATTTCCGGAGCCCTGACAATGTCCAGTCCTGAGGAGATTGAGCTGAGTGTTGGAGGATACCAGCGAAGCTTTAGTGTGCAGCTTTGGAAATCCTATGCGGATTTATTTGATATCAGCGTTATAACACCTTCCGGAGTGGTGATCGGCCCCATCAGCAGCAGCCTGGGACCTCAGACCCTGAACTATGGAAATACAAGGATTTTGCTGTACTATGGGAAGCCTGGACCTTACAGTGTGGCACAGGAAGTTTATATGGATTTCCTTCCCATCGATACCTATATCGACAGCGGGATATGGAAATTCCGCCTGACTCCCAGACAGATCGTGGAAGGCAAATACGATCTCTGGCTCCCATCCGCCGGAGTGCTGAGCGAGTCTACCAGGTTTTTAAGAGCCACGCCTGAAACCACTTTGACCATTCCATCTACGGCCAACAAGGTCATTTCCGTGGGGGCTTATGATGATACTTATCAGTCTTATGCGGATTTTTCCGGCAGAGGATTTACCAGGAGAACCAATCTGGTAAAGCCGGATCTGGTTGCTCCCGGAGTGGGGGTCATTGCGGCAAGGGCCGGAGGCGGATATGAATCGGTAACAGGTACGTCCTTTGCAACCCCTTTTGTCACCGGCAGCGCAGCCCTTTTGATGCAGTGGGGAATTGTGGATGGAAGGGATCCGTTTCTGTTCGGGGAAAAGGTTAAGGCTTATTTCATTCGCGGTGCCAGGCCCCTGCCCGGAATCACGAGATATCCCAATCCTGAGCTTGGATACGGAGCTTTATGCGTAAGCGACAGCCTTCCCGTATAGCATGGACAGGAAGATGAAAAGCCATTGGAAAAATAAGCAAAATGATTTATAATAGAATCAGTACTTTTGGGGAGGTGTGAAATGGAAGTCAGGCATGAACTGGTCATTCCCAATGATGATTTGCCTTTCCGGTTGTTTATTTTTGAGGGAAGAGATGGAAATTACAAGGTCACGAAACACTGGCATCATTCCGTTGAGATTTTTCTGGTTCAGGAGGGCAGGATTGATTTTTATATCAACAACAGCCACCTATCTCTTGAGAAACAGGATTTTGTGCTGGTCAATTCCAATGAAGTTCATTCCATTGAATGTCCGAATCCTAATATCACCATAGTTCTTCAAATACCGGCGGAAACCTTTGAGGAGTACATGGGAGAAGAAAACTATGTGAATTTTGAGAAAAAGGATGAGGTCCAAAATAAGAGACTGACCCAGCTGGTGATTTCCATGTTTTCCATATATGAGGAACAGGAATATGGTTATAGTCTGAAGGTAAAAAGCCTGTTCTATGAACTTTTGTATCTTTTGGTTACGGAATTTAAAGCGGAGACCATGGATAAGGAGGTTATCCGCCAGAAAAAGCAGCTCGACAAGCTGTCAAAGGTGACTCAGTATATGAGAGAAAATTATGACCAGGACTTAAAGCTTGACGAGGTGGCAGGGCGTTTTGGCTTCAGCCCTACCTATTTGTCCAGAATTTTCCAAAAATATGCGCAGGTCAATTACCGTACCTATCTCATTGACCTGCGTGTCAAATATGCGGTCCGGGAATTGGTAGGGACCGGCGGTGAGATTGGTGAGATCGCCATGAAGCATGGATTTCCGGACAGCAGGGCCTTTTCCAAGGCATTTAAGAAGCGGTATGGCTGTCTTCCCAGTGAATACAGGAAATATCTGGATGCAGGCAGATGACGGACATTGCAATTATTTTAATATAGGGTGTTATAATTATTGAAAATATGATATAATGTACCATAACTTTGTGCGAAGGATGTGATTGTATGAATATCAGGGAATCCACTGAACAATGGGAGGAAGCATATTTAAGTCCTTATGCCGCTTTCAGCAAGAACAGCAAAGGAAGAGAGCGGGAAGAGGAGGCTTGTGATATCCGGACTGCCTACCAACGGGACCGGGACCGGATCATTCACTGCAAGGCATTTCGCAGGCTGAAACATAAAACCCAGGTTTTTCTGGCACCGGAAGGAGATCATTACAGAACCAGGCTGACTCATACCCTGGAAGTATCCCAGATAGCCAGAACCATAGCAAAATCTCTGCGCATGAACGAGGACTTAACAGAGGCCATAGCTTTGGCTCATGATCTGGGCCATACCCCATTCGGCCATTCCGGGGAAGCGATTTTGAATAAGATCTGCTCCCAGGGCTTTGCCCATTATAAGCAAAGTGTACGGGTAGTAGAGGTTTTGGAAAAGGACGGCATAGGCTTAAACCTCACCTGGGAGGTCCGGGATGGAATCTTAAATCACCGAACCAGCGGCCACCCTTCCACCTTGGAAGGGGGCATTGTCCGCCTGTCGGATAAGATTGCCTACATCAACCATGACATCGACGATGCCATCAGGGCAAAGATGTTTGTGGAAGAGGATCTGCCGGAGTGCTATACGGGCGTTTTGGGTAACAGTGTTCGTGAAAGACTTAACAATCTGATCCATGATATTATCCGCAACAGCTATGGAAAGCCGGAGATCATAATGTCTCCTGATATGGAGAAGGCCATGCAGGGGCTGCGTACCTGGATGTTTGATAACGTTTATAAAAGTGATATCCCAAAAGCAGAAGAGGGGAAAGCACAGCATCTCATCGTCATGCTTTTTAATTACTATATGGAACACCCGGACAAGCTTGCGGAGGAATACCGCACCTTAATGGAGGAAGGCCAGGAAAGCCGGGAACAGGCGGTCTGCGATTACATTGCAGGCATGAGTGACAGATTTGCCATTGATAAATTTGAAGAGCTGTTTGTCCCTAAAGCTTGGAAAATGGTTTGAAGCAAATGAAACTGAAAAGGAGAAACACCCTGCGGGTATACCTTTATGGCCAAAATACATGGCCGGAAAAGAGGAAAGGAGAAATGAAGCTTCATGCGATATTCGGAAGAAGTAATTGAAGAGGTCCGGATGAAGAATGACATCGTGGATGTGATCTCGGGATACGTCAAGCTGCAGAAGAAGGGAAGCAATTATTTTGGTCTCTGTCCTTTTCACAATGAAAAGTCCCCTTCCTTTTCCGTATCTCCTGCTAAACAGATGTACTACTGCTTTGGCTGCGGTGCAGGCGGAAATGTACTGACGTTTATCATGGAATATGAAAACTATTCCTTTTCTGAGGCCCTAAAGGTTCTGGCAGACCGTTCAGGCGTGAAGCTTCCTGCGGCAGAGTACAGCAAGGAGGCGAGAGAGCAGGAAGATCTTAAGTCCACTCTTTTGGAAATCAATAAGCTGGCCGCCAGTTACTTTTATTACCAGCTTAAAAATCATCAGGGTGAGACTGGCTACCGCTATTTAAGGGACAGGCAGTTAAGCGACGAAACTATAACCAGGTTCGGGCTTGGCTACTCCAATAAAACCAGCGATGATCTTTACCGGTATTTAAAGGGCAAGGGATATGACGATAGCCTGTTAAAGCAGACCGGACTTGTGACCATAGAGGAGCGGGGGACCTATGATAAGTTTTGGAACCGGGTCATGTTTCCTATTATGGATGTGAACAGCCGGGTCATTGGTTTCGGCGGCAGGGTCATGGGAGCCGGGGAACCAAAGTATTTAAACTCGCCGGAGACAAAGCTTTTTGACAAAAGCCGGAATTTATATGGTCTTAATTATGCCAGGCTTTCACGGGAAAAGTACATATTGATCTGCGAGGGCTACATGGATGTGATCGCGATGCACCAGGCCGGCTTTACCAATGCGGTGGCTTCTCTGGGAACGGCTTTTACCACCCAGCATGCCCAGCTTTTAAAACGGTATACGGATAAAGTGGTTCTTACATATGACAGCGACGGCGCAGGCGTTAAGGCTGCCCTCCGTGCCATCCCCATTCTTAAGGAAGCGGGAATCTCCATTCGCGTGCTTAACATGCAGCCATATAAAGACCCGGATGAGTTCATAAAGAATCAGGGAGCAGAAGAATTCCGTAAGCGGATTGATGAGGCCCGCAACAGCTTCCTGTTTGAAATTGATGTTCTGAAAAAGAATTATAAAATGGATGATCCGGAGCAGAAAACAGAATTTTATAATCAGGTTGCCAGGAAACTGCTGGAATTCCCGGAAGCCTTGGAACGTGAAAATTATTTGGAGGCGGTATCCAGAGAAAATTTTATCAATTATGATGATTTAAAACGTCTGGTCAACCGCTTGGGCGCTTCTTTGGGATCATCGGTTTCTGCTCAGAGGGAAGAAGAGGTGAGCTTAAAAAACCAGAGAAAAAAAGAAAAGGAAGACGGTGTGAAGCAGTCCCAAAGGCTGCTTCTCACCTGGCTCATTGAAAATCCATTATTATTTGATAAGATTGAGGGAGTGGTTACTCCCGATGATTTTATAGAAGAACTGTATCGCAAGGTGGCACGGATGGTTTTTGACGGACACGCTGCCGGAACATTGAATCCGGCCGAGATCTTAAATCATTTCATTCATGATGAAGGTCAATACCGGGCAGTCGCAGGTCTTTTTCATGCGAGCTTAAAAGAGTCCCTAGATAATGAAGAGCAAAAAAAGGCGTTTTCGGAAACAATTATGAAAGTGAAAAAAAACAGTCTGGATTATGCCAGCCGTCATGCAGCGGGGATTTTGGAACTGCAGAATATTATAAAGGAACAGGCTGCGCTAAAGGATTTGCATATTTCGCTGGATTAGGGTGTACACTATAGGCAGGCTGTGGAAGGATGGAAGAACATGGACGAGAATGTGAAGAAGGCAGCAGATAAAATGGTGGAGTCAAAAAAAACGGAAGAGGAACAGGCTGCAGAGCTTAAGGCTTTGGAGTCAGCCGCTGCATTTGAGGAAAAATTAAATCAGCTTCTTCTCCTGGCAAAAAAGAAACGGAATGTACTGGAAAACCAGGAGGTTCTGGATTTTTTTGTGGGAGAGAACTTAGACTCGGATAAGCTGGATCAGATCTATGATTTTCTGGAAAGCAATAAGGTAGATGTACTTCAAATCGGCGGTGAGGATCTGGATCTTGATGAGGATCTGTTCATTGAAGAAGATATCGAGGAAGAAGAAGAAATCGATTTGGAAAGTATTGATTTATCTGTTCCGGAAGGTATCAGTGTGGAAGATCCGGTCCGCATGTATTTGAAGGAGATCGGCAAGGTTCCTCTTCTTTCCAGTG
>NZ_DAMAUN010000054.1:0-12688 GCF_032078915.1 Lacrimispora sp. | reverse complement strand
GTGAAGATGAAATTGAGCTTGCCAAGAGAATCGAGCTGGGTGACGATGATGCAAAGCAGAGGCTGACAGAGGCCAATCTGCGTCTGGTGGTCAGCATTGCCAAGCGTTATGTCGGGCGGGGAATGCAGTTTTTAGATCTGATCCAGGAAGGAAACTTGGGACTTATTAAGGCTGTGGAAAAGTTTGATTACAGGAAAGGTTATAAGTTCAGTACTTATGCGACCTGGTGGATCAGACAGGCCATCACCCGCGCCATTGCGGACCAGGCCCGTACCATCCGGATTCCGGTTCATATGGTGGAGACCATCAACCGCCTGGTTCGTGTGTCCAGACAGCTTTTACAGGAGCTGGGCAGAGAGCCGGTGCCGGAGGAAATAGCGGCCAGAGCGGATATGCAGGTCGACCGGGTCAGAGAAATCATGAAGGTATCTCAGGAACCGGTATCCCTAGAGACTCCCATCGGAGAGGAAGAGGACAGCCATCTTGGAGATTTTATTCAGGATGAGCAGGTAGCTGTTCCGGCCGATGCCGCCACATTTACCATGCTCCATGAACAGCTGATGGAGGTGCTTGACACCTTAACCGAACGGGAGCAAAAGGTTTTAAAGCTGCGTTTCGGACTTGATGACGGGCGGCCCAGAACCTTGGAAGAGGTAGGAAAAGAATTTAATGTTACGAGAGAACGGATTCGTCAGATAGAGGCAAAAGCATTGCGTAAACTGCGCCATCCCAGCAGAAGCAAGAAGCTTAAGGACTATCTGGATGATTAAAGATACAAGACGGAGTTTAAGATGAAGTTATCAAGGCGTTTGGAAACGATCGCTTCCTTTGTTCCGGAAGGAAGCGCAGTTGCAGATATTGGAACGGATCATGGTTATATTCCTATCCATCTGGTACAGGAAGGAAAAGCAAAATATGCCATTGCCATGGATGTGCGGAAGGGCCCCTTGTTAAGGGCCCAGGCCCATATCCAGGAGGCAGGTTTACAAGGTCATGTGGAAGTCCGTTTAAGCGACGGACTTTTAAAATTAGAGCAGAACGAAGCAGACTGTGTGGTCATAGCAGGCATGGGCGGTGAGCTGATCATACATATACTTGAGGAAGGCCGTAGTTTATGGGAAGGCATTCCCTACTGGGTCCTATCCCCCCACTCAGAACTGGACAAGGTGCGCAAATTCCTGGAAGAGCAGGAATTTTTTATTGAGCGGGAGACTATGATAAAAGAAGAAGGAAAGTTCTATTCCGTGATGGGGATCAGCAGAAAAATAAAAGCAGGCGGTAAAGATGAACGCGAGATTTCCTATCGTTATGGCAGGAGCCTGCTGGAATCCAAAGATCCTGTTTTAAAGGAATATTTAAAAAAGGAAGAAGAGCAGCTAAAGCAGATCATGAGAGGGCTTTCCGTGAGCCAGACGGAGGCAGCGGTCAGAAGAATGGAAGAGCTGAAGCTGGAACTAGCCTATAACAAGGAGGCGCAGGATGCAGTGCGATAAACTCATAGAAAAACTGGAACAGCTGGCGCCGCCAGTTTGTGCCTGTGATTGGGATAATGTGGGCCTTTTAGCGGGCCGTAGTGATAAAGAAGTAAAAAAGGTTTTTATTGCCTTAGATGCTACTGACGAAGTGGTCGATAATGCTGTCCGGTGGGGAGCAGATTTATTGATTACCCATCATCCTCTTATTTTCAAGCCTTTGAATAGAATTAATGACAAGGATTTTATATCCAGGCGTATTATAAGTCTGATCCGCAATGATATCTCTTACTATGCCATGCATACAAACTTTGATGCTGCGCCTGGATGTATGGCTGATGCGGCCGCAGAAAAGCTCGGGCTTACAGATTTAAGCGTGCTGGATAAAGAAGGCGTGCTGCTTAAAGAAACAACGGAAGGTTCCAGGGAAATGGTATATGGAATCGGAAAAACAGGGTATCTTAAGGAAGAGATGACAGTAAAGGAGATCGCTGTTCTTGTGAAGGAGCGGTTTCATCTTCCCTTTGTGACTGTTTATGGAGAGGCAGCGCCAGGGGAAGCCGTACGCTTTGTAGGCATAAGCCCTGGATCCGGAGGAAGCATGATCAAACCAGCTCTGGCTGCAGGTGTGAAAGTCTTTATAACAGGCGATATCGGCCACCACAATGGGATTGATGCCGCTGCAAACCATATGGCTGTCATTGATGCCGGCCATTACGGCCTGGAATATCTGTTTTTGGACTTTCTGGAAGGGTATCTGAAGAAAGAAGTAGGGGAGGAGTTAGAAATCTGCAAGGCAGAAGTGGAATTCCCTGAAACATTTATATAAGGAGGAAGCGAATGGCAGTTGTTACTATAAACGGTGTAGAAAAGCAATACCCAATTGGCACGTCTTATCAAGATATTGCAAAAGAATATCAGTCCCAGTATGAAAATGATATCTTACTGGTCAGCATAAACGGAAAATTAAGTGAGCTCCATAAAACAGTCCAGTTCGACTGCAGCCTTCGTTTTTTTACGGGGAAAGATCAGCCCGGAATCCAGACTTATCACAGAAGCGCTATTTTTGTTATGATGAAAGCCTTTTACGATGTGGCTGGTGCAGAAAATATTGAAAAAGTGACTGTGGATTTTTCTCTTGGAAAAGGCTATTATATGCAGGCTCACGGTAAGATCGGACTGACTGAGGAACTTCTTTCTCAGGTAAAAGCCCGCATGCTGGAGTATGTGGGGCAAAAAATCCCGATCATGAAACGTAGCGTGAACACGGACGATGCCATTGATCTGTTTCACAAGCACCGGATGTATGACAAGGAAAGACTGTTTCGCTACCGCCGGGTTTCCCGTGTCAACATCTACAGCATAGGCGGCTTTGAAGATTACTATTATGGATACATGGTACAGAATACCGGATATATTAAGTATTTTGACCTGATATTACATGATGAAGGCTTTATGCTCATGCTGCCTCAGAAGGATAATCCCAAAGAGGTGCCAGTTTTCCAGCCGGAAAAAAAGCAGAAGCTGTTTCGGGTGCTGAAGGAGAGCGTGAAATGGGGGGAACGGCTGAATGTGTCCCATGTAGGCGCTCTGAATGAAGAAATTGCATCGGGTAATATCAATGAACTGATTTTAATTCAGGAGGCTTTACAGGAAAAGAAAATAGCTGGGATCGCGGAACGTATAGGCGCTGACAGAAGTAAAAAATTTGTTATGATCGCCGGACCGTCCTCATCCGGGAAAACCACCTTTTCCCACCGCTTGTCTGTTCAGCTAAAGGCTCAGGGGATGATTCCTCATCCCATTGCTGTGGACGATTATTTTGTTAATCGGATAGACAGTCCGAAAAATCCGGACGGAAGCTACAATTATGAGGTTTTAGAAAGCCTGGATATTGAACAGTTCAATAAAGACATGACGGCTCTTCTGGCCGGAGAAACAGTAGAAATGCCGCGGTACCAATTTAAAACAGGGGTCAGGGAGTACAGAGGCGATTATTTAAAACTGGGAAAAGACGATATCCTGGTCATCGAAGGAATCCATTGCTTAAATGACAGGCTTTCCTATAGCCTGCCAAAGGATAGTAAATTCCGTGTATACGTAAGTGCACTGACTCAGTTGAATATTGATGAACACAACCGGATTCCAACAACCGATTGCCGCCTGATCCGGCGGATGGTACGGGATGCCAGAACAAGAGGTGCTTCCGCGCAGGATACCATACGTATGTGGCCGGCGGTGAGAGCAGGAGAGGAAGAGTGTATTTTCCCCTTCCAGGAATCTGCGGATGTGATGTTCAACTCAGCTACGGTCTATGAACTTGCTGTGCTGAAGCAGTATGCAGAACCGCTGTTATTCGGCATTCCAAGAGAATCCCCGGAATATATGGAAGCAAAGCGTCTGTTAAAATTCCTTGACTATTTTCTTGGGGTCAATTGTGAGGATATCCCCCGCAATTCCATTGTCAGAGAGTTTATAGGAGGAAGCTGTTTTAAGGTTTAAAACAGAAAGTAGCTTTACAAATAAAGAAATGTATGATATGTTAATATAGCTTATGAGAAGCTGTCTTTTTCGCATCTCATAAAAGGTGCTGTTTTTAGCACCGTCCATCCAATTATGAAAACAGTTTTTCATAATATCGTTTTGAGTAAGACAAATGGCCGCAGCTGCAAAGCCGAAAGGCTGCAGGTGAGGAAAGTCCGGGCTTCACAGGGCAGGATGCCAGATAACGTCTGGCGGAGGCGACTCCAGGGAAAGTGCAACAGAAATATACCGCCGCTTAATGCGGTAAGGGTGGAAAGGTGGTGTAAGAGACCACCGCCCTTCTGGTAACAGGAGGGGTCCATGTAAACCCCATCCGAAGCAAGACCGAACAGGGAGCATAAGGCGGCCCGTCTGCTCCCGGGTAGGTTGCTTGAGCCTGCTGGCGACGGCAGGCCTAGATAGATGGCCATTCAACGACATAACCCGGCTTATCGTCTTGCTCAAAACTTAAAGAAGTGGATAGTATGCAATGTCTCTGTTCCTGATCAGAGCAGATCATATGGAAAGAATAAAAAACTGCCTTCCTTATATTCCGGGAAGGCAGTTTTTGAATTATTTCGAATATTTTTCTTCACAATACCGGCAGCGGTAAACTTCTTTCTGCTCATCGGCAAGATAGAATACATGAGGAAGCCCCTGCTCGATGGAGGTAATGCAGCGGGGGTTTTTGCATTGAATCACGTTGGTGATCTTATTAGGAAGGCTTAAGGTTTTCTTTTCCACAATCAGGTTATCCTTTATGATGTTAACCGTAATGTTATGGTCAATATATCCCAGAATGTCTAAATCAATATGGTCTAAGCCGCCTTCAATTTTTATGATGTCCTTTTTTCCCATCTTATTGCTTCTTGCATTCTTAATGATGGCAACCTGGCAGTCCAGCTTGTCCAGACCCAGGTTATAATAGATTTCCAGACTTTTGCCGGCTTCAATGTGGTCTAATACGATTCCTTCTTTTAATCCGCTGATATTTAACATGATTTTTCTACCTCCAGTAATGTCATGATAAGAGCCATACGCACATACACGCCGTACTGTGCCTGCTTAAAGTAGGCGGCTCGGGGATCCTCGTCAACCTCCACTGAGATTTCGTTGACTCTTGGAAGAGGGTGAAGAACATACATATCTTCTTTCGCCAGTTTCATTTTCTTCTTGTCCAGAATGTAGCAGTCTTTTAAACGAATGTAATCTTCCTCATTGAAGAAGCGTTCCTTCTGAACGCGGGTCATATAGAGGATATCAAGAGATGGCATGGCATCGTCAAGGCTGTCCATTTCTACAAATTCAATGTTGTTGGCTTTGAGTACATCTTCTCGGATGTATTCAGGCACCCTTAGCTCTGGGGGGGAAATTAAGATGAATTTGATGTTTTCGTATCGTACAAGAGCATTAATCAGAGAGTGAACCGTGCGGCCAAATTTTAAGTCGCCACAGAGGCCAATGGTCAGATCATTCAAACGGCCTTTTAAAGAATTGATGGAAAGCAGATCAGTCAGGGTCTGGGTCGGATGCTGGTGGCCTCCGTCACCGGCATTGATTACCGGTATGCCGGAATGGCTGGCAGCTACCAGTGGAGCACCTTCCTTTGGATGTCTCATGGCACATATGTCTGCGTAGCAGGAGAGAACCCGAATGGTATCAGCAACACTTTCTCCTTTTGCGGCAGAACTGGAGTCGGCAGAAGAAAAGCCTAGTACACTGCCGCCCAGATTTAACATGGCAGCCTCGAAACTCAAACGAGTTCTTGTACTTGGCTCATAAAATAATGTCGCTAATTTTTTTCCATCGCATACATGAGAATATTTTGGAAGATTTTCTTCGATATCTTTCGCCAGGTCTAAGAGTTGTCCTGTCTCTTCCACACTAAAGTCTAACGGGTTAAGTAAATGTCTCATAAGAATCTCCTTTATCCACTAAATTATGGTTTAAAATTCTATCCAATCTATTATACAGTATTCGTTAGAATATTTCCACACTTTTTTTAAATTTATGATATAATCTTTTCATATGCCACTTTTCCAGAAATTAGCAGCTTCCCTCCTGTAAGGAATATTTAAGGAAGCGTAAGAAAATAAAGAATGACCGATGGAAATGTCTTGTTGTATAATGTGTATGCAAAGTCAAGTACAACAGGTACAGGATATTTGAAACCTGCGGCATTCTCCAGATGCAAGAATGCCTGCATTCCTGTGCTTGGCTCATTGCTTGCAAAAATAAAGAAAGGGGGTGTCTGTTTTGGCGGAAAAAAAGTCACCTATGATTCAGGTCAAGAATCTCTACAAGGTGTACAAAGTGGGAAACACAAAGGTCTATGCGTTAAATGGCGTGGACTTTACTATATATAAGGGAGAGTTCTGTGCAATCGTGGGCCCCTCCGGTTCCGGTAAATCCACTCTCTTAAATATGTTGGCCGGCCTTGAGAAGCCGTCAAAGGGAGAGATTGTCATTGGCGGGAACCATATAGAAAAGCTTTCGGAAAATCAGCTTGTATCATTCCGCAGAAAGCATGTGGGTTTTATTTTTCAGTCCTATAATCTTATACAGACTATGAACGCGGTGGAAAATGTGGCTATGCCTCTCTCATTTCGGGGAGTGCCAAAGAAAACAAGAAATGAAAAGGCAAAGGAATACATAAAGCTGGTGGGGTTAGAGCAACAGATGAAGCATATGGCAAATGAGATGTCAGGAGGTCAGCAGCAGAGAGTCGGCATTGCAAGAGCTTTGGCAGTAGATCCTAAGATCATCTTTGCGGATGAGCCAACTGGAAACTTAGATTCCAAGACTACCAGGGAAATATTAAGTTTAATGCAGAAAATCGTTAGGGAGCAGAATCAGACTCTTGTCATGGTTACACATGATAATTATATTGCAAAGTTTGCAGACAGACAATTCCATATAGTAGATGGAAAGATCGTTAAAATCGAAGAACAGCATCATGAGGTTACAAAGGAGGATATGGAACATGAAGTATTGTAAAAAAGGATTTGTATGGCTGCTTGCAGTCCTTATGATTATTTCGGCTTTACCGGGGGTAGCTTTTGCACGGTCAGGATCAGACGAGAGTTATATTGAGGTTAAAAAAGTTCCGTCTGGAAAGACAGGGCAGAACATGACCATCAATATGGTTTTCAAAAACAATGAAGGTATTGACTTAAATAATGTGGCAATTCGCTTTTCAGATGAAACAGTGAATGAGGAAAGTGATGCAAAGGCAAATGGAGAAACTTATTCAGGAAACACGTTTCCTTTTGAGATCACCTCTGACACCTTTAATAATAAAATGATAGGAACAGTAAAAAACGGAAGCTCTAAGAATGTATCCCTTACTGGGAAAGTTCGAAGAGATCTGGCAGACGGATATTACACAGTACCCATAGAGGTAGTATTCGGTGCGACCGCTGGCGGAAAAGACGGATCGCCGATTTCTTTTCCTGATGCCCGTCCCGCAACGGTCAACATCTGGATCACAAAATCCGCCGCAACCACGGAATCCGGAAAAGATGAAGGGACGATCCAGTTTGAGCTGGGAGAAAACCAGAATACGCCTTTTGGCATCTATCCCCAAACCATGAATTTTAATATGAACGTCCGCAATTCCTCCCAAGTAACGGCTTTTGATGTGAATGTCCGGATGAAGCTGGACCAGGACAGCACAAAGTTCCCCTTTGATATTAACGATGGAAACTACACCAGGCATTACGACCGGATGGGCGGCGGCGAGACGGTGGAAATCCCCTACAGCATGAATATCCGCAAGGATGTTTACAGCGGATACTATCCCATCACTTATACCATAGAATACCGTGACAGCTCGGACGGAGACGTCCAGAAAACGGAAGAGACCTTCTATGTCAAGATTCAGAATAAAGACAAAGAAGAGGAGACCGGTGATTTCAATGCCAATGACAGAACAAAGGCAAGAATCATTGTAGATGGGTTCCAGACGAACCCGGAGACAGTTTATGCCGGGGAGGAATTTGAAATGATCCTCCATATGAAGAACGCTTCTGAAAACGTTGCGGCAAGCAACATCCTCTTTAACCTGGAATCAGAAAAAGTTACAGACAGCGCCGTATTTACCATGGATTCCGGTTCTTCATCCATTGTTGTGAATTCTCTTCCCGCAGGCCAGACCACGGATATAAAGTTAAAGCTTCGGGCGGGGGCATGGGTGGATCAAAGAACCTATGCCATCACCATCAATGAAAAGTACGACAGTCCTGAATTTAAAAACGCGGAAGAAAAGGTAACGGTAAATATTCCTGTTAAGCAGGTTTCCAGGCTGAATACGGGAACGATCGAGATAATGCCGGATATGATTTCCGTAGGTTCGGAGACAAATGTGATGTTTCCCATCAATAATACGGGAAAAGTTCTCCTCTACAACGTAATGGTGGCCTTTGTGGGAGATTCCATCCAGCAGACCAACAGCTATGTAGGAAATATAAAGCCAGGAGAGTCTGGTAATGTGGATGCCATGATCAGCGGAACAGCGCCTACCATGGATGACGGAAAAATCAAGGTTATGATCACCTATGAGGATGAAAACGGGGTCGTCAGCGATCCTGTTGAAAAAGAGATAAGTTTAACGGTAACGGAACAGGAGGACTTAGATCCCGGAATGGATGGTTCTGGAGAATTTCCGGCAGTAACAGAGCCGGAAGGCACTTCCAAATATGGAAAGATCATCATTCCAGCGGTGATTGCCGTCCTGGTGATAGGAACCATTGGAACCGTATATGTGCTTAAAAGGCGTAAAAAGAAAAAGGAAGCACTGGAAGAACTAGAAGAGGAAAAAGACAATGAAATTTAGCGATTTGCTTTCCATGAGTGTAAATAACTTAAGACGCAGGAAGCTAAGGACATTTTTAACGGTTCTGGGAGTTTTGATCGGTACGGCTTCCATTGTTGTCATGGTGTCTTTGGGGATCGGCTTTAATGAACTTACCATGGAACAGATCGCTTCCTATGGAAGCCTTACGGAAGTTTCCGTATATTCCAATGCCATGTGGGGAGGAAATGAAAGCAGCAAGGACCCTAATTACATGACGGATGATGTGATTGCACAGTTTAAACGGATCGATCATGTTAATGCAGCATCTCCCCTTCTGGAAACCAGTGTTATGATGACTCAGGGGGCTTACCAGGCGTATATCAACCTGATTGGCGTCACTCAGGAGTATATGAAAAATATTCCCTTAAAAGAAGGGCAAATTCCAGAAGCAGGAAAAAGAGACTTACAGATGATTGTAGGAAATATGGTTGCAAGGAATTTCAGCAACCCCAAAAGCAATCGTAACAACTATTATGATGATCCCTCCAGCATTCCTGACATTGATTTTATAAATAGACCCATGTTTGTGATTTTTGATATGGATGCCTATTATCAGTCCCAAAGCGGGGGAACTGGGGAAGGCGGTGCAACCGTCAAACCGCCCAAAAAGTATCTCATACCAACGACCGGCCTGGTGGAAGGAGGGCCGGAGGATTGGAACAGTTACAGCTATAGCGTATATGTGGATCTAGAAGCGCTAAAGGCCCAGCTAAAACAGATTTTTAAAAAGAAGCCCATTCCCAACCAGCCTACCAATAAAAAGGGAAAACCCTACAACTATTTTATTTATCAGCAGGCGATTGTGGAAGTGGATGATATGAACAATGTTACCGCTGTACAAAAAGCTATTACAGATATGGGCTTTCAGGCTAACAGCAATATGGAGTGGCTGGAGCAGTCCCAGAAGCAGGCCAAGATGGTTCAGGCTCTTTTGGGAGGAATCGGAGCCGTATCTCTGTTTGTGGCGGCAATTGGTATCGCCAATACCATGATGATGTCCATTTACGAAAGAACAAAGGAAATCGGGATCTTAAAGGTTCTTGGCTGCGATATGAATAATATCAGGAACATGTTCCTTCTGGAGTCAGGCTTTATCGGCTTTTTAGGAGGCATAACAGGAATTCTGTTCAGCTATGGGGTTTCATTCCTTATTAACAGGTTCCTTTCGGGCCATTTTATGTCAAATATGCCTGGCGATCTTTCCAGGATTCCTCCCTGGCTTTCCTTAACAGCCGTTGGCTTTGCTGTTTTTGTAGGAATGGCCGCAGGATTTTTCCCTGCCCTAAGAGCCATGAAGCTAAGTCCTCTTGCAGCCATAAGGAATGAATAGCTAAGGGACTTACTTGATTCGGTTAAAAAAGAGGGTTGCTTTTTTTCAGAGAATATTATATGATGATGTACAAGGTACGTGCGACTGGCGGATAAGTGGATTTTTACCACGGGGAGCACGATACGTAAAAAGCCGACCGCCTGGGCACCCTATGGGATGCCCAGGCGGTTTTTTGCGTGAGCAGCGAGCCAGATGAGTTCATTGTGTTTTCATTCGAAAGGAGACCAGGTCTGATGAGTTTGATTTCTTTACAAGACGATTTAAAGAGTAATTCCTATCCGGGAAGAGGCATTATTATGGGAAAAACGCCGGATGGAACAAAGGCGGTTGCCGCTTATTTTATTATGGGAAGAAGCGATAACAGCCGCAACCGCGTATTCGTAGAGGAAGGGGAAGGAATCCGCACCCAGGCCTTTGATCCTTCAAAGGTTACAGACCCCAGCCTTATTATTTACGCTCCGGTGCGGGTTATGGGGAATAAGACCATTGTGACAAACGGAGATCAGACTGATACCATTTACGAGGGAATGGATATACAGCTGACGTTTGAACAGTCCTTACGGTGCCGGGAATTTGAACCGGATAGTCCTAATTATACGCCCCGTATTTCCGGGATCATGCATATAGAAGGCGGGCGCTTCAACTACGCCATGTCCATCATAAAGAGCAATCATGGGAATCCGGACTCCTGCAACCGTTATACCTTTGCCTATGATAATCCGGAGGCAGGTGAAGCCCATTTCATTCATACCTATATGCATGATGGAAGTCCTTTGCCAAGCTTTGAAGGGGAACCAAAGCTGTCAGCGACCCTTGATGACCTGGATGAATTTACTGCCATGATATGGGAAAGCCTCCATGAGGAGAATAAGATCTCTCTCTTTGTAAGATATATTGACATAGAATCCGGAGCTTATGAGACACGGATTGTAAATAAAAATCAATGACAGGAGTACAAAAGATGAATGAGCTGGAATTAAAATATGGCTGTAACCCGAATCAGAAGCCCTCAAGGATTTTTATGCCAGAGGGGAAAGAACTTCCCATTAAGGTTTTAAGCGGCCGGCCGGGATATATCAATTTCCTGGATGCCTTTCATGGCTGGCAGCTGGTAAGAGAATTAAAGGAAGCGACCGGCCTTCCTGGGGCGGCTTCTTTTAAACATGTGTCGCCGGCCGGCGCCGCAGTGGGACTGCCTCTTGACAGGATACTTGCAAAGATCTATAGGGTAGAGGATATGGAAGGGCTTTCTCCCCTGGCCTGTGCCTATGCAAGGGCAAGAGGGGCTGACCGTATGTCTTCCTTCGGAGACTTTATTTCCCTGTCGGATATCTGTGATACGGATACCGCCAGAATAATCAAACGGGAAGTGTCGGACGGGGTCATTGCCCCAGGGTATGAACCGGAAGCCCTGGAAATCTTAAAGTCAAAGAAAAACGGCAATTACAACATCATTCAAATTGACCCGGACTACCAGCCAGAGCCGCTTGAGAGAAAACAGGTTTTTGGGATTATGTTTGAGCAGGGAAGAAATGAAGAGAAGATTCATGGAGATCTCTTAAAAAATGTAGTGACAAAGAACCAGGATATCCCCCAATCAGCAAAAATTGACCTGATTATTTCTCTTATTACTTTAAAATATACCCAGTCCAATTCTGTCTGTTTTGCAAAGGGCGGACAGGCGATCGGGATCGGGGCTGGTCAGCAGTCCCGCATCCACTGCACAAGACTGGCAGGAAATAAAGCGGATAACTGGTTTCTTCGCCAGGCGCCACAGGTCTTGGAGCTGCCGTTCGTGGATGGCATCAGCCGCGCGGATCTGGACAATGCCATTGATGTCTACATTGGAGAAGATTATATGGATGTCATTGCTGACGGCAGATGGGAACATATTTTCAGGGTAAAGCCAGCCGTATTCACAGGAGAAGAAAAGAAGGCCTGGCTTAGCCGGCTGACTGAGGTTTCCCTGGGATCTGATGCTTTCTTCCCATTTGGTGATAACATTGACCGCGCATACAGAAGCGGTGTAAGGTACGTGGCCCAGCCTGGGGGATCGGTCCGTGATGACCAGGTAATTGAAACATGTGACCAATATGGGATGGCCATGGCTTTTACAGGGCTTCGTCTGTTCCATCATTAAATAGGAAAGGAAAATAAGTACCAGCCTATATTTTTTGTAAAAGCACTTTAAAGAGAAGGCCGGCATAAAATGAGAGTAAGTAAGTTTAAGGTGGCTTTCTTTGAAAACTTTTCCCAAACCTTTAACTGCGCGAGAAGAACGAGAGTGTCTGGAACGATACCAGGAAGGGGATCAGGAGGCGAGAGCCACACTCATCGAGCGAAATATGCGTCTGGTGGCACATGTGGCAAAAAAATATCAGAATACGGATTATGATATGGAAGATCTTCTTTCCGTAGGTACCATAGGACTTATAAAAGCCGTCAATACCTTTCACCCGGACAGAGGCTCCAGACTAGCCACTTATGCGGCCAAGTGTGTGGAGAATG
>NZ_DAMAUN010000053.1:13874-42592 GCF_032078915.1 Lacrimispora sp. | reverse complement strand
GGGATTTTGAACATGATACTGTTACAGGGAATATGGTCCTGTTGGCAGCCTGGGAAAAGACATATCTCGTAATGTATGATCTTAATGACGGCTCATATGCTCAATTTTATGATGTAACAGTGCTTGCGGGAGGTAAAGTCAATGACAGGCCCGCGGATCCCACCAGGGAAGGATACTTGTTCAAAGGTTGGTACGGCTATGTAGATGGAAATAATGAACCCGTAATGTGGGATTTTGAACATGATACTGTTACAGGGAATATGGTCCTGTTGGCAGCCTGGGAGAATAACAGTAACAATAACACCGGCGGAAACAATAATACCGGCGAAAACAATAATACCGGCGAAAACAATAAAAGTGAAAACAACGAAAACAACAGCGCAAATGGAAATAGTACAGGCAGTAAAAGCAGCAACAAAAATAGCCCCATTGTTACAAGTAAAGCAGGTAATAACAGCATTGAGCAGGAAGCTCCCAAATTTCCTGGCGACAGTGATAGTGTAGTTATTGATAAGCAAGAAACACTTAAAGACAAAGGGAACGCGAAATTGGACAATTTACCGAAAACAGGGGATGATATTACATCTCAAACTTTATATGAAGCATTAACACTTATATCGTTATTTATGCTTGGTATGTGTATGTCATATATCAAAAAAAATATTTAAATAAGGAAAAGTAGTGGGGGGGGCAATTATGAAAAAAGTTTAGTACAAATGGAATGATTCCTCAAAGCCGATCCTTGATGCATTTTGGTCGTGGATTGAAAAGACTGCAGCCATGCATACAACAAATGAGGACCTGATCAAGGCTTTGACCTATGCCGTAAATCAAAAGAAAGATCTGGAAACCTTCCTTGAAGATGGGAAAATTCCACTATCTAACAATCTTTGTGAAGCAAACATTAAACCATTTGCAACCGCAAGACAAGCCTGGCTGTTTGCAGATACTCCAAAGGGAGCCAGGGCTAACGCCACCTTGTATACCCTGGCAGAAAGTACCAGAGCCAATAATCTGGATGTGTATGAATATTTGAAGTATCTTCTTGAAGAGATGCCAAACAACAATCATCTCCAACACCCAGAACTTCTAGATCAGTATCTTCCATGGTCAAAAGAACTGCCGGACAGATGCCGGCTTACATTAAAGCATAAAAAATGCTTCAAAAAATGATGCCTTCAGTTTATCATGCATAATGTAAACTGAATAGGACGCCATCTTTTGAAGCACTTACGGAATTGTCATAGCATGCCCCTTTCGCCGCAGTGCATAACGAAAGTCGGCATTCTGATACCCAAAACCATCCGTCAAAACATCAAAAAACCTGCCCTTTTTAGAGGGCAGGCTCTATGTAGTTCTTGGCAGCCAGGCTATCATAGTGTAACAAAACGCCTTATATCCTATGGCTTTGCGCCCCCACCTTTTAATGGGCTTGCCTTTGGCACTATTTATGTTTTACTGCGTAATCAATATTTAAGCTATCTTGAACTACGAAACAATCACCTAATAAAACAATACCTCTGACACCATTAAATCTTAATTACCTCTTATTGCATCTGCATTTATAATGTTATTATCTAACATAATTCCCATTCACCAATCCATTTTTCTCTGGAATAATTATATTGGCGCCTATACATTTTTCCATTCTCTGACTTGTAACGCCAGCCTATAATATTAGCTCTTGGATAAGCTATATCTAATAAACTATTCTGTGAAGAAGTAATGGAAATTGGCAGTGCAACTTCTTGTGATTGAGCCGAAGCATCAACAGGTAACATAAGTGTACTAACCGTTAAAACAGCTAATGATAACATAATTTTTTTACTTTTCTCTTTCATTTAATAATGCCTCCTCAAAATTATTATAAATTGACAAATTAGAGTATGAATCTCTAATTGTTGTTACCGTAGCAAAATATTCATTATTAACGTAAACATCATATCCATTATCAGCATTTACAATTAGATATGCATTCTCTGGCGTTAATTCTAACGTTTTTTCCTGGTCTTTGGGATTAATTGAATATGGTTCAAATACAACAAACGAACTTATAATTAAGACAAATATCATTGAGACAAGTAGTATCATATTTTTAACTTTTGACTTTTTATATTCTGCTCCAGCCAGAACGATATGGAATCGTTGAGACAGAACAGAAACAGTTCTGCTATCAAAGGGGAGAGAAAAACTACTTATTTCAGGTGAAGCAGTTTCCTTTGCAATCCTTATAAGACATTCTAAATAATTAACTTTTTCTGACTCGTCAAACATTTTTGTAACATCCATATCCACTCTTATCTCTAAAATTTTATCTACTTCGTGTTTTAATATATAAACAAATGGATTCCACCAATATATAATACATATAAACTCAACAAACAATTTAATCCATAGGTCATTATTGTAGTAATGAGTGGATTCGTGTCTTAATATGTAATATAGTTCTTGATCTGATAACTCAATCATTGGTAATATAATTATCGGTCTAAACAAACCAAAGTACATTGGAACAGAAACTTTGTTAGTCATAATAATTTTAAAATTGCTTGATTTTCCATGCAAATCTTCAATTTTCTTTATGGTATTTTTAACTTTTTCATCATATAGGTCTGCTTCTCGTTTAATTAAGTATAAAAATCTCATATGACATAATAAATTCTTCATACTCAAAACTAAAATCCCTAAGATCCAAATCAGTAATATAACATGATATACATAAATCCCTGGAGCAACAAACTCCAAAACAGGAGTATAAAGTATTAAAAATAAACTTGGGAATATATTTTTTTCACGTATCGTTTGCTGGAATGCAAACTCCATTGGAAGTAATAATCGCATAACAACTAATAAAATTCCCAATAACAAGGTACTTAAACTTATTTGCATAATTCTTCTATGGCTTTTTAAAAAAAGCCATAGAAGAATTACTGACAAATTAATTATTAATAATATAGTTATTAATGCGGCTGGTGATAAAAACATACTATTTTTCCTCTTGGTTAAGTGCTTTCTTCCTTTCCTCAAGTATTTTTTCAAGTTTTTCAATTGTTTCTTTTTCGTTCTTTTCGTGTTTTAATAACGTTCCTACTAAACTAGGTATCGGAATACTATCTTCACTTTTATTAAACTGATTAATAAATTGCTCAATAAGCAAATCCTTCTTTGATACAACAGGCTTATAACTACGTGTTAAAACAGTACCACTATAAACAATATCTGCCACCTCAATGTATTTTTTAGCCATCAGTTTTCTAAGGACAGATTGAACTGTATTATTGCTTAGTGATTCATCTTTTTTGGCTATTTCTGATGCTACCAGTGGTTTCTTACTATTCCACAATATTTTCATAACATCCATTTCTCTTTCTGTTAATAATAATGCATTTTTAACTCTTGGCATCTTTAATCTCTCCTTAACACCTTTGGCGTGTATGATACTTTTGTAATACAATATGTTTATGTCAATTGCCAGAAATCTCAATTACAATAGTATTGATCTTTCTTCAAATGCAAGATACGAATTTATGGAACTGCAATCTACTCCCCATCAAGGATTGCCCCCAGCATGTAAAGCTATGTTAATCTGATTATTACCGTAAAGGTTTACGCAAAGATAATGAGGTTTTTTGAAATTCTCATTATCTTTTTAAACTATTTCACTATTTTCAATTTTACGTTTTTGTCTTAATCCATATACTTGATAAAAATAGCTATAGTCATATTGAGCAGGGGTTGTTTGCATTCTCTCTAGAAAGGACTGTACAGTGACTAATGGCATATTCCGTAATCCGTTTAATAGATTCTACTTCCATATAAATAATGATATCTTATTTTAATCATCAACACATCATTCTGTCAATACCTCTCTATTATTTATACTAATATTTTTTTACTATAAAATTTGCTATATAAAATTATTGAAAATCATACTTTAATATTATTAGATAGTAATCTCTACTCTTCTCAGTAAAAGGCAAAGCTTAATATACAATATTTTCCAGAAAGTTATTGACAGTTATGACACATTATGTTTTAATGATATTGTATTTTAAATAATTTATCATTATTTACTGTCTTCACAAGGTAAGTAGGTGATTCTGTTGCACAGTTTGTTACTGTTTGACGCAGCAATTAATTCAGTTATTACAGTTCAGATTTTAACTAAAGTAACTATCGACTTCTGAATCTAGTAATCTGAAAGGAAAGATGATTCAGAAAATACTAAATGTTGAGAATGAGGTGCTTATATGAAAATGAAGAAAAAAGGGATTATTTCGTTGTTTCTAAGTATTTGTATGTTTATCACAATGGCCTTTTCTACTTATGCGGCTGAAGATACGAATGATGAACAGCTTCAACCTGGCTGGATTAAAGTAAATGAATTTCGTTATGAAAATCCGACCACCGGAGAATACTTTGCAATTCAACCTAATTTAGCTCGTGCTGCTAGCACCAGCGTATCATTTGATTTTAAAATTAAATATTCTTTTGATTGCCCAACTAAATTTAATGCATCCGGCACAAGTGCAAGTGTTAAGTCAAGTGCTCATGTAGAGGATAGTTCCGAGGCATGGATAGGGGGTACAACATATAGATATGCTATAAATATTGGTTCAAAAAAGGCATCATTCACTACTGGCTCTTCAGCTACAAAAAAAGTGTCTGGCTTAAGAAGCGGAAGTACTTATACATTGAGTGCCAGCACCTTAGACCCAACGGGCAATTATTATGTTGTAGGAAGTGCTACCGTACAGTAAATGTTTTATACAATATCACATAATAAAAGGGGTGTCCAAAAGCTAAATCTCAATTACGCACACTTGTTAAATATCGTATCTTGCATTGGGTGATGAGAAAAGTTGCTTTTGGGGCGCCCTCTTATATAATAGGTAAATAAAATGAGAAATTCCACCATCTATTTAAAGGGTTATTCAAAATTGCTTATCAAATACATCTTATATGATCTGAAAATATTTTTTTACATTTTATCAATTTTGGTAGCGGTTTTTTTTTATATTAGTTTATTACTTCAAAATGAGGCTGATAAAATTTTAGAGGAATATGGCGGTCTGGAAGAGATTAAAACGACAACTGCTATAGAACCGAGCTATAACGGCATTCCGCAAAAGGATCTTCAGATATTATTAAATATTTTTAATGAATATGGGATTGAAAGAATAAATGAAATATGGATTAATATCCAGCCTCTAACGACTGTTGGGGTACAATGTCCGGAAGACACCCCTAAATTTGATAGGAAGATTGAAGGAAGAGATTTTACAAATGAGGAATTAACAGCTGGTGATAAAGTGGTTATTTTAAGTTTAGAAGATTATAAATGCTATTTTTCCGATTATCATATCGGGGATTTCATATCACTTGGCAATAAGGATTTTCAACTGATTGGCGTTTCTTATACTGCAAAGCAGTCCGTGATACCATTTAATTGTATATATAATAATAATTTAAGCAATTCGTTCATTTGCGGACATCTTGTTTTAAAAACAAAATTTCCTGTAAAAAAAAGTTTGATTGTCAAAAAATATGATCAGCAAACCGGAATTGAACAATCAGATATACCCTTTGTGATAAATCCAATCTTTTGGATGGTAATGGAGGATATATTTAATAAAATTCGTGACTATGTTATATCAATAATTTTAATCATTGTGTTTTGCAGTTTTGCAGTTTTTCAAACTTGTCATATATTATATTATAAAAACCTCAAACATCAGCCGGCTTTTCTGTATACCGGAGGTTCAAAAAATTTTTTGAAGTTAATAATAGGCGGTGAATTATTTACCATAATAACCATATCTATTATTTTAAGCAGGATACTTTTATGGGGAGAGATGTTATGGGGAAAATAATACATTTTATTTATTTAATATATAAAAATTTTAAAAGGCCGTTGTATTACTGTACGGCTGTTTCTATTGCATTAGTAGTCTATTTGAATTTTTGTTTAACTCAGTACAAAAATTTGGATCATCGTCTAAAAGTTCTGGAAGAAGTCAATTATTCAAATATTTATAAGGTAACTTTTGTAAAGCCAAAAGATAATGATTATGTAAAAAGCATTAAGGAATTAAATTCTAAGCTAAAAGAGAATGCGGTTATTTTAGATTTTACCAGAAATCCTCTGTATACTACAATAAAAAAAGACCACATCGTAGTAATACAGACGGTATCTGGGGAAAAAGCTTCCTTATTTCATATATTTGAAAATAGACACATAAATGATAATGGATATTCAGCTATCATTTCAAATGACTTAAAAAGTGATTTTAAATTCGGTCAAAATTATACAATACCTATAGGCATATATGTCAATGCAGCAGACCAAAAAGTAAAAATAAATATATATGGATATAGTAATGATCTTTTAATTTTTTCAGGGGGAGATTCTTTAGAAGCACCTGATAACCAAATTTTAATATATGATCCTGATAATACATTACCAGTTCATACAACATCGTTCTTTGAGCCTACTTTTGATGTGTTTCTCTATATAGAAAATTACAATGAGGTATTAAACATACTATCTCAATTTGATTTTATTAATATCCAGAAGATAAAAGACAACGTAGATTCCTTTTCTGACTTTAAATTGACCTTACTGCCGTCGTATTTCCGATTTTTAATTTTGGGGATTGTCATATACATTTTGCTGTATGTCAATTTATATATTCTTTTTTATTTTAAAAAGAAAAACTATATTAAAACATTCTCTATCTGCAACCTTAACCGAAAGTTTTATATAAAATGTATCGGAACGGCCAATGTAATACAATTATTCGTTAGTTTTATTGTAGGCCAGACTATCTGGATTCTTTACTGCAAGTTCAGTCAAACGTTCTATACGCGAAATGGACTTTATATCTTTATTACTCTTTTTATGATTCATTTTTGCGCATTTATTATATTAAATAGGGGGTATTCTTATATTGTACGAGCCAGTCATTGAAGTTAAAAATCTTAGTAAAACTTACAATAATAGCAAATTCTGTGTGCTGGAAAGAATCTCCTTCACTATGGGAAAGGGTGGTCTAAATGCTATTGTGGGGGAATCAGGCTCTGGAAAATCGACTTTACTGAATATTTTATTTGGACTCACTGAATACGAAGAAGGAATATGTAAAATAAACGGAACTATTTTACAAGACCTCAATATAAAAGATCGCCAAAAATTCAGGCATAATTATTTAGGATATGTTCCCCAGGATTATGGGTTAATTGAAGAGTGGAGTGTTTATGATAATATTACTCTTCCGTTCATGTTCTATAAAAACAATTTTTCGAAATCTGAATCTCATATAAAGGATATTCTGAATAGTATACATCTTGATAAATCCGATTATGTCCATAGGAAAGTGTCCTTATTATCTGGTGGTGAAAAACAACGTGTTGCAATCGCCAGAGCACTCATCACAAAACCGGAAATACTCATAGCAGATGAATTAACAAGCGCACTTGATTATAAATTGAGTATGGATATACTGTCTTTATTACAGGAATTATGCAATGCGGGATATACAATTGTTTTTTCTACTCATGATGATAATCTATTGAAGCATTGTGATAAAATTATATACTTGAAAAATGGAAAGATATATAATTCTTATACTTGAGTTATTCATGATAACCTACCTATAATGGTCAGCATAACTAGTACTGTATTTTCATCTTTTATTGCACTCGCTTAAAGCGGAGATTTCCTGCATTTGATGATATAAGTTACATTCTACGATAGCTGTACAACTCTTACATTCACCATGCACACAATCAGTTCTGACACTATTAGGATATTTTTTAAATGTATCTTTTATTAATTGTAACAACTCATAATACTGATATTCAGTAGTATTACTATCAGCTTTATGATCTTTGACTACTAAATCAAATGATTTTGAGAAATCCACTTTACATGAATTCTTTTTACTTCGAGTATTATGAGCGCTAATTACTTTTTTTGAAAAGATAACTAATTTATCATAAATAAATTGATAATATATTTCACGTAAAAACCCCCTTTACTGGTTTTGTCCAGTAAAGGGGGTACATATCACTTTTGGCCGATCTATATTATGGTTTTTTTATCATTACGGCAATAACAATTCCAACTATAACCGCACCAAGCATAGCGATCAGTGTGCTGAAATAAGAACCGCTTGTATCGTAGAGAAGTCCAGCAATGGTGCTTCCAAAGGAAGAAAATATCAGATTTAAATTCAGCAGGGAAAAGTTCACTGAATAGTTCTTCTTCCCATAGAATGCGCCTACAAATGCTGAATTCGTGGTAGGCACGCCGCCATAGGCAAGGCCCATGATCATAAAGCCTGCAACCAGCGCAGGCAGGATGCCTGTCATCAGGGACAAAATCAGCAGACCAAGAGCAGCGCAAAACAGAATTTCATTAAACACCATGGTTTTTACCCGGCCGATCTTATCAAACAAACCGCCGAACAGAACCCGGCCGATTCCGTTAAATACGGAAATAAGACCGACTACAGTAGAAACCGTTCCGGCTGAAATATCCGGGCTCACCTCCAGCACCATGCCGCCAGCCTGTGAAATTACCGCAAGCCCGGCGGCGCATAAGAGAACCGCCCAGATGAAGTAGAGCCAGAATGAGCTTCTTTTAAGCATTGCAGCAGGTTCCATCTCAATGACTTCTATCCCAGATGTTTCCCTCCCAGATGCTTCCACAGCGGCTGCTTCCTCCCCGCTTTCACAGCTATCCTCCTTTTCCTTCGGTGCCTTAAGTAAGAAGCTGCATAAAATCATAACAACGAAAAGCAGAATCCCAAAAATTTCAAAGGAGGTTCGCCATCCTTCTCCCGGCCCTGTATAAGCCTGATACACCTTTCCAATAATGAAGCTTCCTATTCCAAAACCCATAAGCAGGATTCCCGAAATCAGGCCCGGCTTATCCGGGAAATATTTTGTAACTGTTCCCATAACCGTATTATAGGCAACGCCTGACCCGGTTCCCGCCAAAATCCCGTAGCCGATGTAAAGACCGGCAAGAGAACTGGTATTAGCAGCAATGAAAAAACCGGCAAGAAAAAGCAATGCTGATGCAGCTAAATTGAATTTTGCATTAATCCGGCCGGAGAGAAAACCGGCCAGAACACCGCCCAGGCAGAAAAATGTCATGCAGATAGTAAAAGTAAAGGATAACTGTGCACTGGTCCACTCCGTAAAATATTCTGCAAGAGGCCTGGAAAGAACGCTCCATGCATAAATAAGCCCCGCAAACAACATGAGTATTACGCCGACTGCCGCATAAAACCAACGATTCCGCTTCATTTATATTACTCCTTATCTTTTGGGTATATAGCCTCTGTACTGGCTGTAGGCGTCACAGGTCGGATAATCTGTGACAAATGCTCCCCTTATCTCAAAGCCGGACTTCAGATACGGGAATACATCTCCGTCTTTTGCCCATGACGGCGATTTAATCTTATCAGCGGTTTCCACAGCCAGATGATGCCATGCTGTAGGACCTGTAAACCACATTTCCACTACTCTGTACATAGGACAGCCATTGATTTCCTGTCTTACCTTGCTGGTCAGAATACGGGTACAACAGTTATTTGCTTCAAAATAAGGGAATACTTCTTCAAACAGCCACTTATCCCCTTCTTCTTTGGAAATTCCCTCCGGGTAAGTCAGGGCAAAATTCCAGCGGTAATTGGCGCCCTCTGTCAGAGTACGTCCGGCGCCCTTTACATCTTCTTCCCACCACATGGGACAGAAAGCGAATACGAATGGCATGCAGCCGTTATTTCCGCCGGTGCATCTGGCATCGTCTCCCGACATCAGCACATCTCCTGCCGTCTCCGGCACGGTTCCCTGCCACTTTAAGGCTTCAATCGGCATATATTCCTGGAATGCCTTTACCTTAAGGGCCGGATCCATAATATTTACAAGCCAGCTGTGCTCTGTAATCTGCATGCGGGCCGTTCCAAATCTTTCTCCGCCCTCAGGAACCGGAAGTGCATTGTAAAAAGCATACTTGGTGCAGTAAGGTTCAAATTGGGAAATACTTTCCGGAATGTGATGGAAATATAGCCAGTGTTGAAGTTTATGTCTGTACTCCTCCTTTATTACATCTACATAGATAAAGCTCCGCATAGGATCAAATTCTGTTCCCATTTTTATTTCTCCTTTTTTGGCTGTGATTTCTTTTCAATCAATTTACAGAAAAAATCCACTCCTGCCCCTACATACCAGACTCCCACTGCCATGGCTGCCCCGATCTGAAAAGGCATGGTTTTATCAAAACTTAAAGTTTCTAGTGTCATCAAACTTAGGCCAATGGCCCAGCCGCCGAGCCAGGCAGGCAGGTATATGAATTTTTCTAAAGCAGAGGCGATGAGTACAGCCGCAAAGCCTAAAACAGCCAGGGTTAAAAATAATCCCAGGTTTTCTCCCAGAATTAAATTCCCCATGATCAAAAGAGAAAGACACGCCCAAAAATCACCGAACCAAAAACCGACCGTTATTTTTAAAGCGTCTTCTCTCTTACTTCCGTTTGCCGCATAGATACCTGCACAAATTAAAGCCACTGCTCCTGTTTTAATTCCCAGATACGGCGCGGCCACCGCCCATAAGGGCGGAAAGACCGCAATGGCCGCAGCCAGGATACAGATTTGTTTGTTAATATGCATAAATTCTATTTGTTCTCCGTTTCAAAAACTATCCACACTGGAATTTTTCCCAGAAGCACCGAAAGACTGGGGGGACCGTTTATCTTACCATTGTTGGAGTGATAAAGTCTGTGTATTTCTTCTTACGGATCTTGAATTCCTCGGTCTTGCGCAGCTCTGCAAAAGCCCCCTCGTTTTTCCGGATATCTTCGCCGTGGATGAACTTTCCGGACAGAGTTTCATGTGCATGCTCTAACTGCTCCTCCGAGAAAACAAATTTTGTCTTTCCGTCTTCAATCTCCATTTCCCCTACCATTCCGCACAGGCCGCAGATTGCTTTTGTTGAATCCGGCTCTAAGTAGAACAGCTTGTTATGGCAGTGAGGACATACACCCTCTTCGCCCTTATATTCGGCTTTCTCCACGTCCTTTGCAGCTTCCGCCAAGTTGCAGCCAAGCTGGTGAACTTCAGCAAGCTTATCATCCTCCATGAGGATGGACTTTGCCCACGGATACCAGGCATTGTCAATGACTTTCCACATAGGAGTCAAAGCGTGCATGGCATGCTCGCACTGTACTCTGGTTCCCCAGTCGGAACCACCCACGCCGATGTAGGAGATAACCTTGTCCTTTAAAAGACGGTGATCCGGGATCTTTCCGCCGGTTTCCTGAGCGATCTTGGTGCCGATGACGTTATTTCCTCTGTCTGTTCTCGGGCCGAAACGGTCTGTAACAGTGTGAAATAAGCCGGAAGCTCCCTCTTCAAAAATAGGATCGCTGATAATGATTCCATCCGCATCCAGCATCTTGTCAAGAAGCCATTCGAAATCATCATCCTTAATGGTGCACATGTTGCCTTTGCCGCTTAAAAGAGTCTTTGCACAGGCGCAGCAGCCGGTGCAGTGTCTGATGTTTAATGCAGACATCTGGATAAATTCCACATCGGCACCGACTTCCTTTGCTCCCATTAAAGCTTCCATACACATGGAATCATTGGTCCCGTTCTTGGTCCCGAAAGAAATGCCTAAAACCTTCATTTTTGTATTCTCCTTATTATGTGAATATTAATTTTCTTTCATTTTTAAAATGTAAAAGCCGTCGTCTAAGGCGTCGATGATGATATAGCCTCTGTCATCCACCACAAGATCCTCCGTCACCGCAAGGCGGGGGCCAGGGAAGTTTGGAAAATAGGACTCTTCCGGCTTCTTGTTTGGATTCGGTGGGATAAAGTAAGCGATTTCCTTGATGTAATAAGGATCGGATACATCATAGACCCGAAGTCCCGCATGGAAATAGCAGCAGTAAAGCCTGTCGCCTCTCTGTTCCAGCCATGGCTTGTTGCTCATAGGCTCATGGATGTTGTGAGGGCCGAAAGGTCCCGGTACGCCAAGGCCTGCCACGTTAAAGTTTTGATATGGGAAAGCCTCAGGGACTTCCGGATACGGGAACTCTGCAATCAGGGTAGGATGCTTTGGATCGCTTACATCGATCATATGCAGATTGTTTAAAGCCTGGGCGCGTTTGATCTTATCCGGTGTAAAGAACTGGAAGCGCTCGCCTTCGTTCTGGCAAACAACTAAATCTCTGCCCGGAAGAGGAAGGGCCGTATGGGTTCTTGCTCCCGACAGTTCGCTGGAAAATGCAGGCATCAACTTTAATTCGCCTAAGCATTTCGGTCTGGTTACATCATGGACATCCAGGACAACCAGCCCTGCACCGCCCCATCCGCAGTATGCGATTCCGTCACGTACAAATGGCGGTCCGTGAAGCCAGCCCTTATCCATAAAAGCCGGAACGTGAGGTGCACCCGGATCAAATTCGCGGTCCGGATAGCCGTCCGCATACTGGTCAGGTCTCCACCAGCGTCCTACTTCTACGGGATGAGTGGGATCCTCAATATCGACGATGCGGTAAATCATACCTTCAAAACCTACGCAGTCACTGGATAAATGTACATATCTACCCCCGTTGTACATAAAACGGTGTACGCCCAGCACGTGCTTTAAGCCGCAGTCCCAGTCGCCTAAGAATTCAGGATTTTCAGGATCATTTTTCAGGCTGTAAATGCGGATACCTGCCTCGCATTTCACCTCATCTTTACCTGGCTGGTCTACCAGTTCTCCCGGGCCGCTTCCGCAGCTCATTGCCACGATCATTAGATCATCGGCAATCTGAAGCTTTGGGCAGGTAGTTGTCGGATATTCCCTGGGATCTAAAAGTTCAAAATGTTTTACGAATTTCGGATTATAGGGATCTGTCACATCACTGATCATGACACCGTTTTGGTTTCCCCCGAAGCAGCATCCGAACAGATAGTACTTTCCTGCTTCAGTCTTATAGAGGGCCATCTGGAACATGCCGCAGTTTCCGTCCAAATTGTTGAAGGAACAGACTTCCAGGTTCTTAAGGAAACCGCTGTTCCCTTTTCCCTTTGCATAGAATGTATCCTGCATAAGTTTTTTCCTTTCTTTGAATAATTGTGTTAATACATGGTTTTATATGATAAAAAGGCGGCCGGAGGAGGTTGGCAAGAATATATCCGGCCACCTTTTATTCATCTTATTTCTTATAAGGGACAGCCATTTCTTCTCCCTTAAGTATCCGGAGAGCTCCGGCGGCTAATGATTCCAGCTCATTTTCTCCCGGCATAACAATTACCGGGGCAATGAATTTCACATACTCTGTAATCCAGCCTGTCAGCATCTGGGAATAGGCAACGCCGCCTGTTAAAATAATGGCGTCAACATCTCCTTTTAACACCGGAGACATCTCTCCGATTCCCTTGGCAATCTGATAAGCCTCTGCCTCAAAGATGGTCTTTGCCTGCTGGTTTCCGTCTGCAATCATCTTTTCCACTTCTAAACAGCTGGACGTTCCTAAATAAGCCTTAATGCCGCCCATTCCGGTTATCTTTTTCGTCATTTCCCGCTTGCTGTATTTTCCGCTGCAGCACATGTCCACTATGTAGTTTAAGGGAATACTTCCGGATCTCTCAGGGGAAAACGGGCCGCCATCCGATGGAATGGCATCCACAATCCGGCCTTTTTCGTGGGCGCTCACGGAGATGCCGCCGCCCAAATGAGCTACGATAAAGTTCATCTCCTGGTAGGTCTTACCGGCTTTTGCAGCCAACTTCCGGGCCATGGCCTTGGAATTTAAAACATGGCAGAAGCTCTCTCTTACGATCTCAGGCATACCGGTGATTTTGGCAATATCCTTCATCTCATCGGAGCCCACCGCATCGTAAATGTAAGAGGGAATTTCCAAAGGAGCGGCAATGGCATCTGCAATCAAAGCGCCTAAGTTGGAAGCGTGTTCGATGGTGGACGGATCCACAAGCTTTTCTTTCATATCCTGGGTGACCAAATATCCGCCCGCATGGATCTTTACCAGCTGTCCGCCTCTTCCAACCACGGCAGATAAGTCTTTTTCTTCCACGCCATGGTTTTTCATGGAGTTTAGAATCGTTTCCTTACGCATGTCGAATTCATCGGTGACCTTTTCGTACTTTTTTAACTCTTCGTCAGAATGTACGATGCTTTCTGAAAAAAGCTCCTTTTCATCCTCGTAAACGGCAATCTTTGTAGAGGTAGAGCCTGGATTAACAGCTAAAATCTTATAACTCATGAAAGTCTCTCCTTCTCTTTTAATTAGACGCTGCCGCAGAAACGACGATGGAAAGGAATTTTTCCTCTGCGGAAGAACCTCTTGAGGTCAGGACAACAGGACATTTGGCTCCTACCACGAAACCGGCCATCTTGGCCTTACAAGTGCAGGTCAGCATCTTTCCCATGATATTTCCTGCATGGATATTGGGGGCTACCAGGACATCCACATCCCCGGCGATCCGGCTCTCATAGCCCTTTAATTTGGCAATTTCCCCATCCACGGCGCAGTCATAGGAAATTGGACCTTCCACGATACAGTTTTTGATTTCCCCGTCCCGGTTCATGCGTGCCAGCTCTGCGGCCTCGACTGTCTCGGGCATCTTGGAATTGACTTTTTCCACGCAAGCCAGCACGCCTACCTTGGGACAGTCGTAGCCCATGGCAATCAGGGTATCCACCGTATTTTCAATGATGGCCTTTTTCTGCTCCAGAGTCGGATAAGTAACCATGCCGCCGTCTACAGGAACTAAAATCTTGTGGTAGCCAGGAACGTCAAACATGGTAAAATGAGACATAACGCCGCCTTTTCCCAGTCCCTGCTCCTTGTTCACAACCGCTTTTAAAATAACGCCTGTATCTAAATAACCCTTCATGAGGAAATCTGCTTTTCCTTCTCTTACCAGGGAAACGGCAAGCTCTGCCGCCTCTTTATTATCTGCTGCGGGATAGATATCCTCGTCTGGAACCTCTTCCCCCATTTCCTTCATGATCCGGCGGATTTCCGCCTCATCTCCTACCAGAACAGGTCTTGCAACTCCTTCTTTTCTGGCATGGAAGGCAGCCTCTAAGGTATGTCTTTCTCCGGCGGCAGCGATGGCCATCCGCTTTATGGAAGAATACCCCTTTACCTTTTCAATCAGTTCGTCAAAGCTTTTATAAACCATTTGTTCCTCTCTCCTTATCTCTGCGTTCTGCCTATTTCAAGTCCCTTTTCAAAAGCCTGGCGGTTAAGAGGAAGAAGCTTTGGTTTGGAACCAAGCTTGTGCTCAACGGCTGACCAGACAATTTCCGCATCAATGACATCTGTATAGCCCACATAAACACCAAGCATGATGACATTTAAGACCCTGGCGTTGCCAAGCTCTAAGGCAAGCTCCGTAACCGGGGCTTTTACAATTGTCACATCGTCCCGGTCAATATCTCCGTTTACAATAGAACTGTTGATGAAAAGAGTTCCGTTCTTTTTTAACGTTGGCAGGAACTTCTGTAAGGACGGGCCGTTCATGATGATTAAATCATCCATCACATCCCCTAATGGGGCACCGATGGCCTCATCGGAAATCACCACGAAGCAGTTGGCCGTTCCTCCTCTCTGCTCAGCTCCGTAAGAGGGAAAAAACGTAACATTTTTATCCGTCGAATCACAGGTGGCGGAAGCCAGGAACTTCCCCAGTGTCATAACTCCCTGGCCGCCGAAACCGGCCACACATAAATTTGTTTCCATTTTTTTCCTCCTTACCTGTCTCTGATGATGCCTAAGGGGAACTCAGACAGCATCTTTTCTTCTATAAAATCCAGGGACTTGATTGGGTCTAAGCCCCAGTTGGTCGGGCAGCTTGTAACGATTTCCACCATGGAAAAGCCCTTGCCGTCCAGCTGATTCTGGAATGCCTTTTTGATGGCTTTCTTGGTTTTCATCACATTCTGCGGGGTATTGCAGCTGGTCCGTTCTAAGTAAGCCGGGGCTGTCAGCTGGTTTAATATCTCGCACATATGCATGGGATAGCCGTGCTCCTTGGGATCACGTCCCTTGGGGCTGGTGGAGGCCTTCATGCCCAGCAGCGTGGTTGGAGCCATCTGTCCGCCTGTCATGCCGTAAATTCCATTGTTGACAAAAATAACCGCAATGTTCTCTCCCCGGTTTGCTGCAGACATGGATTCTGCCAGGCCGATGGAAGCGAAATCTCCATCGCCCTGATAAGTGAATACCAGGCTGTCCGGATTTGCCTTTTTCATTCCGGTTGCTACGGCACAGGCGCGTCCGTGAGGAGCGGTTGTGTTGTCATAAGCCATGTAATCCATCTGAAGACCGCAGCAGCCGATTCCAAGTACGCAGGCCGCCTTGTCCGCTAAGTTCATTTCATCTAACACCTCACCGATGAGCTTCATCACGGTTCCGTGCATACAACCCGGGCAAAATCCGGAAATTTTGTCTTCCTGGATTGTCTTCGTTCTTGAATAAATTTTTTCCATCTTTCCTCCTCCTATTTTTTGACAATCTCTTTTACTGCCTCTATAACTGCTTCTCTGCTCATGATGTTTCCGCCTGAGCAAAGACAGGTTTCTATGGGACAGCGTCCCTTAATGCCGGCTTCCACATCAGTCACGAACTGAGCCGGAATGGACATTTCTACATCCAGGACGGCCTTAACTTTATCATAGTTAATGTGATCGAAGGCAGAGTATGGGAAAGGATAAACGGTTATAGGGCGGATCAGTCCGGCTTTTACGCCTTCCTTGCGGAGCATGTCTACCGCTGACTTTGCGATTCTGGCGGAAATTCCGTAAGCGGCGATTACAACCTCTGCATCCTCAAGCTGATACTCTTCTGCCTTTGCTTCCTTTTCCCAGGAAGTATAAAGAGCCTCTGCATCTTCATTGGCCTTCTGCATATCAGTTGTCTTCCAGTGTCCCGGCTGAATCCAGGAACGCTTCTCATGATCGAAAGGATGGCCGATGCAGGCCCAGGACTTCTTTCCTTCCTTCATCGCTTCAACTTCCTCATCTGACTTCATCTCAGGAAGCACTACCGGCTCCATCATGGTGCCGATCACGCCGTCGGCCAGAATAAGCACCGGATTTCTGTCACGGTCCGCATAATCAAAGGCCGCATAAGTCATATCAACAGCTTCCTGTACCGTAAACGGAGCAAATACCAGCATCTTGAAGCCGCCGTTTCCGGATGCCTTGGTGGCCTGATAATAATCCATCTGGGCGGGCTGAATGGAACCAACGCCGGGGCCCCCTCTGGAAATATTGGCATAGACCATAGGAATCCGTGCCGACGCGCAGTAGGAAATTCCTTCGCTCTTTAAAGAAATTCCCGGGCTGGAGGAAGAGGTCATGGCCCTGACTCCGGCGCTTGCCGCACCATAAACCATATTTATGGAAGCCACCTCAGACTCTCCCTGAACGAAGCTGCCGTGAACCTCCGGCATTCTTCTGGCAAAATATTCCGGTATTTCGTTTTGCGGTGTGATGGGATACCCGGCAAAAAATCGGCATCCTGCTCTAACGGCTGCCTCCGCGATTGCTTCACAGCCTTTCATGAATACTCTGGACATTTTTTCTTCCTCCTTTTACTTATAAATCTCAATGGCGCCCTCCGGGCACATTCGTCCGCATATGCAGCAGCTAATGCAAGCTTCCATATTTGATGGAGTTACATATTCGTAACCCTTGGAATTCACTTTGTCTCCGATTGTCAGCACACCTTTAGGGCAGAACTTGATACAATAGCCGCAGCTTTTGCAGCGTTCTGTCACTACTCTAATTTCTCCCATGTCCTTCACTTCCTCCTTTTTGTTTTTCCGCAACAGCCCATGGATAGGTAAGATAGAGATGTATGGGCATTACCGGAATGGATAGCCTGTCCTTTACCTCCGGAAAAAGCTCTTCTCTCACACATAAAAAATCCAGTTCTTTATAAGGAGCCACTATTTTTTCCAGTTTTTTATTGCCTGCCAGGACTTCTCCGGCCGTGGTGGCCGGACCCATGTTGGGATTACTGATTAAATGAACCTTGTCAACACTTATATGGGAAACTCCCAGGACTTCGCCAAGAACCTTGTCAATGTGTTCTAAGTCGTAAGACCATGGGCGGTAAGGGTTGATCACATAGTAGACCATGGTATCCTCCCGGTTTATATACGGGGCGAAACCTCCGATGGATCGTGCACCAATGTAATCGCCTCCCACATCCAGAACCGTATATGCTTCCTCATCCTTTAAAAAGCGGCTCACGCCTCCCACAAGTGTTGGCGCGTCCATAAACTGCTCCTCATAATGGAATTCCATCCCCAAGCCGAAAAGGTCCCCGCAGATATCTCTGGAACGGAATAAAGGCTTTGTCATATCCATGTCAAAAAAATGAACTTTCTTATCGCCGGAGGTCAAAAGTTTCCTTGCCGCATTCACCGCAATCTCACTTTTTCCGCTTCCTGCTTCACCGATAAATAAGAAATTATTATATTTTGCTTTCATATCCTATCCTTTCCGCAAGGGATATCCTGCTTGATTTCTTACCTCATTGGTATATTAATGAGTTTTTTTGTCAATTTCAAGAATATATTTTAGTGTTTCTCATAAGAAAAAGTTATTTATATGGTAATATCTCTTAAATAGCGCCTTAATATTTGTGCATTTTACATAATTTTTAGGATTAGGGACTTTTCAAAACGAATTTTGTGGGTTATAATAAGTTTTAGTTATATATGGATCAATTTTAAGGGGAGTGATTTTTATGAATCTCAGACAGTTAGAATATTTCGTTTCCGTAGCCGAAAGCTTAAGTTTTACAAAAACAGCAGAAAAATTTTTCATTTCCCAGACCGCCGTAACACAGCAAATTAAGACATTAGAAGATAATCTTGACGTGAAATTACTGAGGCGGACAAAGAGGCATGTGGAGCTTACTCCGGCGGGTACAGTCTTTTATACAGAAGCAAAGGCAATCTTAACCCGTGCAGATGACGCCGTTGCGAAAACAAAAAAAGCTGCTACCGGTTTTACAGGCAGCTTAAATATTGGAATCATAGGAGGATATGACAATCCGCGGTTCCCCGATATACTCCGCTCCTTCCATACCGGTTATCCCAATGTTTCTCTTTCTTTTCGCGAAGCCGACACGGGAAAACTATACGCCTCACTGCTGAATCGATCTCTTGACATCATTGTCAACGTCTGCTTCTCAAAGAGCGAATTGGAGGAAGAAGGCATCGTCTGCCGTACCTTAGGTGTCTATAAACTGATTGTCATGCTTCCTCCCTCTCATCCGCTGGCCTCCAGAAGTGAGCTGGATCTGTCTGATTTGAAAAATAACACGTTTATTTTTACCGCCACAAAAGAAAGAGACGATGATTTCGGACATTACAGAAACACTATGGCTCATTTTATCCGTTCCGGCTTCACTCCTAATACGATATATTCTGACAACTTTGACATTACAGCCCTAATGGTGGCCTCCGGTATGGGAGCTGCCATCGTGCCGTCCTACGCCCTTGCTTCCAGCCGGAATTTAGGAAAGATCGTCACCATTCCGCTGAACAAGGATTCTGACTTATGCGAAATCGTGATTGCACGGTATAAAGAAAACCAGAATCCTACGATTGATAAGTTCTTCACTTATATATAATCGAGCGGAAACACACTTCACGGTTTTCGCTTGCTGCCGCGGCAGCTGCCAGATGAACATACAATCATGTTCGTTCGGCCCGTTTTTATCAATACGGTGGAATTTAACTTTGCACTGGAATTTATTTTTCAATTCAGCATCCTTAAGTTTATGATGTTGTGCATAGCAGGTGGTTTATTAATAGATCGCCATACAATAAAAGGACTATGTTTTTCGTTTTCCAAAAACATAGCCCATACTTTTATATCGGATGATAAAAAGGCACATCCTCGTAGTTGATGATGTACCTTTCATTATTTTATCTTGACTCCTATCAAGTGTACCGTCTCTATAAGTTATAATTTAAGCCGCAAGCATTCATGCCTGCGGCTTATTGTTTTAGTGGAGATAGTGGGATTCGAACCCATGACCTCTTGAATGCCATTCAAGCGCTCTCCCGATATGTCGGGTGTGCACCCCCAAAAACCACTTTTTTATATATAAGATATATTTACTCAGCTGTGAAGAGCTTATTGCGAATGTGTGTTAATTTACGATGCTACTGTAGCAGCTTTTTCCTCGGTTATATTATCAATTCCATTAAGAAATTGCTGTATATTCAGGTTTAGCTCAATATCCAGTTTATAATCCTTAAATACGTTTACCCGTTTTATAATGTAACTGGTTATCATCTTCTTGACTTCCATATTACTATCATCAAAAATTTCTGACCATGTACGAATACGCGAAAGTTCATTTTTCATTTCCGTAGCCTTTTCGTTACCTCGCTCAAACTCTGCCATAAGTGCAGTCAGTCGTTCACTAGTTGTAAGAACCCTATCACGGCTTTCATTGACTAACTCCGATAGGACATCCACGGGCATTTTACTTTTTCCTTGTACTGCTTTGACAACTTCAGCCTTTAATGATTCATATTCCGTATTTGCCTTGGTATTCTCAGCTTTTACCCTTTTAATTTCTGTTCGAAGTTCTGCCATGTGATGATCTTGTGCGTTGCCAACAATCATGTTGTCAGGCACTAGTGACATGCGGTCAAAAATTTGATGCAGCACTTGAATAACAGCATCGTCAAGTAAGTGCATTGTATATCCTGTCTGACCAGCGCAATCAAGACGGCGCCTTGTTTTATTGTAGCAGATATATCGTATTCGCTTAACGCCTTTTGTTTCACCATTCGCCAGTTTAACTATTTTGCCGTTGGTTGTTAATACCAGACGGCCTCCACAGTGACCACAAAATACATTCCCTGATAGAAGTGACTGTCCTGAAGTATTTAACGGAGTAGTTCTCTCTTCCTTCTTCTCATTGATGCGTTCTTCTATTAGCGCCTGAGCAAGATCAAAAGTGTAGGGATCAATAATTTGAAGTTCCTTAAATGGTTCCGAAAAAGTGGTTCCGCTTCGGAGTATCCCTTTATAGGTTACATTCTTTAAAATTGCTCCTACTGATGATTCATGCCAGTTTGCACCATTCCGGGTTTTGATACCTTTATCATTTAAAAACATAGCGATACGCCAGCGCCCATATCCGGAAGATACGCATAAGCTATACATCATGTGTATTACTTCAGCTTCTTCATCATCAATCACCAGTTTATTGACCTCATGCTTACGCTTGTTCATTACTCCGCTTTTTTCAAGTCGATATCCGTATGGCGCCACTCCGCCTCGGAAGCGACCTTCCTGAACCATTTGGCCGAGGGCCGTTTTGGTTCTTATGGAAGTTTTCTGGCTTTCGCCGTCAGCCTGCCAGAAACGTATGTAATTTGTTAGGCGATCAGTATGGGACTCGAAGCGTTGTTCGCCTTCATTGACACTCCATACTTTAATACCATTCTTTACAAACCATTCTACAACAAAAGGAGTTTCGTCAGATTTTCTGCCTAGCCGATCGAACATAAATACCAGAAGAATATCAAACTTCCCTTTTTCAGCATGCTCTTTAACGAGCTGAAGTTTATCCCGATCCGCTGCACAAACTTTAAATCCAGAAACACCGGTTTCCTGCTCTTCTCGAATGATTGTCCAACCCATACGTTCTGCAAACTCACGGCAGGCTTTTCTCTGCATTGGTATATCCGCTTGATTTTGGTCGTTGTGGTCTACCTGCTTGGTGGTAGAAACTCTGTATAAACAATAAACTCTTTCAGCCATATTGTATCCTTCCTCTCATATAAAAATTATGTGAGAGACTGGACACTTGATATATGAAATTTTCAAGGAGCTTTGGCTATCGCCAATCTCATTATCTCACACAATTCATTAGAAAGCTATATCAACATATTCTTAAATATTAGTTCGCTGATTAACATTAAGTAAACATAATGAGCCGCTCACATCATTTAACACAACATGCCACATGTCTATTCCTTACTAATCAATTTGCACAACTCTTTACGAATAGACTGTTCATATATATAGTTGCCCATCACGCTTGCTTGATTCTTTTTCTCCATTGAAATTAAGAATGCAACAGTATCCATCTGATCGTCTTTTGAAAGATTATAAAATTCGTTTGTTTTCACAAATGTGCAAATTCGTCAATAGGCTTCATTTACATCGATGAATTCTCCAAGGGATTGCTGGTCAATTTTCCATGTTTTTGAAACAATCTGTGCTGTAATGGTTCCGTGAGAAGTACAATAACCAAGAACTTTTATAAGTGAAATATCATCCGTAATCAGTGATTTCTTTTTGCTCGCAACAAGCTCAGCATCTAATTGCCCTAACATCCATAAAAACGTTAATCCATTATAGTGCTTTAAAGCCGTTCCTGTGTCTAATGCTTCTATAGCCCTTTTTCTAAAAATCTGTTCTAATTCTAAAACTTCATCCAGCGTAATTATTTGCTCATTCTCTCGTGTGGCTTTTTCAGTAAAACGGCCATGCTGGAATTCAAAATCGTGTAGCAATAGTGATAACGTTGATGGCTGAACCTCGTGATCCTCAAAGACTGAACGGATACAAGGATATCGACAAGATAAATCTATTGATTCTAATAACGGATCAACGCAATTAAGGAGTCTCCATGCAAATGGAACAGTCAAGAATCCGGTATCATCAACTCTGAAGGAATTCCATTTACGGGCAAGACATGTAATTATTAGTGATGCTCGTTCTGGAGGAACAATCACTGAATCTCGTTTATTGGCATATGCTTGGATTTCTTCAAGTAGCCGTTCAATCTTTCCTTCATGATAAATACGATTAATTCCTTCCATAAAGTCAGATTCCTTCGCTACATAAATTAATTGTTTTATTGTAGCCGTAGGTATAGCATCTACTTCCAGCGTTAATGAAAAGTATCTGTCAAAGCATGCGGGCACTGCAATTTTATTACTTATTAAGAAACTCTTATGTGTATAATATCTGCCCACATTATAAGATGTGCCAGTAATAGACTGTGTTCTAGGAAATAGAATTCCTAGTATCTTCTTTACAGCTTCTATATTCGAAGCTATCGCACTATCAGGAATGAGGGCATCAATGGTGTTTCTTACCTTTTCTTCTTCGGCTTTTTGCTTTTCGTACGAGTAAGCTTTATTTGCGCCACATAATGTATCTTTATAATTAGGAAGTTTAGAATAAATGGCTGGCTCAAATACTTGTAGACATGTAAGTCCAAGCAAGTCAACTGGATCAGTTTCATTCTTCAGAAGTTCGTATTTTAAGAAAAAAACATTTGCATAACGTATTACATCTCTAATGGATCTGATATATTCTTTAAGACCAAATTGAAAAAGTTCTGACCATGTTACCTTATCCCATTGGTCTTCTGGAATATCACCAAGAATAACATTGAGTTTTGAAAAGAGGGAATTGTGAATACTAACCATACTTGGAGCCGGTATTTCAAAAGGAACCTGAACAACTTTCTCTAGGTACTCTCGGCCATCACCATGTTGTACCTTGCTAAGCGCACGTACTACAACATCGTAGTCAAACGCAAGAAGATAAATTGTGTTTGGGAAGTCCGCCAACGCTTTAACCAATTGAAATACAGCAATAATTTCTTCCTCGGAAAGTCGGTCGATATCATCTATAGATACCACTATTTTCAGGTTCTCCTCTTTCATTTTTTCAATAATTAGATCCTTGCTCCCCTGTAAATCATTGGTTCGTTGTTCAACGCGCTTCTTGGCTTCTTTAGCTAATGTCTTGCCCGCCGCTGCGAGTGCTATACCTGCAACAGGAATGAGATTCGCTGCAGCAAAAATATCAGCATACTGATCGATTAATTCCCACGCGTGATCTGCTGCTGGCTTTTTCATCTTTACTGCGGTTGCCATTTGTTTAAAAAACTGAGTAATGAGCTGCTTGGGTTCTGAGCACAACCAAGGATTAAATTTAAGAATTACTGTACCGTTGTCAGTGTTCTCTACAGTTTCAAGTACCATATTTAAAAGAGATGTTTTTCCACTACCCCATTCTCCGTATAAGCCTATTGCAAATGAAGACGAAAAGGAATATTGTAGTAATACCTGTGCAAGACTTTTGGCAAATGAGCCTCTATTTAATGTATCATCATCAGATTTTATAATTGGCAAGTCTGGACTAATCATTTTAATTACCTCCATCCAAATAAATGTATATATAAGATATTACACCATTATCCTTTGTGATTTACAATGGTACGTTAACATACAAATCATCATTTCTTATATTGTTTTATAGTAATAATAAGGGACTGCTACCAATTTGAACTTCGCATTATTGCTATTATTGGCTTCCGTCTACTTAATTACTTTAACCCTGCACAAAATAACTGTTTTAACCATTTCCGTTTCTGTTACAGAATCATACACTCTCTTTTCCTTTAAAGTGTAACTCGTAATATAATCAACAGCTTTTAATCGTTCGGCCAATTTCTGATTTTGTTGTGTATTCACTAGTTCAACCATATGCTGTTTGCTTCTATCAAGAAAATCCGAGTACCATCTCTCAAGTTCAGTAAAGCAGGAGTGTATAGCCTCAGCATCTAACAACTCCAAATGCTCCAACATCAAATTCAACTTACTAAATTCATCGAGACATTCCCAAGCTTTATTGAAAATTTCCAAGTTGATAGTTAAACCCATAGACTGCAAATTCCCTGCAATTCTGTTGGTCATATACTGAGTGCCATAAGTATCAAAAAGTATTTGGGCTTTTTCTGCTTCAAGCCTATTACTGAACAGTAAGTTTTCCAGAAGGTTAGCATCCATTTGAATATTGTCAATCACCGCAATGTATTCAACCTGATTTTGCAAAATAAACTCCGCACGCAAATCTGGAAATGTCTTTTTAATCTCATCATAATAAGCCACTGTGAATTCAAAATACTTACAGCCAATCATAATAGCTACTATATTCTCTGTAACAGAGGCCAAAACAATGTCAAAGTTATTCATCCGAATATGCGGCAATAGGGTTTCAAATACTCTATCAGCAACCCCTGCACCAATAAACCCTCGAATGAAATCATCACTGATACATTGACAGTCAGCACTTACTAAATCTTCGGTATGACTTTCAATATAATTTAGAAACTCCTGTGTGAATTTGAACACTGACCAGTAGCTGTTTACATTTTTCCATGTAGGAAGAATCTTATTATTTTTGAACAAGGAATCCCATATACCCTTTACAGCACTTGCCTTTTCAGTTATCAATTCACCGCAACAGCATGTAATATCCTCCATGCAAAATTCTTCATGTACGATTATATTGATACACAACATTTGGTTATCAATGCTTCGCTCTAATAAGTCAACAATCTGCTCCTCTGCATCAAAAACATGTTCTTCAGACAATACAACTTTCTCAATATACTGCGAAAGATTTCCTCTTACATATTCAATTAGCTGTGCATAGCCAAGCTTAATAATCGTTGTATAGTTCTTAGACTTCAAATCAGGAACAAGAGCTTTGTTTTTGTATTCCACAACATGTTGAATCATAAGCTGGTTCAGTTCGTAACAATTATTATCGAATACATAATCTATCACATCTTCTGATACATTTTCAATATAGACCTTACTGAACGTCACACCGAGTGCATCGATAACAGCAATAACTTTAATGCTCTCTACACAATTTAATGTCAATTGTTGAAGAATATCTTCATTCTGCTCTATAAATCCACTGATTTCATTATTTACATTCATCGCAACGATTGCCTTAATGTCTGCATTTGAAATCAGCAAGGAGAAATAATGAATTTTTCTTTCATAAGTTAATACTGCATTACTTGCTATGTACCCCCACATATTGGACCAATTAGAGGCAAGTAATTTAATGAAATAACTTTGATGATCTGTCAAATCTATAAATCCATCAATAAATTTCCAACTCTGTTCATCCTCATCAGTTAACTGCTTTACGAAAGCATTTAGCTTTTCTCTATGGTCATCGGAGGATAACAAACATTCCAGAAGATCAAAATTATAGATTGCTTTTTGCCCAAACTCATATAATTGTAATTTTTGAACAACCATGGGGGTTTTCATCAAACTATATAAAAATAATTGGGGTTCCATGTTTTTTACTGCAAGGATGAAATTCATATCACCTTTAGTAATACTGTTGCCTTTGAAGTAGTTAATATAGTTCGCATACTTCTCATCTATATATCCTCTACGAAGCAGAAACACCAGCAGCTTGTTTTCTCTTACCTCGCTAAGCAACACTTCTTCGACACCAAATTGCTCAACGAGTCGTTTAAGAGACCAACCTGAAATATCTTGAAGTTGCATCCTAAGCTTTTCGACTTTTTCCTGTTCTTCTTCAATACGGCGCTCCTCAATCAACTTAATTCTTTTTTCTCGTTCAGAGTACGATGCACATATCTCCGAAAATCTATTACACGAAAAAGAATGTCCTCCACCTCCACGCCATTTATAATAAGAACCAGAGCAAATGTTCAAATCGCACCATTTTGATATATTGAAATTTTTCTGAATGACGTCATCTGCATATGTAGTAGAGCCTCCATTAGTTGTGATTTGATAAGCTACACCATTCCAGTCAGTTATCTCACTTAACAATGCCACTTTCAATTCTTTGATATTTTCAAGTGCTTCAGACTGTATTCCAGCCAACACTTTTGTTGTCTCATCTATTTCACTCTGGATTGCAGCCTGCTTCAATATCAAATATTTTTGCTTATCAATAAAAGCCTGCTTAATAACTCCTCGCTCCATCTGAATATCAGCAAAATCACGAGGATAGAGATTTTTGAAAATAACCAGGGCCATCATTAGTTCATCCGACAACTTCAAGCCCTGCCCTGTACGAAGAGTTTTCTTATAGACAACGAACTCATTATAAATATTTTGGAGGATTCTCATATCTGAAATATATGGAGAAACATCCAATACAAAGCTCTGTGATATTTCATGTGTTATCCCCATTTTGCTTGAGGTATTAAGATTTTCTAAAAAAAACTCGCCAGAATTTGTTGCATTGATAACTGGTATTACCGGTACGATAAAATCGAAAAATTTTGTTCTGTCGACATCAGAAAAAATATCATCTTTAACAGCATACACAAATACAATCGGTTCTTTTATGACATCATAGTTATTTAATAGTGTATTTAATTCGCGGAGATGAACGAAAATTGAAGAGTCTCCTAAACGGTCCAAGTCCTCAAAGAATACAAGACGATATTTAGTTTCTTCAAAAAAGTAGACAATTTCATCCATGTTTTTATTAAACACGTTTTCATTTGCGTCTTCTTCACTTTTCACAGTAGCATCTATTGGGAACTTTATCTCCTTAACTTTAAAATGTGATAAAATCGAACGATATGTAACAGCAACAACTGCAAGTATACCTAAAACCAAAGCTCCGAATAATAATAAGGAAGCTACAGATGATAATTTAACGGAAGCACCCGCTGTAATGATTTTATCTACAATAGAATTAAACACTTCGGGGAAGAAAATATATTCCATCAAAGAGATTATGATGCTTAACCCAATTAAATATCCCCAGAAGTGTTTCCAACTGATTTTATGGAGTTTTCTATACCTGCTTTGAGGAATCTTTTTATAGTCCACTTTATAAAAAAGTTGCTTAAGAATCCCAAACTCAATTTCGTCTTGTCCGATATCAACCTTTTTGGAAGTTCCATCTTCATCAATAGCATTCTCCATAAACGCGGCCATCGATATTCGAAGAGAATTTCCTTTTATCGTTGGATGCTGCTTTAAATAAGTCTCAATGATGCTGCTTTTTCCTGCACCATAGGGCCCAGCCAGCGCTATATTTTTTACTCTATCGTTATTCAATGCCCAGTCTAAAGCATTTAGATACGCATCTCCATTTGCAATTTCGTCAATAGGAGCCAAATCTGTATATTCTATTTTAGTTTTATCTTTCTGTAGTTTAAAAGATAACCAAGCCTTCACTTTTTTAATAATGAATTTCATATCTTTTTCCTCTTATTCCAGATTATTTACCATTATTAATAGACGATAATTTAGCTTTCAGCTTTTTCAGTTAAGTATAACTCTTCGTCTTCATATTTAGATACTTTTTTTCATATCTTTACTTCTATACTGCCATCATTTTAACAGTTCCCTTTTCTTTACTTTCTCCGTCACTACTTAAAAATTCTGTAATAAAATTCCAATCTCATTCTCGAAAAGATATGTAATTTTCCTAGTGGCTTCCCTTATAAAACTGGATTGTTCAAATAAAAATAATGGAGGCTTTGATATCATCTAAGCATTATATACTCTTCTTTGCAGTTAGGCATACCAAATCTGAATTAAAAAAGTTTAGCCTAATTTGAGAAAATCTGGTCTAAAGGATCTGGTTTCATGCTCTCTAACACCAAACGTTGTAATTCACTACATAAAGAAGATAGCTCATTGGACATACAAGGTAGTATTTGTTTTATCCCAGCAACAATTCGAGCAACATAAAAAGCTATTGCTCGCGACCTGTTCCTAGCATCGTTATCAGCGTAATTATTTGCTGTCACGCGATAATAAGTTCCTCTACGCCATACTCGAGCGGTATCATTGAGTATAATTTCTGCAAGAAAAGCAGCG
>NZ_DAMAUN010000053.1:0-13864 GCF_032078915.1 Lacrimispora sp. | reverse complement strand
CAGCGGATTCCGGATGTAATTTCTGCAGTCTATTAATAGCTTGCAAATATACATCAGAAAAGCTTCTCATATCATAATCAGATTTACAGATTAAAAAGGGTTGTATAAGATCATAGGATACTTCAAAGTTATGGCTTTGGACCTGCTCAATAATTGTATCGGCTGAAAAACCAATAAAATTTCCACCGGTTAACAGGCGATATAACATTTGATCTTTTAATCTAGGTTGTGTCTGTCCAAAAAATTCACAAAGTGCAGGGATACTTATAAAACTTAAATTTTCAGGAATTCCTATCTCCGGAACTGCTTGATAGGTACTAGCAACCGCATCTAGATACAAAAAAGGAACTTTGTTTTTTTGTGCAATATTACATCCAGCAACAAAATCTCTTGACAAAGTTTTTGTAAGTACATTTTCATCATTGATAAAGCCGTCTGCTTCGAAAACAATATTGTCTGTTGATTCGATCCATCTCATTAAGTCCTTTATACATGGATGATCCCATGACAAGTAACAATATTGCAATGTTGCCACAGAGCCAAAGTTAATATGTAAACATGTGATGCTCTGCAATGCAGACAAGCATCCATAATAGGACATAAATATTAGGGTTTGTGCATCAACTACTAAATGCTCTTTAATCAGTGCTTGCTCTAGCTGTAATCGTTCTCTGTTCCCCATTGAAATTTTGAGTTTATTTTTTGCTGCAAACTGAAAAAGTTGCCACCATTCACCATTATAATATTGCAATAGCAAATTAATGGAAAGTACTCCTTTTTTGTATTGCTCTGCAATATCACGTTCTCTTTCCGCATAATCCTTAGCATTAGGGAAGCGATCTTCGAGTTGTTTAGTAATAGATGCGAGTGGATTTTCGTCCGCATCTGAAATGGTAAAAGCTTCAATCCAATCTACAACTACTGGATGTTTCTGCTTGTAGTCTAGCACTGACGAAAAACTTTCAGTATGGCCACAACGTAATGCACGGGTGATCAGTGCTTGGTGGCTTCGGTCGTATGGATTTTGAATTTTTAAATCGTGAGATTTTTGCGCCCAAACATAACTCTCATCGAGGTTTTCTTTCAACAAGTAGAGATCACTTATAAGCCAATACAATTTCACTTGTTCATTTTCGTCTGAAGTTATCTCTAATAATACGAAACATGTTTCCAATGCTTCCTCATAGTTTAAAAGCCATCGTTGGCACAGAGCCTTATTAAATCCATCTTGAAAGCAATTTGAACTGGAGTTTATGTGGGTCAAGCTATCATTAAGACGTGCTGTATCATTAATATTACTATAAAGTAATGCTTGTAGATTATAATAATTATCTAATGAAATTATCCTCGAATTTATTCTGTTAAGAAACTCTTCAGCCAAGGCACTTTGCTGCGAAAGGAAAAAACTAATAGCCTCGCTATAGAATGTATCAATATCATCAATCGATATAGAAGCATTTTCCTGAAGATTCTGAATTCTAAGATATAGGCTTTCACATTCAACAAAAAAACTATTACGTTTATAAAACCTCAAAGCATTTTCAAGCACATGATACTGATTTGATGTGGCAGCGACATTATCAAAGAGACACTTTGCTTGTTCTATATTTCCCTCCAACTCATAAGCACATGCATCCATTGCACTGATAGGGGCCCCATTAACACCCGCAGAAACTGCCATCTCTTTATACTTCCAATATTCTCCCGGTTCTTTAGAAATCAAACAAACCTGTAAAAGGACATGAAACAGTGGTGCCGAAATATTCTCACTTGAATTATCAATTAACTCAATAATTTCATCCTTGCATCTTGTCAAGTCATCACTGTCCAATAGCGTTCTAAAGTGTAAGAACTGCTGGTCCTCTTTATCCAATAAAGAGATTATATTCTCTGTCAATTCTTCATCACTTCCCAATATAAGTTCACGTATTATCTCATAGTCTCGAGATAATTCCAAATATACTTTGAGTGGAGAAAGATTATGGCGAATACCTATTAAGGTACACGCTGACACGTACAAAGATACGGCTTTCTCTTTAATGGTTAAATACGGTTGCATATTAATTTGATTATCCAAAATGATTGATTTCAATTCTGCTATAACATAATTCATTTTAGAATAATCAACCTGAGGAAAAAGCACCCGTTCATCTTTTGATAATCCCTTAACCGCCTGCCCATATAATGCAGTCAATAAATTATACTTTGCGATAACCTCATCATATCCATACTCAACGGCAACTTCAAAGTTTTTAGCAGCAGAATACGGATCATCGTAAGCCTGAAAAATCAGACCACAATTCATATAATAATCAGCAATTAACTCACGATCACTATTCTCAATTAATATTGAAGAAAAGTGATTATTTAACTCCTTAATATTGCTTTGACAATCCACGTGTTCCATTAAAGCATATAAATACTGTCTCAGCAAAAAAGCTCTATGATAAAAAGGATCTCCCTCTAAAGCTTTATCAAGATGCTGTTTTGCTATCGTATATTTCTCGGAATCGACATGTTGAACGACAATTGCTGCGTAAACAAGATGGTATATTTTGCTTTCCGCTGCAGCTGGTGCTGGGATTACTTCAAGGCTTCTAAAAGCTTTTTCAATATCACATAGGTTAGACTGACACAACGCAATATTACAATACAGTGTACAAATTAAAGTATCAATTTGAGCTTGCGGCTGTCCGCGAAGCTTTGTAGTAATAGATTGAAGAAGTTCAAAGTACCGTAATAGTGCATCTTCAAATAGGTTTCTGCTCTGGTATTCGTATTCGATTTCCTTTATCTCATCTGTAAATTTTTCTGTCTCACTCGAACAATATCCGAGTTCCTGCTTTGCCGTGTCAGTGATGCCCTGTAACGCTGGAATCTGACTACATATAAAATCTAATTTTTGTGAGATATCATGCGTAACTGCATAATTTCTATTATCACGGAATTCACTTTCTGCTTCACCGCGACGAATATCATTTTGTAATTTGCCAATGTCGGAGTGAGGACTAAGTTGATTCACTTCCATAAAAACGAAATCAAATATCCAGTCAAACACATCTCGCACCTGAGAGAGCTGAACAGTGTTTTTATTATACTCCGGACATCGTCTAATAAACAGCTTTATATTTTCTGAAATGAATGCCGTTTTACTATTAGGCTGTAAACTAGTTTTTCCTCTGGAGGCACTAATTAGATTTGCGATAACGTTATAATTTGTAATATAACTGTCTAAATCCATATAGAATGGCTCGTTCTCATATTCTTGCAAAAAAAGCGATATAACCTTTTTCTCGAGCTGTCTATCAACAACACATGTATCAAAAACTTGAGCAGCTAAGTTCTCTGCCTTGGGAACAATGACTTTATCAGTAAAAACACTCATGATTTTACCTAACAGGGCCATAACTATCACCTCACCTCGATGTAATCGACCGTTATATTTTTTTATATCATCTAACTTCTCGTATTTACAATTATACCAAATATAACTTAACTTAACAATAATAGCACGTCAAATGTATCGTAAATTATCATAATATATCAGCAATGCATATAACCTGTAAAATGTTGACCATCATACAGCCTAGAACCAACCTACCACCATGAGCAAGCTTTTGAATCAAGGCCATTTTCATCTGTTCCTTAGTTGATTGTTATTTTATAATTACGTCTTTACACGGTATTTTATGATGCTCAAAACACTGCATAACGCTTTTTTTGCATCAATATCCATGTATTCATGCTGCTGGATATAAAATTTTCAAGCAACAAAAAAAGATATAAAAATCTCCTCAATTACCTAAACGTTAAGTTAGAAGGTACAGAAACAGATTTTCTAAATCTTCAGCACTTTCTTGAGCTAATTCAAATTTCAAATTATGGTTTATCTAACTTTTTCTATGAAATAGCAGTTTTAAAAATTAATGTTTATAATATGCCTCCAACTTCTTTTTAATTTATTAATATCTGTTAAAATATATAATAAATAAATAAGGAGTTTAAATATAACATGAGCGAATTACAATCCACTATTTCTGATTATTTAAAATTCTGTAAATTTCAAAAAAGGCTTGATTTCAAAACTCTTAAATCATACAGAATTGATCTTTCGCAGTTTGAACAATATCAAATAAAGCATATTTCAAAATACACTGATCCTCATTTAATAGAAAACTATATTTCTTCACTTCATCAAATATATAAGCCAAAAACCGTAAAACGTAAAATTGCAAGTCTAAAAGCATTCTTTCACTTTTTAGAATATAAGGATATTATTATGGTAAATCCCTTTAGCAAATTGCAAGTAAAATTTCGAGAACCGTTGATACTACCAAAAACTATACCATTGCACACAATTGAGACCTTTCTTTCATCAATATATAAGCAAAAGGATCTGGCTACAACTCCATTTCAAAAAAAATGTATTATCAGAGATATTGCTGTTATAGAACTTTTATTTGCCACAGGAATGCGAGTTTCAGAATTATGTTCATTAAAGCTCTGCAATATTGATTTTATTGAAAAAACTGTATTAATTTATGGTAAAGGATCTAAAGAACGTCGCATTCAAATTGGTAATGATGATGTAATATTTGCATTAAAAAAATATCATACTAATTTTAAGGCGGAACTTACAGATTCAAAATATTTTTTTGTAAATCGTTTAAGAAATCGCCTATCGGAACAATCTGTTCGAAATATGATAAATAAATACACATTATTGACAGCAATTCCATTGCATATCACTCCGCATATGTTCCGGCACTCTTTTGCTACATTTTTATTAGAAGAAGACGTAGACATTCGCTATATTCAAGAAATGCTCGGACATAGCTCTATAAATGTCACCGAAATTTATACTCATGTAACATTAGCCAAACAAAAAAATATTCTAACAAACAAACATCCACGTAATTCTTTTAATTTTAAATAAAAAATGTGCAGCCTGGTTTAATTATTAAGGCTGCATCTTTTTTTATTTAACATTGAATCTCGCTTCATTATTTACTTCTTTATAGAGGATAATTCAATATTATCTTTTATTGCTTGCTGGTTATGAGGTGATTTGTAATTATCTTTTATAAGCAAAGTGATCTTATTCTTTAATTAACAAGTGATTAGTAGGGGGGAAGCAAATGGACACAAGAGAATATATCAAAAGTCTTCTTACCAATATTTCAGCAGACATTGAAATCCTTTTTGTTGCAAATGTTGTTAATAAAACAGAGATTAAAGATTTTAGGAAGACAAAAGATAGTATAATAACAGAATATTTTACGGAAGACGAATATAATCAGATGCTAATTGCAATTCGCCAAAATGGATACAATGTAAATGTGTTTTTTAATGAAGATGAATTTATAAAATTTATACTAAATCATTCGAACAATGCCACAATGCCGAAGTATGTAGTTTTTAACTTGGCTAGAAATGGCACTGGATTATGTAAAAAATCTTTAATTCCTTCTTTTTGTGATGTATACAACTTACCGTCAACAGGTTCAAATGCCTATATAACATGCTTAGGTCGCCACAAATTCCATTATAATGCAATTCTTAGACAAAATAACATCAGTGCTGTAAAATCGTGGCTTTATACGAAACAAGGTTGGCTTAATGGTATAGAGCCACCTAACAATATGAAATTAATTGCAAAACCTACATATGAATCTGCATCTCGAGGAGTCCGTGATTCTTCAATTTTTGAGTATTCCACTGACTCAATAAGGTTATTAAATAATCTGTATAACGAGTTTGAACAGGATGTAATCGTACAAGAGTTTATTCAGGGGTATGAAGTTCAAGTACCGTTAATTATTGGCGATGATCCTCTAGTGTTAGAACCAGTTGCTATTACAATTAATAATTCGCCAAACCTAGCAGAAAAGATTATCACGTATGATTTGGCTTTTTCTGAGGAATACAGCTTTGCTGCTTATTCCTCAATAAATAAAAAAATTTCAGACAAATTAATTGATGAGGCAATTAAAACGGCAAAATGCTTAGGCATGGAAAACTATGGACGAGTAGATTTCCGTATAGATGCTAATGGAAACTATTATATTACAGATATTTCTACTCACCCATACCTTATTGGACATAGTGCTTTTGCATTTGTTTTTAAGGAAATGGAACTTGAATATAAAGATATTTTTGCATGTATTATTGAGCTTACATATCATAAACAATTAGTATTCTGACCAGTATTGTAAATCAGAAAAGATACTTGCTTTTCTCCATACATCAGGAAATGGTGATTCATCCAGATGTATGGATTTTTCAAAATAGTGGCAATATTCTTCAATAGATGAATATTGTTTTTTTTCAGCAATGATTATTTTCAACATATCATAATGTTTCTTTATATAAAGATCATCCATTATTGAAATGGTTGGAACTACATAATTCAATTCATCAAAAATAATTTCTGCATCTTTGTAAGCACTATTTACAATCAATATATTCAAATAATTAATTCCTATTATAAAGTGATAGTATTCATGTGCCTTAGTATTAAGAAAAAGCTCCTTCATTGGTACAAGAATCTCTTCCTTTTCTCCATCAAGAAATTTCAAGATCATTTGATTGCATTCAAGTAAAGCTCTGGATGGTATATGTCCATTTTCAGACAGTAATGAATCAAACAATTCTATTCCCTCTTGAAAGGTAAGACTTCTGGATAATATTCCTACTAAAATATAATTATTTATCAACTTAGGTATACCATAAATATTCATATTAAAAACATTATTAAGAAATTCAATGCCCTTGCATGCCTTTGTAAATAGGCTTTCCCATGAAAGTTCTGAATCCACTGTTGTTCCAACGAGATAAATTCCCACACCAAGGAAATTAGTAAGTGACATAATATATTCTTTACTATAATTCGTTCGCTTATCTTCAAAAAAGTTTAAACTTCTTTGTGTTTTTACATATGCTATTTCATTTGCATATAAAGCAGGAGAAAGACGTTCCATAATTCTAATTTCTTTTTCTAAATCTAAACAATTAACTAACTCCTGCTGAATTTGTTTGGTTATTGTTTTTTCTACTTTTTTCGCTTTTTCATAATTGCCAAGTCTATTACAATATAATAGGAATAGAAGCATACCTATCCGAATATGCTGTGAAAAGTCTGTATCTCCATCAAAATATTCCGCAAGAATTGATTCAATATCATTGAAATCGTTCATATTACCGGTTCGATATTTTAAAAGACATAAAACATAATCTTTTTCTATATTAACCATTGGATCTACGCATAAATCAGATGATTCTATTAAATCATAATACTGAGTATAATCGGTTCCTGTTCTATAATTTTTTATTGACTGACTGATATTCTGATACACATTCCAATAATTATCATGTTTATGTAATATTTCTAGTGATTTTTCGCTTGGATCACATCCATCCATACACTGGCGGATACAATGAATAGTTAAAAGCGGAATTGCTTCAAAAACATTTCCGGACAAATTCATATGAAAATACCTCAAATAAAACTGATATGGAGATATTTTTTCTAATATTTTAGCAAACTTATAATGGTAATCAGTACTTCTTCCGTTTAATTTTGAAACAAAAAAGCTATATAATGTATCTGTAGAAAACGAGAATTGATTTTCGCTATCTTGTTTGGTTACAAATTTTTCATCACACCCTATTTCTATATGGTAATCCAGTTCCCCTATTGGTTGCTCTAGTAATTTGGTTAGATACTTCAGATTGAATTCCTTACCAATTACTGTTGCTGTCTGTAGTGTGCTTAAAACCTCATCTGATATTTTTTTCGATGAATCAATTCGTTTTTCTAATATCTGAAAAAGTTGCTTTTGTAAAGATTCTGTTCGCGTTAAGGAAGATACGTCAATGTATTTTTTTATATTTGCAATTAGGCCAATATTTCCATTTGTAATGTCATATAATTCATGTATTGTTTGTTCACTAGATATTTTCAATTTTCTTGCTTCTTCTGAAAAAGAATTGTAGCTTAAATTGCATTCTATCTCAATATGAAAACAACTGCCAATATTTAAATCTAATGACTCTACACTTTTCGCTGTAAAAATTAACACTGTATCTTTTATGAAACTACATTCCAAGTCATTTTGTAAAGCTATTAATTTTCCTAATAGTTTCTTCGATTCTGAGTCCCACTTATCAACATCATCTGCTAAAATTAACAATTCACTTTTTTTACGAATCAGAGATATTCTATTCAAAATATCAATTTCAACTTCTGAAAAAGAAATTAGCTGATATTTTAATTGATTTTTCTTATAGTTAATCAAGAACTCGCTTACCAATCCAAAAGTTTTATTTTTTTCACTAATAATTCCTGTTGCAACTGACAGTGCCTGACTATATTCGCCCGTTCTAGATAATGCAGCAATAAATACTCCGTATTCAAGATTTTCTAATACAGATGTTGATGTTAAAGATAAAATTACTTTATCACTACTATAATATTTCCCAACTTTTTCTAGCACATAACTTTTACCAGCACATTCAATTCCTGACAAGAATATTGTTTTTTCAAAATCAGTTATTTGTTTTTTGATTTTTCCAAATGCTACATCTATGTATTTAAACTCCATATATAAAAATTCCTCACAGTCTATCTCTTCTGCTGAACACCAACTTTTTCTCTTAATTATGGATTAATTACAAATTATCTAAAAAAGTAATGAATGGAGGATAATATTGAATTATCCTTCATTTATTATATCAAATAATTAAATAAATTAAAATGTTTATTTTTATAATATCCATAGTACTGTAATCTGTTTTCTACTTATTCATTTAAATAAACACTCACCAGATTCTTACAATCAATATTTATCATTTTATTACCATATCAAGGTCATCTTAGACTCTATAATTTACCCCGGCCTTCTCAGCTTGTCTCATCTGATTCTTTCTCTCAATGGTATATACCTTATTGCCTTTTTTGAATCTGCTCCCCGTCTGCTTAAACCAAAAGGGTATGTCGTATTCCATACACTGCTGCTTAGTGTTTAATATCCATGCAAAGTCGCAAATTCTAGCCTCGTACCCCGACTCTCCCCCACAGGTAACCTGTTCTATTTTTCCCATGGACAGATAACTCCGGATGTTTATTCGCTCCAACATTGGCTCATGGATAATCATCCGATGCTTAATTGGCAGTTCCATGAAAATAGGTAAGCGATAATCTGCACGGTTCTGGTTCTCACATGTGCAACAGATTGTGACATTGTTATAGCCATCTCTCCAGTCTTCTGGTAATCCGACATCGAACCTGTGAATTCTCTTTGTAATAATTACAAACTGTAAATCGCTTCGCTCTCGGATCATCTCCCACGCTTTAGCACGCCATGCATCTGCTTCCTCCAAGAAAAAGTCAGAAGTCATGCAAGTATATACACATTCTCTTTCAGGCTGTAACTTATACTCTCGCTTGCGATCACGTTTAACTGGCAAATCAAAACTTGCCGTCCTTGTTACAATACTACTATCCTTACCAAATTCTGCATCTCTACGATAAACATAGCAGTTCATACAGCCAGGACTTATTTTTTTGCATCCATGCCATGGATTCCAAACTGCCATTTCACTGCCTCCTTATAGAACAATATTATGAAAGTTTTTACTGAGGAACCAGAATTAGCCTGCATTATATACCATTAGATACTCGTTCTCACCAGTTTCTTTTTCTGTTAAATAATTTTCTATACAAAAACCTTCTTTTTTATAAAAAGCCACCGCTCCGTTATTCTTTTCATAGACATGTAAGGATAATCTCTTTTTTCGCTTCATTGCATCTACCAACTGATGACCAATTCCCTGTCTTTGATGGCCTTCTGCCACAAAAATTCCAGCTATATAATCCGCATCCATTCCGATAAATCCCAGTATTTCATTTCCAACCTCATACACGTATACTTCCGCATTGGGTAATATGGCTCTTACAGATTTATAACTATTTTTCCAATAGGATTCTTCTATAAATGAATGGGCGTTTACATTCCCCTCCAGCCAGATCTCCATGATTCTATCTACATCTTTAAACTCAAATAATCGTATCATAACATCTTCCTCCCACATCTCTTCTTACATTATAACTGAGCACATCGTGGAGTGCAATACGCAAAAGAACATTTGTTCTATTTTTGATTGATTAGTTTTTCTTCACCATAATCAATAATACTTCTTAGTGCTCTGCAGATCTTTGAATATAACCGTTTTGCAGAAAAAAGTTTTGCCAAAGAATCTATTTAATCCTTTTTTATTGAAAAGGAACTTATTAAAGTTTTTTTTATAAATTCTGCCACCTCTAAATTAGGTTCTGGCGCAAATGTTAAAGTTACCAATTTGTCATTTATCGTCAGCTTCAAGGAATTCTTTTTTAAATCATTATTTTTTTCATTCATTGCAATGCCTCCTACCTGCTAAACCGTGAGATCCGCCATGAACTCTGTCGAAATTAAATTTCTTAGATACAGTCCTGTAAATACGATTACTTATTTTTAAACAGATTGCGTTTAATGGTCCAATAAAATTGTTTCTATACCATCTAAGTCGCATTAATTTCCTCCGCCTACTTAAAATCCGGTAGAATCCATGACTGTCCAACCATAAATAAGAACAGCAAAGTTTTTCGGCAGCCTGTTAATAATAACAGGACATATTTTACATTCTATTTCATTTAAATGTATTTTCATTTATTCATAAATTTTCCAATACTATGTCTGTTTAAATTCATTTCACAGGAATGCGGCAGGGCAATTTTGCTCTGCCACATGATCTCTAAAATGAATATTTCTACTTATTCTTCATTTTTGCATTTTTATTCGACACAACTTCCCAAAACGCAAAGAACCAATTGATTCTTCTATAGGGCGGCAACAGTAACGGCCTGTTGGTTAAACGGGCCTCATAGGAATTTCACCTCTCTCAGGATCTCTGCGAGCCGCCCCCATTGCGATGTCTGTGGCTGGACGGAAGTAGCATTAGCACTGTCCATTTCATTGCGAAACAGTCCACCATAAACTGTTTTATGACCAGGCGTTCTCGCTCGTCACCTTCGATGCCATCGGTTCGACGGATGTCTCTCAACCTTCCGCAGGCAGTTCTGGCGCGCCCGTCAATGTCGCTGCCGCTTTTACACGGCTGGACAGATCATGTATTAATGCTGCCGGATATGAAGTTTTCAAGGAGCAGTAGAAGGAATAGATAAACCCCCTCACTTACTTTCACGTCAAGCGAGGGGGTTGAGCGGAATAATTTTTAATTTTCCATCAGTTTCTTTAATCTGCTAAGGATTCTTACCTTTCGATCATGTATGGTTCTCTGTGCAATATTTATTTCTCTGGATATTTGATGTTCGCTTTTTCCTTTGAAAAACAGTTCATTTATCAGTTCTTGCTCCTTTGGTGTAAGCATTTTTAAGCAGGAGAGCATTTTTTCAATTAACACCGCTTGGACTGCAACATCTTCAACACTTATTTCATCCGATGCAAACTGGTGATTTGAGTCCTCCAGCCGTTCAAAGGAATCCTCCCTGCTGGGAATGAGAGTAATTGCACAGCTAACGCAGTCAATTTGGTAACGTTCCACCTTTAAGTCATACTGCTGATACTCCATTTTGCGGTCACTTTTTTCCAATACCTCAATAACCGCATCACTTGCTTCGGGATACCTCTCCCGATAATTAATTCTTCTAATTCTTTTTGCCATTTGGCTTGTCCTCCATTTCATGATTTTCAAAATCAAAGAATGAAGAACAAGCGGTGGAGACCTGCATCGGGGTATTGACGGGGTTCTGTATAAAGCGACTTTTTCAGTGACTTCTTTTGTATTATTTAGTCGTTGAAACAGTTTTATTGTCGAAACAAAAAAATCAGTACTACGCCAGGTTAGGTGCAGTACTGATTTTTTATTATATTTATTTGTATGTGGACAAAATGTATGTACTCGGCTGTCTTTATCTCCACCTCAAAACACAGTTGTTGGAATGAAGCATACAGATACCCCTCTTATTTAAGCAATAAGCAAACACCGGTATCTTAATTTCTTCCATGTTTAAAAGGTGTTAAAAAAGACATAATGCTACCCTCAAATGAGGAGAAGTGCCATAAAGCTTTTTCTGGTGGCTAGGCTATCATAGTGCAAGAAACACCTTAGATCCTTGGCTTTGCGTCCCCGTTTTTCAACTGGTTTGCCTTTGACATATTTTATTGTGAATAAAACTATTTCTTATGACTACGGATATTCCTGTTCTTAACAAATCAGATATAACCATACACACACATTGAACACTGTAAAACTTGTTAATAATTGCAAACACAGCTAACCTTTGAGAAATCTACCCATGATAAAGGAAAGCGTTTGTTATTTTCTGTAACTATGTAAATTATAACATGCAAATATCACGAAAACAACGAATAACGACAACTAATTCTATCGTTTACTGTGCAAAACGCACTATTTTTATCGTATATGGGAGATTTTAAAGACAATACAACTAACGGATAAGGATAAATATATCTCTGGTATATCTGATGTATTAACAATTATTACGTCTAATGTTCTTTTTCTGCCATTAACTTTTCTTAGAGTGAGGAGTTCTCATTCACGGTGCATCACGAACCAAGGCACGGTCCATGAAAAATGCAGACTACTCTCTTGGTGTAATAATGTACTTTACAACCTTAACCCCCCCAACCAACAGCATAAAAAAATTCATACTAAATATCCGATTATTGCGGGTTACTGTTCAAAAAATAGAGATTGAAGCTCTTGCCGCCGTTCTCCCGCCAGCGCTGCTCTTTTCGAAGGTAGCCGCTTTTCTCCAAATCTGACAATGCCCTCTTTACGGTGCTTCTGGAAAGATTCAGTGCTCTGGCAATGGTACTAATTGCCGGATATCTTTTGCGGCTCTTATCATCCCTGTCATGGAGATATATGAATACGGATATTGCTCGGTGAGGCAACTCGGATTGATACACAGATGTAAAATAGGCCATATTTTCACCTCCTGTCCTAATGCTGCTTTTGCTCCATTGGTTCTAGATTGATAGCATGATTAAAACTTATAACCTTATTCGGTATAAAGCAAATCTCTTAGCTTAGGATGTATTGTTCCATAAGCATAACTACAATCCCTGATATGTTGTGTATATACCATCGAGATATGGTTTATTGGATCCATTATGACAAGGGAACCTGCTGCGCCATCCCAACCAAAAATGCCTTCCGGTGCCTTTGCGTTGCATTTCTCCGATTCCATAAGCACTTGCACACCACAGCCATAACCATACCCAATTCTTCCCATATTTTGAGCTATCTCTTCTCTTTGAATCTGTCCAAGCATGTTGGTTCTCATTAACTCAATTGTCTCTCCCTGTAAAATACGTATCCCCTTCGCACTTACCCCACCACATGCCAGCGCGTCGGCAAATTTGCTAAAATCCTCTACACAGCTAATCAGACCAGCTCCTGCACTTTCATAAGCTTCTGATAGCTGATAGGCGCAAGAGGGTTCCATTTCATTGGAAATATGGTTATCATTATCATATCTATATTGGGTAGATAATCGTTCATGATGGTTCATTGGTTTAGCAAAAAAGGTATCCTTCATCTCAAGCGGTTTAAAGATATATTGAGAGAAATAGGAGCCAAGGCTCATTCCAGATATTATTTCGATAATAGCACCCACCACATCATGACTTAAACTGTATTCAAAATGTTCTCCTGGCTCAAACTTAAGAGGTGTCTCTACAAAGGCATTTACTAATTCCTGTGTGGTGGCCAGCTGCCCTTTTTCGTTTAATACACGTACAATACCGGCGCGACTCAAATTATAGTCAAGCCCCGA
>NZ_DAMAUN010000052.1:0-42916 GCF_032078915.1 Lacrimispora sp. | reverse complement strand
ACCGGACCGCATAGGCTGCTTCCCTGCCATAAACATCTTTCTTCCAACCGCAATCCCCATTTAATCTGAATCCATGACTCTGCATGGACCTTACTGCAAAGTATCCGGCCTGCTCCACCGGAGACTGAGGCTCTCTTGTAAAGGTATCCTCATAGACCTGCCTGGAATACGGCGTATATGTAAGCCAGTTCTGCAACTCCTGACAGCTTTCCGGATTCTGTATCACCCGGAAGAAATTAACCACGTCACCGTCAAGGTCATTCACCGTTTCGATCCTGGAAGGAGGCTTTGCGAAAAGGATAGCCCCTCCCCCAAAGTAAGGATCTAGATAGCTGTGGTGATTTGGCATATTCCCAATTATCCATGAAGCGATCCGTTTCTTACCTCCGGGATAATGCAATAATGATTTCATTTGTTCACCCTTTTCCACTCATAATCTTCTCAGCAAAACGCTGCCACCATGTTCTCTTTCTCCACATAAAACATCTATGTGAGTGATAAAGCTGGTACACTCCGGTACTGCACGGATACCGTAAACTGCCCCTGTTTTTATATCTACAATTTCCACAATATTCTTTCATTGCTCTCCTTTCACAATCCGGTGAACGATCTCCCGCAGCTGACCAGCATATTCCAGCACTTGATCCACATCCTGTTGGAGGAACACTGCATGGCTAACCTTTTCTAAGAATCCGGATTCCCTGATCGCTGAATTGATCTCCGTGTATTTCTCCTTTGCCTGGATCCGCTCAATCTGCAAACCACTAAGCACTATGTCCTGAATGATCTCTTTTGTCATGGACCTAAGCTCTTCCTTTAGCTGATCATAAGAATTCCGATACTTCGTTATAAGAAGCTCCAGAGGAACGTTCTCCTTGTTTCGCTTTAAACGATCTAGTAAATACCGGTATTCATTCAAACTCACTTCTGTCATAACATCACCTCAGTAACCAGATTTTAGGTTACAGTAACCAACTTTTTTATTTTGATGGTCACCGCTCAAACCCGCATAAAATAATGGTTTTCAAGCTACGGTAACCCAGTAACCTACTTTTTAATGTTCCATACGCGAGAGACATTTTTATAAAACTTTGTTAAATAAAATACAAAGATTGTAATTTTATTTTTCTATATATAGGAGCGTGCTTTTCCCGGTTACCGGGTTACCCACCCATAAAAACACCCGCAAACCCGCATAAAACCTAGCTTTTTGCAGTAACTCCAAAAAAGTTACTATCTTATCTAAATGGGAGTTCCTCCTGTCCTTCTTCTACCTTATTCATCTTTACAAAACCGTCTTTATCTGCATCATCATTTAATTTGAGAAATACACAACGCACCTTGTTTCCCTTGAAACTTTTAAGCTTGTCCATCTTTTTCCCACTATTTTCGGCCTGAATCAACCCTTTGCGATCCGCCCATGAAAGAAATGAGGTCTTTGAGAACCCGCCATCTTTGCACAATGAAGTAAAAGCAGTGGTATAGATAATGGCATAACCGTTTTCAATCACGCCCCACTTCTCAACATTCTCATTCTGAATGTCAAACCTAGCCGGATTCATGGCAACCTTGTCCAGGATGAATTGATAGCAGCGTTCATTATCTGACAGCTCGTTACGGTCTACCAGGACCTCTTTGGCTTCTTCAAGACTGATATACTCTCCGTCTTTGAACAGGTAATCCGTGGCGATCTTATCCGCCGTGAGGACAATGGAGAGGGATAGGCTCTGCTTCTGCATCTTCTCATCATCGGCCAGCTGCCTTGCAAATTCTTGCTGGATCTCCCTGATTTTCTCAATACCCAGTTCCTTTATGACCTCAACAAATTCTCGGCCGGCATGTCCGTAATTCCGCTTAACCAACTCTGCAGTATTGCCAGGGCTTTCAAATACACGTTCCCCGCACTCTATTTCAAGAATACGGTTAATGGCTCCGCCCTGGGTCACATAGGAGCTTAAAGGCCGCTCTCCATTTGTAAGGATGCAGTTCTTCCAGTGATTCTCCCGATTCAGTCCCAGGTCCTTGTTAGAACGGGTTTTCCCCTTTCCGGAACATAGATCATATACCAGTCCCTCAAAGTTATCTTCGATTTTCCGGTTCTTTTTGCTGGAATCGTCCAGAATCAAGGGAAGGTTATTTAACAAGTCGCAAATAGCCTCTAGGCCTACCTCCGTGCCTTTATAGTCCTTTATGTAAGCGCTCTCGTCCGGATCAGCCCAGACCGATGCTGCCACCATCAGGGATACGGTCTTACCGCCTTCCGTTTCTCCCCAGAGATCAACAAAATATGGGAGGCCCCCAAGCGGCTGCACCAGTACACTGGAAAATGCCGCAGCTAGCATAAACTTGACCTCTATTCTTCCTGCCTTACGCAGGGCTGACACATGGTCAAACCACTTCGTCCGGCTTCCATCCTGTCCAATGCTTTCATAAATCTGCCGGAAGCGTGCGTCTCCATCAAAAACAATTTCTGTATCGTAAGGCAGGAATCCTCCACGGATCCAGCCCAGCTTTGATGTTGAATACTGAACAGCTATATGCTCCTCATTGGCATTTTCCACGTCAGCCAGATATCTCACCAAATACTTTGCATTCTCGCTGGTAACGGAGATCCCACGGCCTGATAGTGACACAATCTTATTTGCAGATGTAACCATAGTCTTGGGAACAATGATCTCCTCCCACCGGCCATTCCGTTTATATGCCAGCTTGATCTGCTCCTCGCCCGTTTCCAGGTTCTTCAAACGCTCGATCGGAAGAATCGGATGATAGCAGGCTAATATGTCCGTATATCCTGTTGACGGGTTTCTTAGGCAAATCCCGTTTTCTGTGGCAAGCCATTCCTTGCACTGCATATTGTCATAGGGGCCTGAAAAGTTCGTCCAATTATCAAGGTAGCTGGGGGTCTTACTCTCTTCCCGTTTCTGGCGCTTCATTTCTTTTTCAACCCTTTTGTAAGCTGCGACCATCTCCCTGAATTCTGTTTTTACTTTTAGCTCCGTAGCTTTTACGCCGAGGGAAGCAAGAAGTTCCGCCCGATACAGCTCATCTTCCTGGTCAAAAACTTCTGTCAAAACTTCATTGGATAATATTGTTTCTACCGTGAGCTCATTCAACGGCACCATGCTACCACCTCGCTTCTATCTCATTTAATTCTGCCTGTACATAAAGCTGATATTGCAAGGCATTGTAACTATCGCACCAAACGTCACTTAAAGGCTCCGAACGATTCATGTATGCCCGGTAGATGCCTATGAGCATACAGTTGAGCCATTTCTTTCTGTCATGTCTCTCACGCTCTTTTCTCAGCATGTCCCGGCGTTTCTGGGATTTATAAACAATCAACCTGGAGGCAAAAGTTGGCTTTTCATAGGTTCCTCCAAGGACTTGAAACGCCTCCTTGAAGGAAATATTTTCCATCTGTTCTACAAAAGTAAAGATGTCCCCGCCAACTCCGCAAGCGTGGCAATGAAAATCCCGGTCATAGACCTTAAGGGAAGCCTGCCTGTCCCCCTCATGGAAGGGGCAGGGAATAAACCCCCTCCTGTTGGGCTGGAAGCCATAACGCTCCACAATATCACTCATGCTATATGTATCTTTGATTTCCTCAACGGTCACCAGAGACACCTCCTAGCAGCTTTATTATCCTTTCGCCAGTATGTAATTTGTCACAGAATAAGAATTGTGTATCATACTTGCGCTCCATAGTTTTTAATATCTTTTCCAACTTCTCCCCGGTAACAGCTTTAGGAGAAGTCTTCAGGCGAGGATTATTCCAATTATGAACATCGTCGATACTCTTGATCTGGTTACTATGCTCCACCAGAATAATCACCTTTACGCCTATTTCCTGTGCTCTTTTCAATTCATCAGTAAATCGCCTGTGTCCCTGACAAACATTGGAGGCAACCTCAGTCAGATTCTGCTTCCGATCTATGATTAATCGTGGGTTATCGAAATTCATGTAATCTCCCACATGAAGCTTGCTGACAAAGTGCTGTACTCCTTGCTGATCGAAAGTATCCACGATTTTACGGATTGCCCTGGCTTTTTCTCTGGAATCAATTTGTATTACCATCTAAAAACCTCCTTAGTTAAATGGAAGCCCTTCGTCTTCGACTCCGTCCGGGATCTTCATAAATCCATCACCAATCGCACTACTGGGCGCGGGCCTTGCTTCATTAGCAACACTATTTTGATTTTTGGATTCGCCAAATTCTACCTGCTCTACAATCACATCTGTTGTGTACACTTTCTGATTGTCCTGATTCGTGTAAGAGCCTGTCTGTATGTGTCCCTCAACAACAATTTTGTTACCTTGAAAGAAATACTTTTCGATAAATTCCGCCGTTTTTCCGAACGCCACACAACCGATAAAATCTGCTGTTTGCTCATTTTCCTTTTTTAATCTCCTGTCGACCGCAACCGAAAAACGGGCAATGGAAAGACCGCCATCTGTATATCTAACATCCGGATCCCTGGTCAGTCGGCCAATTAATAATACTTTGTTGATATGTCATTCCTCCTCTATATTTCATATTCCAGCCCATTATTTGCTACATAAACCGGACATTCTACCAATTCACTAATTTCCTTTTGAAATAATTTTTCATCACTTGTCCGGTCCGATAAATGCATCAAGCAGACCGATTTTAATTCTTGGCTCTTATTTGCCCGGATAAAATCCTTGCAGGTATCAAGCTCCATGTGTGTGAGCTTAATCCGCTCCTGCAATCCTTCATGATAGGACTTACCCAGTAGATCTTGACTGTAGTTGCACTCTATCATGATGTGATTCAAACTTTTAAACCTGTACCTGACATACTCGGTATCGGTTACGAAAAGCAATCTACCAATTTCCGAATGTTCAATCAAAAAACCAGTGCATGGTACATCGTGCACCAATGGAAATGTCCTGACAGAAAAGGGCTTGCTGACCGCTGACAGCGCCCCCGTTACACGTTCCATGCTAGGGGCCATAACAGGAATACCGCCCTTAATGTACTCATGTAGATATATAGCGTGATCACCATGCTCGTGTGATACCAGTACCCCAACAATTTTGTTGATATTAAAATCCAGGGCTTTCTTAACTTCCTTAAATGGTATCCCCGCTTCAATGACTAAGCACTCTGTCTCATTGTGGAGCAGATAGCAGTTACCCGCAGATCCGCTCCCTAAACAAGTTAATTTCAAAATGGATCACGACCATTCTTCCCAGCCGCTTCCTGGTCAATAACTTCCCCGCTGACGGTCTCCTGAACTTCCTCAAAATCAACGGTATTTGCCTGATTAAGGTCACTTTCATGCTGATTCACTGCTTCATTGTCAATGTAACGAGGACTTCCATCTTCATTTATGACGGCCATATCCCGCTCGTATGCGTCTGACATTTCAATACTCATAATGCCCCATTTGCTAATTAGCTGCCGGATCATTGTCTTTTCTGCCATTTCATCAAAACTCTTATACCAGAAGCTGGAATACTTCCAGGAATCCTTCTCTGGATAATTCCCTGCTAAAAAATCCGCATAGGAAACCCGACTGTATTTCGGATTTTTGTTTTTAACCTCATTTAAGTTAAATGCTTGCGAATACTGGTCTGCATGTTTTTCCATCTTTGTCTTGGTCCAGTAAATCTGTTTCCTGAATCCGTTAAGAAGTTCAAAATATGCCAGATACCCAATGACCGGAAGTTCTTCCCTGATTGCATCATCTTCTATAAATTCAAATTTATGCTTTCCTGTCAGTCGGTCCCTGCCCAGGTATTCCCCTTGTCTTACGAAAATGACGTCTAGATCAAGATACTGTCCTGTTCTCATAGCAAGCTGCTTGTACCCTTTGGCCCCAAGCTGGAACTGAGCGTCTACGGAAATAACGTTACCCTCACGATCTTTTTTCTTGTAAGGGACCATGTAAAACTGCCCCAGTTGAGGACTGGGAGACAGGTTCAGGGCCTCCCCCAGTAATGCTGCACTTAATATGCTGTTATTGCTACATTCCTGCAATGCTGGCGTATTCTGTACTGCCGAAACCACACTTGCAATAAATCTCGCCGTGTTCTTCTGGCCTACTACCTGCAAAATATTTGCCTTGACTTTATCACTTGACAAAAAACTTGCCATTCCCGCCTTTTGTTGTGTTAAGATCTCATTACTCATTTTTTACGCCTCCACTTCCAATGTGTTATTTTCTGATACCTTTAAGAGAATCAATTGCCCCTCCATGTCGGGAATATTAAAATCATTTACTGACTCTGCATTATCAATAAAAATAGGCGCCGTTACCTCATAAATCTCCTGTAAGGCTGTAATAATGTCCAACCCGGCTACTACTCTATGTCCTGCATTCAAAGAGCTGAAAGGAACGCCATTCACCATGCATTCACATGTCTCTTTGTATCCTCCATTGATTTGCGTCTCAAATAAGCGGAAATTGACCAGCTTAAATTTTGCATTGATCCGGGAGGAAAGCAGGTCCATCTTTGCCTTTGTGAACTCCTCCAAAAGAAACAACTTCTTCTCCTGATCTGCTATCAGCTGCGATGTAGTCCGCTGCTCCTGCTGTAATTCAGCTACACGGGTCTGCACTCTTTGATTGTTCTCTTTTCCTATCAGGGTAGCCTTAACCTTGTCCAGAGCTGCAACCAGTTCATTTTTTTGTTGTTTGAGCTGAGTTAAATAGCCCGAGCCTGTCCCCATTTCCCGGACCTGATTTTCAAGCTTCTGAATCTCTACTGAAAGGGACTGACATTCCTGATTGTCCGATAGATCTACCTGCTGAGGTAAGGCGTTCAAAGTTTCCATGGCTGCCGTTTTCTGTTTGTTCAGCTCCACCTTTTGTGCCTTATGATCTTCTAATGACTTTTTCAGGACGGCGATTTCATCTTCAAGCGTCTTAATGTTGGCCGCTGTCTGTTTTCCATTCTGGACGACGCCGTTTAGCTGCTTCTGCTTATTGGCCTGGAATTCTTCCAGCTTGGTTTTTCTCAGGTCTGACGGAAGCTCATGCCCGCACATAGGGCAGTTCAAACTATTTTCATCCAGCTCCATGGCCTGGAGCTCATTGTAATTTTTAAGCAATACTTCTCTGTAAGTTCGGTTGCTTTCCGCCTGTTCCTTCTTCCGCCGGATCTCTCTTTCGGCCTTTTCACAATTATTTACCAGGACCAGAAAAGAATGATCTGCCTCATCGATCTGCTTCTGAATTTCACGCTTTTGATTGATTAACTGTTCGTTTGCTTTGCGCTTTAATTCCCCCAAGTCAAACTGCTTTTGCATGATTGCATTGTTTACCTGAGCAATGGCCTCTCCTGCTTTTTCGGCATTGGTTTCCTGCTCCTCGATACTACGGATCTGCTTTTCAAGCTCATCCTTTTTGACCCCAAACGCTTCAAAATCTGCTTGAACCAATCCCTTACTGGCTTCATCAATCCTGGCCGGAAGCTCTGCCTGCCTTTTGTTCAATTCTTTTAATGCCTTTTTTGCTTTAGCTGTCAAATCATCTACTGAAAACTCCTGTAAGGTCTGCGATATTACAAGGAATTTTTCATCTGTAGCAATCACGTCTTGATCTGTCACCTCGGAGACCAACCTCAGGAGAATGGTTCTTTGATCTTTCCATTTCAGCGATGTAAAAGCCTGAGGGCTGGTGATCAACTTGAAAAGCTCCTCGTTCATTAGCTCTTCTATGTAAGCCTTATAGTCCTTCTCTGTTTTAGGGATTTTATTTATTTCATATTTATTGATATTCCCTTGCAGCTGAGATACCTCGCTCCCCTTCTTCTTAACCCAGTTTTGCTCCTGAGCTTTGGTAAGTAAAACTTCTTTCCCATCTGCTTTCAAGACAGCCGACACTTTAATTACCACATTGTCAATGGGATTGCCTTCCCTATCATTAGGGCGAATATCAAAATCAGATTTTCCTTCACTGTCTTTATTGAAAAGCAGCCATGTAAAGCTGTCCATTATAGTTGTCTTGCCTGTTGCATTCTGACCAGAAATTACGGTCTTTTCTTGAAAGTCAATTGCTAACTGCTTTATTCCTTTAAAATTTTCGATATAGATCTTCTTTAATCTCAAATTCATTCTCTTACTTTCTCCTCTCTTTTACAGAAACCTTTTCTATAAAAATCCGCTCTGCCATCTTATAGATGTTAAAATCGTTTCGGTTTTCTTTTTTCTTCCATGCTCTCAAAGTAGAGGACTTACTGTTTGCCTGTTTTGCGTTGTCATACTCAAAGCACATGTTTCTATGGGTGGAAGCGAGAAACTCAACAACTGTTTCTATCTCAACACTCGGAGTACGCCCAAGCCTTGCCGTTTCCGGAATCTTTATATCAAAACTTATCTTCATTCCCATCTTTTCCTTACCTCCTGTAAGATACCTAATATTTTCCCCTGTCACTGTGTCGCCATAGGTCAATTCATCGGTACCCGGGATCACATCATCCAGGCTGATTGTCTTAATGCGGCAATCCTGTTTTCTTTGTTCATTGCTGAGGGAGCTGCGTACAGATTGCCTAACGATAGTCTTAAAGGACCAGCACTGCAGATCAGGCCGGGCAAACCATTTCTTCACGGCCAGAAGATACCCAAACGCTGCTACATCGTACAAATCCGGATTCAGTTTCTGGTTCCTCATACACCAATCTAGGGCATCGTGATTCTCTTCCGCAAAGGCCCGTTCCTCCGGGGTAAGTGGAGTAAGCCTAACACGTTCACACATGGTCTACCTGCCTTCCTTAAAAATCCGCCTCCCATAGGCTTATTCCTCGCTAAATCCTAATTCACGCATAGACTCTTCATATAGCAGAGCAAGGGCAATCCTCTGCATATCTTTATCCGGAATTTTCTTGATTGCCGCAGGAACCAGTTCGCACAGACTTCCAAAAATTGCGGCATCTGGTCCTTTAACTGTAGTGGATCTCTTTCCATTCAGGCCCGGTTCTTTGCAAAAACAGATCTCTACTGGAGCCTCGGCATCTTTCTTTGCGGCCTCAATTACAGATTTCATAAAATTTAAAAAGTTTTCCATCTTGATTTCCTCCTGATCCCTATGTATAATAGGGGTGTAAAATATTTTCGTGTTACCTTGATTCCCTGGGAGTTACAGCTCCTGGGGATTCTGCTTCTTCATAGTCTTTAGATACTTCATAACGTGAGGGACCGTCATCGAGGTCAAAGGCTCGTCCACCTCCATTTTCGGTAATCCACATACTCACATAACCCACGCCGTTCTCCTTGCGCCACTCTGCCAACAAATCCATGATGGATTCCAAATCTGCTTTAGGATTTTTCATGGTTCCTCTCCTCTCAACACCTTAATCCGGTTCTGTATAATGGTAACCTGATTCTGAGCTACCATTAACTCTCCTTCGAGCTTCTCCATCTTCCCAGCTCTCTCCACCATATCCTCAATGACTGTCATACCGTAATCTGTGTAAAGCCTTACGATCTGATCTTTGCCCTCTGTTTCACTTATGGCCGGGTGCCAAGTGTAGACGTATTCAATGGTGCTGTATTCTTCATTACTGACCATTTTGCCGATGAGCTTTTCAAACTCAGGTTTCATCATGATTCTCTCACCTCCTCTCACATCACTTCCAACACTGCACAGTAGGCCAGTATTATTACTATGGCCGCTGCAGCTATCAGCCGGGGCATAAGCCATTTCCATCCCTCCATCAAGCGCGACGGGCGAGTGTCGGTGTAATCATCTAATTTATCAAAGTTCTTTTGCATGGGGTTCCTCCTTTCGAAGTAGTAAGCTTGTCCACTGGCTCCGGCCTCAGCCGGAAGCATTTTTTCTTCTGTATCCCACCAGTTCCATCATTCTGTCCTGAATCAGAATCCCAATTCTTTCACGTTCCTCGACGGGTAGCGATTCTATTAAAACATCCCTACCATCAATTTCTATATAGTTCTCTATAACTGGCTCTTTTTTCATACAGTCACCCCTTTCGGTAGATTGTATGCTGAACTGTTTGTACTTGTTTCTGCCCTTCTCCGATAATCCTTGCATGGGTATCGCCTGCTCCGATCTAAGCAACGGTTGCGGTATCGGCAGGACTTGCGCGAATATGTAACCGTAACCATGTCTCACCTCCTCTTCTTCAATGTGTTGTTAAGCGTCCGGGCCATCTTCCAGTAAACTGTCTACGGTTACGTCTAATAGTTTTGCGACTTTTTTTAAACTTCTCGCCGTAGGACTTACCTTATTCCATTTACACAAGCTTCCAACTGACAACCCCGCTTCAATTTCAATAAAGTTAATTGATAGACCCGACTTTTTTGCAGCCAAACAAATGTTGTCGTACACCATTATTTGATCTTCTTCCTGTCTCGTAAAATCACCTCCATTTTCATTCTGAAAAAATCGCTAAAATGTATTGACTTACTTCTGAAAATATTCTATAATTAGGCTGTCAATCAAAATTAATAAAAATTTCCAGGCATTTTTCATCGCTATAATTATGCGATTTTTTCAGAACCTTATGCTTACATTATACGCGATTATTTCAGAATGTCAAGGGGTTTTTTGCGATTTTTTCAGAGGGTTTTGGAGGAGCGCAAAATGGACTTAAAAGAACGCATTAAAGATTTGTGTAAAAAGAATGAAATTTCTATGAACCAACTTGAACAAGAACTTGATTTTGGAAAAGGGTATATAAGTAAACTTGGAAAAAGTACTCCTAATGCTACAAAAATACAGCAAATAGCCAACCGCCTTGGTGTTACAGTTGATTACCTTATGAACGGAAATACAGAAGATGATAACGAGAAAGAATATTACTATCTTAATGACGAAACTCGCGAAATCGCTCAGGAGATTTTCAAAAATCCAGAACTTCGTTCGCTGTTCCATGCGACAAGGGGACTATCTCCAGAGCGCCTTAAAGCCCACATAGATTTTATACAAACTTTAAAGCAACAGGAAGATAAACATAATGATGAAGGGTGTTGATATGAATGAATAATCCATTGCTTACAGAGGCGATTGGGGTGTACTTTTTAGATATGGACAGTGGAATTGAAGAACAAGTGATCTCAAATAGTGATGGGAGTTTTACTATTATAATAAATTCAAGACTGAACCAGGAGCGGCAGATGCTCGCATACCAGCACGCTCTTTTACATATTGCCAATGATGATTTTAGTAAAAAAGATGCCGATTCTATAGAATTGGTCATGTAATAAGTGATAATAGATTAAAATAGCCTAAGGCTTTTTAATAAAATATAATTACGGAGGTAATGGGATGAAAAAGGCGAAATTAATAATCGCGACTGCCATTCTCTCAGCAGTCATGAGCACTGCGGTCTTTGCTGGAGAATGGAAGCAGGATACTAATGGCTGGTGGTATCAAAATGATGATGGAACATACATGAAAAGTAACTGGCTACAAGATGCAAATGGCAAATGGTATTTTTTCAATTCAAATGGATATATGATGTCCGGATGGATCCAGATTTCTAATACACAGAAATTTTATTATCTTAATTATGATGGATCAATGCAAACGGATCCCATGACGGTGGACGGGTATACCTATACATTTGATTCCGCCGGAGCTTGTACTAATTACAATAGAACAGATATGAGCCAAGAAGATTATAAGAAAAACATGGATGCCATCAGCAGAGGTGAAACTGCTAAAGCAGCATTATATAATTGGAGAGAATCACAAATAATTGATACCACCCCTGGAGTTGATTTGGGGAATGAAAATATTGTAAGCGTAACTGATTTAAGCAAATAGAATCCTCATAACGCAAAAACCGTCCGGTGCTGGTAACACCGAACGGCTTAACATAGATTTTCTCTTACCAGGAGAACCGGAAAGATATAACCTATTTCATCAATGGAATTATATCATTTTCGGAACGTCCTGACAAGGGGCGTATTTTTTATACCCAAAAATCATATATTCACACAGGAGATGATACAATGAAACCTTTATCTACATCACACCCTTTGGAGATTGGTGCCGCATATATTAGAGTAAGCACCGATGATCAGACAGAGCTGTCCCCTGATGCTCAAGCCCGTGTCATTATGGATTCTGCCAAAGCGGACGGCTTTATAATTCCAAAAGAATTTATCTTTATTGAAAAAAAAGGAATCTCAGGGCGAAAAGCCGAAAACCGGCCCGAATTCCAGCGAATGATTGCCATTGCAAAATCCCAGAAGCCGGCCCCTTTTAGCCGCCTTTATTTATGGAAATTCTCCCGGTTTGCCCGTAACCAGGAAGAAAGCACGTTTTATAAAGGAATTCTCCGAAAAAAATGCGGTATAGAAATTAAAAGTGTATCAGAGCCCATCATGGAAGGCATGTTCGGCAGGCTCATAGAAACCATCATTGAATGGTTTGATGAATACTATTCCATTAATCTTTCCGGAGAAGTTCTTCGTGGCATGACGGAAAAAGCCCTGCGTTCAGGCTATCAGGCCACACCCTGCCTGGGCTACTTAGCTGTAGGAGATGGAAAGCCCTTTATCATAGATGAGAAGAACTACCCTGTTGTAGAATATATCTTCCAGGCCTACTATTCTGGAAAGGATATGAACGCCATTGCAAGAGAGGCGAATCAATATGGTTTCCGCAGCCGTCGGAGTAACTTCTTTGACCGCCGCTCCATCTACCGGATTCTTACCAACCGTTTCTATATAGGGGAAGTAAATTGGAATGGAATTACCTTTCAGGGGACCCATGAAACCCGTCCATCAGTCTGCACTATTTTTCACGATGTACAAAAACGGATTAGATCCGAATACAGGCCAGTAAACCGCAGGGACGTTTCTTCCAATGCCCATTGGCTTTCCGGACTTTTAAAGTGTAGTACCTGCGGTGGCAGCCTGGGCTTTAACCGCTCCAATGACCAGAAAAAGCGCCCCGATTTCTTCCAATGCTGGAAATATGCCAAAGGTATACACCCTGACTCCTGCAGCGTATCTGCCCATATTGCAGAAAAGGCAGTACTTGACTCTCTACAAAAAGTCATCTCAACCGAAGTTGTAGAATATGAATACATTCGTAAAACAGATCAGGCGGTCAAGGGAGAAGAAATTGCCTTTCAGGAAGCTATGGCCCGTATGGAAATCAAGGAGCGTCGTATCCGGGAAGCCTACGAAAGTGAAATAGACACCTTAGAAGAATATAAGCAAAATAAGCTACGTCTGAAGATGGAACGTGAGGAATTGGAAGCTAACTTTGTTCAATTCCGTGAAAAGGCTGCCTGCGAACCGGAATCTATGCCCGATAAGGCGGAACTTCTCCGACGGATATCAGCGGTATATGAAATGGTTTCTGATCCGGAAGTGGACTACGAAACAAAAGGGAACCTGCTGAGAGGTGTTGTAAAAAAGATCGTATTTGACCGGAAATCCAGCCGTTTTTCTTTTTATTACTATTTATCATAAGTTCTTACAGTCTGGGCCCCCGGACTTCTAAAACTCAGTATGCTAAATAAGCCCCTGGATTATAGTTTCCGAGGGGCTTTTCTTAAATGAATAATAACATAAACAACATAGTTCGTCACGCATTTTTTATATAGACTTTCTGTGGGCCAGGATTTCCAGATACACGCAGTAATTTGTTGATAAAAGTATCCTGTACTTGTAATATTTTTGCAGTATGTATAATATAATAAAAAAAGGCAATCGCCACAGGGTGGTTGGCTAATTAGAAAAGCAAAACCTTCCCAACCGGCCAAAGTACAGGGAAGGTTTTTGCATTTAGCGACACATCTTTAAGACGAATGTCAGCAGTGCCAGAAAGAACGCGCCAAAAGACATTAAGTCCTTAAAGTCAAAATACTTCATGAGCAACACCTCCATTCTATGTAGAATCGAGGCCTACCATCCTATTCACGATTGCCAGCAGTTTGTACCTGCTAGTATATATATATGTTCTTGAGTTGGAACATACTATTAATTATATCTTACAAATTCCTTTGGGACCCTATTTCGCCAATCCCGGATACTGCAATGCTCCATCCTGATCCGGCGTGAGCGTCACCGGTTCCACAACCATTTTCCCCTCGCTGTCCAGACAATAAACCTTTCCGGATTCTGCGATCAAGGTACCTTTAAGCATAACACCATTTGCGTTGAGGTAATACCAGCCACCCTTGTATTGATACCAGGTATTTGAGACCATCATTCCGGCCCCGTCAAACCAATACCATAAATCCTTTTCTATATCATGGTGCCAGTCATTCCGTATACATTCCCCGGTATCTCCATTGTAAAACCTCCAGCCTCCATCTTCTTCCTTCCACCCCGATTTCTTCACCAGTACAATGCTCCAGTCTGGCCGCCCATACCCCATGATCCTGCTCTCAGTTAGGCCATAGGACTTCTGGCATACTCCCCCGCCATTCTCGATCACGCCGCTGGCCCCGGAAGTGTTACCCTCTATGGTCTTTACTTTGGTAGACGTTACCTCAATTACTATGCCTGTGTGATATGCCCTGGTACCGTTCGTGAAGAAAATCACGTCTCCCGGCTCTGGCTTTGTATGCCATCTGCCAGCCTTTTTAAAACGGTTCACTCCATCAGGGCAGTAATGGTACAGAGAGTCTCCTAATAGCTTCTTAGCGGTCTCTAAGCCAAATACCTGGACAAATACCTCTGACACAAACATGGCGCACCACGCCTGTCCCTGGTAGTTCAATCCTGTATGTAATTTATAATCGCGCGCAAAACAGGTGTAATTGTTACTTCCTGCGTTCGCCGTGAAATCATCAAGGCTGGCATTGCTTTTCTTTTCAAGATAGCCTGTCCAGTTTATGGCCTTATCTATTAAATTTTTTACTATGTTCATAGGTTCCTCCGATCCATAAGAAAAGGCCCAGGATTCACCCAGGCCCAAAAGTTGTGATGTTACAACTTGTTATTCTGTTACTTCTGCTTTTCTCTTAAGCACATCAATAGCTTTAATAAGGGCTGTAGGAAGCGGCAGACCCATGAGTCCAGCATTCTCTACGATGGAAATTAACTCATTGGCCATGAATCCTATAATCACCATATCCCGTATGTAATTGGTCCCGATGGCCAAATCCAGACGGTAGGCAATCAGGACAAACAGAAGGGTCATTCCCTTGCGGCAGAGTCCTTTCCAGCCTGCTTTCGATTCCAGAGTCCCGGTCTCTGTTTTAGTGCTCCTCTTAAAGATTCCGGCTACGGCCAATCCGGAAAGAAAATCAATGACCATAAAAAGGACCAGGGTACCGATCCCGGTATCCCAGCCCCCAAACAATGACGCTATGAAGCTTCCCACAGTTCCCACTACCATACAAAGTGCTTCTTTTTTCATTCTCATATTCCTCACTCTTTCTTATACTCTTTCCCGGTGATATCCAGGTATTCTTTTTCGGTGATCCAACGTCCTACGGCATTCCATACCATTCCAACGGACCATAGACTTGCTTCATAAAATCCTTTCACCTTTTCAAATTTATTCATCGTTTTATACCTCCATTTCATATCCAGACATCATGGACAGGTACTCTACCTGGGCGTTAAGGACCTGAACCCGCTGCTGAGAATCCTCGTACTGCTTCTGAATCAGCAAGAGGGTCCGGTAATCCACAAAGGGATAACAGACATATCCTTGGCAGATTTTCTCTCCATTATCATCGAGTTTATAAAGTAATTCCCCGGTTTTCTCATCCCTGGCATTGCTACCGTCTTCATTAAACAGTAATTCGTATTGGGGTTCATATTTATAGCCCTGAGTGCAGGCAGCACAAAAGTTCCCAAACATTTCTTCGCGGGTCTGTGACACTTCAAACACCTCACTGTACTCCTGTGGTTTATCATCCAATGATAAAACTTCATATTGCTCATTAACATAAATTTTCATATCATATACTCCTTTCATTCGTGGTCAAACAGGAAGCATGACTGGCTGGATTTCTATAGTGACAGAGGGTCCTACTACTGTGGCTACTTATATGTATCATATTTGGTAGTTAATACAACCAAATCCTGTAAACATAAAAGCTTGAGTTTATAGAAGTTATGTGAATATATCTAGCAGCGTTGATTGTCGAAACATTACAATATGCTGTAAAATTAGAGTAATCACCTACTGCCGTATCTGCCCTTGCTATTCCCCCATTAGTATGAGTATAATCACCATTTCCCGTTGCTAATTGAATAGTGATAGTAGTTGCATTTCCCGGACGATATCCCTCAACTGCAACCCCACTATATCCGGTTAAATTTATAGGACTATTGGTAGTCAAATACCCATCTGCGGCCATTACCCCATATGTAATTTGTCCAGCATCAAATGTAATTACATAAGAAGAGCCGCCACCTTTTCCACCTTTGATCCATCCCGCAATATTGTTACCTCTTAAATAAAGATCATTAGGGGTAGGGACATATCCCTCCCACGTACCAACAACTCCACCAATGTCCACACCTTTTTTGATATTCCATGGTTGATAATTCGGAATATCTCGCTGAATCCAGTTGACTCCATTTAAGAAATGTCCATTCCTAACCCCCAAATTAATAGTTCCTGCCCAATTACTCATGTTAGTAGCCCAGGCCCGATCACCACCTACTTCAGCTCCCTGCAAAGGTATCCCACCCTGTACTCCACATATGTTTACATCACCGCGCATTTTCCACGGCTCGATACCAAGGGTTGCCGCAACATTTGCTTTTGTTCTATATACCCAAGGATTATTTGATCCTTCAGAATAATACCCCGGCTCAATGTAATAGTATAATCCTTTTTCATTAAGGCCAGAGGCTGGACTTTGATATCCACTACCTCTATTTGGCATGGTCCCAGGTAAGGGATTTCCATCTTTATCTACGCTAACCTTTCCGGCCAGCACATCACCGGCCCCGGCTGTTATGACATCCAGATCGGCACCACTACCGCCGCCTTTTAAGATAATACATTCTGCCATTCTTACGCCCCCTTCACTTGAATCTGAAAGTCCGTTGTTGGTTTCTTTTTATAGCAATAGACTGTTATTTTCCCTGCACCCGAAACCGCCCTATTTATACAGGCATAAGCTTTCTCCTGTAAGTCAACATTCGCTGCCGTAATGCCAGCCGGAAGGTAAAGACCTACTGTCGGTCTATCATTCTCGGTTATACCAGCCACACTGACCGTCTGGGTGTAGGGAGCTGAACTGCTCCAGCCTGCGGCGGTGAGAGTGACCTCCTGTACTTTCCGTCCGGCGTTGGAGTCCTCTATAAACTTTTTAACTTTTCCCAAAAAAACTTTTGCGGATTCTCCCGCAACCGGGACAGGAAATTTCTCCACTACCGGATCCAAGGTTTTAATTGTGGTACTAGAGATATCTCCTCCTGTTGAATTTGCCTTTTTAGACATTTCATCATCCAGGGTCTCAAAATTCCCTGTAATATCTGATATATCAATCGGATCCACACCCTCCGGGATCTTCATGTTTAGATTCTTTGTATATTTCATATTTCGATCATGCCTCCTTCAAAGTTCGTATACCGTCCCAGGTGATCTCTGCCACGCTGTTCCAGCTTCGATTTATTAACTCATTCCATATGGTATACCGGTATTCAAAAGAATAGGAAAGATGGGCGGGTTTAATATCCTCCAACATAGCGATGAAAGCATTCATGTTTCGAGGAATACCCTTGATTCCGATAAACCGCACGATAAAGCGATAGTGGGGATTATCCTCGATCACTTCGATTTCTCCGCCCGAAAACGTCTCCGCTGTCTCCCGTATCATCTGAGGAGTTGTAGTGCCCTGCCCTCGGAGCTTTGCCATGAGGATTTCCCGGCGCTGCTCATAGGAAAGGGCCATATTTGTCACCAACCCATAAACCTGCTCCCACCGGGTCAGGCCCCAGGTTGCGGTTGAGATAAAGCACTGATCCAGCAGATCAGAAAGTTCATGCTCCAACAGTCCCACCGTATAGCCTTCCGTTTCATAAATGGCTTTCAACTCCCGGACCTCCGCCAGGAAGGAAGGGGCATATCGGGCAAGGTCCACATAATAGTCTTTTTGCCCCTCATCGGCGTTTTTCTCCTGGGCGTACTGAATCAGGCCATATTGATTTTTTCCATACATGGCTTACAACACCCCTTTCAGATCGTCCCAAGTCAAACCGGTCTTTTTCAAGTATGCGCTGTCATGATTATGGGTTTTGGTTGCTGCGTCCGTGATCCCGTAGCCGGCCAGTGTGGTGGGATTGGTGCCACTGGTTACATGCCCCTGGGTATTAACTGTCACTGATCGGTAAGTGCCGGCTGTTACTCCGCTGTTAGGGTGCGTATAGACTGTATCCGTAAACGCTGCGTTTGATGGCACAGATTTTGCAATAGTAAACCCAGAAGATTTGATTCCGCCCGTTACTCCATCAGAAATAACAACCTGGCCGGATACAGGAGCCGAAGTAAATGTTGGCAAAGGAATCCAATCACTCCAAACACTGTTGCTCCATTGTCTGGTATATCTTTTATATGGATTCCCGGTTCCAGCTATTAAGTCCTGAGTTACGTACCCACTAGCGGTTTTATAAACTTGCAATCCAAATGCATCTGTTCCGCTAGGTTTTCCTGTAACGGCATTACCGCCGCCGGCAAAATAAAACCCAGGTATTTTAATTTCATCGAGATTATCACTATTACTTAATTGTAAAGATTCCAATGCCCCCACCTGTGCCGCCGTCACACCATGGGGATTGCTTTTATTACTGATATGGGTGTAAGCGGCATTCCAATTGTTAAGCAATGTCTGAGTGATGGTATCTAATACGCTCTTATTTGCATGAGTGTGATTCTGGCTGGTGTCAATATCAGCAGCCGTTATGTACCCCGTATCATTCTCGAATTCAGACACCTTGGTTGACATATCAGTTATCTGTGATTTGGTATGGGTATGCGTTGCAGGGGAGAAGCTGGTCGGCTTTCCGGAGATCTCACTCCAAGCATAACCCGGTTTAGTAGATGCTTTCGCCCAAGCCGACACATCAGACGCTGGCATAGATGTTGGTTTGTTTTTTATGTAGGCATCTGAGGCCGTATCCGTTACATTAAAATCTGCCTGTACGTTTACCTCGGCACCAGTAGCAATACCGGCCAGCTTATTCTTTTCAGCACTCGTATAGTCGTTTGTGGAAAGCCCCTTTCCTGGTACCGTATCTACCTTGTCAGAAACCGTATTCCAGGCCGCACGCTCCACAGCCGTTACGTGTTTTACTGCATCAGAAATATGGGTATATGCAGCATTCCAGTTTACGATCAGTGTAGAAGTGATTCCGTCAAGAATAGTCTTGTTGGAATGGGAATGCTTCTTGCTATCCGCATCATTCCAATTAGTCCGTTCTGCCGCTGTAATATGCTTCACTGCATCACTTACATGCATAAAAGCTGCATTCCAGTTATCTAGCATGGTCTGCGCAATCGTGTCCAGAATTCCTTTATTTTCGTGCTCATGCCTTTTCACGTAAGCTTCGTTCCACTGGCCTATCAGTGTCTCTGTGACCTTATCAATGGTGGGCTTATTCCCGTGGGTATGCTTTTTACTGTTTGCATCGTCATATAACGTCTTATCCTCTTTTGAAAGAAGGCCGTCCACGCTTTGAGTTGCCTTGGGAATGGCGTTAGCCGATATGACTACCCATGCCGTACCGTTGTAGCGGTAGGTGTAATCAGTGTCCTTCACATTGACCGTCCACCCGTCCTGTGGGTTTGGATAAGCTACTGCAATATCTGCATAGGTATTGACTGTTTCTTTCCAATCTATGTCATTTTCTAGAGTAGCAAATTTATTATCCACCTCATTACGGGTGTACTTATCATCCCAGTTGGACTTGTTGCTTTGAATGGTGCTTCTTATGGATTCTTCTGCAGCCAGGGCTCTTGTCGTCTCCGTGACCAGATTATCAGCATTTGACCTTTCTGCCTCTTTAGCCCGGTTTATTTCTGCAGTCAGGCCCCAGGAAAGCTCCTGCTCTGCTCCCGTAGACCGTTTAATCTCTGCGGTCAAGCTCCCGGATACCGTCTGCTCTGCCGTTTTCGCTCTGGCAACCTCTTTCCCAAGATCACCGATAATCTTCTGTTCTGCTTCCTGTGCTCTGGATACTTCTTCATTAACTGCTTCCTGGGTCCGGACTACTTCTTCCTGCAGCTGGTTGACGTCCTCCGCCTCCACGGTATCCCCTTCGGCCTCGTAACTGATATAGGCTACTGGCACATCCGAATATATCCGTATAGTACGCTTCCAAGGGGTGAGACTCGGTGTAGAAAGTACATAGGTCTGGATCCTCTCCCCGGTCAATTTTGGCCCGGTATACACAGAAAGGGTGGAGGTATTAATATTATCGTGCTGTAGCTGGGCATCATAGACGCCTCCTATCAGCTCTGCCTTTTCTTCGATTACATAGATGTTGCCTTCTATTTTATTCAACTTTTCATAAAATTTACTGATCTCCACCTATATCACCTCCAAGGTAATAGTGCCGGGTACGGCGATTTCCTCATCCTGCAGCTCCTGATTTTCGGCCACACCGTTGATCAGTAGTCCTGTAAAATCCTCCACTCCTGCTGTATTAAGCAGAAGGTTTCCGACCTTGGCTAAACTAATGTATGAAACATCAAAAGCATTCTCCTGTAGGTATTCCGTAAGTGCCTCTTTAAACAGATTTTGAACCGCACCAAGGTTCAGCCCGTTCCTAAGCTTAATTCCTGCATATACATTAATTTCCTTTTCCCGCGCCGACACCACTGATACACTGGCCCCGATCGGGCGAACTCCTTCGATATGAGCTACAACCAGATTTACCAGATCAGCGCCGGCTGCAGACCGGTTAGAATCCGCAATAACTATCTTTACGGTTCCGGGGCCATTCGCGAGGGGAAATACCTTTGCAGCTCCTACTCCTTCGCATTCCATGGCCCAGTTATAATAATCATACCGATTTCCTCCGGTAGATGGCTTTTGGAGCTTTGTAAGAAACCTTCTCCTCAAAGCATCGTCTGTCTCTTCATCAGATCCCGCATTTAATAGATCGGTAAGCTGTGCAGATGTAAGCCCCGGAATATAATCAATCGCTATGAGCTGTCCGGAATAGTTGTTTCCAACTTCACCTGCTATCTCACACTCCATTTTATACACAAAATCATCCGCCTTTTTCTCTACCAACTCCATCACCCGGTAAGTCATATATTGAGGATTGGCTAAGACAGAGAACCGAGATCCTATAGGGACTTGAATGTCAAACACGCCCTTTTTAATAGCAGGCGTGGCTCTTTTTCGCTCCATTCTAACCTGCATGGCTAATCTATCAAGATAAGTGCCAGCCGCAGTATCCGCATACACATTATTCTGAAAAAATGCAAGATCTAAATATATACCCTCCATGTACCAGCTGGCCGGTCCAAGAGCTGTCTGCACAATGGATCCCTCTCTCTTGTCGAGCGTATCTGGCACCCGATTTAGCTGAGATCTTAAAATGTCTGCATAAGTTTTTTTACTAAAATCTATCAAACCTCCACCTCCGCTGGTACCGTACCAAATACGGTTTTTACATCAAAAGAGCATTTTACTGTACCCAAATTTATATCAAAAATAAAATTGTCCACGGAAATGATCCTTGAATCCATAGAAAAAGCCTCCCGGATACGTCGTTTTAACATGCTTGTTACGTACTCAGGCGGCTTCCCAATTAATTTGTTAAGTTCCCGTCCAAAATTAGATGTAAAAATCTGGTGTTGATACCTCTCTACATTCAATATGATATCTATTGCCTGCTTCATGGCTGGTAGTCCTCCACCAACTTTCTTAATACAACCAGTACTTTCATCAATTAAAAAGGTTTCTGTCGGATACTCCTTTGATTCCAATTTATAAACATCAGCTCCAGAAAACTCCGGTAAAGTTTTCATAGTATCACCTACACTTTCGATATTACAATATAGTTCTGTCCGGAATTAGCTTTCATAACCAGAACCTTATCGCCCGCTCTTAACCCTGGATTGATCACTACTGTTTCCCCTTGCACGGTAACGGTCTTGTATCTCACATTATCAGTCAGCTCGGCTACCGGCTCTATTACTTCCATCTGAGTGGCAAGTATCTTTAAGGTTAAGGGGGATGTTCTAATCACAGTTGCATATCCAGTAGATAACAAATCCATGGCCTTCACAGTGTCATTTATAATGATCTTTAACTGTTCAATTAATTCCATGCAATATCACCCTCCTTAAATATTTATGATTTTAGCTTCAACACTCATGGTATGCTCTCCGTCTGAAAAAGTATGCTTTACTTTATCCAAGAGTAAATAATATCCCTTGGAAAGTTCTGGGACGTCCTTAATCTTAAACATTGCCATTGATCCTGCCTTCAGGCCCACTACGCCGCGCGCGCCGTCAACCGATATTGTTTTTAGCACTCTGTCATAATATGCCATCATGATATTACCCTGCTGATTAATCTGTGCTTCATTTAGATTCTCATCCACCTTTTCATACTTCTGCAGGAGGCCCCATTTCTTTATGGTCGAGCTATCACTGAATACATAGGTGTCCCCCCGTCCAGTATCCTTGTTAGGCCGAACAAGTTTCACCTGGTTAAAGGTTTCGGAATTAATATCAGATTTATATGTGTACTCTGCCAAAACGCTGCCATTACCGATCAAAACATCAGACATCATATTCTTAGCCTCCCGCAAGCTCAACTTTCCAAAATCATCATAGAAAATAAAGGTTCTTCCAGTATTGTACTGAGTTGTCTGTAAGCCATATTCGATAATATCAAGGCATTCTATATTTTCCTTTGTAAGTGTAGGGATCGTATAGCCGGTATCCTCCAATGTCCCTATCTGAAGCTGCATATCGGCTGCAATTTGTTGAATTATCTCTCCCAGTTTCTTTCCAACAAAGCTATAACTGGCATTGGATTTTAGATATCGCAGCTGATCAAAGGCAGTAACTGAAACAACACCCCAGCGATCTTGCTCTGTAATAAATACAAAGCCCAGGAAAATTTCTTTTCCATCAACATAAAACTGGACCTTTGCACCTTCTGTAAGATTGATCGGTTTTTCCTGAACATAAGAAAAATTCAGCTTCCCTGCACTGCCGTTCCGGTTTGTAGTATAAGTAACCTTCTCAGTAATTGGGGCATAGTCATACATTGAGTTAGCCTCGGCATTAAATACCAGGAGTTTATAACTCATCCTGTCACCTGCAGCTGATCTGCTTTAATCCAGCCACGACTCCCCCCTATCAAAATAGGGTAAGGCCTTGAAGCGTCTGGAATAATCCTTGAAACCGTTGTTGACAAGTTGTTAGCTGAACCGGTAGGCTTATCTCCATAACTGCTGCTGAAATAAGTACCGTTTGCAATAACTGCAGCACCTACCCGTAACTCTGGAGCCGTAGACAGTGGCCTCGGTTGTTCTTCGATCTGCACCGTCTGTGTAGGTTGCTCCGGCTGTGGAAGTGCAATCCTAATAGGAGCATAATCCCGGTATTCTTTAAATTTAATCTTGTAATATACGTCGCCAGCTTCCCCGCCTTTTTCTGTTGTCTCAAAACCGGCTATCACTGCACTGATATTTGTATCATACATGCGACTTCCGCTGGCATCATACCGGCTTATGACAAGATCGCATATCTCCTTGTTATCTCGGGCCTCCAATATTGACTCGACATAATCACTAGGTTCTGTCCAGTCATGTCCATAAATAAGGGGATCATCTTCATTTCCCGGGAAATAAGATTCCCAGGACACTTCCATTAAGGAAGGCAGCCTGGGAACAACAATTTCTCCTATGTCTAAAATATCATAGGTCTTATGATCGGCGGGATAAGAGATGGAATATTCTTTTGGATTGACGGGAAACTCTATGGTATCTCCACCTATCTCAACAAAAAATTTATACTTATTTCTCATGAATCCTCCTATCCTATAGCAACATTGCTACTGGAAGCGTGCTGTGTGCCCAATACATTGCTTAAAGCTTTTATCATAGCATCAGTATTATCCGGCCCTCCACCACCATAGTTATTTTGATTTACGGTCGCATTAGTCTGCGGTACTGTAAGATTTACCAAGGCTACATACTGCCGTTCTGACAAATCTACCAGCATTTTTAAATCCTCATCAGCAAGGCTAACATCATCTTTAATTTTACCAACCTCGCCAACTTTACCAATCGACCCGACTTTATCAATTCCGTCGTAATTCATAAAAGGATCATTTGAACCGGATGCCATATTCCCCATGAGCCCCTCTAAGCTAATTGATGACAGCTTTTTATCAATCTTCGCTCCAAGTCCATAGCCTTGCGTAGCTGCTTCTTTATAGTCCCATTGGTCTAACTTCTTTGCTACCTCTGTCCATTCAGAAGCATCTTTAACAGATTGCGCTGCGGACTTAACATTTTCAAGAAGATTGTCCAATCCACTAGTCATGTTAACGCTAATGCCCGGAATTTTATTTAATAAATCTTCAATGCCGCGAGCAATGTTTGCTATATATCCCAACACCGTTTCAGACAACCCCAGGAATAGAAGCTTGATAGACGCAACCGGATCTTTGAATACATTGGCGAAAAAGTTAATAAATTCTGCAATACCGTTCCAAAGAATTACGATAAAAGTATTATAGATAAAAGCCGCTAATGCAAATATGGCTCCCATGATAATACCAGTGGCGCTAATCGTTGATCCTGTCCATTCGTTGATGATGTCAATCAAATTATAAAATGCAAGTACAAGAACTACGATTATTCCAATAATCAAAAGAATCGGCCACGTTGCCGTCACCCAGGCAGCAAAGGCTTGAAATCCTGCAACTAATGCTGCAACACCTAAGGCAATAAACAACCCGGCTAAAATAGGTAGATTATCCATTGCGAGGTTTACCAGCCACATAATACCATCTACCACATAGCCAACGCCAATTGCCGCAACAGAAGCCGCTTCCTCTAAAGCCTTGAAAAAAATTTGTGCTTTATCACTGCTTACCCATTGCTCGAGTTTATCAAAAGCTGGAGCGAAAGCTCTTACAAATCCACCAGCTGCCTGATCAGCTCCATTCTTCATGCCATTAACAAATTTATCCCATTTTTTCTGCGGACTATCCAGCATTTTATTATAAGCTTCTCCGGTCATGCCCGCGGCCTCGGCTGCCTTTTCCAAGGCATCAAGAGCCTCAGATACTTTGCCGGATTTAATCAGTTCTTCGACTTTAAACTTTTCTAAAATACCTTTGCTAATATTAGTGGTAGAAGCCAATAAACCTGTCGATCCAGACATAAATGCTCTTTGCAATGCGTCTCCCATTTGGCCAAAGCTATTTCCTTCACTGAATACAGCTAACTTATCGGTTAAGGCGTTAAACTTATCCAAGTTTGCAGGCTGGGTGGATACTTTCATAAATTCAGATGTTGCCTTTGCCACTTCACTTGTGGTTCTACCATATTCATTCGCAGTTCTTCGGGCGTAATCCATAGCCGCAGTACCAACGGCATCATCACCAAAGGTGGCTTGAAATTTGACTTCATAATTGCTTTCCTTCATTGCATTGGAAACCAAGTCACCCATTTTTCTTATAGACGAATATATCGCTGCAAGCTTAAGGAGCTTACCCAACATCTTATTTAATCCACCATTAGCAGCTTTATCAGCTTCTTCTCCGTGTTTCTTAGCTTTGTCACCAGCTTCTTCGTGACCCTCGGAGGCCTCCTTTAATTTTTTATTTAATTCATCTTGTAGCCGTAATAGCCCATTGATTTTACCAGTTAACTGCTCAACTTTTTGTCCCTGTTTTTCGGCCGCATCTGATGCGGCTCCCTGATTTGATACTATATCCGTATAGGACGTAGCAGCCTCTTGAAGTTTTGTTGCATTTGACTTTAAAGCAGATTCCACTTGTTTTATTTGCCGCTCATACTGTTGCATTGGAGTAAGTCCTGCATTTAGAACCTCATTTACGGCTTCATAAGCAGTTACAGCTTCATTCTGAATTGTTTGAGCGAGAGCTTGTTGCCTTTCTGCGTCCATACGAGTAGCTTCAGCAACTGCTTCTTGTGCTGCGGCAGCGGCTTCTGCTGCTTGCTGCTCTGCTACCAAAGCTTCGGCTGTTTTATAACCCTGCTTTACCAATTCTTGCGTAGTGTACGTGGCCTCCATCGCCGATTTATCATAATTTCCTACCTTATCAGTCCAATAGCTTATCGCATCCGCAGCGGCGGTGTATGAAGCAACGGTATTAGATGCATTAGAGGCTGCGGTGGAGGAAGCTTGATCCACTCCATCTACCGCAGCCTGCACAGCTTCGGACTGGGTGGCAGCCGCATTGCCCAAGCTTATAAAATTGTTAAAAACCTGCGTGAATCGATCTATCAGTGTTAACTCTTCACGAATTTCTGCCATGCCGCCACCTCCTTTATTTCTTGTTTCTTGAATTTATTTCTTTGATTGCCATTTGAGCCATTAACGATCGTTCCTCGATGGAAAATTGTAATATCCATCCGGGAGGCTTTCCAAAGTTGACAAACATATAATATGCAAGGCCAACTTCGGGATCGTCTCCCGCTAGAAGTTTTTTGCTTCGTCATTCAGTTCATCACTGTCCTTGAAGCCATTCAATTCCATAATAGCATCAACTAATTTAGCATATTCCCCACTAAGAAACATTTTAGCCGGAACCAGTGATGGATCTACAACACCATAAGCATCACAGATCTCTTTGTTAGCAAAGTCCGGGGCACTAACACAGGCCAAGACTAACTTGTTCTGATAAGAGACTTTATCTAAAGTTTCATACACGGTACCCTTATCTTTTTGAGTACGCGTACAAAGCTTAATTAATCTGTTGTTCTCCTCTTGTGTAATACCCTTGATTGTAATCTTTGCGGGCTCCCCTTTTTCATCAAGAAAGCGATCTGACACAACTACTTCCTTGGAAACGCTGGCAACTGCCGGTTTTAAAAATGCGCTAAGCTTACTCATTTATTTTTCTCCTATTCTCCCAGCTGTGCTGGGGATCCAAATGCGTTCAATATTTCTACGTTGGTAAAACTGAAAGAAATATCCATGGTCAGAAACTCTGTGTCTGCATCTAACATGGCAATGGGGAGCTTCTGGAGCTTTACATTGTAAAGAGCTACCGTCTGAGTTCCAACGGTGCTTCCCCCGTCGTCATTGGTAATCTGAATTGTAAAGTACGGAAGTGCTCCTGTCTTTAAATACGTTTTCAGCATATTTAAAAACTCCGGTGTTCCGTAATATATCGTGGCCGATCCGGTCAATGTCACACCGGAAGTCTTCTTCTGTACCAGATTGGTTCCTACCACTTTAAAGTCTGATTCCTGAAACTCTGCATCTGCCTGAATCTTTTTAAGGCCGAACATTTCCACGTTTCGACCAGCAATCACGGCAAAAGCCCGGCCGGCCTTACCATTCAAGGCATCGCGTTCTAATAAAAATGACATATCCTACCTCCTGTTAATCTGTAAGGGTTGCTGTAATATAAATCTTTTCAACGGCTGCCACCGGCTGGATCGCCAACGTTATGACCACCGCATTGATCGCCTCTCCAGCTTCCACCACTACATCATCTGCAACAAAGTTCTGAATACCTCCGTTTGCCTGGATCTCATTCAAATATCCAACGATCCAAGCCTTTAGCAGGTCCCTTCCCGCTGCATTGTTAGGGATTTTACCTATATAATTCTGCGAAAAGTTCTTGTAAACGTCGTTCGCAACGGTGTCTAAGGTACGGATCACCTGGTTAAAGCTGAATGCCTCGCCCTTATCCGACGCATAAGAGGTAAGGGTGTTAATATCAGAAACAACTTTCACGCTTCCAAACTCCTCGAAAAATACAATCTGGCCTTTGCTCAGTGCATCATTAATCTCAGCAGCTGTCAGACGGGGAGAAACATTCACGGCGTTAGGATACTGTGCATATACCAGGGATTCACTGTAATTCGCTCCGGCTTCTGCTCCGCCAACCCACCAAGTTGCCTGCTGAGGGGTGAGTGTGGTTCCATCTGACAGTACCACTCCATTCTTTACTGAAATAACAGCATCAGAATCGCTCTCGACGCCCGCCGTAACAGCCTGACACTTCTTACCCAGGTTATCCCGCATCCGTTTAATGAAGGCCACATAAGCAGCCTGTACAGTGCTGTCAGAGCCATCATAGATCAGTATGTTAAAGGTGTGGGGTTCTAAGATTGTCAAAAATGTAGAATAGGCCGCACTGTTCACAGTTCCATCTACGCCTCCTGAAAGGGCTGTTCCTGCACTTGCTGCTAAATCCCCAATCCCAGAAAACTCCACCCAATCATTGCCATGCAGGTCTGTAACAACCTTTCCTACCTGAGTGTCCTTGACGGCTCCACCAACAATGGTCTGAACTGTGAAGCTCCCCTCACTATCTGGATCAGCAGTAACGGAAACTGAGATATCATTACCCCTTACGCCGTTGTACTTTGCAGTGACCGTAAGCGGCGCAATAGTTGCTTTTGCCTTTGCCGAACCTGTTGTGGCTGGGCGGTATAACATGACCTTAACAGGCCCTCTTGTGTGTCCGCTGCCTTTGAAAATCTCTCTTAAAAACAGCGCCTTACTATTTGTAAAATCATATCCGATGAATGGGACAAAATCATCACCGACATTAATCGTCATGAGCTCCTCTTCCGGGCCCCAGGATAACGGCTCGCAAATCGCAACAACACCACGATCTCCTACATTGACTCCCCGTGTCATGTTTGACTTAACATTGATATACACGCCCGGTTGCTTTTTGTTTTGACTGGTCCAAGTTCCTCCGGCCATCTATTTCCCCTCCTTCTTTCCAAAAAACTTATTTAATATTTCTTTCGCTTCTTCTATGGCATACTCCGGATCAGGGAGCAACGCCCTGGCAAAATCCTGCTGATAGCTTGCGAACGCTTTACTCTTAAGCAGGGACTCTGTTTTATACTTAACTGGCATATTCCTAATTGACATCCTGTTTTATACCTCCTTCATAGGATTCTACTTCTTTAATCGTGGGTGTGTTGTCCGGGTGAGAAACGATGGCCTTAACGGTGATCTGATAATGCAGTTCCCCATCGTCAATCTTCCATTCCCGGTCATAGGTCCGTAGCTTTCCGTCCTCATAGGGAATAAATTCCAGGGCATAGTCCAGCTGATCAGCAACAGACACCAGCTGATCATGCGCATCCGGATCGTTTTTTTCAACCAGATATACCACATCAATTCCAATGTTCCGCATAAAACGGCGACCTACCCGATTTTCTGTCTCGGTTGGCATGAAGAATATAAAAAAACAAGGAACATCCGTCCCCTGCTGATTTTGATTACTATATACTGAGATATCTGGATAGCTTTCTTTCAAAGCTCCACTTATGGAGTCTACTAACTGTGTAAGCGTAAATGTCATTTAAAATTCTCCTTCACTCGCTTATCAAGTTCCCACCTTACAACATTTTTATATCGCCCTATGGCTGCCTGCTTCATATACTTTCCTTTTACATAAGGCGTATTAGTTCCCACCGTAATACCACCCAACTTGGGATCCACCTTTTCAAGCATATTGCCATTTATGATTAGACCCGGTACAAAGTGCTGATCCATACGATGGCCATCATTTACATAAGAAGCGTACTGCAAGTTGTTTGCAAGAGTGGTTCGAACGCTCCCACCAGTCATTACCGGCTTTGTAATGCTATCCAGCTCCCATGCCTGCGCCATGTCTCCTGATCGGGTTCCGGTTCCGGATATAGTGGATCCGTTTGGCGGAGTCAATTCCGTAGCCCGTTCTACCGCTGCGATCGTGGCCCCCTCCATAACCTCCTCCATGATCTTAGGTACGTTCTGCCCCTGCTTCCGGAGCTGTTCCAGGCGCTTTCTGGTTGCCTGACCAAAGGTTGACATCTTAATTCCTCCTTACTTGATCACTTCGTCCATTAAAAGAACGGCTTCCTGATGCTCCAGTCCGGAAAGAACTCCGCCCACCGGATCAAAATAAGGCTGCGGAAGACCAGCAAAGTACCGTTCAGGCTCCCGGTTGCATCCTAAGAGTCCGCCTCTTACAATCATAAGCATATCCCCTGCCTTTAAGTCCACGGCCACATCACAGGCCACTTTATCTGTGGCGGTAGCTGTGGCGGCTGTCTCTTTCCATGAAGGACCGTTTCTTTTTGTACTATAAACCCGGCATGGAATATCTTTATAAATCTCTTCCCGTCTCTTTTTATCAATATTACCAACCTTATAACTAACATTTCGGGAAATGCTCATGGAATCTGTATACCAGTTTTCAAAGATTGGGTTGTCAAATAACATACATCCCTCCCATTCCGATCATGCGGGCCATGGTCACAAGCTGCTGGCCGTACTGGGTAGCGTTCCAGGCTCCCCATTTGGCACTTGCCTCTGTGATGGCCGCATTGTCATAGCTTATGGTCGTATCGCCCATAGTGGCCTCTTTCACAAGTCCGGTCTGCTGACCAGTTGCAGCAGCTCTGGCCGGAGTAACGGATCCGTCAGAGTAAGTTTTCAAGTATAGCGCAGAAAAGTGGGCCACATAAAGCCCGGCGGCATATCTCCATATTTCACAGTACCGGCTAGGTAAAATACTTGCATTAGCGTTGTTAATGAATACCTGCAGCATAGGATCAGGAACCAGACTGATGATCTGGTTCTCTTCTTCCTCTCCCTGGCTGTTCTTCTTTTTTGTGAACTGAGGAAAATCAGTCAGAAACATTTCCTTCGTGTAAGACCCAATCTCTCCCGGCTGCGGCATGTTGGCCGCTGCGGATATTAAACCATGAAACTGCTCACACATGCCGTATCCTCCTTATTCTTCCCGCTTGTCGGCGGCGTCCGCCTTTACCTCGGCTTCTCCATCCGCCTGCTCTAGTGCTTTATCTTTCTTTCCTTTAGGAGTGGCAATGGACCCGTCTTTAATGGCGGCAAGCACCAGCCAGTGCTTAGCAACCCAGGCCGGTACCTCTCCAATATAATCACGAGGGATAAGAAATTTCTTCTCTCCCTCGCAGATCTCAAAGTTCTTTTTACTGTTTATAAACATGATAGCCCTCCTTAAATTCCGTCAACGTAGCGCATGATGTTATCATAGAACATCTGCACCTCTGAAATGTTAGCCAGATATGCGGTATCATAGCAGAGATTCGTTGCATTCGGCTGTGTCATGGCCCTGTTAAGCGGTGCCAGTTCATCCATGGCAATGAAGCGTTCCGTATTAATGTAAACAACCATTCGATCAGTGCCTCCTACTCCAGCACCCTTGCACCAGGAAGTTGCCCCTATGTAAAGATCAACTCCGTTTTGCTTTGATACGTTGTTTTCCATGAGAAATGTAAGAATCGTTTTCTCTGACAACTCGGAAACCGCGGTTGTTGCGAGATAATTAAACTGTTCATATGGCATCAGGATGTGATTAGGAATTGCACTCCTATCATTTTCTGCCTCATTCCATACCGCGAGAATTGCGTCGTTAATATCCTGTAAGGTCTGTTTTGGGGTTTTATCCCTAAACTTCGTCGAACTCCCTGTTCCTGTAGTGGCTGCATTTGCAACTGTTACATTCGGGTTATTAATAGTTCCAGTAGATCCATACCTTTTAATACCCACATAAGCATTTGCATCCATGTGCTTATCATAGGCCATTCGGATTCCGTCCCTTAAAATGCTTTCGTAGCTGCGTCCAGTCATATTTCCGCGCTGCATATCCACGAAACCAATTCTCATACCAACAGAAAAGATATGAGTTTTAAACAGTTCCTTATCGAAATTAGCCTGCACCATTGGAACGCCGTTGGCTCCACCTGCGTGTACAGGCCCGTCCTCACTGCCTCCGGTGACGCCGTATTCCACATTCATGGCAGAAACGTATTCAGCCCAGCCACCCCCTACACGAACCGGGAGATCACGACCGTATGTAAAACTGGTAAGAGGCTGCCTGATAACATTATCTCTCTTTTCAAGTTCAGACTGCAGGAATGCCCCGCCGTTTGCAATCGCTGCCGCATCCATCGCCTGGAATCTCTGGGGAGCCGCGGCTCCTGCTGATGGGGCAGTTACTACTCCCGCATCGAATGTTCCCATATTTTGATATTTCATATTTAATTGCCCTCCTTATGCTCTGTTGCAGGATAAAATCCTGATTTCTGCCACACCGTTTGCGTCCTTTTCTCCACGCCACTCGCAATTAGTAAGCTGCACGGTTTTTCCAGTGTCCTCAACCGCTTCAAATCCACCAACAACGCCCGTAGGAATGCTCGCATTCTTTTCTGTACGGATATATACCTTTCCTCCCAATTTGGGGCTGCCTACATTGCAAAGCACATTAATGCAACCGCGCTTAAATGTACTAGTTGCTTCTCCTGGCTCGTATTGCCCGGCTGACTGGGAAAGGTAAGCCGTCGCTGACTTGAACTCTCTGGAAGCAACACCTACAAAGTCAACAGCAGTATTGCTATCCCCAAAGGCTACGACATTGCTATCGCTATCATAGACCAGAGGTGTACCAAACTTTACGGCAACAGCACCACCAAGCGGGTGCGTATCAATAATCATGTCCGGTTGCCTGGAATAATCTCCGGCATAACCGTGTGTCATACTTTTACCAATAACCTGTCCTCTCATTATTTCTTACCTCCGTTTTTGTGTGGGTTCATAGCATCATAAGCAGACTGGCAAGCGTCCAGATCAATGCCTGGCTGCTTATCTGCCAGCCTGGCTGCATTCTTCTGGGTAGTGGCTGCAATCTTTGCAATATCGCTCACAGTATCCTTATCCGTTAAACAGGCGATAAGTGAATCCGTAACAGCCTTTTTGTCAGCTGAATCCTTAATTCCAGCAATTACCGGGCGGAGCTGTTTAATAACCTCAGCCATGATAGCCTTATCTGCTGTGCCGGTAGACTTGTCAAGCTCCTCCGCAGGAATCACCTTTGCTTCCGCACTGGGAGCCGGTTCCTCTTCACCTGAAAGGGCCTTAATCAGGCCTTCCAGTGGATCCTGATCGACTTCCGGCTCTTTCTTAGCAGACAGTAATTCCACAAGTTTATCCAATTTTGCATCCAGGCTGGAAAAGTCCTTTACTTCTTCTTTTGCAGGAGTTGTTGTCGGTTCGGCTTTCGTTTCTCCTTCTAATGCCTCTGCAGCATCGACGGCCATGGACTCCAGCTCCTCTGGTGAGGCATCTTTAGCCGCTCTTGCAAACAACTTAAACAATGAACTCTTTTTCATAATATCTTTCCTTTCTGGCCGGTCGGCCTCTATCTTTTTTACTGAATCTAAAATCGCAACATTTTTACCGGCTCGCCCCTTTGTGACTACTGCCACATGATTCCCTCGGATATCGTGCTGCGAATAGGTTCCATCTCCATTATCAGAGTAACTGCATTCATAACCGCAGCTGATCTCCCTCTTACCCTCCTGCACCTCTCGGATCAGGGTTTCATCCTGAACGTGTAAATCGGCCACCATGTGGCCCTCCCACGGGCCCTCTCCTTTCCTTACGTTCTGGGCGTGGCCCTTTGCATAAAGACTGTATGTTTCTGGGGTCAGTAGCTCTGGAGGGTGTTCGTTGGTTACGGGTTTCCCCTCAAAGCTGGATAATGCCGCAGGGGAAAACACTTCTTCCGGAGATCGCAGCACCTTAACCCTCTTGGTGGAGCTGCCCGCGGGATTCAATTCACTTTCCAGGTAGTCCATACTCCCGGTTCGGGCAATAGGAACATTCCGGCAAATTAAAAAGCCCTCGCCAGTTTCAATCTGGTTAGGGCTTATGGTGTATCCATAATATGCAAGCATTTAATTTCCTTTCTGTTGTGATATCACAACTTTTTAGGGTACAAAAATACCACCAGCCGTTTTCTGACTGATGGTACCTACAAATCTGCTATGATCTTATCTGCTTCTTTTTGACTGATCTCTTTCACGAGGTCCATAGTGCTTGAATTACCGATCTTGTATGGTGAATTATCCGGCTCTGAATCATCGAATCCCATAACCCTATCCATCAAGATATTATCAATATCCACAACCCAGCCTTTGCCCGGCTTATACAAATAGGGAACGTAATCCTCTTCTTTCCCCAACAAACCCAAATCCTTGATGCGATAATATGTCACACTCATTTATTTTTCACCTCTTCGATATTTGCTGGTATCTCCATGCCTCGTGACTGCTCCATCATCTTTCTTCTAAGTGCAATAGCTTCTGGAGAAGAAGCACTTAACAGCCTCCACGCTTCATAATCCTTGTGCATTCGATCCTTCACCCCATAGCTTTCAGGTGTATGGAATTGTACCTCAAAGTCTTGATACCCTTTTCCTTTCGGATCTCGCATTCTAAACGTACAATTAATGCCGTTATAGGGATTCCCCTTATTGTGCCAGAAATTCTTTACTCTTACAAGTTCATATCCTTTTCCTTGCAATGTTCCCGTTATATTCTTATATGAATTTACAAGCGTTAAAGGATTATCCTGGTAGGTATAACGTATCACATCATTCGTGGAGGTAATTACATCCTTTATCCTTTGAGGATCAAGGCTGTGCCCGCTTTCCGTTCCCACTTTACGCAGGAAGGAATCTTTTGCTTTTAGCCGGTATTCCAGACCCGACATAGGCACTCCGGTATCCTTAGATATCTGCGCCAGATCAGCAGTGATCGCCGGTTCTTTAAGAATTATCTTGTTGTAAGCGTTGGTCTTACGGTAAAGCGCCTGCGCACTCTTCCAGCCCTCACCATCATTATACTTTAACTCCCGGAATTTATCAAAGTTTTTCGGTATATCATTGCCAAGTATCGCCCGGTATCGTTCATGCTGCTTGTAATCGCTAAGGAGTTTCTGCCGGTTCCGGATCTTCTCCTTGTAAGCTGCGATCTGTTTTTTACTTCTAGGATCCTCTGTGATAGGGTTTTTGCTGAAACTTGAAAAATCCTTATCCTTCTGGATCTGTGCCTCGCTCTTTCCAATGGTTGTGTATTTAACCAGAGCATGAAGACAGTTCGGGTGGATATTCAAGTATGTATTGCTTAAGTCATTGCTACCGCTTGGATCAATTTTGCCAAAGGCAGAAGCCAGTGGAGGATAATCCGGGTTTGTACCGGATCGGCTGTAAACCCTTCCTTCAAGAGGTGCACATATAGGGCAGGTGCTGCCGATCTTAACGATACGGTATAAATCATGGTCTGGATCTGCTGTCAATACCGCGGATACTTCGGCCTGTCTGGCCGTTGCCCTGGTAGCCATATTGCAATAATCCTGTAGGCCCCAATTGCGTCCGGCTTTATCAGTAAAGGCTGTTATTTCTGCGGATCGCAACTCCTGGGCCATACTGACGGCTGCCTTGCCTGAGCCATACCCTGCAGCCCTTGCTTCAGCTACTGACTTTAAGGCTGCTTCCCTTACCTTGTCAGCCTCTCGTCTGCCGATTTGAAACGTCTCTTCGATGTTCTTCTGGGCAGTGACAGAAGCTTCCACAATGTCACCCAATAGGTTATTAGATAACTGCTGGACGATTCCAAGCTGAGAAGCAGTGAGTCCTGCAGCATTCTTATACCCATTGGCTGCAGCTTCGGATTTATAGAATATATTTTCGATCATAGCCGGGACATAACTCCAGCTCTCGTCCACCATTTCTTGGAGGATCTGCTGTGTCCTGTTTAAGGCGGCCATCTCTGCATAATCAACATAGCCTTGGCTCCGCTTCCGGTTTATCTCTGCGATCAGACGCTGCTCTGTCTTTAGGAATAACACTCTAAGATAAGCCGTTTCATCCTTACTTCCGGGAGGGCGTATCATCTGCGGCATTACTCGTCACCCTCCTCAAAAGTCCTCGGAAGCGTGAAGCCTGCCAGGGGGTCATGCACTGCCTTGTAGTCTGAATAGGTCTTTCCTTCCGCTTTCTTTATGGCCTCGTCGGAAATGGTGCTGTACATACCGGTCTCATCAGATAGGGCCTTAAGCTCCTTCTGAGCGGTAGCAGCGTCGATCAAATCGCTCTGATATACTGACATGATGGATTGAGTTTTCTTCTCAGCTATATCAGCGATCTCGCTGGAATCCGGCGTCTGCAGTGGCGGGAAGTCAATATCCAGATCATCAGGAACAGCGCCCCAGGCCGATAGCAGCATAACTGGAAGAATCTTTTCAAGCAATGGCCGGAACTGATTTTCCCTTAGTCCGTCGATATAGTCATAATAGTTATTCATGTCGCTTTCCCCGGTGGAGTTCATACCGGCGGGGGATCGCCCGAACAGCTTTGTCACTGGCGTTCTGGCAGCTCCCGCAACGTCCATCATCACCCGATCGTACACATCGGGAAGTCCTGTGAAAGTATACTGGGTATTGTGCATAACATCACCTTTGTTTACCAAACGGGTTCCGAAATTGCTTTCTAGTACGCTCTGAGCCTGCATTGTCTGCCAGAATCGGCGCTGGGCCTCTGCATTATTAACCGCAAGCATTTGATCCATGGAATCTGTTTCCATGTAATTTACATTTGCCCGGAACGTAAGCGCTGCAATGTTGGAAGAAACATTATCCCTCTTGACAACTTCGGTGTATATGGCTTCAATTTCCGATTCTCCCCAGTACTGCTCTGCTATCTTCTCATTGTAGGGAAGTTCCCTGCCTGTGAATCGTATCACTCTACTATGATGCACCCTGGATACCAGAACCCCGCTTTCCTCGTCCCTGATCGTATAGTAAGCAGGAAGCCCAAAATCAGGATCAGATGGATCTGTTACAATCCCCATCTCTGGGTAGATGCCACTCCATCTGTCAAGTATCTGCAATCCCAGGAACGTGCCGGGGAGAATCAAGCCGTAGTCCAAAGGCTGTGATAGATCGTCTTGGCCTTTTACCATAATGATCGCTGCGGCCCCACCATAAAGCCTGCCCCAGTACATTCCCTCCAGGATCGACTTTCGTAGATGCACCTTTCTTTCAAGACGCTGCAAGGCGTCAATGTACTCCGGTGCTACGTTGCTCTTCACGGTATACCACTTACGGATCATATCCTCCGGAATGGTCGATATGATGTTCTGGATAATCCAGTTATCTCGGTAAAGGCTTGTAAGTAGCTGGTAATTCTGTGTCAAGCGGGTAAGCGGGTACTGGGTAGCCTGCAGGAGATCCTGCGTCCCGTAGCCTAACCGTGCGATCGGGTTTGAAAAGGCATCGTTTACCTGTATTCTATTTTCTGCCCGTTCTCTCTGCGGACGGTTTCGTTTTGGTCTTGCCATAAGCTCCTCCTATACTAACCTTGCCATAAGCAGCGCAAAAGTACACCAGAGTATGGTTCCACAAGTATCTTTCTTTTTGCAACACTGCCATGCCATTAATAAATCAATAAACAACCAGATTCCAGTCAAACAAGCTAATATCATTGAACATTCCTCCTCCATTTCGGTAGCTTTGTCATGCAATAGTATCTTAGGGCATCAGGACCGTGATCCAGCTGCTTGACCGGCTTCTCGTCACCGTGCTGTGCTGCCTTATCGTCCCACACATAGGACCGTAACTCCGTGATCAATCCTGAACAGCGTTCATGCACCTTAATCTTTCCAGATTGAAACAGGGCTGCAACCACCCGAATTCCGTCAAGCACTTCATTGTCCCCAGGTTTTACGATGTAGCCCCGGCCTTTCAGTTCTGCGATAAAACTGGCCGCTGATGGATCCGCTACAACGTCGCACTGCAGATCCGGATTGTCACCCATAAAGGAAACCATAGCATCACCATACTGGCTGTCAGTTTTTTGACCTTCCTTCTCCACCCGGCTGTCCCATCGGTATTCCCGATCCACCCAAATCGTATCACCATCATCGTATATATCCAGGAATACACAGGGGTTTGTCGTTCCGTAATCCAGAGAAATCGTGCGGGTAGACAAATACTCCAATCCCTTAGGCCGTGTCTCGTCGTTGTAGATGTTGGCCGACTTGGTAAACATGGTATAGATAAGCCCTTCGGCAACCGCCCATAAACCCTTGATATAACGCAAAAAAAAGACACCGGCATACATGCTGCGGTATCTCTTCTTTATTTCTTCGTCCAGGGAAAGGTTGTCATCCATGGTGAAGTGAAGGTACAATATGTTCTTTACTTCCTTGTTTGAGGTCCTTAACTCTTCGGCTTTCTTCTTCCCAAGGTATCCGATGGACTTATTGATCCAGTTAACTTTAAACCAATGCATGGGGCCTGCGGGGTTGCAGTTAAACCAGAATTTTGAGCCTTTGACAGAACATCGTCCGGTTGCCTGATTGACAAAGGACTCTGGCATAAGTGCGACCTCATCCAAAAATACACCCGCCGCTGTTATACCCTGTACTAATTCCTGTGACCCTTCGTCCTTACCACCAAAGACATAAAAGTAATTAGTGACGCCTCCTTTTGTTACCTCTAGCATATTAGGTAGCTCGCCTGCCAAGTGATAAACATGTTTATATCCTCGGCTGCTTAGCATCGTTCTTAATGTTGTAAGTACGTTACGTTGAAAGGAGCTGATCGTTTTTCCTGCCATTATGAAATTCTGTCCATCAAAGGAGCTCATAGCCCACATGACAAATGATAATGACATGGAAACCGTCTTACCTGATCGGATAGCTCCATCAGCGATAATCCCATCCATATTCTTAACTACGGAATTATTCGTCCACCAGTTCAATACCATTCTTTGCTTGCGAGAAAAGGGTTGAAACTTAAATATCGGTCTCTTCTTCCTCTTCATCCTCATTTTCTTCCCAATCCTCCCAATCTGTTGCAGCTGATCCGCTTAATGCATCAAGGAAACCATCGTCCTCCACTTCTTCCTCATCATCAACGCCCATCTTAGCCTTAGACGCTGCCATTCGTATCTGCTGTTCTTCCTGATCTGTGTCCGTCTTCTCAGACTGGCCGGAATACTTTGCAATTGCTTCATAGGCTTTTACATTTCCTGAAAGGGCCTCCTTTATCATAGCAGCATTAACCGCTGATTCCAGGGTACTATCAAGGCCCAGGGCTTCCAGGACCGGGGACCATTCAGGGCTATCTATTTCAGCGGTGAGAAGGGCGTTCAATGTCTTGCGGAAGTCTGCCTTTTTCCGTCTGGCTTCACCAGAGGCTTTTCCACCCGCTGATGCAATTTTCCTCTGTTCAACCTCTGTTCGTTTATTAAACGGGATTAGGTTTTCATGTCCACGAGCCAACCACCTCACCTTCCGATCTGTGTATAATAAAAGACTGCAAACCTGTGACAGCTTGCAGCCCTGTGCAATTAGAAATTTTTGATAATAAGCTCTTTATATTTTCGGCTTTCGCTCTTGGTAACAAGATTGTCCGTCCTTTCTACCTCAACAAGCGTATACCCCTCATACAGATCCCTGATCCGGGGACAATCGTTATAGGACAAAACAAATTTGCCTTTAATGCCACCAAGGCACTCACGCAGCCGGTTGTGATCCTCTGGATTAAAACGATCCGGATAATACTTTTCCGCTTCGTAATAAGGTGGATCCAAATAAAATAATGCATCTGGACGATCATAAGTCTTTATTAATCGCTCAAAGTCCTGATTTTCAATGACAACTCGGTTTAACCGGCCTGATACCCCTTTAAGATAATCAACCGCTTTCTGCATATCCCTGGTTCTAACACCAAACGATTTACAATCAGCACCAAAGCTCTCTTTAATCATGCAGAAAAACCTCGCTGCCCTCTGAATATCAGTCATACCCCTTGTATTACGGCTGAGTTCATCAAAAAACTGTTCCCTGGACATCAGCAGCCACTCCAGTTCTTTCTGTAAAGCTTCCGGGTGATGCTTCACAATTCGATATAGATTAATCAACTCACCGTTTGCATCATTGAAAACCTCCATTGCTGCATGTTTATCACTTGCAAACAGTACCCAGCCCGCTCCCCCAAATACCTCAATGTATCGTTTAAAGGAATCCGGATCCGGAAACTGTTCCAGGATCTTTTTGCGTAAAAGCTTTTTACCACCTATCCAACTAATAAAACTATTCATGTTACCATCTCCTTTTCAATTGATGATAACAAAATTCCTGTCGGGATTTAAAAAGGGCCTCCTCTCGGAAGCCCAATACCACGCTATTAGTATAACATACCTTTAAAAAAACTTTTCCATCTGTTTTCCATCATTTACCACTTTCATCAGTAAACAGCTCCTGATGAGTCTTTTCAAAAGCCAGTAAAGCCTCTCCGTGCTTATTGATTATATATTTATACGAGTACCCCATATCGCAGGCAATCTTTGTAAAGTTCTTCTCGCTGCGCACATATCTGTGGTACAGAATATCAATACACAAACCGTCCTTAAGGTCATGTATCTGATCTATTAATTCGTGCTTCAATTCCATGTATTCAATAATTTTGCTTTCAATATCCTCTTCCAGAGACACGATCCGTAACGCCTGGGATTCTGTCTGCTTGCCCGTGGATCCGGTAAATGAGGTCTGAACCTTCCCGTCTGTTCCATCTGAGACTATAACAATTCCCCTGTTACGCTTTGCCTCCTTAAGCTCCTGCTTTTTATGCCTGATCTTTTTATTAAGATCGTCCAACTGGCTTAGATACTCTTTTACTGTCAATATACAGTCACCTCCCCGCTGTCAATGCTTACCTTGGATCTTCGGCAGGTGCCAAGTCCCAATTACGAACAGCCACCCTGCCCGCTCACAAGTACACCTTTTCTGATCTGTATCAGAAGGATATAACTTGCCACAACACAGACATTTCTTGTTATTTGATATGGCTCTTGTCTTTTCCAGCCTTCTCTACCTCCTCCGGTATAATCCTCAAAACTCATCTATTCACTCCCTATTTCCTAAAAGCACCTACCGTGGGAATCATAGCCGATCCCCCACTCGGTATACTTTCGCCTTTATACCTCTCTTCTCCAAGGCCACTCTCTTTTATGTACCGGCTTATCCGCACAATATCAATACCAGTTTCAAGCACGATCTCTTCCATCTCTTTTCCGGCCTTATAAAGCTGTCCCACTTGCTCCTTTACATTTACGGTTAATCGCTTTATAGGCAGTATAGACTTTGTATTAATATTGGTTTTGTCCTGCTTATCTGGCGCGCTCTCCGGCACCAAACTAAAGCCCCCTATAAGCTCTTTCAATATATCCTCATCAGCCTTTTTACGCTTCTTAATCTGGTTAATGGCCGTTGTTTTAATCTCTCTCAAATCATCGGGAAAAAGAATGGAATCCAGCTCAATGAGATTATTCCCCATAAAACAGAAACCCTCACTATTCACAACCGCTTTCAAGGCTGAATTTGTCCTATTAATCCGGTTTGCTGTCTCAGATATGCATATAACCTTCTTTTGCGCCTCCTGTAGGAGCTTATCCTCTCCACATTCAAAAAAGGGAACACCTTCTATTTCTTGTAGCTGCTGATTTTGATTTAAGGCAATACTGGTTCTTAAAGCATTATCAACGCCTTTCATTTCTTCTTCCGTCAGTCGTCCCATAAATTCGCATAAGCGGCTCTTGCTAACTGTAATAATCTGTTCACATAGCGCTGTACTTACCTCCGGCAAACTGCTTATAGCGACATGAGTCGGAAGACTTGATTTTCTTTGCGTGGTTGTATATACAATGATTGCTACCGGGCTATGCAGATTTCCGGTATTATTACCTATCACGATTCCAGGTCTCCCACCTTGCTGCACACAACCATCTTTTTCACTCTGCAAGGCAGCAATATAATACACATCGCCTCTTTTAATTTCCTGATCATTGACAGGCTCGGATAGGAAAATTTTGCCAATATCTCCAAGGCTATTTACACTATTCATCTCTTTCCTCCTCTCCCTCTGAAATAATCCTCAACCTCTCCTGAGGCACATCTATGTACTCACCGTTGTCCTGCAGGATCCCGATCAGGCCATCGTTGCTGCCAATCACAGTCCCAAACCTCCTGCCAGGATAAACCTGGACAACGATTTTCTTTTTATCTTCTAGTCTCACATTCTACCTTCTTTCCTTTCGCCGGTGGCTCACGCAGTGCCGGATCCGGGCATAAGCTTGTATATGTATAAGCCGGATGTGTTGCAGAGAAGGTCATGGCAGGCTGCGCCTTTACTGCTATAGCAGCCTCTGCCGTGGTGATCCTCTGCGCTTGCACATACTGATTCCGGCGTTCTTTTGGTGATTTTCTCAATCTGTACCCTCCTCATGAAATCTCAGTTTACCAGTTTTACAATATCGTAAATATTTACCCACTCTGGGCCGCCACTTTTAATATCTTGTATATATATTAAGCCTCCCATAGCTGCTTTACCGCCCTGGATTACTTCGTAGTCACGATATGTAGTCATGGAGCTATCTGTGTATTTTCGGACAGTGTCTCCTTTCCGTATCATTTTAAAATCATCAACTATTTTCAATTCATACCACCTTTCTCAAGGAAATCTTAATTTTACGTAGCAGGCATAAGCGCAGATCTTCCTGCTTCTTGGCCTGCCTCTGACTCTAATCTCATCTGCTCCACCGGCTCAAAGTTTAACCACAGCGTTTCCACCCGTCTAAGATTATTCTGCGCCCTGGCCGGCATCTGCAGTTTGTACCAGTCCTTCAAATAACGTTCATACAACTCACAATCATATCCGGAAAGCATAATTTTCGCCCGGCTGTGAACACTTACATCCAGTAGCTCCTCATGATCCTGATCAGACATTTCATGCCGGTACTGCTTCCGGCCCCGCGTTGATAACACATAGGGCGGATCCAGGTAGATCAGGACGTTTTCATGATCAAAGGCTCTGATCAGCTCCAGCGCTGGTCTGTTTTCGATCTGCACACCTTTCAGCCTAACAGCCATTTCTGCCAGTGCTTCCGGAAGCTGATTCCAATACCGGACCGCATAGGCTG